>NZ_REFA01000004.1 GCF_003852705.1 Amniculibacterium aquaticum
TATTCTTTTGCATAGAGAAATTTGTAGTTATTTTTCCTCTAATATACTGAATACCAGTCTTTTAAACAAATAATTAACGCCTTTTTTTAAAGGTGTTTATCGATTTTTTTACTTTAAACAAGTTCATTATTTTGATTTTTACAAAGGTAAAAGAAATAAAAGAATATTTTATTCTAACAAATATATTTTATTCTGTGTGATATAGTGAATTTTGAAAACAAATTACAACTTTGCAAAATTAATTAAAAGAAATACTATGAAAAAGAAATTATTTACTTCAATTATGGTTTTATCCCTAATTACCCCACAATTAGTTAGTGCAAACAAAGAAATTCAAACAAAAAATACTTGTGTTGAATGGGGTATATTAGGGCTTACTTTTTGGACTGGTTCTGTAACTGTCGATATATTGGACGATAATGGTCAATATCTACGAACTGAAATAAGAAACTGTACTGGTAGGGTAAAAGAAACAATTACACCACCACAAGACTATAATGTTAATTAAAGTTAAAGTTCTTCGTTAGAGCATAAGTTGTCCATATTTTTGGGCAACTTTTAGCATTTAAAAAAGCAAAGAAATGATAGGAAATTTAAAAAATATTTGGTGTTTTGTATGTATTTTTTCAACTGTAATATTTAACGCTCAAGACAAAAACATTACAATAGTTGATGCGAAAAAACAAGCAATATCTCAAGTTGGAATCTATACACAAAAAAAGAAAATAGGAGAAACTAATGCCTTAGGAAAAGCAGTTATTGGCAATATGAGTCCGAACGATTCTGTATATTTTATAAAAAATGGTTTGGACAATCCTGTTTTCATATTCAAAAACATACCTTTAGAGCTAAAAATGGATTCCATCCGAACCTCAAAAATAGAAGAGGTCGTGATTAAAAGTGATAAGTTTGATGTCCAACAAATACTTAACAAAGTTTTCATGGTGGTAAGAGATACAACTTTGAATGTGCCTGTTAGAAAATATGCATTAAAAATGTCTTTAGCCACAAAAGAAAAAACTTATTATACCATTGACAATATCTTTTTTCAAAAAGGAAAAGAATTGTTTGTGGAAAGTAAAAACAATTTCTATATCGACCCTAATTTTGTGAGTTACACTAACACCGCTTTTAATGACACAGGTAAAGTAAAGAGAAAAATACTGTACAAAGATGAAGAATTTATACCATTACGAGGTGCTGATGATACCGTTTTTCTCATCCATTTTGCAAGAGTACAAATACAAATTCTAAATTTAATACGAGAATTCCAAAAGTATGATTTCAAAATTTGGAAAATAGATGGAAAATACATTCTAAAATTCAGTCCAAAAAAAGAGGAAAATAGATTGTACAATGGTAGTTTAATAATTGATACCGATGATTTTGGAATTTATGAGGGGATATTTAAGCTTTCAAAATCTAAAAAAAACACACAAAATACAAGCATTGACGAAAAAAGTAAAGCCTATAAATTTTTTATTGATAGAGATGATGTGATGATTATTAATCAAAAAAATAATGGAAAATACTATTTTCATTATTATGAAAACAACTACCAATATAGAGGGCTAAATAATGGTATTAAAAATGAAACTTTTTATGACAACACCTACATCAACCCAATAAACAATGTAAATATAGACACTGCAATCCCTTTTGATTTTAATAAAATGAGTTTTAAATGAAAAAAAAAATCTTTATTGTTTCTCTATTTCTGCTATTAGGGTGTTATAAAGAAACCACGCATACAGTGTCTTTTCTAAAAACACAAAGCAAACAAAACAATAAGAAACAAATAATCATATTGGTTTTATCTTCAGAATGTATTGCCTGTACAGAAAAACTAAAAGAACTCAATAGACAAAGTCAACATTTTACTAAAAATGAATTTTGGATTTCTACTCGCTATAGAACTGCTTTAATAAAAAAATGTAATTCGCTAAAAATACCCTTAGAAAAATATCATTTTATAGAAGATGCAACCATTAACAATCAATTAAACTCTGGAATAATGGTAGAATATCCATCGATGTACAAATTGGTAAAAAACAATCTAATGAAAATTAACAATTTATAAATAAAATGCGAAAAACAACAATTTTATTAATCCTTTTTCTTTCTAATTTGGCTTTATCTCAAACCAATGCCAATCGTTTTTTTTATGAATTAAAATTCAAACAAAAGAAAAATGCAAGAGAATTAGAGAATGTATTAACAGTACTCGATGTTTTGGATAAACAATCAACTTATAAAGATTATACTTATGCCTCTCAAGATTCCATAATGAAAATAAAAATTGAGAATGCAAAAGAGACCAATAATTTTACTGAGATATTAAAGAAAATAAAAAACCCTAAAATATCTTACAAGGTGATTAAAAAATTGCCTTCCCAAGAAATTTCATTCATAGAAGTTTTAGAAAGTGGCACTTTACCAGTATATTTAACTTATAATGAAATTGTAAATCTAGACTGGAAAATCGAAAATTCTAAAGAAAACATTAACAATTATGATTGTCAGAAGGCTACCCTAACCTTCGGAGGCAGAAAATGGATAGCTTGGTTTACCAATCAAATCCCAATTAGCGATGGCCCTTACAAGTTTCATGGTTTGCCTGGATTAATCGTTAAGATAGAAGACAACTCCAAAAATTTTATTTGGCAACTTGTTGGAAACTACAAAATTACCAATTATCAAGAGTTTTCTGAAATTGAAAAATTAAAAAAAATCGATAAAGGAAATTATAAAACAGTCCCAAAAATAAAATTTGCTAAAGCTATTTCTCAATATGCGCAAAACCCATTTGCCATGATGAAAAGCCAATTGACCAAAGAAATGTTAAACAATAAAGTTCCAGGTACAGAAACCACGCTTCAACAATTAATAAGAGATGAGGAACTTAGGATTAAAGCCCTTCACACAAATGAAAATCCTATTGAAATCACCAATCAATAACAACCCAATACATGAAGTGTGTCTGCTATTAAATTTGGCTTGAATTTTACAATCTGAGCCATTTTCAAATATAACCATTCCAAAAAAAATAGTGGACAATATTGCCACTATTTTTTTATCAATGCTTGATCGGTAAGGTCTTTATTGTAAAAAGCGCCTTTATTTTCCTTCATTTGCAGAGATTGCTTAATGATCAAATAAGAAATATTAACCAAATTTCTAAGTTCTGAAAGTTGTGGCGACATGATGGAATAGTTGTACAGCTCGTTCACGGCTTCGTATATTTCGAATTGTTTTTTCTTTGCCAATTCCAATCGGGAGTTGCTACGGACTATCCCTACCAAATCGCTCATCATTTCTTGCAATTGTTTTCTTAGATAGGAGACCATCACCATTTCGTCCATCATTTTCATGCCTTCTTCATTCCATTCGGGGATGGCTTTCAGGTCGTTGAAATTGAAGTCGTTTTCCTGTAACAATTCCACAGTTTTCACCGCTGCCTTATGTCCAAAAACCAAACCTTCCAACAAAGAATTGGATGCCAAGCGATTGGCTCCGTGCAATCCGGAATTGGTACACTCGCCCACGGCAAATAGATTTTTTATGGAACTTTGTCCGTCCATATCCACTTCTATCCCGCCCATCAGGTAATGGCAGGCCGGGACAACGGGGATCAGTTGTTGGAAAGGATCCACCCCTTCGGACATGCATTTTTTGTAAATATTGGGAAAGTGTTCTGTGAATTTTTCTTGATTCATTTCACGACAATCCAAACCAACATACTCGTCACCGGAAATTTTCAGTTCGTTGTCAATGGCTCGTGCTACAATATCTCTGGAAGCCAACTCTTGCCTTTCGTCGTATTTTTGCATGAAGGGTTTTCCGTCTTTTGTACGGAGTTTTGCGCCGTCGCCACGCACCGCTTCCGAGATCAAAAACAACATGCCATCGTGTTTAGAATACATGGCTGTTGGGTGAAATTGCAAATACTGCATGTTGCTCACCTTGCCTCTTGCTCTGTGGACAAAGGCAATACCATCGCCGGTGGCAATAATCGGGTTGGTGGTATTTTTGTACACATGACCGGCACCGCCCGTTGCTACTAATGTTATTTTGGCAGTAATTTTCTTTATTTTTTTATTTCTTTCATCCAAGATGTAAGCACCGTAGCAATTGATTTCTCTATCATCAAAAGTTTTCCCGGGAACATGGTGTTCGGTAAGTAAATCGATGACATAATGGTGGTCCAGAATTTCAATATTTTTGGATCGGTTGATGGTGGCAAGCAAAGCTCTTTCTATTTCGAAACCGGTGATGTCTTTGTGGTGAACAATTCTATTTTCTGTATGTCCACCTTCTCTGCCCAACTTATAATGGCTGTCCTGATCCATATCGAATCGGGTACCCCAATCCACCAATTCTTGGAAACGGGCAGGGCCTTCTTTGATGACCATTTCGACCACGGCACGGTTGTTTTCTCCGTCTCCGGCACGCATGGTATCTTCGATATGCTTTTCAAAATTATCGTTATCAAAATCGGTCACTACCGCCAATCCGCCTTGTGCATATTTGGTATTGCTTTCGTCTTCATCGGATTTGGTTACGATAATGATGTGTGCTTCCGGCATTTTTTCCGCAATTTTTATGGCATACGAAAGACCTGAAATCCCAGAACCGATTACGAGTACATCTGCTTTTATCATAAATAATTTTGATTAGAATTAATGATCTTAATACTTTTCCGACTTTAAAATATCGGTGAAATAGTTAATCAACACTTTTTTCTGGGCATCGTTCAATTTGGCGTCAGGATGATAAACCGTATATCCTGCAATGGGCATTCGGTTTTGTTCCAAATCGGCAATGCTGCTTTCCAACATATTTCTTTTTAGATCCTGATTGTAGGTGGTCCAAATGGAAAAATTAAGATGCTCCCTACCCTCGTTGATGTGATCTTTTATGGCCCAAGACACAGGAGCTATTTTGGCATAATCCGGATAAATGGTCTCGTTGGAATGGCAGTCGTAACAAGCCGACTTCAGAATTTCTTGAACATTTTTCGGCGTATTGAAAACCGAAACAAAATTTTCTGAAACCTTTACCGGTGGGTTTACTTTATCTACAGGTACCAATTGCATTAGACCAAAAATAACAACAAGTATAACGAGTATTTTAACTAATTTTTTCATTAATTTTTCATTTTTAATTTTCCAGGCTCTCTTTTAGGCTGGTTGTTATGAACGGGGCGGTTTTGTGGTTTTGCCCTATCCTTCGCCTCTGTACCCAATCCGGAATTCGCCTCTGTTGACGAAGTTTCCAAGGTGCGATTGTCGTTCAGATCCCAAGGTTCTACCATTTCCCAAAGTGCTTTTACCAAAACCGGTTTGTAATAGATTTTTACTGGTTCGGCGTGGGTTTGTGTTTCAAAATCGGCTTCGTCCCATTGCCCATTTTTATTTTCATCAATAAAAATTTTCATGAAATAAGTTCCCGGTTTCACAATATCAAAGACCACCTCACTAGTTTCTGCTTTTTTGCTGTATTTTACGGTATTGGCCGAGTCAAACAATTTCACCCAAAAAGGCACAGCAGGTACTGGTGATAGGTTAACGGTCAGCTTTCCGTATTGTTCTATTCCATCCGCAGAAATGTCCCAAAGATAGGATTTGGAATTTGATTTGTAAAAAGAAGAAATCGTTTCTTTAGGTACCGTGAGTTGGTATTTTTTCCCGGATTTGAAATCGGATTTCACAAGGATTTGATAAGGATTGGTAGGTGATACCGTTGCTGTAAAAGCTTGAGTAATAAGACTATCTACTTTCAACGACCACTTTTCGGTGTTCAGTTCTTTTACAAAATAATTAGAATTTATTTTAAAATCTTCATTGGGAGCCAATTCCGTTTCTTCGCTATTCAAAGTTAAATCGTCTTTGGATTGATAACGATAGGTAATGGAAGTTTCTTTTTGGGGTTGCGCATCGGCTTGGTAAGAAAATTTTATTCCTTCCGGACTATCCACTCCAATATTTTGAGTTTTGGCATCAAACCAGACCATCGCGGTATCGGATTTTGGCAGGTGGCTCACACGATACTCTTTTAGTTTTTCCGTCAGCGATTCTATTTTTACATGTTCCGGATGTCCTTCGTACAGGAACAAAACACCGCCCAAAACTGCTTTTGCTTCTTTAAATTTCACCTGCTTTTTGGATGGAAAAACCGCCAGTTTCAATCCGGAAATACTTTTTTCTATGTGTAAAGCTTCTTTAATAAAACCGATTTTTTCTTTTCCCGAATCGTAGACAGAATTGGCATTCTCATCTTGAAAAGCAATCAGTTTGTAGGTTCCTGGCGAAAGGTAATTCAGTTCAAAATAGCCGTCGTCATCTGCTTTGGTGATGTAATACGGTTTTTGTTTGTAATCGATGCTGTCGCTATCGGGATACAGCCCCACCACAATGGGCTTAGACTCCTTAGAGTCCTTTATTTTCAGTCCATCTTTGACCTCTCCACTGATGTACAAATCGTCCAAATGATCGCCTGTAGAAAATGCGTAGTTAAAATAGGAAAGTACATTGCCCTCGTTGTTATCGGCAATGGCATTACCAAAATTGAAATTGTAGGTGGTATTGGCTTTTAGGCTATCTTCCCATTGTACCAAGATGTATTTATTGGCCAAACTGTTTGGCAAAATCTTTTTAATATTTTTTATGGGAGGCGAAATGGTCAGGTTTTTTGTAATGTCCTTCAGGGTGATGTATTTGTCAAAATACAACCTAAGCTCTTTGGTAGATGCAGGAACATTGACCTTTGAGCTGTCGATGTTAGAAAACAAAAACTTCGGAGCCAGGGAATCTTTTTTCCCACCGACCGGCGAACCCACTCGAGCACAAGAAATGAGAAATGTTGAAACGACAATTAGGAAAAGAAAATTCTTCATTTCGCAAATTTAGAAATTATTCTCCGTTTGCATTGTCAGTCGCACTGTCTTTTTCCAAACCAGTATCGTTCATAATCTTACTCAGTCTCGATTTTTCCAACGGGAAATCTTCAAACAAACCTGACAGAGCCAATGCTGTGTACACACGGTTGGAATATTTGTTCCCGATGGCAATGATGGTCACATCGGATTTTAGAAGATGGGCAAAAACAGAATTGGTACCGTGCCACCATCCGTTGTGGTAGGTCAGTTTTTCACCGTTATCAAAAATTTTCATTCTAAAGCCCAAACCGTAGTTGTTTATCCCTTTTTTCTCGTTGCTGTAGGGTTGGAAGATCATTTTCTTAAGATCCGATTTAACAAAATTTTTGGAGTACAGTGCTTTTGAAAAATTCAGCAAATCTCGAGGTGTGGTGTACACATTTTTGTCGCCATAGATTAGATCCAAACGATCCAATGGATACAGTCGGTTCCCACGATTGTAGAACGATTGCGCTGCAGAAGGGATGTCCTTTTCTCTGAAAATAAAAGAATTTTTCATTTTTAGAGGTGCAAAAACCATCTCTTTCATGGCTTGTGGAAATGAGACACCGGTCACTTTTTCTACAATAAGAGCCAACAGGGCATAGTTGGTGTTGCAATACATGAATCCCGTGTTGGTTTCTCGAGCCAAATCGGGTTTGTACTTGATCATCAGGTTGAGAATATCCTTATTGCTTAGGTAAGGTTTGGACAATTCTTCGGGCTGAGGTGTGATGGTTTCTATAAAATTTTCATATTTTGGCAATCCCGACCTTTGACTTAAAAGATGGAAAACCGTTACTTTTTTGTATGGAAATTGTGGGAAAAATTTGGTAACGGGATCGTTGATATCAATTTTTTCTGCATCGGCAAGCTTCAAAACCGCCATTGCCGTCATGGTTTTAGAAACGGATGCCACATGAAGTGCTGTATTGGCATTGATGGCCGTTCCGTTTTCTCTGGCAAAGCCTCTGTATTTTTCAGAAATAATCCGATCGCCTTTGGCTACCAAAAAAGAACCGCTTAGGTCACCTTTCTCCCAAACTTTCTGGTAATAATTGTTGATGTATGGAATTATCGAATCGGCATTGGACAGGCGGCTTTCCTTTTCGGAAAAGACTTTATCCAAATTTACATTTCCAAAATTAGGGAGTTTTGTTTTGCTTTCTTCGATGTAGTTTTCTTCTTTTTTGCAAGAGGTGATGATGGAAAACCCGAGCAAAAACATTATGATACTTCTCTTCATTCTTCATTCAAAATCACTGCAATTTAGGGCTTTCTACTTTGTTTTGATAAGGTAAATCTTAATATTAATATTTTTTTAACATCTTTATAAAAAAAACCTTTCCAAATTATTATTTAGAAAGGTTAAATCTATTATAAGTTGAACGATTAGTCCCAATATATCCCTGCCCAACTTCTTCTGAGAGGCAGTTTGAAATCGGAGAGATAGTTGACATACGAATCTTTTGAAAAATCGAAAACTTCAATTTCAGTTGAAACTTCTTTGTTTTTAACCGCCAATCTAAAATCGTTCAGATTGAGGGTTTTCACCTCATTGTTTTCCAGATAGCACGCCTTCATTCTATCAAAGAGTCCCAAATTGTATTCTTTATCGATGTCCTTCATCAATGCATTTAGGGCATCCACAGAACATCCGGACACTTGCACATTTTCTTCATCTACAGTGATGATGATGAATTGTGAAAAATCAATTTTAAAAGACGAAGACAAGGGTTTTCCGTGAGCATTCCATCGGGGAAGAAAGTCGAATAATTTTTCGGTAATTTCCTTCACTTCTTTTGCTTTCATCTTACGAGATGCAGGATAGATAATCACTTTATAATCGTTGGTTTCTACAATGCTGGATTCTTCTATTTTCATTTTTTCAAACTGAATATTTATTAAAAAAACCAAGAAACCTAGATTTCTTGGAATGTGTCATGAGATTCGTTGGTTTACAAATCTTCGGCTTCGGCCAAAAGTTCTGCAATATCTTTTACTTCAACTTCGTCATTTTTATTGAAATGCTTCACGCCGTCTGTAATCATGGTGTTGCAGAAAGGACAACCTGTTGCAATGATGTCCGGCTTCTCATTGAGAGCTTCTTCCGTTCTTTCGATGTTGATGTCTTTGTCCCCTTTTTCCGGTTCTTTAAACATTTGTGCACCACCGGCACCACAACAAAGTCCGCTGCTTTTGCACCTTTTCATTTCGACCAATTCGGCATCCAATTTAGACAAAAGATCTCTTGGAGCTTCGTATTCGCCGTTGGCTCTTCCCAAATAACAAGGGTCGTGGAAGGTTATTTTTTTACCTTCAAATTTTCCGCCTTCAATTTTCAATCGACCTTCGTTCATTAAATTTTTAAGGAACTGTGTATGATGAAGAACTTCGTATTTGCCACCCAATTCAGGATATTCGTTCCCGATGGTATTGAAGCAATGTGGACAAGCGGTTACGATTTTTTTCACATCGTAAGCATTCAAAATCTCGATGTTGGTCATCGCCATCATTTGGAATACAAATTCGTTTCCTGCTCTTTTTGCGGGATCGCCGGTACAGGATTCTTCTTGTCCCAGTACAGCGAACTCTACACCAATATGATTAAGTATTTTACAAAAAGCACGGGTTATTTTTTTTGCTCTGTCATCAAAACTTCCAGAACAACCTACCCAGAACAGTACTTCTGGCATTTTACCTTCGGCAGCATATTCTGCCATTGTTTTTATCTTGAAATCCATTTTTTAAAATTTGTCAATTTATTCATTTGAAAATGTACCGTTGCAACTGCACCAATGGGTTTGCGTAGCGTGGTTACAAAGGTACAAACAGATTAATCGTTGGCCCAATTCAATCGGTCGGCTTGGTTATATTGCCAAGGAGCCGCATTGTTTTCTATATTGGACATCATCAAGTTTAGTTCTTGTGGTGCAGCGGATTGTTCCATAACCATGAAACGACGCATTTCCAAAATAATTGAAAGAGGATCGATAAGAACGGGACATTCTTCGACACATGCGTTGCAGCTGGTACATGCCCACAACTCTTCTTTGGTGATATAATCTCCTAAAAGTTTTTTGCCATCATCCACAAATTTTCCATTCTTATTGATGTTTTTACCCACTTCTTCGATACGATCTCTGGTGGACATCATAATTTTTCGTGGTGATAGTTTTTTCCCGGTAATATTTGCTGGACAAGATGAAGTACAACGACCGCACTCTGTACAAGAATACGCATTGAGCAATTGTACCTGATTGAGGTCGAACACATCTTCGGCTCCAAATTTGGCAGGCGGTTCTGCATCTGCAGCAGGTGCAGCATACGGATCTGCATTGGGATCCATCATCAGTTTTATTTCTTTGGTTACGGATTCCAAATTATTGAACTTTCCTTTCGGCTCCAAATTGGCATACCAAGTATTCGGGAATGCAAAAATGATGTGCAAGTGCTTGGAAAAATACAAGTAATTCATAAACACCAAAATTCCTACAAAGTGAAACCACCAAGCTCCTTTTTCCACAAACATCAAGAAACCGTCTGAGAAGTTGAAGACGTCAAAAATAGGTACCATGAACAATTGAGAGATTGGAAAAGAACCCACTTCGTGGAAAACGCCTCTCTGTTGCAATAAGAAATCGGCTGAATTCATTTTGAAGAATGCCATCATCAGAGCAAATTCTATGATCAAAATAATATTGGCATCGCTAATGGCCCATCCTTGCAAATCCTTTGCGGTTGAGCTCACCCTTTTTACATGAAGAATATTTCTGCGGATAAAAAATAAAACCACGGCCACCAATACCAAAAGTGCTAACACTTCTAATGTTGCGGTAAATGCACCGTAAAGGGTGTGCCCCATAAGGGTCGATAAAAAGCGGTGCGTACCAAAAGTACCGTCGATAATAATTTCGACCAGCTCGATGTTGATGATTACAAAACCAACATAAACCAAAACATGGAGAAATCCAGCAATGGGTCTTTTTCCCATTTTACTTTGCCCCAATGCAACACGGGACATGGTTTGCCATCTTTCTTTTCGTCTATCACTTCGGTTGACGGGTCTTCCCAATTGGATGTTTCGGTAAATTTCTTTTAGGCCTTTTAAAAACAATCCAAATCCTAGAACAAGGAGGATTACGAATAAAATATTATCTAGATATTGCATATCGTGAGGGTTTTAGTCTTTAGTACTTTTTCCGAAAACAGAGATGTTGATGTATCTTTTTGGGTTGGCTTTTAGATCGATCAACAAATTGTTAAGGTTGGCAGAAGCCTGGCTAATATTTTGGTAAAGTTGTTCATCTTTTGCGAGTTTTCCAAGACTTCCTTCGCCATTTTGTATGCCGGAAATAACGGTATTCAGTTTACCGATTGATGCATCCAAGTTAGCAACGGCATCGTTCAGTTTTTTCGTGTCGATATTTTTAGCTAAATCTCCGTATTTTTCGACTGCAGAATTGGTGGTAACCATGGTTTTATCGGCACTTTCCAAAAGTTTTTGCAACTTAGGATCGTTGCTTGCCAACATGCTGTTCACTTGTTTCGAAGTTGTCTCAAAGCCGGCAACGGTTCTGTTTAGGTTAATTAAGAGGGCACGAATTTCAGCTCTATTTTTATCATCAAGTATTTTATTGGCATTGCTGGCTAAAGAATCAACTCTTTTTAAAGCTTGTTGAAGTTGATCGGAAATAGGGCCTGCTTTTTCGCCAAGGCTGGACATCAGTGAAAGTTCGTTTCCGCCTTTCAAAGTATCGCCACTTTTTGCCATATCTCCACCGTACACCACATTGATTTTCACTTCCTTACCGGACATCATTCCCGGTTCATAAATTTCTAAAGTAGATGATTTTGAAAAAGAAAAATTGTCTTTGATCAAAACTTTGACTACAAAGCTTATTTTTCCTTCTTTGTTGGTAATCGGTTTTATTTCATCGACCTGTCCAACCCCCAATCCGTTGATGGACACTTTGCTGGAAGTTGCCAAACCGCCCACATCATCAAACTGAGCATAGAAAGTATTATCGGTAGAAAAAAAGGATTTCCCCTTCATAAATTGAAAAAGAACGACGAAGCTTACGATGGCTAGAACGGCTATTAATCCGGCTTTTATTTCTTTGCTAAATTTCACTATTAAAAATTTTATAATCCGCAAATATACTGATTTTAGAATTTAGAAGAATTAAAAATAAGCCAACACCCTTACAAAGCGAAGGGTAGTGCATAAAAAAAGAGACAAACAAAAAGTTGTCTCTTGGAATTTCATAACTGCAACAGATTTTTCATCATTCTGTGTTTTGTGTCGTTTTGGGTTGTTGCAATTAAAAGCTAATGGTTATTAGTTCTTGCAACAAATATATGTTCATAATCACATTTTCATGAAATTATATGAGGGACAAAAGGGGGACAGAAATTTTCACATTCATATTGTGTTGATTTTCAACATTTTAAGTCTTTGAAAAATCATACATTTGACCTAGGAAAAGTTTAAAAATATTGCTGTACTTTTACAAAACTAAACTAAATTCTGTGAAAATATTTCAAAAAATAAAAGTCTCAACCCTTATTTTATTTTCCATATTGCTTTATGGTTGGCTTTTTTTAACGGTTCAATGTACTTCCAAAAAAGAAACTACGGTTGCCGATTACGAAACTTACCTGAACGGAAAGAAAGAAGAAAACGACCAGAACAAAAATGTAAAACTAAATGAGGTTGAAGAGAAATGCATACATCTTATTGAACTTGGTAACAAGGAAACTAAACTTTGGGACAAAGAAACTCCGAAGGCAAACGATTATTTTGAGAAGTCAATCGTTTTGGCAAAAAAGCACAATCTTACAAGTTTAGAAATCTTTGCAAAACTGAACTATGCACAGTACTTGTATCAATTCCGAAACATGCCCAGATCCTTACCGGTTGTTATCGATCTTACTTTTTTAATTGAAAAAACTTCTGAAAACAACATCATCTATTCCGATGAGACTTATCAGTTTTTGGGGTATTATTACATGACCATCCAACAGTACAAAGAAGCACAAATCTATTTACAAAAAGCCATAAATGTCACTCATGAACATCAAAAACTAAGTTCTCTTTATGACAATGTGGGCATCATTTACTTAAAACAAAATAAAAAAGAACTTGCAGAAAAAAGCTTTAATAAAGCCCTTAAAATTGCAACAACCTACAACGACGAGCTAAGAATAGGAAAAATATACGGCAACTTGTCCCAAATCTATATCGATGAAATGCAAGTGGACAAAGCCATAGCCTTATTAAATGAAGATGTCGTACTGTCTAAAAAACACCAGGCCAAGCAAAACACCATGTTTGCGTTGATACAGCTATCCAAAGCCTATGAGGCAAAACAAAACATAAAAAAATCGGACAGCTTGCTCCATGAAGCCATAAAAATCGCAGAAAGCAAATCGTATTTCAAATCCTCTGAATTGGAAATCCTAATACTTCTAAAAGGCATCGCTATGAGAACAAACGATACGATAAATGAATTGAAATACCGAAGAAAAATTGAACTATTAAAAAAAGACCTTTCCCATACCGACGGTCCTGAAAGCATAACCAACACACAGTATCACGCTCAATTATCCGCTGTAAACTTGCAAATGGAAAATGAGAAGTCCAAACTAAAAGAAATCAATACAAACAACAAAATCTTAATTCTTGTTTTGGTTTTTGTTTTGGTTTTATCCACTCTTACATTCATAAACATCAATAGAAAGTTTAAAATTGAAAAAACGGAACATCAAAACATTTTATTAACGGCCGAAATCGATAAAATAAACTCGGAGAACAAGCTGAAAGCTGCCCACCACTCTATCGACTCCTACTTTCAGTATCTCAATGAAAAGAACCAACATATAGAAACATTAAACAAAAAAATAAATTCTCTAGAAAAAAGCAGCACATTTCATAAAAATGAAAAAATAAACGATTTGCAAAAGTTATTGAAATCCCATTTGATGACGGACGAAAATTGGTTTCGATTCAGAAAGACCTTCATGGAAGCCTATCCCGACTATTTTGAATACCTAACCACCCAATTTGAAGATCTGACAGAGTCGAACTTACGATTAATCATTCTATTAAAATTAGGCATCAATACTAAAGAGATACAAAACATCTTGGGCATTAGTGCCGATGCTGTAAAAAAAGCAAAACAAAGACTCAGAAAAAAACTGGGAGACAAATACGATTCTTTGTTCGAGATTTCTAATGAATAAGCAATCCAAAAAATTCGTCACAAAAAAAAACAGACTTCAAAAAAATTGAAGTCTGTTTTTTTATATATTTAAAAATAGAATCTTATTGTTGAGTTGCAGTTTTACCCCAAATTTCTATTCTATAATCTTCGATATCGGCGTTATCTTGAAGTGACTTGATAAATCCTTGTCCGAAGAACTGAGCATTTTGCTGTGTAATGGATTGTACCATTTGCTTTAGATCTCCCGGCTGCTTGTTAACCACTTCGTTCTTTTTAAGTACTACAAATACTCCTGTATTCCCTTCGATTGGGTTAGATACTTTATTTTTCGCAACACCAAATGCCGCTCCAGCCACTCTAGGCTCAATAGAACCTGCAACTTGTGGGTTGATTAGATTAACTTGTGCATTTTGAATGCTTGTTCCAAATAATTTAGCCGCTTGATCCAAAGATGCAATTTTAGCAGAAGCCAATTTTTCGGAAATCTTTTTTGCAGCCAATTGATTTTTTACGATAGGCTCAATTTGGTCTCTAACATTTTCAGGATTTACAGCACCTTTATTTTGGATGCCTTTCAGGATCACAACAATTCTGTCTCCTGTTCCGTCCACAGTAAAGAATTCTGTATCGCCTTCTTTTCTATTTTTATCAAAAGCCCAAGTCGTAATTTCAGCATCTTTATCGGTTCCTAATCCTGGGATAGATCCGTCAAATCTTTTCACAGATTTTGGATTGCTGAATGCATAATTGTCTTTTTTTGCCAAGTTTTCAAAATCGTTGAATGATTTTCCTTGAATTTGTTGGATAAACCTTCTGGCTTTCTTATCGATATCGCTTTCTGTGGTTGCAGACGGCTTGATCAACTTAGCTACATTCGCCACTTTGTACCCCATGGATCCGGATTTTTTATCATCAACATGAATGATGTGATATCCAAAAGAGGTTTCTGCAAGTCCATAATTCCCTTTAGCATTGTTTGCCAAGAAGCTCAAATAACCTGGTGCAAATGGAGATTCTGGCGTTGTCCATCCCACACTTCCTTTTCTTTCTACGGCATTTGGTTCATCGGATTGTTTCATTTCCAATTCAAATTTAGCAGGATCTGCTTTTACTTCTGCTAAAATTTTATCGGCGATGGCTTTTGCTTCTTCTTTTGTACGAGTTGCAGTAGAACGATCTGCACCTTTATAAGCGATTAATATGTGGCTGGACAATGTAGAGTCAGATGGTTTTTTACCTACCAATTTAGACAAAACATAATATCCGGATTCTTTGTACGGACCAAAAATTTGACCAATATTTGCTGTTGGCACTTGATCTTTGATTGCAGCCGGTAGCATATTGGCATTCATGTACGAAGGGTTGAACCTTACATCAGAGTTGGCATCAACAAATAAGGAGTCGCTGGTTGTATTTTGGAAGTTTTCCTTGCCACCACTGGCGTCAGAACCAACAGACAACAACTTGTTCATTTCCTTCAAAATAACTTCCTCATCTTTTGCACTTGCTTGTGCTGGGAACAAAACAACTCCCATATTTCTACTCGGTTCGGATTTGAAACGAAGAGGATGTTTGTCGATATAGTTTTTTAGATCTTCAGTGGTAACTTTAATAGGATTTTTTTTCAAATACTCATCGTAGTTAACTTTCACGAAATCAATATCAGCAACTTGGTCTTTTTGCTTCATCATTTCTTCGGCCTCTTTTTTACCCGTTGTGATACCGGCAGTTAGGTTATTAAAAACCATGTTGGCCATCATTCTATACTCCATGGATTTTCTGGTTTTCAACCAACCGTTATATACCTCTGGATTAGAATTTTTAGCTTCTTCAATTTGTTTTTTGATGTCTTGAAGTTTGAAATTTCCTTTTTCGTCAAAGTTCGAAGGATTTTGTGCAAACATAGGATCTGAAGGCAACATGGACCAGAACAATTCGTCGGTCATTTTGAAGCCCATTTTCTCAAATTGTTGTTTGATCAATTTGCTTTGTACCATAAACTGCCACGCTTGCTCTTCCAAACCGGTCGTTGGCTGACCTTGTTGTTGAGCTTGCTGTTGCAATACGAAGAGTTGATCTTGATACTCTTCTCTGGTAATTTTTTCTCCATTTACTTTCCCAAGGACATCTGGGTTTTGCCCAAAGACTTTATCAATGCTGTCTGGGTTTACTAAAAATGCAAGAAGTGCAATAACAATAGTACCCATCAACAGCCACGGTCTGTTTCTAATCTCAGTTAAAACTGCCATTTTATATTATCATTTTTTATATAGTGTGCGAAAATACACATTTTTAAGAGATTATAAAAATTTAATCTAATATTTCATCCAAAAGTAAAATTCAATTAATTCAACTTCAACAATTGAATGATTTTTAAACACATTCTACAAGAAAGTTCAGTTAAAACCCTTATGGTAAAATTGAAAATAAAAGTACCTTTGTATCAACTTAAAACCCATTGGAATGAAACAAATTAGTTTACTTGTAATGGTGGTTTTCAGTGCTTCTCTATCGGCACAAATTGCTAGTTTAGTCCCTACGAGAGGTGCAGACACACAAATGATGAATAAAAATTCAACCACCAACCGTGTGGAAACGAATCGTCAAACGATCGGTTATCCCGTTGCTTCGTTAATCCCTTTTCAACAAAAAGGGAAATATGGCTTCAAAGATCAAAATGGATCCATTGCCATTCCGATCGTGTATAACAATGTTTGCTTTTTTGCAGAAGAATGCAGGATACTTAATTCCCCAAATGAAAGCATTCGGAAGTTTGGAAGTTCGGACTATGCATCCGTTCAGCTCGGCAACAACCAATACCGAATTGATAAAGACGGCAATAAAGTTTACACTTTCAAAGACGACGATTTAGGAAAATGCATTAGCAATTATCAAAAGCAACATTATTTGGCCTACATCGTAAACGGCAAATACGGATTGATTGAATATGACAAATACACAGAAGACGAACATCAGCAGGAATTCAAAATACAGCCTGAGTACGATATGATTCATGTTTTGGAAGGCAATGATTTGGAAAACCCCATGTTGATTGCAGGCAAAGGAAATAAATTTGGCATCATCGACATCAACAACAACATCATTGTTCCTTTTGACTATGCCGATATCAAAAGAAATTACAGTTGGAAATTGGCAAGTTTATTTGAAGTTTCCAAAGACGGACATCGCTTTTACTACATCGACAATCAAAACAAAGTTTACAAATAGTTTACTGTTTTCAAACCCAAGAAAATCCATTTCAATTCTGAGATGGATTTTCTTGGGTTTTTAGCGATCTGTTTTTTTTAAAAAACATGTAAAATTGTCTTACCGACTCCTGTGGCATAAGAATTGAGCATATACAGCTTAAGTCTCGACCAACACGGCTTCCCAAACAATTTGGGAGTGGGAGATTTATATTCAAAACAACAATATAGACAAATTGTCAGTTAATTATGATAGAATTTGATGACATCGACTTTGATGATATCCTTACCGATGGGTTCAGCATTGTGACAGAAGAAATAGATCTAAAAGATCAAACCACCGATGACAAAAACATAAAGCAAAGCACCTTTCCGATTTTGCCGGTAAGAAATTTGGTGATGTTTCCTAAAATAGTAATCCCCATAACTGCTGGGCGCGAACAAAGTAAAAAACTAATACAAGAAGCTCAAAAAAACAACGAGCTGATTGGGATTGTTAGTCAGAAAAACGCGAATGTAGAGCACCCCGAAGGCAGCGATCTTTATCAAACAGGAACCATCGTAAGAGTAATAAAAACCATCAAACTTCCGGATGGCAACACTACGGTGATCACCAAAGGAATACAACGATTCAAAATAAAAAAAATTGTTGAAAGCCAACCGTATTTCCGTGCAGAAATCTCTAAACTTACCGATACTGCTTCTAAAAATAAAGAAGAATACGATGCCCTGTTGGAGAACATCAAAGATCTGGCTCTGAAAATTATACAATTGGATCCTAACATCCCAAACGGTGCCAACTTTGCCATCAGCAACATGGCTAAAGGTGAAGAGATGCTGAATTTCATCTGTACCAATGCCAATTTTGATGCCTCGGACAAGCAAATTTTGTTGGAAGAAAAACAAATCCACAAAAGAGCTGAAAAATGCTATGAAATGATGTTGGAAGACTATAAAAAATTAGAACTCCGCAATCAAATACACCAGAAAACCAATAAAGAACTGGACAAAAACCAAAGAGAATACTTCCTGAATCAGCAAATCCGAACCATACAAGAAGAATTGGGAGGAGGTCCGGAATCGGATGTTGAAGACCTGAAACTGAAAGGCGAAAATAAAAATTGGTCAGTAGAAGTTGAGGAGCATTTTCAGAAAGAAATTAAACGACTGCAAAGACACAACCCCAACTCCCCCGACTACAACATCCAAAGAAATTATTTGGATTTCTTTACCGATTTGCCATGGGACACTTATACCCAAGATGTTTTTGACATCAACAAAGCTCAAAAAACCTTGGACAAAGCCCACTTTGGATTGGAGGATATCAAAAAAAGAATTTTGGAACACATGGCCGTTTTAAAACTGAAAGCCAACATGAAATCTCCAATCTTATGTTTGGTAGGCCCTCCCGGTGTAGGAAAAACCTCTTTAGGCAAATCCATTGCCGATGCCTTAGGTAGGAAATATGTTCGTGTGTCTTTGGGAGGTCTCCACGACGAGTCCGAAATCCGTGGACATAGAAAAACATACATTGGAGCAATGTCCGGTAGAATATTACAAAGCATAAAAAAAGCAGGCAGCTCCAATCCGGTTATCGTTTTAGATGAAATTGACAAATTGGGACAAGGCATACACGGAGACCCGAGTTCAGCACTTTTAGAAGTTTTGGATCCGGAACAAAACCATTCGTTTTACGATAATTTTTTGGAAATGGGTTACGATCTTTCTAAAGTCATGTTTATTGCCACTGCCAATTCACTTTCTTCCATCCAAACTCCTCTTTTGGATCGTATGGAATTGATTGAGATTGCAGGATATACTTTAGAAGAAAAAATTGAGATTGCCAAGAGACATCTTATCAAAAAGCAACAAGAAGAAAACGGTTTGGATGCAAAATCCTTCAAACTGGGGAATGCAGAATTGAAACACATCATCGAGGCCCACACCTCTGAAAGCGGCGTGAGAACTTTAGAAAAAAGAATTGCAGCAGTAGCACGATGGGTAGCGCTACAAACCGCCATGGAAAAAGATTTTGACCCTAAAATATCCGTTGATAAAATTGATGAAATCCTAGGCGTACCACGACCTAAAAACCTTTCTGAAACCACTAATGTACCTGGAGTGGTTACCGGATTGGCATGGACATCCGTAGGTGGTGATATTTTATTTATCGAAAGTATTTTGAGCAAAGGTAAGGGCAACCTTACCATGACCGGAAACTTAGGAAATGTCATGAAAGAATCTGCAACCATTGCTTTAGAATATATAAAAGCCAAACATCTGGACTTGGGCATTGAGGTAGAACTTATAGAAAATAAAAACATTCATGTCCATGTACCTGAAGGAGCTACACCAAAAGACGGACCTTCTGCAGGTATTGCCATGCTGTCTTCTATGGTGTCCAGTTTTAGAAATAAAAAAATAAAATCGCATCTTGCCATGACCGGTGAGATTACCCTAAGAGGGAAAGTGCTTCCTGTTGGTGGTATCAAAGAAAAATTACTTGCCGCAACAAGAGCCGGAATAAAAGAAGTCATTTTATGTGAAGCCAACCGTAAAGATGTTGAAGAAATAAAACAAGATTACTTGAAAAATATAAAAATTCACTTTGTGAATTCAATGAGTGAGGTGATCGATTTGGCCATAGAAAAATAAAAAATAAAATCCCTTTGAATTACGATTTCAAAGGGATTTTATTTTTGTATTAATGACAATTCTCTTGATGTTCGCCTGGATGATCATGATCTTTGTGCAAATGCAAAGCTTCGGCTTTTGGAGAGAGATAAGGGATTCCCAACTCCAAACCTCGAACGACAAACAGTCCGCCAAGAACAATCATTATAAAAGGGATTATCTTCAAAACTTTAATTCTAAAAGCCTGTGTCATTAGATTACCGATTAATACTACGGCAAACATAAACGGAAGCGTGCCCAACCCAAAAAGAGCCATAAAAGAAGCGCTCTGCCATATTCCACCAGCTGCTAGAGAGGCCGTAAGAGCCATATAGACCATTCCACATGGAAGAAATCCGTTGAGAATACCGGTTAGAAATCTGGATTTATAGTCTGCTTTTTGCAGCAATTGTCCCAAGTTTTTTTTCACAGAGAACAATATATGGGTAAGAAAAGGAATTTTTGATGCAAAATCTTTACCCCCAAAGGAAAAAACAGCCATTAAAATTAAAAGAACTCCCACTAAAACAGTTAGGTACTTTTGGAATCCTGCCATTTCAAACCCTTGTCCCACAATACCCAATACCGCTCCTAAAAAAGAATACGAAACAATTCTCCCGAACTGGTAGGTCAAATTTTGAAGGTAATAATTTATGGCTTGAGACTTTGTCAGCCCCAAGGAAAGTGCAATAGGCCCGCACATCCCAATACAGTGAAACCCTGATGCAAAACCTAGAGCTAAAGCCGATATTACAAGTGCTATTTCCATAAAACATCGTAATCCACTTGATATTCTTTTTTATCAACAGACCATTTCACTTTTAAAGTATAAGAACCCGAGACCAAAACTTCTTTTGGAATCACAAATGCTTGGTTGTTGTCCAAACCAACCTCTTTGTTAATGTCTAAATTTTTATCATCGGTCCTGAACAGGCTAAAATGAATTGATTGAGTATCCGGTACAATTTTACTAGGAAATTGTATTTTTATTCCTTCAGAAAGTTCGGTATAAGAAGGTTTTTCTTCTAGAGTTTCTGCATTGTTTTTAGCATCAATTACTTTTTGATACTGCATTTCATCTTCATAATAATTATCCGAAACCATTTCCGAATTTTGCTTCCCGTTGGGGAATATCAATACCATGAATAGGATGAACCCCATAAAGAGTAACAAGGCAATCACAACGCCATGTCCCCAATTTAATTTTTTCAACATAATTAAAATTAAAAAGCTAATTTAAATGGTCCTTCGAAATAGGTTTTAAAGACATCCAATTCTTTACCTTTTTCATCGTAAACACCAATTTCTATATTTTGTTTAGACATTTTTATTTCCTTTTCTGGGAAGCTAATGTTTACCGTTCCTTTGGAAATTTGATCTCTTTTCACCAAAACTGTTTTTTCTCCACTGAGGGTTACTTCGCCGTGCTTAGGTTCCAAAACTTTTATGCTAAGTTTAATATCCTTGTTGGATTTGTTAAGCAAAGTAAAGTTGTATGAATTGGTAATTTTCCCATCTCTTAAGAAATAGGTAGAACCTGCCGGTTTGATGAATTTTGCTTCCATGGTACCACGATCTTGCATCAAAAACACCATAAAACCTATCATTGCAATAAGTACCGCTGCATACGCCTTCATTCTGGTTGTAAATTTGAAAGGCTGTTCCTTTTCTATTTCATCTTCGGTTGCATAACGAATGAGACCTTTAGGAAAACCTACTTTCTCCATGACTTCATCACAAGCATCGATACATGCTGTACAGTTCACACATTCCAGCTGCTGACCGTCTCTAATGTCGATACCGGTTGGGCAAACGACCACACATTGGTTACAATCGATACAATCTCCTTTTCCTGCAGCTTGTCGATCTTCTCCTTTTCTCCATTTTGCTCTATTTTCACCTCTTTTGAAGTCGTAATACACATTGATGGTTTGCTTGTCAATAAGTACACCTTGCAAACGACCATAAGGACAAACCAAAGTACATACCTGCTCTCGGAACCATGCAAAAACAAAATAAAAAGTTGCCGTAAACAAGACCATGACCAAAAAATTGGTTGAATTGGCAATAGGTCCCTCTTTCATTATTTTCAATACCTCTTCGTAACCTACAATGTACATGAACATAAAATGGGTGACAACAAGAGATATAAGAACATAGATGCTCCATTTCAAACCTCTTTTCCAGATTTTTTCTGAATTCCAAGATTGTTTGTCTAATTTTATTTGTTTGTTTCTATCCCCTTCTATCCAATACTCAATTTTTCTAAAAACCATTTCCATAAAGATGGTCTGAGGACATATCCACCCGCAGAAAATACGACCAAAAGCTACGGTAAATAGAATAATAAATACCAAAGCGGTAATAGAACCCAATGCTAGAATGAAAAAGTCTTGTGGGAAAAACGGTTGACCAAACAAAAAGAATTTTCGATCTAAAACATTGATTAAAAATAACGGATTACCATTAATTTTAACAAAAGGAAGTACAAAGAAAGTAATAAGAAGTAAAATAGCGACAATAGTCCTGTAATTGGTATATCGTCCACTTGGCATTTTTGGATATACCCACTTTCTTTTTCCTGTATTGTCCATGGTGCCCACAGAATCTCTGAAAGTTTCTGCGTCCACAACTTGACCTTGACCACCTCTAAAGTGGCCGTGTTCTGTATCTGACATTAAAACTGTTTTTTCTTTCTACAAATTTAAGGCTAAAAATATAGATAAATGGTGACTATGATTACATTTAAGTATTTCTATAATTAAAAAAAGCCAGCTTTAAAAGATGACTTTTTCTAAAATTTATAAAAAATTATTTTTCCCAATTTGCAGGAGTTCCTTGAGGAGCTGCACCACCTTGAGCAGGTGTAATTGGAGATACTTCTTGATTGATGTGGTAAACATAAGCCGCAACATTTTGGATATCGTTACCGGTTAACACACCATTTTTACCGAAGGCCTGCATGGCAGGGTTGTTTGGACTACCGTCTTGAACCATGTGGAAAACATTTTTAAATAAAGTTTTCTCTGGTTGGTTAATCCAAGTATTGTCGGTAAGGTTAGGACCAATACCACCTTTACCACCATCACCATGACAAGACACACAATTGGATTTGAAAATCTCTTCACCAGCGGCAATATTGTCTGCAGAGAATTTTGCATTTTCTAAAGTGGCTTGCGGAGCAGTTTTCATGTACTCGGCAATTGCAGCAGTTTGATGTTTGTATTCTTCATCGTACTCTTTTCCTTGGTGAGCAAAATCTGTAAATGAAAATGCAATTAGGTAAACGATACAATAAGCGACACCGAACCAGAAAAGACCCAACCACCATTTTGGTAATTGGTTGTCCAATTCCATAATCCCATCGAAACCGTGGTCGATAAGGATGTCTTTTTCTTCTTTAGCCGTTTGCTTTTGGAAAGCCGATTGGTAAAGTGACTTGAAATAAGGTTGTTTTTTGCTTTCTAGATACGCTGCTTTTTCAGCATCCGAAAGTCTTTTAAACTTTTCATTTTCGATAATATCACCAATGGAACTGTGGATATAAGTCAGAATCACAGCGATTACTGAAGTCCCCCAGAAATATGGTGAAGTTAAGAAAGAACTGTTTTGTACAAACATGTAATAAACAACAAACAGGATAACAAATACCCAAAATATGCTGATGTATATAGGAGTTCTAGGTTTCATAATTTAATACTTTAAAGATTAATATCTGAATCATCATCTAAAGGAGCATTCGCTTCTTCATCATAGTACTTCTTGGGTCTGGAAAACACATAGATAATCAAACCTACGAAGAATACGATAAAAATAAGTAAAGCGATAATCTGAAAAAGATTGGAGTTCTCTCCGTTGGAGAGGATGTCTCTAAAACTTTGTGGTATCATAATGCTCCTTTAGAAATTTGATTATTTTATACTAGCAGTTTTTACTTCCGTCGTTTTGATGTCTGTTCCTAATCTTTGTAGGTAAGCAATCAATGCTACGATTTCTTTTTTCTCTAACTGACCTGGTCTATCTGCGTAAGCCGTTTTTAGGTCGGCTGCTTCAGAGAAAATATCCTTAACGATTTTCTTCGCTTGGTTATCTGCCCAAGTGTTAGCACTATCGATTTCTGCTTGAGTATACGGTACATCGAAAGTATTCTTCATCAAATTCAACTTATCCACCATTTTGGTACGATCCAAATCGGTTGCGATCAACCATGGGTAACGAGGCATGATAGAACCTGCGGATGTCGATCTTGGGTTGTACATGTGTTTGTAATGCCAAGAACTTGGGTTTTTACCACCTTGTCTGTGCAAATCCGGTCCCGTTCTCTTAGATCCCCAAAGGAATGGTCTATCGTAAACAAACTCTCCGGCTTTAGAATATTGACCATTTTTCCCGTTAAAACGAACTACTTCATCACGGAAAGGACGAATCATTTGCGTGTGACAAGAGTTACAACCTTCACGGATGTACAAGTCTCTACCTTCTAATTCTAGTGGTGAATATGGCTTAACAGCAGAGATTGTAGGTACATTTTCTTTTACGGTCAATGTAGGAATAATCTGTACCATACCACCAATTGCAAGCGCAATTAAAGATAAAACTGTAAGATACAAAGGCATTCTCTCTAACCATAAGTGTACGCCTTCTCCTTCTTTTCTTGCTTTTCCGATGTTTGCCAATGCAGGAGCTTCTGCCGGAACATCTTTTTGGAAAGATCCACTTCTAACTGTAGCTACCACATTGATACACATCAAAATAGCACCAGCAATATAAAGCAAACCACCAACAAATCTCATTTTATAATACGGTAGAATAGCCGTTACGGTATCCAACCAGTTTTTCCATTCAAGTGTACCGTCCGGGTTGAATTGTTTCCACATCAAACCTTGAGTAAATCCTGCGATGTACAAAGGAACGGCATAGAAAATAATCCCTAGTGTACCCAACCAGAAATGCCAGTTGGCCAATTTCACAGACCAAAGTTTGGTTCTCCACATAATTGGCAATAAGTAATATACCATACCAAAAGTGATGAAACCGTTCCATCCTAAAGCACCCAAATGCACATGCCCAATCACCCAATCGGTAAAGTGACCGATTTTATTTAAAGTTTTTGTTGCCAAGATAGGTCCCTCGAAAGTAGCCATACCATAACACGTAATAGCAACGACGAAGAATTTCAGAATCGGATTTTCTCTCACCTTATCCCAAGCACCTCTCAGGGTAAGTAATCCGTTCAACATACCTCCCCAAGACGGAGCGATCAACATGATAGAGAAACCGGTACCTGTTGCCTGAACCCAAGCTGGTAAAGAAGTATATTGAAGGTGGTGAGGACCAGCCCAGATATATACGAAAATCAAAGACCAGAAGTGGATAATAGATAGTTTATAAGAGAACACAGGTCTTTCGGCCGCTTTTGGCACGAAGTAATACATCAAACCTAGAATAGGTGTTGTCAATACGAATGCTACAGCATTATGACCGTACCACCATTGTACCAAAGCATCTTTCACACCAGAATAAGCGGAATACGATTTCCATCCGGTGAAAGACAAAGGAACCTCTAAGTTATTGAAAATATGCAACATTGCAATTGCAATCCAAGTTCCGATGAAGAACCAAACGGCAACATACAAATGTCTTACTCTTCTAACTGCTACTGTAGCGAACATGTTGTAACCAAAAACCAACCATACAAGCGTAATCATGATATCGATTGGCCATTCGTGTTCAGCATATTCTTTAGAAGTGTTGATTCCCATAAGGAAAGTAATCACTACAGCAACGATCATTAATTGCCAACCCCAGAAATGAATCCAAGAAAGGGTATCGCTGTACATTCTCGTTTTAAGCACTCTTTGCATAGAGTAATAAGCTCCGGCAAAGAAACCATTACATACGAATGCGAAAATAACCGCAGAAGTATGCAACATTCTAATTCTACCAAAACCGAAATAACCGTGAGAGTTGATCAAGCCCTGAATCCCTCCAGAAGATAGGGTCTTGATGGTTGTATCATCGGTTCCTAAAAAGTATTCAGGAAGCTCGGGGTAGAATAACATCAAAGCAGCAGTAAGTCCAAGCAAAAACCCTACGATACCAAATACTACGGTAGCATAGAGAAACGCACGAACAATACTGTTGTCGTAACTAAACTTTTGTGTCTCCATTTTATATAATTAACTGTTTTTTTCCTGTTTTTTTTCTTGATCTGGAAGGTCTTCTGTTTTCGGCTTTTCCTTCACCTCATCGTCAAATAAAATTCGTACCGCTGGGGATTCGTCATCTTCAAACTGTCCTTTTTTGGCATTGATGATGAAGATGATTAAGAAAACCACCGCCAATGAGACTGAGCAAATGATCATCAAATACAAAAATTCCATTTCGCCGCAAATTTAAGGTTTATAAGCATTCAAAATTAGTAATTTAATATGATTTTCGATTTCAATTGTTAAAAAATGTTAATTTATAAAAAATCTAAATAACCCCACAAGCGTTTAGTTCCTGATTATTAAACTCTTATCTAGACAAATCATTTTCTTAAAATTGATTAAAAAAATCTATATATTTTCTTTATAATTGATCCTTTTTACAAATTTCGGATTAAAAAATCCTATTCATTGGACTTCGGATTGATTTTTAGGCTTTTCACATCTTCAATTTTCATCAAATAGTCCTCTTTTTTTTCAGGGAATTTTTCCATGAGAATTTCATAACCGCGAATGGCCTTGCTGTACAATCGTTGTTCTATATAAAGTCCCACCAAGGTATCCGTCATCAGATGCGAAATATCATCGCCTCGATCTTTGTATGCCACATCGACACCCTCTTTAAGTCTAGAAATTTTTGGCTCATTTTCTATAAAGGAATCGATTGCTTTGGTTTTAATCTCTTCTTTGGAATCTTCAAAGACAATTTCTTCCACAATTTCTTCTACAATTTCCTCTTCCGATTTGGAACGATCGAGCAATATACTTTCTTCAAGCTGTTCCTTATCCAACTGCAACCAATTGTGCCAAGTACTTATAAATTGAGGGATGTTGCTGTTGAGTATTTCTATTTTTTCTGCAGTCTTCTCTACTACAACTTCTTCATGCAAATTCCCTTTCTCTTCATCCGATGAGACGATCGTATTTTCAAAAAAAGAAATGTCCACAGCCGGTCTATTCTCCAGATCTGTAACGGTTTTCTCTTCATCAACCGGTACATTCTGAGACCCAGGTAGGTTTCTAGAAAAACGACTTTGCGAAATATTTTCTTTTAAATCCATTGGCTTCCAATCCATTGGACTTTCGTCGATGATTTCTTCTTTTGTTTTTTCCGTTAAATTTGGAATAACAATTTCTTTTCTTTCCAAAAAAACATCGTGAACTTCTGCAAAATTAATTTCGTTATTTTCAGGGATTTCTTCAACAATTGGAGTGGCTTCTACTTTTGTTTTTTTATTGGCTTTCATTTTAGCCTCAACCTCAGCAATCAATCTTTGCATTTCATCCTGCTGTTTTTTCTCCTTCAATCGCTGCTCTTCCCTTTTCATATCGTTGGTTAATGCACTTTCGGAATGACCAATCATAGAAACTTTCGGTAAAAACTCATCAACCCCATGGAAATCCAGTCCAGCGTCATGGTCTTGTTGAATTTCCTCTGCTTCTGCATTTGCATCCAATTCTACATTCTTCACTTCCAATTGTTTTTCAATATTATTGTTGATGGTCGGGACTTCTTCAGTTGTTTCAACGACAATTTCTTCGTTCAATTCTTCTTCAAATACAACAGGCTCTACCACACTTTGGGTTTCGTCGACCATTCCATTTACATCCATTGCAACATGGGATTCTTCAACATCGACATCTTCGACTTTTTCATCAACGAAAACAGTTTGGGTTAATGGCGCTACAAGATCTTCCTTTGCCTCAACTTCATTCTGGAAAACGACTTTTTCCGGCTGAATATTTACCTGATTTTCAACCGATTCTTCCAATTCTTTGGCTTCAATGTTGGTGAAATTTTTAACCTCATCATTCGTAACAACCTCTGTAATTTCTGTAGCTACAGGGGTTTCCATCGACTTTTCTTCAAGTGAAGTTTCGTTTTTAACAACCGCTTGGATCGGCTCATTTTTTTTGATCAACTGATATAGAATCTTTTTATCCGTTGTATATGCCGCTGTAACAGCCAGTTGCGAGGCATAGTCTTCTTTTCTGAACTGATGCAAACCGTAGAGATACAAAGCCCTGAGACTCTGCATATACGGTTGTTTGCTTATTTCTTTCTCCAACAAATCCAAATCGTTTTCAACGATCTGCTTGGGCATTTTTACGATTTCTAAAAGTCTTGCATTCATCTTACCAATTGGCTACAATATCGTTAAAAATTTTATTGATGATTCTTTCGTTCACAATTTTTACTTGCGCCGCTTCTATGGAAGTAAAATTGAGATTGCTGCTGAAAGTACTCTCGTCGGTATAAGTTCTGTCAAAACTTTTTTCCGGTTCTTTTTTATTTTCATAATGCACCTTGACCGTCATGGACAGCTTATTTTGTGCGGCTTGCATAAAGTTTCCGTTTCCGGTATTGGTTGGGGAAGATATGGAAGTGGGTGCTATGCTGTAATCCGTAATTTCTCCTTCAATTAAAATATCCGGATTGTCTTTGGTCCCTTTCAGAGTTGTCCTTTGCAAAAATCGATTCTGAATATCGGTAGAAAACTGCTGCGAAAGATTGGGATTGACCAAGGCGGCATTGTTCGGAAAGTCTCTAACCAAAATCGTTTGAGTTTCCGGACTAAGTGATGATCCTGTAAAACTGTAACACGAAACCAAGACCAACATGAGCATCAAGCTAAAAAAAGATTTTATGACGATGTTTGTTATTTTCATACTGTATGACGAGCGAAAGAAATTATTCTTCTAAGTTAAATTGTTTTATTTTTCTGTACAATGTTCTTTGAGAAATTCCCAATTCATCAGCAGCCTTGTTTCGGCGACCGTTATGCTTTTCGAGCGCTTTTATAATCAGGTCTTTTTCGTTGTTTTGAAGCGAAAGGGATTCGGGTTGTGCCTCTTCCAGTTCGATATCTTCTACTTCATCAAAATCATCAGAATGATGCGAAACGATGGTCGGATGCTGCAGCTTTCCGGTATTTTCATTTTCAAAATACAACAAAGAATTTTGACCGACCTCTTGGTTTTGAGCATAAACTCTGGAAATCAAATCCTTTTCTTGATGGGAAATATTGGCATTCCCACGGTTTTTGATCAACTCGGAAGTGAGAGACTTTAGATCGTTGATGTCGTTACGCATATCGAACAAAATCTTATACATGATTTCTCTTTCCGAATGAAATTCGGAGCTGCTAACACCTCCTCCATTTTTCTGAACTACGGCTGGCAAATGCGCATTCATAGGGATATACTCGGACAATTTGCCGGCTGTAATTTCTCTATTCTGTTCCACAACCGTCATTTGTTCAACCAAATTTCGGATTTGCCTAACATTTCCAGGAAACGAATAATTTTCTAAATAATGTACCGCATCGTCTGTAAGTACCAATTCTGGCATTCTGTATTTTTCGGCAAAATCAATGGCAAATTTTCTAAACAAAAGATGGATGTCTCCATGTCGTTCTCGAAGTGCCGGCATATCGATTTGCACGGTATTCAGACGATAGTACAGATCTTCTCTGAACCTCCCGTCTTGTATGGCCTTCATCATATTGACATTGGTTGCTGCCACAATCCTCACATTGGTTTTTTGTACTTGTGATGATCCCACCTTCATAAACTCTCCGCTTTCTAAGACGCGAAGCAAACGCACTTGGGTCTGTAAAGGCAACTCGCCCACTTCATCCAAGAAAATGGTTCCGCCATCGGCCACTTCAAAATAGCCTTTTCTAGTGGCTGTAGCTCCGGTAAAAGCTCCTTTTTCGTGACCAAAAAGTTCAGAATCTATGGTTCCTTCCGGAATGGCTCCACAGTTGACCACCACATACGGCTGATGCTTTCTTTTGGATTCGGAATGAATAATTTTTGGGATAAATTCCTTTCCCACACCCGACTCACCAATTACCAAAACGGAGATGTCGGTGGGGGCAACTTGTATGGCTTTTTCCAAAGCACGATTGAGGACTGGAAAATTTCCTATAATCCCAAATCGATTTTTTATATTTTGTAGGTTGGTCATTATTTATAGTTCAGGTTATTCTTTTTAAGTTTCAGGTTTCAAGTTTCAGGTTTAGGGTTTTCTGAATTTATTCCCTTAAAAATCATTTCTATTCAAATAGGAAATAAAATTACTGATCTTTCCACTTCAATTTTCATAATCTAAAATAAGTATTTCTAGTTGTTCTTTTTCGATAAAACCATAATCGAAAACTCAAATTTGTTCCTTGAATCTAAAATTTCTATTTAATTCGGTCTCGATAGTCAGTCTAAAAATAACTTTTGACAGCCTTCTTGCTTCTTTCCAAATTTCTAAATCCTCAAATCTCTTAACAGTTGACATCACTTTTTATCTTAAACTTGAAACTTGAAACACAAATCATGAAACAAAATCACTTACAACATCTCGCCAATCAAAGTTCCTCTGGTGGACGAGTTCACAAAAACCTGTACCGTATCTCCAAGTTTTGTTCCTTCTTTTATATCGAAAACCACCACGGCATTTTGCGAGTTTCTGCCCTTCCATTGGTTTACATTTTTTCTAGATATTCCGTCAATTAAAACTTCGTGCACCTTTCCCACATAGGATTTCATTCTTAAAGTAGAAAGTTCTCCTTGCAAATCCACCACTTCTTGCAGCCTTCTGCTTTTTACATCATCCGGAATATTGTCAGGCATTTTTTTATGTGCCGGAGTTCCTGGTCTTTCAGAATAGGTAAACATGTAACCGTAATCGTACTCTACCTCTTTCATTAGCGAAATGGTATCTTGGTGATCTTCCTCGGTTTCGTTGCAGAAGCCTACCATGATGTCTTGAGAAAATGCAATTTCCGGAACAATTAATTTTGCTTCACGGATCAAGTCCAAATACTCTTGTCGTGTATGCTGTCTGTTCATGGCTTTCAGCATATTGTCGCTACCGCTTTGCACCGGGAGGTGAACATATTTGCAAATATTATGATGCTTTGCCATCATTCTGAAAACATCCAAGCTCATATCCTGAGGATTGGAAGTTGCAAATCTGATTCGGATTTCTGGAAGTTCTGTCGCTACCATATCCAACAATTCGGCAAAATGAACGGCTGTAAGTTGTTGCATTTCTGATGCTTTGTCGAAATCTTTTTTGGCTCCACCTCCGTACCAAAGGTAAGAATCTACATTCTGCCCCAGAAGAGTGATTTCTTTGTATCCGTTGTCCCAAAGTTCTTTACATTCTCGGATGATGGAATGCGGATCTCGGCTTCGTTCTCTACCTCTTGTGAAAGGCACGATGCAGAAAGTACACATGTTGTCGCAACCACGGGTGATGGTCACAAAAGCCGTAACGCCGTTTCCACCCAAACGAACGGGAGAAATGTCGGCATAGGTTTCGTCTTTGGAAAGGATGACATTGATGGCGTCTTTTCCGCCTTCGGTTTCTTTTAAAAGATTGGGAAGATCCCTGTAGGCATCTGGACCGACTACCAAATCTACCAACTGTTCTTCTTCCAGCAATTTATGCTTCAATCGTTCTGCCATACAACCCAGAACTCCCACAATCAGGTTGGGTTTGGTTCTTTTCAGGCTTTTGAATTTGGACAACCTCATCCTTACGGTTTGCTCTGCCTTTTCACGAACAGAACAGGTATTCAGGAGGATAAGATCGGCTTCTTCCTCTTTCAAGGTGGTGTTATACCCCTGATCGTTGAGGATGGAGGCCACAATCTCGGAGTCGGACATATTCATCTGACAGCCGTAGCTTTCTAAGAATAATTTTTTGGTATTTCCTATTTTATCGGCGATGGCGTAGGCTTCGCCTTGTTTGGTTTCGTCTATGTATTTCTCTTGCACTTTGTAAAATTTTTAAGTCTTGAATTTAAAATTCAAATCGAGGTGCAAAGATAAGTGTTTTTCTGTCAAAATGGCAGAAGTTGGATGTTAAAAAAAAACAAAAAGCCAAGAACAAAAATTCTTGACTTTTCTTATTTGGAAGTAGCATTTAGAAACCACTTTTTCTGGAAAAAAGACGGTTGAACGGAAAAATAAACTAAAATCGTGTTAAACATTTGGCTATCCGTTAGAATCTGTGCTTATTTATGCTATGAAAATAGAAAAAGTCCCAGTTTTGTAGTTATCCTTTGCTGAGCCGAAACCATCGTATAGAACTGTAAACACAATCCTTTTATTTTCATTTTGTTATGTTACAAAACTTCAATTTGGTTTTTCAACAAATCCTCAAACTCGTCTCTTTTACGGATTAGGTGGGCTTTTCCATCTAAAAATAACACTTCGGCAGGTTTTAATCTGGAGTTGAAGTTAGAAGACATCTCAAAACCATAAGCACCGGCATTTCTAAAAACCAAAACATCGCCCTCGCGGATTTCGGTAATCTTTCGATCCCATGCAAAAGTATCGGTTTCGCAGATGTTCCCAACCACCGTGTAAATTCTTTCTGGACCTTTGGCATGAGAAAGGTTTTCAATCTTATGGTACGAATCATAGAACATAGGACGAATCAGGTGGTTGAATCCTGAGTTGATGCCCGCGAAAACGGTTGCTGTTGTTTGTTTGATGACATTGGTTTTCACCAAAAAATGACCGGACTTGCTTACCAAAAATTTTCCAGGTTCAAACCAAAGTTCAAATTTTTTCCCGGATTCTTTTGAAAAATCGGTTACCGCTTTGTTCACTTTTTTACCCAAAGTCTGCACATCGGTTTCTATATCGTCTTCTTGGTACGGCACTTTGAAGCCCGAACCCATGTCCAAATATTTTAGATTTGGGAAATGCTCCGCCAATTCGAACATGATTTCCAGCCCTTGCAAAAAGACCTCCGGATCTTTGATCTCGCTTCCCGTGTGCATATGAAGCCCTTCTACATTTAGATTGGTCGATTTTACAATCCTCTCGATGTGTCTTAGCTGGTGGATGGAAATTCCAAATTTGGAATCGATGTGACCGGTAGATATTTTATAATTACCGCCTGCAAAAATATGTGGATTAATTCTCACAAAAACAGGATAAGAACCTCCGTGTTTGTTACCGAATTGCTCCAAAATAGAGATGTTATCGATGTTGATGTGCACACCAAAAGCCATGGCTTCTTCGATTTCTGCCAGATCTACACAATTGGGTGTAAAGAGAATTCTTTTCGGTTCGAAACCGGCTTTTAGTCCCAATTTCACTTCATTGATGCAAACACAATCCAAATTAGCGCCCAAAGATTGAACATATTTAAGAATGTTGATGTTGGAAAGCGCCTTGCATGCGTAGAAAAACTTGGTGTTCTTAGCAAATGAAGAGGTTAGTTTTTCGTATTGAATCTTGATGGATTCGGCATCATAAACATAAGTAGGCGTGCCGAAGTCTTCGGCTACTTTCAACAATTCTTTATTGTTCATTGGATTAAAAATTTTAATTAAATTATGGCTTACAGTATTGAAAACCCAAACAAAAGTAGGAATTTTTCCTAAATCTGCGCTTTTATATGTGAAATATTTCTATTTATTGCGGAAGTGGAAATAGTTGAAACTCATCTCTGAGCAAAGCCAACTGCAATTCGTTTTTCAATTCAGGACTTATTTTGGGCAATTCCATCTTCAGCATATCCAATCGTTTTCTGGATTGCACTTGGGTATGATATTCATAAAAACCAAAAGAAACCAACTGTCCCGATTGAAATTCAAGAAATGCTTTTTCACCTAAAATACGACCTTCAGTAACCAAAATTCCAGATCTCTTTTTCAAATCCATTTTGCTTTTAAAAGCCTTTAAATCAGCAAATTCCAGTTGTTTATCAATATAAGAAACCACTTTAGCACCTTGTGTAAAGGATTTGAATTTCAACAAAGGTTTTTCTTCGGTGTGAAGACTGATTTTTTCAACAACATAATTTCCTTTTTCAAAATACAATCCAAAAGGTAGGGTCTCTTTCAGCTTCATTCCTTTTACCAATAAAATAAGCTTGGTGAGCAACGGATTTCCGGTGAGTTCAAAATTAATTTGCTCGCATTGATCCTGAATTTTTTTTCTTTTGGATGATTTGGACTGCAAAATACTCTTTGCATAGCGATTGATGTTCTCCGAATATTCTGACAAAAGCAACTTTCCTTTTTGGTCTTGAAAATAGACAATACCTCGATCGCTGGGCAAGTCCGCTGTAAGTTCTTTTATTTTATTGGAAAACGATTTGGCTTGTGTTTCTTCAAATTGATGTTGGATAATTTCGTGTACCGCATCTTTGGTCAACAACAGCTTGAACAAGTCCAAAGTTGCCCGGGCATCTCCTGCAGCTCGGTGATGCTCTGTAAGTGGGATCCCCAAGGATTTTGTCAGCTTGCCCAACGAGTAGCTTTCTGCATTGGGAATGAGTTTTTTCGCCATGGGAATGGTATCCAAAACATCTATTTTGTAGGGATAGCCCAAGCGTTCAAAAGACTGCTTCAGCATCCTGTAATCGAACTCGATGTTGTGTCCCACCAAAGTTGTTCCTTTGGTAATTTCGACCACTCTTTTTGCAATTTCATGAAATTTTGGTGCTGTTTTCACCATATTTGGAGAAATTTTGGTCAATCTCTGTACAAAAGGGGTAATATCCGCTTCTGGATTTACCAATGAGATGAATTGATCCACAATTTGATGGCCATCGTATTTGTAAATGGCAATTTCGATGATGCTCTCCTTCCTAAATCCGGCACCATTGCTTTCTATATCGATTATTGAATACACTTTTATTTTTTAATTTATCTCCTTCTTCTTGTTCCCAACCCCAACATTCCTAAAACGGCTTTTGCTCCTTCTCGCATCAGTGTATTGGCGAAAGTTCTTCCCGCACTGCTTTTCATCACTTGCTCGAACATACTGGGCTCGTCTTGAATTTCTTTAGATTTTGTATTTTCCTGTGCCATCACCTCTTGATTCACCTGCATTCTTTCAGATAGGATTTCATAAGCCGATTCCTTGTTCACCAATTCGGAATATTTGGACACCAAACCAGAGGCGTTGGTCAGATCATCGATTTCATCTTGGGTTAAAACATCCATTCTGGATTCGGGTGAAATTAGATAAGCCTGAACCAATGGTGTAGGTATTCCTTTTTCGTCCAAGGCAGTCACAAAAGCTTCTCCAATACCTAAATTTTGAATAAGCTGACCTGCATTATAATATTCGGTCATTGGATAATTTTCTACAGCTTTATCAATTTCTTTTTTATCTTTTGCTGTAAAACCTCTCAGCGCATGTTGAATTTTAAGACCCAATTGCGAAAGTACATTTTCGGGCACATCTCCTGGAATTTGGGTAATGAAATATATTCCCACTCCTTTGGATCGAATCAGCTTTACCATCGTTTCTATCTGTGCCAATAGGGTTTTGGAGGCTTCTTTAAAAATAAGATGAGCCTCATCGATAAACAAGACCAATTTGGGTTTTCCGCTATCGCCTTCTTCAGGAAAACTCATGTATATTTCTGCAAACAAAGACAACATAAAGGTTGAAAACAAGGAGGGTTTATTTTGAATATCGCCCACCCTCAGGATATTCACCACGCCTTTATCACCTTCTTTGCCCAGCAAATCCCAAACATCAAAACTTAGTTCACCGAAAAAATCGGATGCCCCTTCTTGCTCCAACGCAACGATGGATCGAAGAATGGCTCCAAAAGATGCCGGTGAAACATTGCCATAATTTTCGGCCACTTCTTTTTTCCCTCCCTCCGGATCGGTGATGTATTGCAAAACTTTTTTCAGATCCTCCAGATCGATGAGCGGCAAACCTTTGTCATCGCAATATTTAAAAACAATAGCCAGAATACTTTGTTGCGTATCGTTCAGTTGTAAAATTTTCCCAAGCAAAACTGGACCAAACTCAGAAACCGTAGCCCGAAGTTTCACTCCTTTTTCACCGGAGATGGACATCAATTCCACAGGAAAAGCCTGAGGCTGAAATTGGAAACCCGTTTTTGCATATCGTTCTTGAATAATGGAATTTTCTGCACCTTCGACAGCGATTCCTGAAAAATCCCCTTTGATGTCCAATACCAAAGTGGGAACTCCCGCTTTGGAAAGTTGTTCAACAAATGCTTGTACGGTTTTGGTTTTCCCGGTACCGGTAGCTCCGGCTATTAATCCGTGTCGGTTGATGGTTTTTAGAGGAATTTTAACATCCACTTCCCGCACCACTTCTCCGTCCAACATTCCCTTTCCAAGAGTTATGCTTTCTCCTTTTGTGCTGTATTTTACACTCAGCTCATCAACAAATTTCACTTGTTTCTCCATTGTTTGTGTCTTTTAAATTTAAAGAATGGATAAAGGTAAATAATTTTTTAGGACGAATGAAAATTTTTGATTGATGATTCCTTGTTTTTTCATGATGAATATCAGCCAGCAATTATGAGATAAGTCAGTTCAAAATACGACAAAAGAGTTTAATTTTGTTGGTATGAAAACCTGGTGGACTACACTTTTAGCAATTCTTATATTCGCTTCGAGCTTTCAAAGCTCGTTGGTGTTGGTCGATTACCACATCAATCAGGATTTTTACGAAAACCATTGCGAAAATAAAGATCGTCCCGAACTGAGCTGCCATGGTAAATGCCAACTGAACCAAGAGCAAGACCAATCTGGAATTTATTTGGTAGCAAAGTTTTGTTTCGAAATGAATGTTCTGCCCACTTCTGAAATCAAAATCACAGAAGATAACGGAATTGAGAACCCTTTGGTTAAGATTAATTTTAACCGATATTCTTCTCGTTTATCCCACGGATATTTCCATAAAATACCGAGACCTCCTCAGATTTAATTGATTCAATCGTCAAGCTCAGATCATTTGTAGTCTTTACAAATGCAGAAATCGAGCATCTTTTTTCGACTAAATTTTATTAAAAATCAATTAAACTCTAAAAAAATGAAATCAATTATCAAAACGATATTGGCCACATTGGTAATGGCCCTATCCCTTATATCTTGTAGAAACAGCGAAGATCCAATTGTAGAATCCCCTAACGAACTGAGTGGACTGCAATTAATCAAAGAATTCTCGAACGACAAACACATCATAGAACTTTATTCGGCCAGTGGAAAATTGAGCCAAGGGTATCACGAAATCAGTCTAAGAATAAAAAATAAAGCAACGGGACAATACGAGAACAACGCTACAATAGATTGGACCCCAACCATGCACATGACCAGCATGAGCCACTCTTGTCCAAAATCTGCAGTATCAAAACCTCTAGGAAACAACTTGTATAAAGGATACATTGTGTTCACCATGGCTCAAAATGCTTCTGAATATTGGGATCTTAAAGTAAACTACACCATAGACGGTATAAGCCACACCGCGACCACCGTATTGGATGTACCTGCGACAACAAAAAGAGTCGTAACCTCTTTCAAAGGCAGTGACAATACAAAATACATCTTAGCCTATATCGAACCTAAAAACCCTAAAGTTGCAACAAACGACTTCGTTGTAGGGGTTTGGAAAATGGTGGACATGAATACTTTTGCTGTGGTGGATGGATATACTGTAAAAATTGATCCTCGAATGCCGAGCATGGGCAACCACACCTCTCCCAACAACATGCATGCAACACAAAAAAATGCGGGAGGCTTGTATTTTGGCAAACTGTCTCTTACCATGAGTGGATATTGGAAAATCAACCTGCAATTGGCCGATCAATCGGGCACCATACTAAAAGGTGAAGAAATAAACGACAGCACACCTGCCAGCAGTATTTATTTCGAACTAGAATTCTAGTTTAAATTTCACTTACCAATTACAGCAAGATTTTAACAAAACTCTTGCTGTGATTTTGCATCTCAAAATTTCAGTTTTTAAAAATTAATCATCCAAAATTGGTTGAAACCCTTTTGTATTATGAAAAAGAATTTCATCATCATATTGTGCTTGGCATTCTCTTGTATTATGCAAGCACAAGAAGATCAAGACAGCTTAAAAACTCGAGGCATCCAAGAAGTCATTGTTATCAAAACACAAAACATTTCCATCAAAGAAAACAAACCTCTGGGTTCTATTGATGATTATTTGCAAAAATCGGCTCAGGTGGATATGATCCGTAGAGGCGCCTACGCTTGGGAACCTACTGTAAACAACATGAGCACAGAGAGAACCCTTGTAACCATAGATGGCATGAGAATTTTTGGTGCATGCACCGACAAAATGGATCCCATAACCTCGTATGTAGAAGTTTCTAATCTGGCTTCAGCAAAAATTACAAGCGGACAACAAGGTTCTTGCCACGGCGCAACCATCGGTGGAGCAATCGACTTGCAAAGAAGCAAAACTGCATTTGGTTCTGAAAATTTAAAAATAAATTTAAACTCCGGCTTCGAGTCGGTAAATTCACAAAAAATTTTAGGAGCAGGATTTGTATTTAAAAACTCTAAACTCTACAACGATGCCAGTTTTATGTTTAGAGAAGCTGGAAATTACCACACCGGAAAATCAACAGAAATTTTATATTCACAATTCAAGAAAATTAACTTTTCCGAAACTTTGGGGTATAAAATCAACGACAAGCACCTCGTAGAAAGCTCCCTGATCTACGACAAAGCCAGCAATATCGGATATCCGGCACTTCCTATGGATGTTTCCTTGGCCGAAGCCATCATTACTTCACTTAAACACCGTTACGAAAACCCCGAAGGAAAAATTAAAAGTTGGGAAACCAAGTTTTATTACAACAACATCACACACAGGATGGACGACAGCAAAAGACCAATTGTGCCCATCCGTATGGACATGCCGGGATGGAGCAGCACTTACGGTTACTACAGCAAGGCACAATTCGACATCAACAAACATCAATTTTTAGTGAATCTTTCAGGATACACCAACAATTCTTTGGCAGAAATGACCATGTATCCCAACAATTCTACAGAAAAATTAATGTTTATGCTTACTTGGCCCGGTGTAAAAACTTTGAATCAAGGATTATTTATTGAAGACCATTACACCTTGAACGAAAATAATAGTTTAAAAGCATCCTTTGGTATAAATTACCACCATAACAAGATCGAAAAAGAAATGGGGCTGCAAAGTTTGCAAATTTTCTATCCCGAATTAAAAGTCGACAAAAGTAGAATTTTGAAAAATTTTGCCTTCAACTACATCGTTAAAACAGGTGATTTTGAGGCAGGGATAGGCACAGGATACGGGGAAAGATCTGCATCCGTTTCGGAAGGTTATGGTTTTTACCTTTTCAATTCTTCGGAAAAATACGACTACATCGGAAACCCAAATCTTAAAAATGAAAATGCTTGGGAAGGCAATTCCTACATTAGCTGGAAAAAGAATAAAAATATTACTTTAAAACTGAACGCTTCGATCTTTTACATTCAAAACTTTATGGTCGGAGAAGTTATTCCTGGATTTGCCCCAATGACCATCGGTGCTTTGGGCGTAAAAAAAATGACGGCTTTGGATCATGCAAATATTATCAATCTGGGGTTGAATACAGAAATAAAAATCACACCACAACTGCAATGGAAAACTCAGATTTCCTACAATTATGGCAAGGATCATCGTGGCGAACTGCTTCCTTACATCAGTCCAATCCGCTACCGAAGCAGCTTGGCTTTCGATAAAAATGCGCTTCATACTGAAATTTCGTTGATCGGTAACACCTCAAAAAAGCACTACAATACCAATTATGGAGAAAGTTCGACTCCGGATTTCGCAATATTGAATGCTACTATTGGTTATTCGATTAATTTCGGAAGAAATAAAATTATGGTAAAAACGGGAGTCGAAAATATTTTTGACACTTATTACACCACTTTTTCAGATTGGAATAAAATCCCAAGACCCGGCAGAAACTTTTTCATCAACATCAATTACGCTTTATAGATTGACAAACAGCTTTAAAATCTTGTCCTATCGCGTTCCTGATTTTTCTTAGCCTTACCGATTTAAAAAGTCGATAAAATATTCATAACTTTGTTTTTTCACTAAAAAATAAAACATGAAACGAGAAGATATCCTCAAAGAAATTATAAAAGAACAGCACCGAGTTATCCAAAGCTTAAAAGACAGTGTCGACGGCTACAAAACTGCCTCGGACATGGACGAAGACAGCACATCGGATCCGGATGATTATACACGACAAGCGGAAGCCAAAGACATGCAATTGCGTTTTGAAAAAATGCTACAAAAAGAAAAAAATGATTTAGAATTCGTATTGAACGAAATGGAAAAGTCGTACACAGAAATTGAATTTGGCGCCATTGTTGAAACCGACAAAAACTACTTTTTCTTAGCCGTTCCACTTCCGAAACTTACCTTTGGAGGCAAAGAATTGTTTTGCATTTCTAAAGATGCACCCATATTTTCTAAACTAAAAGGTCAAAAAATTGGAGCATCTATTGAAGTAGGAAACACCACACATACAATCGTTAACATACTATAATTTCAGAATGAACAAAATTAAATCCAGCATAATCGTTGCAGCTATCGCTTCCGTATTTTTATTTTCTTGTCAGAAAACAGAAACCAACAATACAGCAACTACTGAAGCAGCAGAAACCTCACTAGAGCAAGAAGCTAAAATGTTGAAAAACGACAAAGGAGAGACCATAAAAGTAGTGTATTTTGCAGACGGCGATGAAGTTGCCGTTAAAATCACCAAAGAAGGAAAAGAGCACAAACTAAATGCCCGAGGCAGTAACAACAAAGGCGAACCCATATTTACAGACGAGACTTTTGCATGGGAAATTATGGAAAGTGGTATGTCTGGAAGGCTGACCGACAAGTCCGGAACAATCTCCGTTTACAAACCCGCTGACGAACAATAACATCGACACATTCTATTAAATCTGTAATCTTTATTACAGATTTTTTGTTTTAAATGTCAGATATTTGCTAAAAAAAATCAAAAATGGATCTCAATCAAATTTTAATTTTACTCATCTTAGGACTCATCAGTGGGATACTGAGTGGCTTACTCGGTATTGGTGGTGCCGTATTCATCATCCCCGCACTCGCCATATTTATGGGATTTTCACAGCAAACCGCACAAGGAACCACTTTGATGATGATGGTCTTACCGGTGGGTTTTATGGCAGCACTACAGTACTATAAAGCTGGACACGGCGATATAAAAACAGCAGGCATTTTGGCCTTAGCTTTTTTTATTGGTGGATACTTTGGTGGCAAATGGGCCAACCAAATCCCTCAAGATATTTTGAAAAAAATATTTGCCGTATTGCTCATCGTCATCGCCATAAAAATGCTCTTTTTCGACAAAGCCATTAAAATGTAATTAAAAATTAAAAAATTTAAGAAATGAAAATAGAACAAATATATACAGGATGTCTCGCACAAGGTGCTTATTATGTTGTTTCTAACAACCAAGCGTTCATCATCGATCCGTTAAGAGAAACCCAACCCTACATTGATAGATTGGAAAAAGATGGCGCACAATTAAAATACATTTTTGAGACACATTTCCACGCTGATTTTGTGTCCGGACACTTGGATCTGAGCAAAAAAACCGGCGCACAAATCGTTTACGGACCCACTGCCAATCCCAGCTTTGAAACCACTATTGCCGAAGATGGGCAGATCTTTAAAATTGGAAACATCCAAGTAAAAGTCCTGCACACACCTGGACACACCATGGAAAGCATCAGCTTACTTTTGATAGATGAAAACGGTAAAGAAACCGCATTGTTTTCTGGTGACACTCTGTTTTTAGGCGATGTCGGAAGACCCGATCTTGCGCAAAAAGCAGCGAACATGACCCAAGAAGAACTTGCAGGTATCCTTTACGAAAGTTTACAAAATAAAATTTTACCTCTTGCCGACGACATCGTTGTGTACCCGGCACATGGAGCAGGATCTGCGTGTGGGAAAAACATGCAAAAAGAAACTGTGGACAGTTTGGGAAACCAAAAACGAACCAACTACGCGCTGAACCAGCCCAATAAAGAAGCATTTGTAAAAGAAGTATTGAATGGACTAACAGCTCCACCACAATATTTCGGAATGAATGTAGCCATGAATAAAAGTGGATATGAAAGTTTTGAAAATGTGATGGCAAAAGGAAACCATGCCTTGTCGGTAGATGAATTTGAAGCCATCGCTGAAGAACATTCCGCCCTGATCTTAGACACCAGAAACGCAGCCGATTTCCACAAAGAATTTGTACCAAAATCCATTAATATCGGTTTGAAAGGAGATTTTGCACCTTGGGTAGGCGCAATGATTGTCGATGTACAACAACCCCTCCTTTTAGTTTGCGATCAAAATAGTGAAGAAGAAACCATTACACGATTGGCAAGAGTTGGGTTTGACCATGTATTAGGCTATCTGAACGGAGGAATAGAAAGCTGGAAAAAAGCCGGAAAAGAAGTGGATCGCATCAACAGAATTAGTCCACAAGAAATGGAACAACAAATCCAAGATAAAGATAAAATTGTGGATGTACGAAAAGAAACCGAATACACCGCAGAACATCTTGTAGCAGCAGAAAACCTACCTCTTTCCAACATCAATCAATGGTTCAATACATTTAACAACGACCAACATTTTTACCTGCATTGTGCCGGTGGATACAGAAGTATGATTGCCGCCAGCATTCTAAATGCACGAGGAATCCGAAATTTCACAGAAATAGAAGGAGGATACAACAAAATAAAAGAAACCAACCTTCCTAAAACCAATTTCGTTTGTCCATCAACCAAATAATTTCATTATGAATATCATCGAAAATTTACAGTTCCACAATGATAAGCCAAGCGTTGCGATCATCAAAAAAAATGAAAACATCAAATATTTTGCCGTAGGTCTTGGCAAAAATGCAGTACTGCAGAAACACACCACTGCTTTCCCGGCAACCCTTGTCGTTGCAAAAGGGAAAATTGATTTTAAATTTGAAGACAGAAATTATATCTTGAATACTTTGGACACTTTCGAAATCCCTGTAGATGAAATGCATGAGGTACACGGTTTGGAAGATGAAAATGTTTTTTTAGTTTGCCAAGAGCTGTAAGACTCCTTGAAAATGGAAGAATTGAATAAAGAATTTTGGGATGCGAGATGGAAAAACCAACAAACGGGTTGGGATATTGGTCATGCTTCTCCGGCCATCGTAAAATATTTCGAACAAGTTCTTGATAAAGACATTAAAATTCTCATCCCGGGATGCGGCAATGCTCACGAAGCCTTTGCTCTTTCAGAAATGGGTTTTCAAAACATTACGCTTCTCGACATTGCACCAACTGCTGTTGAGCATTTGAAAGAAAAGTTCCAAAACCACCCCAACATCAATACGGTTTGCGATGATTTTTTCTTGCACGAAAACCGATACGACCTCATGGTGGAACAAACATTTTTTTGTGCCATTTCTCCAGATTTAAGAGAGCAATACATCCGTAAAGCTTCAGAAATTTTAGAACCAGAAGGGAAAATAATCGGTTTGCTGTTCAATACCGAATTTGAAAAAGCCGGACCTCCATTTGGCGGAGACAAGACCGAATACAAAATACTTTTTGACAAATATTTTGAAATCAAAACCATGGAAGACTGCTACAATAGTATTGAACCTAGAAAAGGAAGCGAGGTCTTCATCAACCTAAAAAACAAAAAAACGGTATGACTGCATTTATAAAAAAAAATAAATTGGGACTGGCGGGTATCCTTGTTGGCGGCATCTTAGGCTATGCCTATTATCACTTTATCGGATGCAGCTCTGGGACTTGTGCCATTACTTCCAAGCCTATAAACTCTTCGGTGTACGGAATGTTGATGGGTTACCTTACTTTTAGTATTTTTGAACCGAAAAAAAAATCAGCAGACATCAATACGAGCAATGACAATCATCAACAAAATTAAAAACATACTCATTATAAAAGGTTGGAATTTCAGAAGAATCCTCTACCTCATCGGAGGATTTTGGATGGTTGCATTGTCTGTAAAAGACCAAACATGGTGGATGTCTATTTTTGGGCTGTATTTTATAGCCATGTCCATCTTCAAATTCGGCTGTGCATCCGGAAATTGTGAAATTCCAAAGAAATAAAACCAAACAGAAACATCTATGCGACCAACATATTTAAACGATAAAAACCTAAACACCTTTATAAAAGCGGCGTTAGAAGAAGATATTGAAAGCGGCGACTACTCATCTCTATCCACCATCCCTGCGGATTTGCAACAAAAAGCAAAGCTTTTGGTAAAAGAAGACTGCATCCTTGCTGGAGTCGAAATGGCAGAAATCATCTTTAAAACTTTTGATAAAAATTTGCAAATCGAAAGATTCATCAACGACGGCGAAAATGCGAAAAAAGGGGATGTCGCATTTATTGTAAGTGGAAATGCAAGATCCATACTTTCCACAGAAAGATTGGTACTAAACTGTATGCAAAGGATGAGTGGCATTGCGACTTTGACCCACGATTGGAATTCTAGGCTAATAGGTACCAAAACAAAGTTACTGGACACGAGAAAGACCACTCCCAACTTCAGAATTTGCGAAAAATGGGCTGTGGTTATCGGTGGCGGAAACAACCACAGATACGGATTATACGACATGGTTATGTTGAAAGACAATCACATCGACTATAACGGCAACATCAGCAATGCCGTAAAGATGTGCAAGCACTATTTGGCAGAAAACAATCTGAACTTAAAGATTGAAGTAGAAACAAGAAACATCGAAGAAGTTAAAGAAGCTCTTCTCGCTAAAGTGGACAGAATTATGCTCGACAATATGGATACGTCTACCATGAAAGAAGCCGTTGATCTCATCAACAACCAATGCGAAACAGAAGCTTCTGGGGGCATCACCAGAGATCGATTGCAAGAAATTGCAAAAACAGGGGTAACTTACATTTCCGCAGGAGCACTTACCCATTCTGCTAAAAATATAGATTTAAGTTTAAAAGCGGTAAAATAATATTATCTTTTTTGAAAACCCAATAAAAAGCCTGATCCACCATCAGGCTTTTAACATTTCCATCACAAATTAATATTATTGATAATATAAAAAAAAATGATTTTTCTAATTATTATGCAACATATAGTTTGTAAAAACAAAAGCGCCACACCCTTACAATCGCCTATAATACTGCATTTTAAAACAAATAAACCCGCCATTTTAAATTTTAACAATTTATTAATGAAACATTGAAATAATTTAACGATTTTTGCAACTGAAAAATAGTTTATTATTTAACACTTTAAAGTTATGAGAATTAACTCTATCCAAAAACCGATTTTTGCTGTAGTGCTTACACTATCTACAGCAAGCGTTTATTTTGCACAAGAAAAAGACAACACCCGCTCCAAAGACATTGAGCAAGTTGTACTAACAGGAGTTGCAGATATCGCAAAAGATCGTAAAACTCCAGTGGCTGTTTCTACCATTAAAGAAGCACAAATTATTGAAAAACTAGGAAATCAAGAGTTTCCTGAAATCCTAAACACTACCCCTTCCGTGTACGCCACAAAAGGAGGTGGAGGTTTCGGAGAGGGAAAACTGAACATCCGTGGTTTTGCCCAAGAAAACATCGCGATCATGGTAAACGGCATGCCGGTTAATGACATGGAAAACGGTAGAGTTTTCTGGTCCAACTGGGCAGGTCTTTCCGATGTAACCTCTGCCATGCAGGTACAAAGAGGACTTGGATCTTCTAAATTAGCTATTGCTTCCGTTGGTGGTACTGTAAACATTATTACCCGAGCTGCTGATAAAAAAGAAGGCGGAGTGGTATCTGTAGGTATTGGGAATAACGATTACTTAAAAACATTATTTGCCTACAATACAGGAAAATCTACTAATGGTTGGTCTTCATCTTTCTTAATGAGCAGAACTGCAGGATCTACTTATGTTGATGGGACAGAGTATGAAGGATACAACTATTACTTCGCATTGGGATATCAAAAACCAGGTGGAAACCACGACTTCCAATTTACAATTACGGGAGCACCACAATGGCACAACAACAGATCTACCTCTTCTACAATTTCAGATTATATCAAATATAATAACGGAGACGGCACCAACCCGAATAGAAAATACAACCCGGATTGGGGGTATAGGAATGGGGAAGTTTTCTCAAACAGAAATAATTACTACCACAAACCAATTATGTCACTTAACTGGGATTGGAAAATTGATGCTAAATCCAAACTAAACACCGTGGTTTACGCTTCTTTCGGTAGAGGTGCTGGTGTAAATGGAAATGTAGGTAAAGCCGGAGGAAAATCCATTTCAGATCCTAGCTTTAAAACTGCAAGCGGTCAAATTAATTTTGATGCAATTGTAAATGCCAATGCAGCAACTACAGTAGATGCTACTTCACCGATAGGAAACACGATGGCACAAGCAGCATCTATCAACTCTCACAACTGGTTCGGAGCGATTTCTAGCTTTAATCACAAGATCAACGATAACTTGAAATTTACCGTAGGTATTGATGGAAGATACTATTATGGCTATCACTACCAAGTAGTTTCAGATTTCTTAGGAGCATCCGCTTATAAAGACGGAAGCAACAAAAACATCCCTTATAACATTGTAACCAAAGCATTTAGCCCAAGACCATCTTGGAATCCTTTTGGAGGAAAAGTAGATAACTTGAGTGACATGATTACTTATGATAACGACGGTGAAGTATTGTGGTACGGTGGGTTTGGACAATTAGAATATTCTAATGACAACCTATCTGCATTTGTACAAGGAGCTGTGTCCAACCAAGCTTTCCAAAGAATAGACAATTTCTTAGTAGATGGTGTTTCTTTACTTAACGGAACTCTTGCAGGTACTCCAGCAACCAACCAACCAACTGCACTGAACCCCGTATTGAACACAAAAACTGGTTTCAAAGACATCTTGGGGTACAACATCAAAGGTGGTGCTAACTACAACATCAATGAGCAGCACAATGTTTTTGCAAATATTGGTTACTACTCAAAACAACCTTTCTTGAATGCCGTATATCCAAACAATAAAAACTTCCTTAACCCGAACTTGACCAACGAAAAAATCTTTGGTGTAGAAGCAGGTTACGGTTTCCGTTCCGGAATATTCTCTGCAAATGTTAACCTGTACAGAACTTCTTGGAAAGATAGATTCCAAAGAAGATCCAACATTACAGCAACCTATACCGACAACACCGGCGCAACAGTTACCACTACTTCTGCTTATGCAAACATCGCTGGTATTACTGAAATCCACCAAGGAGCCGAGTTTGATTTCGTAGCAAACATCAATAAGTATGTATCCCTAAACGGTATGTTCTCAATCGGTGATTGGTATTACGAAGGAAACGCTGAAGGTAGCTTGTTTACAGAAACCAACGAACCCATCGTAACCGGAACAACTCCAACTACAACGCTATATTTGGACAAAGTAAAAGTAGGTAGCTCTGCACAATTAACTGCTGCTGCAGGTCTTAACATAAAACCGGTTACAGGATTATCTTTAGATGTTAACTACAGATATGTTGATAATTTATTCGGTAACATCAACCCGCTTAACTTCCAAACTCAAGCTGGTGGAGCAAAAGGCGCTGTAAAATTACCAGCTTTCTGGTTAATGGATCTTGGGGTAAGCTACAAATTAAATTTGAACGCAAAGCAATATTTCACTTTAAGAGCAAATGTGTACAATTTGTTTGACAGAACCTACATCTCTGATGCCAACACAAACATCCACAGTGGATTATCTGCACAAGAGTACACAGACATTAATGGTGGTACTTTAGCAAGCAACGCTTCTAAATACGCTTCTTATGTAGGTGCAGGAAACTGGAACGGTATTAGCCAACAAAACCAAGTTTATTTCGGATTTGGTAGAACTTGGACCACTACACTTTCCTTTAATTTCTAAACCATTACCCTCGTAATAAATTCAAGATCCCGGCTCTAAGTCGGGATTTTTATTATCTTTGTTCATCAAAAGTAAAAACAATAGATTATGTACAACATTCTGCTTAACGCACACAAAGGATTCGGTTATTTGGAACTATTATTGGTTTCGTTATTCATCATCACTTTAGTCATCACCTCTTTCGGGTTCAGTGGTAAGATTAAACCACTTTTCAGAAAAATTACTTTATTCACCATGATTTTCTTTCACATCCAGTTCCTTTTGGGAATTGTCATGTTGGGAATTCATTTTTCTAGCGGAACAGACATGGGATCCATTATGAAAGACTCTGCACTTAGATTTCAGTATGTAGAACACCCATTCTCCATGCTAATTGCAGCCATCCTGATGACCATCATCAACAAAAAGGTGAAAACCAACGATACTCTTAGTTTAAAGATTTTCTTTATGGGAGTACTTGCCGTCGCTCTTTTTGCATTTGCATTCCCTTGGGCTAAAGTTTTTGGACTTTAATAGTAAATCAATTTTTTTTAAACAATAAACATTCAATTTTAATGAAAGTAGCTGTAGTAGGCGCTACCGGAATGGTAGGCCAAATCATGTTGAAAGTTCTAGAAGAAAGAAACTTTCCATTTACTGAAATCATCCCTGTTGCATCCGAAAAATCCGTAGGAAAAAAGGTCAAATGCAAGGGTAAGGAATACAGTATTGTGAGCATGAAAGACGCTATTGCTGCACAACCAGAAATTGCACTATTTTCTGCCGGTGGAAACACTTCATTAGAATTTGCACCCCAATTTGCAGAAGCCGGGACAACGGTAATTGACAATTCTTCGGCTTGGAGAATGGATCCCACTAAAAAATTGGTAGTCCCGGAAATCAATGCATCAGAATTGACAAAAGCCGACAAAATTATTGCCAATCCCAATTGCTCTACCATACAATTGGTCATGGTTCTGAATCCGCTTCACCTAAAATACAAATTGAAAAGAGTGGTGGTCTCCACTTATCAATCGGTAACCGGAACGGGAAAAGCTGCTGTCGACCAACTGAATGCTGAAATTAGCAATGCTGTAAATGAGGAAAATAAAACTATTGAGAAGGTCTATCCTTATGACATTTTCAAAAACGCACTCCCACAGTGCGATGTTTTTGACGAGCACGATTACACCAAAGAAGAACTGAAACTCATGCGTGAACCTAAAAAAATCATGAGCGATGACAGTTTTAACCTAACCGCTACTGCCGTTAGAGTCCCTGTACAAGGTGGACATTCTGAAAGTGTAAACATCGAATTCGAAAACGAATTTGATTTAGAAGAAGTTAAAAACATTCTTTCCGAATCTGCCGGTGTAAAAGTATTGGACGATGTGCAAAACAAAATCTACCCAATGCCTCTCTACTCCGAAGGAAAAGACGAAGTGTTTGTAGGAAGAATCCGAAGAGATATTTCCCAACCAAGAACCCTAAACTGTTGGATCGTTGCAGACAACCTCAGAAAAGGAGCTGCAACCAATGCAGTACAAATTGCAGAATATCTTTTAGATCATAAATTAATTTAAAACAATAAAGCCATCAAAATTCGATTTTGATGGCTATTTTATCATGAGTCCATCTAAAAACAAAAATATCTCATTCCAATTAACCGTCGCATTGGCTGGGGTAGCGCTATTCATCGCCAAACTTGTGGCATGGTACATTACCAATTCGGACATGGTGTTTTCCGATGCTTTGGAAAGTATTGTGAATATTTTGGCAGCCTTCATGGGATTGTACTCGCTTTATTTATCCGCTAAACCCAAAGACGAAGATCACCCTTACGGTCACGGAAAAGTAGAATTTGTCACATCAGGATTCGAAGGCCTGCTGATCATGTTTGCGGGAATTATGATTGCCATACAAGCCGTCAACTCTTTAATGATCGGCCATCACCTCAACAAGATCGATTACGGAATCTACATCGTTGCCTTTACAGCCTTGGTCAACTACGGTTTGGGGTATCTTTCCATAAAAAAAGGAGAAGAGGAAAACTCGTTGGTTCTCGTGGCTTCGGGCAAGCATTTACAATCAGACACCGTCACAACACTTGGGGTGGTTGTGGGATTGATTGTTGTTTATTTCACAAAAATATTTTGGCAGGATGCGGTTATTGCACTCTCATTCTCGATTTACATCGTCTTTGTTGGATACAAAATAATTAGAAAATCACTCAGCGGAATCATGGACGAAGCCGATCCTGAGATACTGGAAAAAATTTCGACCATTCTCGAAAATAATAGAAAACCAGAATGGATAGACTTCCACAACACCAAAATTCAACAATACGGTAATCGTCTGCACATGGATGCACACCTCACATTGCCTTGGTATTTCGAGCTAAGGAAGGCACACAACAGCATGGAGGATTTGGTAAAACAAGTTGCCAAAGATTTTGACAGAAAAATTGAATTCAACATCCACATGGACGATTGCAAGCCGTTTTCTTGTGAAATATGCACTTTAAAAGATTGTCCTGTCCGAGAAAAACCTTTTGTAAAAATCATAGAATGGACTACAGAAACCATATCTCAAGAGCAGAAACATCAGTTGCAATAAAACCTTTTTGCTAACGGTAGTACCTTTCCAAAAAATCAAAAAACTCCGCAATTCGGTAGCCGTTATTCAACATCAAATAACAAAACATCAAGACGGTGACTGCCAAAATGGATTGATACACCATTTTTTTGTCACTATAGGACTGAAGTAGCCAACCCCAAAGCAGCGGATAGACAAATACAAAATGACCTCCATAGATGTACGAAGTATGCAACCCAAACTTGAGAACTGCATGTATGATGATGTCCACCAAAAAAGACAACATCAGGATCTGCACCCATGAATTTTTGAAATTTTTCAGGAAAGCCCAAAGCAGCATTGCAATCAATAAAAACACAAAAGCATAGGAAAAATAGGACGAATATACATCCATAAATAGAGCTTTGTATTGGAAATTTTGCTTGTTATGATAGTCTCTGATCACAAAACTTGGAAATAAAACATTACCTCCTACAAACCACGAAGCTATCATATCCCAAAGCGGCGTAACTTTGGGCTGAGAAAACTTCTCATACTGCTCTCCGGTTTTGGTGAAAATTCTATGATAATCGAAATTTAAACGATTCAGAAAGAGCAAAACAAATATCCCTGCCGACACCACTCCTTTCAATACAAGCAGTCCTAATTTTTTCCAATTCCAAAATAAATTTTTAGAAAATATAAGCGGAATGTATATTTTCAAAATATTGGTAATGGTCAATCCGCCCACTCCAACACCTGCAATTGTGAGTGCTGCAACCGGGATTTCTTGTCCGTTTCTGATTTTTAATGCGGCATAATAATTGAAAATGCACAACAACAAAAAAGTATAGGTATAATTCTCCGGGGTAAACGAAAGTAAAATACTGGTCGAAAAAAATGAAGTCATCAGGACCAACAAAAGTCCCACCAAAACAGGCAGTCCAATGATGTTCTTAAGGTATTTGTAAATCTGTACCAAAGACAAAGAAATGGCAATATTGGATCCCCAAGCATACACCAAACGGAAGACCTCATCTTTTTTCCCGTCTGAAATATAAAAAGCCAAATTTCGGTACCAATCAAAAAAATAATTGGAAAGCGGATGCCTTTCAAACCCGCCACCGGTCATTACAATGGACCGATTATCGAAGCTGAAGTAAGCATCCCAAGGGATTCTATCGTCAAAAACGATGCGATAATCCATTGCGATGATTGTCCCAAAAATTCCGTAAGAAATTAGGAAAAACAGAAAAATTCCCCATTCAATAAAATTATGGGGAAATACAAGTTTTAAAAAATGAATGCATTTAGTTTTTAAATTCATAAAAGGGTTTTAAGAAAGCATTTTTTGGGCTTTTTTAACCCCTTCTACCAAGGCATCAATCTCATCGAATGTGTTGTAAACGGCAAAGCTTGCACGCACAGTTCCGGCAATATTAAAAAACTTCATGATGGGTTGTGTACAGTGGTGCCCGGTTCTGACGGCAATTCCCATTCGGTCCAAAATCATTCCTACATCCGAGGCTATCCCAATCCCTTCCAAGTTAAAGGATACCACTCCCGTACGATGGGCTTTCTCTCCATAAACTTTCAGTCCGTCGATTTCCAAAAGTTGTTTTTGGGCATAATTCAGCAAATCCATTTCATGTTGATGTAAGGCATTGTGTCCCAACTGTTCTATAAAATCTACAGCATAGCCCAAAGCAATATTTCCAGCGATATTGGGGGTTCCGGCTTCAAATTTAAAAGGAAGATCGGCATAGGTTGTTCCGTCAAAATCGCAAGTCGCAATCATCTCTCCACCACCGTGGAAAGGCTGCATTTTTCTAAGGATTTCTTCTTTTCCGTACAACACGCCAACACCGGTTGGGGCATACATTTTATGTCCGGAAAAAACAAAAAAATCACAATCCATTTTTTGTACATCTACTTTCAGATGTGGGATGGACTGTGCTCCATCGACCAAAATAAGAGCCTGAGAATTTTTTCTAACCGTGGCAATTATTTCGTCCACCGGATTGATGATTCCCAAAGCATTTGAAACCTGATTGAAGGCGACAATTTTTGTTTTCTCAGACAAATTATCCTGTAAAAAATCCAATTGCAAAATACCGTTTTCATCCATTGGGATGACTTTCAGTTTTGCACCGGTTCTTTCGCAAAGCATTTGCCAAGGCACAATGTTGGAATGGTGCTCCAAGTATGAAATGATGATTTCGTCACCGGAATTTACCCAATTGGAATTTCCAATGGCATAGGCAACTTCATTAATACTTTCTGTAGTACCGCGGGTAAAATTAATTTCGTAATCGTGTTTGGCATTAATGAATTTTTGGATTTTCACTCGTGCATTTTCCATTTCCACTGTTGCCAATTGCGAAAGGGTATGTATCCCTCTGTGCACATTGGCATTCAGATCGGTGTAATAGTTTTGCAATGCATCCAAGACCATCTTTGGTTTTTGCGATGTTGCAGCATTATCGAGGTATATCAATGGTTTTCCGTTTATTTCTCTTTCCAAAATCGGGAACTGAGCACGGATATTTTGTAAATCAAGCATAGGTCTTATTTAGAACGGTTCAAATTTACGAAATTTAAAATTAGTACTTTGATTGTAAAACTGCATTTTCGAGACAAAAAATCCCGACTTTTTCAAGTCGGGATCCGTATGATTGTGGAGAATAAATTATTCTGCGCTATCTGTAGTTGGAGTTTCAACTGCTCCTTCTACTTCTACGATTTCTTCATCCTCATCGTCTTCTACGATAGAACCTGCATTTTTCATTGCATTTCTAGACATCTTCACAGCAACAATTACTGCGTTATCAGGATGCATGAACGAGTACTGATCGTTTTTCAATTTTTCTACATAGAATTTGTTACCAATTCTTAATGGAGTAACATCAACAACGATTTCGTCTGGCAAGTTAGCAGGGATTGCTTTAACTTTTAGTTTTCTGTAAGTTTGTCTAAGAGCACCACCAGAAACAACACCTTTTGCACGACCAACGATTCTTACAGGAACTTCCATAATTACCGGCTTATCAGCAGACAATTGATAGAAATCCGCATGAAGGATCTTATCTGTAATTGGGTGGAATTGGATGTCTTGAAGAACAGCCTCAACCGTTTCCCCATCGATTACTAAAGTAGCCGTGTGTGCGTCTGGAGTGTAAACCAAGTTTTTGAATGATTTCTCTTCAGTAGAGAAGTTCAAAGGTTCTTTTCCTCCATAAACAACACAAGGAACTAATTCAGCATCGCGTAGAGCTTTAGTAGACTTTTTGCCCACGCTTTCTCTTTTTGTACCTTGAATTGTAATAGATTTCATAATAAATTATTTATTAAAATGTTTTATTTTTCAGTCTGCAAATATATAACTTTTTTTCACAAAAAAATCCTCTCACGGGAAAGGATTTATTATTCTTTAAATTTTTATCTTAAATGATAAATTTATTGCTGATGGATTGGTGCTCGTGTACGGACTTCATGACATCGGCAAAGAGTTCTGCACAAGACAAGACTTTAATTTTTGAAGAAAGTTCTGTATTCACCGGGATGGTATCCGTTACGATAACTTCTGTCATCTTAGAATTTTCGATATTTTCATACGCTTTTCCGGAAAGTACACCGTGGGTTGCCATGGCTCTTACCGACTTGGCTCCGTTGGCCATCAGGATATCTGCAGCTTTGCACAATGTACCGGCGGTATCGATCATATCGTCGATCAAAATCACATTTCTATCCTTCACATCACCAATTAGGAACATTTCTTCTACCACATTGGCTTTTTTTCTTTCTTTGTATGCAATTACCACTTCGGCACCGATATGAGATGCATAATTTTTTGCTCTCTTGGCACCACCCATATCAGGGGAAGCAATGGTTAAGTTATCCAAATTTAAAGATTTAATATAATCTACAAAAATGGTTGAAGCGTACAAATGATCCACAGGAATTTCGAAGAAACCTTGGATTTGATCTGCGTGCAAGTCCATAGTCATCACACGAGTTGCACCGGCCGCTGTCAATAGATTGGCTACTAATTTTGCACCGATTGGAGCTCTTGGCTTGTCTTTTCTATCTTGTCTTGCCAAACCATAATACGGGATAACTACGGTAATGCTTTTTGCAGAAGCTCTTTTTGCAGCGTCTATCATTAATAGTAATTCCAAAAGATTATCGGCTGGTGGAAATGTAGATCCGATTAAGAATACTCTTCCCCCACGAACGGACTCGTCCAAAACCGGTTCAAATTCGCCATCGCTGAATAACTGAACATTAATTTTTCCTAAATCTTTTCCGTAGTGTTTTGCAATTTTTTCTGCCAACACCTTGCTGGTTCTGGTTGTAAATAAATATACAGCTTGTTCTGCCATTTTTATAAGTTTTTACTTTAAATTAGATTTTGCAAAGTTAAAAAAAATAAAACCATACAGAAGTCCTGCATGGCTTTATACTTTATTTATTTTTATCCTTATGGAAATGTCACTCCAGAATAATTATAAATATTTACTTGTGGAAGTGTCGATTGATATTTTTGATTGATCGATTTAATAAATTCATTTGCAATAATCGCATATCCTTTACCTGTTAGATGAACACCATCCAATGAAAATGAACCTCCTGTTACAAATTCTGTTGTAAATTTCACTCCATTAAAAGTTAATCCAGATGAAGAAGACAACTCTGTCATTTTAGCATTTGCATTTACAAAAGCCAAACCTTTAGACGAAGCTAAACTTTGAAGTCCTGCATTGTAGGCAGCAGTAGCTGTAAGCACTTTATTGGTTTCTATTTGTGAAAGTACATGTTGATTTTCTAAAGGATAAGAAATCCCGTATTTATTAATACTTGCAGGTGCACCCAATGGAGCTGTTCCGATCACCGGTTTAGTGGTTAATAAAACAAAATCATTCGATGTAGCCTGTCTCGCCTGACCAAAAATCTGACCAAATGCTGCAGCCGTTGCGGCACCAAGGCTTGGTGTAAGTGCAGTTGTAAGTTGAGCCGACAAGTCTGGCAAATCGACATCCTTAATCAATAGCGGATTGGGTGAGGTTGATGAAAGTAAATTAATTCTATTTCCAGCACCAAAAGCAGTTAGAGCTTGTTTTAATGGACCGTACAACTGAGCATTTAAGGCTGTAATATTTGCTTGTCCCACTGCTTCATCGCCACTACCTAAAACCAATTTAGTCAATGGATTGTACGGAACAGTTGTAAAAAATGGAATAGAGGAAACATTCGGAATATTTGCGATAACCCCTTTTGCACCTCCTGCTGTTAAGGCATTAACATATTGAGTAATAGAGCCTACCAAGACTGCAGGATCCGTAATATCGTTTGATCCGTAAGTTGCCGGATTGGCATTTCCTGTTTGGTCAACTCCTGTACCGCCGCTTGTTGCATAAGACAAAACATCGTTGTTACCAATCCAAATCGAGAAGAATGTTGGCTGCTGAGCAACCGCTGCAGCAATAGGACTAACCCCCGTAGAGAATCTTGCATAATACGGATTCAGCATTCCATAATTAGACAAACCAAGGTGAAAAGATTTGGCCCCCGGAATTCCTAAATTTTGATATGGACCTGCGGAAGAAATATTGTCCAATGGTGCTGCTGGAGCAGAATCTTTTGGTAATAAACTTCCACCTACAACCTGCAAGGTAAGTTTCCCCGGAAAACCTGGAAGTCCTTGGAAGCCACCAACATTATTGGGCATCATCGGTTGTTTAAAGGTTAAAGCTCCTCCCGCTTTGTTCATCACACTTGCAAGCATAGCCGGATAAGACTCGAGCTGTCCATCGCTGTACAAAGCACCATCTCGGTATCCGGATGTTAAAGAGTTACCCAAGGCAACATACTTTGAAAAATTAGCCTTTCCTTGAGATACGGACATATTTTCTACATCGGTATCAAAATCATAATGGCTACATCCTGTTAAAAACACACTTGCAACCAAGGCAAGAGCTGGATAAATATATTTTTTCATAATATTTCTAATGTATTAAAATGCGTTATACGAAAGTCCAAGTCCAAAAGTTAATACTTTAGCTCTAGCCTGTCCAATTAAGTTATAATATGAGTTTTCAACTTTTCTAGCATCTCCAAAAGTGTAAGAAGCCGCAGCGTCTATCCCTAATCTACCGAATTTATACCCGAATCCTCCGGTTATCACATGAGCGTTGAACGATGGTGTATCTGGAATCCAGTTTTGATCGGAATACGGTGACTCGTCCCAATAATAACCCACTCTACCGGCAAACTTATCCGTGATCATATATTGAGATCCAACACGGAAAACTTTGGAGTTTTGGAATTTTTTCGGAATCGATTTAATGGTAGGATCTGATGTGTTGCCAACCGTAGCATGTTCAAAATCCAAGACCAATTTGCTGTATTTAGACCAACCTTGATAGTTGAAATCTGCAGACAACATCCATTTTGGTGTCACTTTGTAAGAAACTCCTAACATAAATTCTTCCGCCAAAGGAAGCACAGCACTGAAGTTATCTTTTCCAGATGCGGGAATGTTCAGTTTAGGGTTGGAATAAAGAGCCGGTGAAATATTAAAGGTTGCAGTTCCAGGATCGGCTTTCATATCAATCGGCGAACGATAAGAGATGGACACATCCCAATCGCTATCCGGCTGCATATAGAACCCAAAAGAATAACCACTTCCGGAAGCTTTGTCGTTGTACAGATTCAGACTTCCATTTAACGAACTTATCGCCTGCGTCCAATCTACTTTTCCTTTTACATAAATGTAGCTACCTCCTAAAGAGATCCAAGGTGCTAATTTTACAGAAAGCATAGGTTGGAAAAAGTAGGATTTCAGTTCTAGTTTTTCGATAATTTCCGATCCTTGCCAATTGTTTGGCCATTGCACAGTATTTCCGTACGGTGTTGTAAAGCTAAACCCAGCAGAAACCGTAGGACTAATTTTATACGCTACAGCTGCATAAATCGGAGTCCCTATCGGATTGTCCGTTTTGGTAGTCGTCATGGTGCTCACATTCTGGAATTCAACTTCGGATTTAGCACCAAAACCACCCGCTACAATACTCAATTTAGAAGGGATGAACGAGATCCCTGCAGGATTGAAAAAGCCCACACTTGCATCTTCTGCGTGTGCACTGGTATGAGCCATAGCCAGTTGTTTCACCCCTTGCAAAGAAACCTTGAAGCCTCCGGCATACGATAAAACACCAGCCAATAATGCTGAGGAAATAAGTATTTTTTTCATAAAGATTAGATATTTATAATTCAAATATAAGATTTATAAATAGAATGTGTTAAATTTTCTTAATTTTTTTAAACATCAAGCATAAAATTTACTATGTTTAAAATAATACATATCAACGGTTTAACTTATAATCAGAATGTTAAATCGAATAAACACAAGAAAAAAGAACACGCATTTAATACCATAAAAACCAAACACTAGTCCCACAGCAAAGAAAATACTAGACAAAAAGCGATCAAAAACAACAAAGATTGACTTACATTTCTTTTTAACTTACGCCCTTTTGATTATAGATTTAAAAAATATTCTAAATTTGCAGATAAAATAAAAATTATATGAGTTGTGGATGCAAAACATCCGGCGATTCTACCCATTCTTGTGGCACAAAATCCGAGAATGGCTGCGACAAAGTAGACACCTGTGGTAATAGCTATAAATTAAGCGTTTTCGATTGGCTTTCAAACATCAACAATCCTACCTCTACGGCCAGTAATTTGGTCGAAGTTCGATTTAAAAATGAACGAAAAAGCTTTTATAAGAATGTCAACAAGCTACCCCTAAATATTGGGAACATAGTCACTGTAGAATCCAGTCCGGGTCATGATATCGGTGTGGTAAGCCTCACCGGAGAATTGGTAAAAATTCAAATGAAAAAAAAGAAATTTTCAGAAGATGCTGCCCTGAAAATTTATCGCCATGCCAATCAAAAAGATATTGATGTTTGGCAAAACATTAGAAGCAAAGAAGAAGGTATAAAAATAGAAGCCAGAAAAATCGCTACTTCCCTAGGTTTGGAAATGAAAATCACCGATGTAGAGTTTCAAGGCGATGGATCCAAAGCTATTTTCTATTATACCGCTGAAAACAGAGTCGATTTCCGCCAATTAATAAAAGAGTATGCCGCGACTTTCAGAATAAAAATCGACATGAGACAAATCGGCTTCAGACAAGAAGCTGCAAAAGTCGGTGGCATCGGTTCTTGTGGAAGAGAATTGTGCTGCTCTTCTTGGCTTACCGACTTTAGATCGGTAAACACCAATGCTGCACGATACCAACAACTGTCCATCAACCCACAAAAATTGGCTGGCCAATGTGGTAAATTAAAATGTTGTTTGAATTACGAATTGGACAGCTACATGGATGCATTGTCCCATTTTCCGTCTTCATCAACAACTTTGGATACAGAAAAAGGAAAGGCTTTTTGTATAAAAATCGATGTCTTCAAAAAGAAAATGTGGTTCGCCTATGCCGACAGTCCTGTCGCGTGGTACGATATGGACATTTCTGATGTTAAAAAATACATTTCTCTGAATAAAAAAGGAGAAAAATGTCCTCCGCTAGAAGACACCAAACCGGTGGATACCCTTAGCAAACCGGTAGATTTGATTCAGGAAAACAATGTCAATCGTTTTGAAAAGCCCAAAAGATCCAAAAATAAAAAGCCTCAAAACAGAAACAACAAACCCGAAAACCCTGAAAGAAAGACCGCTACAACAGAACAAAAACCTCAGCAGAAACCTCAGCAGAAATCCAACTCTTCTGAAAATCAGAGACCTGCAAAAAGAAAACCTTTCAAGAAGAAGCCCAACAACAACAAAAAAGATCCAGATGCTTAAAAAAGCTTTCATTTTAACTTTATTCGGACTTTTGACCGGTTGCCAATCCGCATCGGAACAAGTAATCGTTCATGCTGTTGATGGCACTTGGGATGTAAAAAAAACTCAAAATTTTGATTTTGAAATCAACGATTCGCAAAATCCAAAAAATATTATATTTGTTGTACGAAACAACAACGATTACCCGTACAGCAACATCCGATTTATTGTAGATCTATCGGATGAGAAAGGGAAAAACAAGAAAATTGACACCGTCAATTATGTCTTGGCACAGCCCAACGGCGAATGGTTAGGTAGTGGTTTCGGAGATACAAAAGAAATCTTATTTCAGTATAAATTAAATTATGCATTTCCAAAAAATGGAAAATATAAAATGGGAATAAAACAAGCCATGAGAATGGATAAATTACCCGGAATTGAAGATATTGGAATAAAAATTGAACCTGCAAAGCATTAACTGCACCTATGGAAAAAAAAGCAAATACAACAAATAGATCGTTCCCATTGCCTCCTAAAAAAAAGAATACCGGTTGGAAAAAATGGGTGAAAATGGTGTGGATGGCATTTTTCGCATCCATTGCGGGTATTGTTGTATTATTTTTCGCCGTTTCTCAAGGATTTCTTGGAGAAATGCCGGAAGTAAAACAACTGGAAAACCCGGACATCTATGTTGCATCCGAAATCATTTCAGCCGATGGAGTAAAATTAGGATCTTTTGAAAAAGAAAAAACCCTACCCATTACCTACAAGGATTTGCCTCCTTATCTCATCTACGCATTGCAGGCCAAAGAAGACGAGCGATTCAAAGAACACTCCGGCATCGATCTGCAATCGGTAGCCAGAGCAGTCGTTTACGGTGGTGGTCGTGGTGGTGGTTCTACCATTACCCAACAGTTGGCAAAATTACTTTTCACGCCGGATCCTGCATCCAACAAAATTAAAAGAGCTTTCCAAAAGCTTAAAGAATGGGTCGTTGCAGTAAGTCTTGAAAAACGATACACCAAGGAAGAAATCATCTCGATGTACTTCAACAAGTTTGATTTCCTGAACAATGCCAACGGAGTAGAAATGGCCTCCAGAATTTATTTTAACAAAACCACCAAAGAGCTGACTTTACCCGAAGCAGCCACTTTTGTGGCCATGTTGGAAAATCCGGTGAAAAACAACCCAAAGAGATTCCCAGAAAGAGCTAAAGAAAGAAGAGATGTCGTTTTGGATCAGATGCTGAAAACCGGCTACATCGACCAAGCAACATGGGAACAAGCTAAAGCTACACCGGTAAAAATTGATTATCAACCGGTAAAAACCGTTGACGAAGGATATTCTGCGTATTACAAATTCTATCTCAGAAAAGAAATCAACGAATACCTGAAAGATTACGAAAAAGAAAAAGGAAAATCCCTAAACCTTTATCGTGACGGATTAAAAATTTATGTCACCTTGGATTCCAAAATGCAAAAATATGCCGAGGAAGCCATGAAGGAACACTTAAGCCAATTGCAAGCAAGCTTTGACCGAGAACAAAGAGGTCGAAAAGCCGCTCCTTTTTATTACATCAACGACGGTCAGGTCAATAGAATCATGATGGCCGCTGTAAAAAGAACTGGAAGGTACAAATTGCAAAAAGCCAACGGAGTGCCTGAAGATTCCATCATGATGGATTTTCATACACCTACAAAAATGACAAAATTTGCTTGGAGTGGAGAGGAAGAAGTGGAAATGACTCCTTGGGATTCTATCCGTTATCACAAACAAATTGCACAAGCTGGACTCATGTCTATGGTGCCAGCAACTGGAGAAATAAAATCTTGGGTGGGAGGCATCAACTGGGAATATTTCCAATACGACCACATCAAACAAGGGAAAAGACAGGTAGGATCTACCTTCAAACCTTTTGTTTACGCCGCTGCCATTATGAATTTGGGTAAAACCCCATGTACGGTTATCTCCAATGCCGACTTTGTACAAGGCAAATGGAGGGTTTCCGAAAGAGGCGGTGCTTATACCATGAAAGATGCATTGGCCAAATCCCTGAACCCCGTTGCGGTACGATTGATGGACGAAGTAGGTCCTAAAAATGTGATCCGTTTGGCAAGAGATTTAGGAGTTACGGAAGACATCCCCGACAACCTATCAACCGCTTTGGGATCTTCTGAAATTACCATCTACGAAATGTTGGGTGCCTACAGTACTTTTGCCAATTATGGAAATTATATAAAACCGGAAATGGTTTGGAGAATTGAAGACGCCAACGGCCGATTGATCAAAGAAGTGAAGCCGGTAGAAAAAGAAGTGATGGATGAAAAATACGCCTATGCCATGATTGAAATGATGCGCGGTGTAGCCGAATTTGGTACCGCCTCCGGCGAACTTTCTAGAAGAGGCATCAGCAAAGGTGTAGAGATTGCTTGTAAAACCGGAACCACACAGGAAAACTCCGACGGTTGGTTTGTAGGCATCACTCCAAATCTTGCCACCGGCGTTTGGGTAGGTTGGGAAGATCGAGCCACACACTTTAGAAGTACCGGTGAAGGACAAGGTGCTAAAATGGCTTTGCCAATTTGGGCCATCTATATGAAGAAAGTTTGGGCCGATAAAAAATTAGGAATTTCACCAGAAGACAAATTCATCAAGCCTTCCGATTGGCAAGGCGGATGTGGCGAATTGCAAGGCATCAATGGAGGCTATGGCGACGATGGAGGCTTGCAAACCCTAGATGAAATAAAAAATCCTAAAGAACCCAACACTAACGATAAGCCTAAAAACAACGGCGATCAAAAAAACAATGTTAACGACAACTTACAAAAATCGGACGAAATAGATTTCAACCAATAAATTTTAAAAAATCCTTTCTATTTTTGAAAGGATTTTTTTATTCAACCTCATCCTATGCATTTAGAAAAAATTACACAAAGATATTTAGACCTTTTTCCAACCGACAGATCTAAGAATACCATGCAAAGAACCGTCCCAAACATTCTTTCTTGCTTGGTTGATCCCGTAAAATTCGACCTTCCCAAACTTCTCTATTTTAATGAACAACTTTCGGAAGAATTGGGTTTAGGAAAAATTGAAAATCATAAAGACGAAGATTTCTTAGCTGCCCAAAATCTCCCCAAAAACATCCGTCCTTTTGCAACGGCCTATGCCGGACATCAGTTTGGACAATGGGCAGGACAATTGGGCGATGGCAGAGCAATCTATGCCGGAGAAATCCTACAGAAAAATGGAAAATTTCAAGAATTACAATGGAAAGGAGCAGGTGCAACCCCATTTTCTAGAGCTGGAGACGGTAGAGCGGTATTGCGATCGACCATTCGTGAGTTTTTGATGTCCGAAGCCCTGCATCATTTAAAAATCCCAACCACAAGAGGTCTAAGCATTTCCCTGACTGGCGAACAAGTCATCCGAGATGTTTTATACAACGGCAATCCCAAACCGGAACCAGGAGCCGTTATGCTAAGAACCGCTGAATCTTTTCTAAGATTTGGACATTTCGAGTGGTTTTCGGCTCAAAGGGATTATGAAACTCTAGAGAAACTAGGTCTATTTTGTATTGAAAATTATTATCCCGAAATCGATTTGAATGACGATAATAAATACAAAAAATTCTTTGAACAAATCCTTGAAAGAACTGCCAATTTGATGGTAGATTGGCTTAGAGTCGGTTTTGTACACGGTGTGATGAACACCGACAATCTTTCGATAATCGGACTAACCATAGACTATGGGCCTTTTTCGATGTTGGACGAGTACGACACCTCTTTCACCCCAAATACGACCGACCTTCCGGGAAGAAGATATGCTTTTGGCGAGCAAGGAAAAATCGCACAATGGAACCTCTGGAAATTGGCAAATGCCCTTTTCCCTTTGATTGAAGACGCTGATTATTTAACCGAAAAACTGGAATACTTCAACGATTATTTCAACCAAAAGAACGATGAAATGCTCTGTAAAAAATTTGGATTTGAAAACATGAAAGAGGACTATGCTGCGTTTTTTGAAGAATGGCAATTGTTGATGGAAGATTTGGTCTTGGACTACACCTTATTTTTCACAGCATTGGAAAAATGGAAACCGGAATTTGAGCTCAAAAGCCATTTTCAAACTTGTTTTTACAAAAACAACAGCCCGGAAGAATTTCAAAAGCTAAGTGCGTTTTTAAAAAAATATGATGAATTCATTTCAAATCAAAATTTCGAAGAAGAAAAACGAATGCAATTGATGCAAGAAAACAACCCAAAATTTGTGCTTAGAAACTATTTACTGTACGAATGCATAGAAGAAGTTAGTCAGGGAAAAATGGAGCTTTTTAACACCTTATTTCTCGCTTTACAAACCCCTTACGATTGCGACAATGCTTCATTAACCCAAAAAAGACCCAACAAATACGACAACCAATCCGGATGCAGTATGCTGTCGTGTAGTTCGTAAAAAGTTTTATGGATTTTTTAGAATTTTCATAACTTCATTTATCGTTTTTTTATCTGATACCAACATAATCATAACACTGTTGTTGAATGTATTATCTTTGAAATCTTGAATAATATTAACTTTTTCTTCATTTTTAAATAAATCACTTATTTCTACTCCAAAAATTTCAGCAATTTTTGGAATGAATTCAGATTTTATATCACATAATTCGTTTTCCCAATTAATATAAGTTTTTCTGTCTACTTCTAACAAATCAGCAACTTCTTGCTGTGATAGTTTGTTTCTTGACCTTAACACCCTTAATTTACTTCCAATCATCATACTCTTTTTTACAAAAATATAAAAGTATCCATAAAAACACCCATTTTTTGTGAAAAAAAATGGACTACTTGTTCAATTTTTACAATCTACATTTGTATAAGTAATTAAAAAAAACATTATGAAAAATTTTACACTATTAGTTGTACTTTTTATCAGTACACTTTTCTATGCCAATCAAAAAGTAGAGGTATATAGAAACAACAACATTAATGAGATAAAAGTTGATAAAAAACCTTTATCAATTTACCACAACAACGAAAAATTGGAAACAATCATTGTTGTAGGCTCTGATTTTGAAGGAAAAATAACTTCAATTTCAATAGAAACTGAGAATAATACAATATCTTTGGAAAAGGTATTTAATCTAAATGAAATGCAAACAGGAATAAAAAAAGTTGTAGAATATATTTCTGGAAAATTTATCAATAATACACCAAACGGTATTGGAGAACCTGCAGCAGTAAAATGTGCAATGGATTGCAACGACAAGTATAATTGCTATAACAAGCCTACCGAAGTAGGAACTTTCTTGTGCCTACAAGACTGTGTTATAGAATGTTACTTCTTACCAAAATCTAATTCAATACAAAATTTAAATTAATGTGAAAAATCTAATATTATTCTTCTTACTTTTATCAAATGTGATTTTTGGACAAGACTTAATTGTGCAATATAAATACGAAAAACAATATTCATTAAAAGACACTTTGAAAATTACAGAGTATGATTATTTGAAAATATCCGGTAATAAATCGATATTCTTTAGTGAAGGAGAGTATAAAAGCGATTCTATTATTAATAACAGTAAACAAAAAATAGATTTTAAAAGTTTACCGGATGATAGATTAGGTTGTATAATTACAAAAGATTTATCAAAAAAAGAAATCGTTTTTTACTCTAATGATTTTTTAGAAAACAATTTTAAATATTCTGAAAATCCAAATTTCAAATTTGAAATAACCGATAAGAAAAAAAATATCCTTGGATACGATTGTACATTAGCCAAAACCAATTATGGCGGTAGAGATTATAACATTTATTTCACCAATCAAATACCCATACAAGAAGGTCCCTACAAGTTTTTTGGTTTACCAGGATTAATTTTGCAGGTCTATGATGTGGAGAGAAAACATTCTTTTACCGCGGTTGGTATCACAAAAAACAAAGCGTATATACAATTGGATATTTCCAAACGGAAGTTCGTAGAAATTACACGGCAAAAATATTTTATTGTCAGAAAAAATTATGAATCCAACCCTATGCAAAGGTTATTCGAGTTAATGAATAGTACACAAATTTATGAGAAACCGGACGCCAATGGAAACATGGTTAATCTCATAGAATTAAATAACAGAGTTCAAAAATCAATGATTGAACAATTCAAAACACAAAATAAAATTGAAATAAAACCTTAAAAACATGAAAAATTTAATATTAAAAACAACATTCTTAATCATTTATACTCTAGGTATATCAATTTGCCAAGCAAATACTGTAAATGACGATACACCTACAAATTATTCTGAATTCAAGAAAAACAAAAGCCCTAAAAATGTAACATTCGAGTTATTAACCAAATCAAAGACCTCTTTTGTTGGATACGATGAAAAAATTGATGATTTTTACACCATATACAAAAAAGATACAAATGGCAACGGTTATTACTTCAAAGTAATTGTAGATAGAGCAACACAACTACCTATAGCGACTTACTTGGCAAATGAAAAAAAAGAAAAAATATCTGTAGAGTCCAAGAATAATGCAGTTTCGGTTAGCAAGACCATTTTTCATCAAACCATAGTTGTAGATGGAGATCCTATTTTTAGTAATGAGGCAACAAAATGTGTAATAAAATGTCATAGAGAAAATGGCTGTTATGATAAACCTACCAACCTTGGAGCGGCACTTTGTTCGGCAGATTGCATGTTGAGTTGCGACGATAAAACAAGCTCACCTAAGCCAAAAAAATTGGAAAATATTAATTAATGATCTTAAAAATAAAAAAGTTGTCCTTTTCGGGCAACTTTTTTTAAGTCAATTTTGTTTCTGTTTATTTTTTATTCAAACCTAAACTTATATATCACTCAATTCTGCAGAAGATGAGTCCAATCTCTACCCCTGCAATAATTTTCATAATCTGAAATAACGAAAATTTCACATAGAAAAATGGTTGTTCGGTAATATTAAAAAGAAGATTTCTCCTATAAAATAAGCTCTATACATGTTATACTTTTTCTTTTGCTGACAAGTTTCGTAATGGAGTTCGGTGGGTTTGCAACAATGCTTCATTAACAAAAAAAAGACCCGGCAAATACGACAACCAATCCGGATGCAGCATGCTCTCCTGCAGTTCTTAAAAAAATAAAAATCCCCAAAGCCTGAAAACTTTGGGGATTAATTTTATAAAATTCTTTTAGAATTATTCAATTCTAATGTTGTCAACTTGAACATTGAAAGCAGATCCTGAACCTACTTTCAGTGCAAAAATATCTTTGGTGGTATCGGTTAGATTAAGATCTGTAAGACCTGTTAATGTCAACTCCACTTTTCTCCACTGTCCACCCGTATTGATCGAACCTGTGTATTGGTTGTTCGCTGCTGGATCCAAAATGGCACCTGTTGTAAAAGCCCCAAGATTAAATGCATAGAAAGAGCCATCGGTTTTATAGACATTGAAAGACATGGATTTCCCTGGAGAAGTCCCTTTGATGTACATGGTAATTCTCTTAGGATTGGCCGGCAAACCTGCTGTTGCATACGAAGTAAACACATAATCGTTTCCGGTTGGTGTTCCTAAAATTTGTAAAGAATTGGTTCCGTTAAAACCTTGACCCACACCTTGAGTTGCATAAGCTTTAACCCCAAATGGCATTTTTACTCCTGACAAGAATGTTGTCCAATCTTCATAATCGGCACCTGCAAAAAGATTAACTGCAGTTGCTGCTGGATCTTCAGGAACTCCTGGAGCAAAAAGTGGCTCTGTAAAGTTAATATCGTTTAAGCTTCTTACATAGGCCTGATCGGTCGTACTGAATCTGCTTAAATTAAGAATAATACTTCCGCTTTTTGCATAATTTGGAGAGATTGGAGATTTAGCAAAAGTAGCATAGTTGGAGAATCGAAGTGTTAAAGAAGCACCTTTTTTATCAACGATTTTTCGGTCTCCCGTTTTGTCGGCATCGGCAAAAGTTTTTGTCAATTCATCTTCGTGAAACTGAACATTGTTAATTTTCACCAATTGGTTGATGTGGGCACTGTTTTTAAGAGCTTCTCCGATTGAGTTGAACTCTAAAGGTTGCATTTGCGCCAATACCGGGTATTGTCCGTCGCAAACTCTTTCGATGTACTGAGAAAGTTTATTCGGGTTGATACGACCAATTGCATAGCTTGGATCGTAAGAACCAATTTTAATATTTCCATTAGAACCTTGCACGATCAATCCTTTTAGGTTAATTCTTAACAATGCTCCAACCGGATAGTTCAGGTATTGGTTGGCTCCGTCTATATCGATTTCTACCCCTTGAGTTGGGTTGTTTGGAGAGTCTTGTACAAAAAGCATTTTGTAGATATTTCCTTGCTCGTCGCTGGAGGACACATAAGCTTCGACAATGTAGTCGGTTGTAATGATATCTGCCGGTGTAGGGTTCGTTTTTGCAAGGGCAACCAAATCGCCAAGTGTGTGGTTTGCAGCAGCAAACTGGGTCGTACATTGTATGGTTGGTACGGCATAATCATCGTCCTTTACGCAAGAGGTCAGGGCGAAAGCCATAATCGCCGCTACGGCTGTTGTTTTTATAAATCTATAATTTTTCATTTTATTAAAATTTAATTGTTGATGGATTTAGAATCTGAATTGAACATTTACAAAATACGATCGTCCTTGGTTGTACCAATATTTTGGAGAGAATACCATATTTCCGCTGTCTTTATCGGCAACATAATCTTGGTAGTTCACATTTCGGGTTTGCTCAAAACCACCTGTAATGTATGATTTGTTATCCAAAATATTGTTGACGGTAGCCGAAACCAGCATATAATATTTACCGATTATCCAAGATTTACCCACATTTAGGTCAAAGAAATAGGCGGTAGGCAATTTTGTTGGAGCCAGAACTCTTGTAAGTTCGGCTTGATTTACGCCATCATAAGGTACGCCTGTCACTTGGTTGGTATAGAAACGGTCGGTTCTAATTACCGGTGATGGATCCAGGTACGAATGTCCAAGATAGCTCCAGCTACCACCGATCCACCAGTATTTTGGGCTGCTGTATCTAAGACCTAATGAATAGGCTTCTTGTGGTGTGCCACCTTGTTTGTAATCTTTTAGGTAAGCGGTTCCCATATTGGTATAGGACTTATCCACCAAATTTCCATTGGCATCTTGTTCTCTGAAAGTTCCGATGGCATCGGAAGCGAAATACACCGTTGGGTTGTTGGTATAGGTATATTGTCCGTAACTTACCAATCCGCTTGCAGTAAGGGTTGGAGTTACTTTGACTTGCAAACCAAGTTCTGCACCCATGTTTCTTTTGTTAACATCCGAAAGTACCTGAGTTACAAAAGCTCCTTCTTGCACCGGAGTCTGACCGCCGGTTTCGTCCAGAGTGGTTAGCTTAATTCCGTCTGCAAAAAATCGTTGTACATTGGTATCGTTTTGTGTATTCACCATATACCCTGTCAGTCTCATTTTAACAAAAGGTGTAGCAATCACATAGCTTAGGTCGTTGGCATCGATAACAACATTTTTAATTTTTGGAGTTGTTGCACCACTTACTCTTGCGTTGAAGAAAATATCGTTCAAGAAAGGAGATTGGCTAAAGTAAGCACCGTTGTACACCAAGAAATTTCTACCGTTGATTTTGTAAGTCACCTGACCTTTAAGTCCTGCGTCCCAGAAATTCATGTCGGCACCTTTGCCCAAGGAGCTTGGATACAAGTAGTGCTTGTACCTCCCTTCTCTGCTGTTGTTGGTATAACCCAAAAGTGCAGAAACGAAAACATCAAAATTTCCGGTGGAGAATTTCAACCCTGGATTTACTTTTACCTCTTGTCTTCTAAGGATGTAATTGTATCCAATTCTATCGCCTTCTTTTTTAGCAATTTGACTATCCGATTCCAGTTCGTTGAATTTTCCCCAGAACTTAGCACCTGTTGTGTTCGATGCAAAAGCGTCCATATTTAGAGCAAAATCGGCTCCCAAAAGGTCTTTTACTTCTCTATACTGTTCGGATTTGTAATTTTGATACGATACATTTAAAATGAATTTTGTGGTATCGTTAAAGTTGTGGGTAAGGTGTGTTGATGCATTCCAGATTTTATCGTCTTTGACATCATTTACCAAATAATAAACTGCTCTTTTGCCTCCAAATTCATTGATGTATGGAGCGTTGTAATTGGCAGCGTAAAGATTGTCCCAATTAATTTGTGTGTGAGCCGGATCGTTATTGGTCCACCAACCTTGTGTTAGGGCAATATTTTCAAATTGTTCCGGAGAAGGGTTGGTATAGTTCAACCAATAACTCGGAAGGTTTCTGTAGTAAGTTGGTGAAGGGTTATTGGCTTTGTACCAATCCAATCTCGAGCTTTTTTCTTTCCCAAACTGATAGGACAAAGTGGTCCACAATTGGGTATTTTTATTAATTTTCCAATAATCGGTTAATTGAAGAAGAGGTTGGAATCCTTTTTTGATTCTTTCGCTTCTCTTTTCTCCATCTTGCCATCCCCAATACGAATTGTAATGCACCCCTCTGAAGTCATACACCTCTTGAGTATTTGGACTGGAAGTACTTCTCTTGAAATTGGATCCGATGGCATTGAAGGTCATGCTGTGTTTATCATTGAATTTCTTTTCAATTCCCAGATAACCACTTAGCGCATCGTAGAAAGTCCCTTCCTGTATGCCTTCTTGCGCCCATCTTCTTGCTATCATTCCGGTAAACGCCCAACCGTTTTTGTTCATTCCGGAAGTGTAGCGGTATGAAAGTCTGTTTCTATAATTTCTATTGGTTAAAGAATAAGTGAGCTGACTTCCTTTTCTGTATTCTGAAGCAATGGTATTTTTATAAACCACTGAGCTTGCACCACCAAAAGCATATTCTGAAGGAGAATGGTTGGCAGATATTTCGGGATAACGAGTAATTTCGTTAAGTCCACCCCAAGTGCCAAAATCTACATTTCCATCATCACCGGCTGCCATTGCAACACCGTTCATTATGGTTTCTCCAGTCCTGCCGTCAATACCTCTTGGTCGGAACCAATATGCACCCAAATCAAAGGAAGCAATCCTAGAGAAAACATCTTGTGACGATTGTAAGAGTCCTACGGTTGCGGTCTGTGAGGAGTTGTTGTCGTCTTCTCCAGAACTATCCAAAAGTACCAAGCCTTGTCCAGCGCCAGAAAACTGAGAGTAAAGTGTGATGACACCTAAATCTTTCTTTTTCTCGTCATTGACATCAAATTCTAAAACTTTAGTATCAAAATTGGGTTTAGAAACCACAATTTGATAATGTCCGGGTTTAAGGTCCACAAATTGGAAATATCCAATTTTGTCTGCTTTCACCTCTTGTCCAGCTCCTTTTAGATCTACAGAAGCTTGCTCAACGACTTTTCCGTCGGCATCTTTTATATATGCAAAAGCCGTGGTTTGTGCATAATAATACGATGCTGGCAGCAATGTAAATAAGGAGAGTAGTGATAACCTTTTAAACATACTTATTTTTTTGTATTTAATTTCCTTTTAGTTTAATTCTCAATATTTTATGAAAAGGGAAGCAAAGTTACTTAAAATTTTATAACCTTGTCAAACAACCCTTATGATTTTTGTTTTAAATTATGTTAATATTAGAAAATCCACCTTGTTGTTTCGCTGTATGTTTGCGCAATTGTTAATACGACTCCGTATTGGTAACAATAAATTTTGTTCATATTCGAAAAAGATTTTGATAGATAGACGCTTATCTCATAAAAAGAATTAATTTTGTTGTCCATTTTTTAAAATCATTCAACCAATGAACAAGTATTTTGGTATTTTCGCATTATGTCTTGGAAGTTTAGTCTTTGCACAGAAAAAAAGCGAACTTAGAAAAGTCGCTGTTGTGGGCTTTCTAAATGTTGAAAACATCTGGGACACCATCCCATCTGCCGATTATATTGACGGAACCAAGGACAAGTCCAACCCTGCATTTCACAGAAGCATCCCGGTAGACTCCATAAAGTATCTAAGTGTAGATGAAGAATACAAAGGCGTTTGGAATGACGACAAACTAAAGGGTAAAAGAGTTGTGCGATACCAAGGAAACAATGAAGAGTTCACTCCGAAAAGCGCTAAGAACTACAACACCAAAATCTACAACACCAAATTGGCCAACGAGTCCAAAGTCATTTCCGAAATGGGAGCCAAATATTCTGGAGGAGCCCCGGTCATTGTTGGACTTTTAGAAGTTGAAAACAGACAAGTTGTTCAAGACCTTATCAAGCAACCCGCTTTAGCCAAATACGACTACGGCATTGTGCATTATAACTCCTACGATTATCGTGGGATTGATGTGGCTTTCATTTATCAAAAAAGAAGATTCACTCCAAGTCACTCCCTTAAGAAAGAAGTGGTCATCTTCAACGAAGAGGGACGAAGAGAATATACCCGAGATATTTTGGTTCTTACAGGAATGTTGGACAATGAAAAAGTTGCTTTATTCCTAAATCACTGGCCTTCCAGAAGAGGTGGTGAAGCCATTTCTCTACCCAAAAGAAATGCTGCAGCAGCAGTTTTAAAACAACAAATGGACAGCGTAAGAGCTTTGGATCCCAATACCCGATTGATGGCAATGGGCGACTTTAACGACGATCCTGTAAGCAGCAGTTTTAAAAAAGTTTTGAAGGCTGTTGGAAACCCGAAAGATCTTTCGGAAAAAGATCCGTACCTGAACTTGATGTACCCTCTTTACAAAAACGGTGTTGCCTCGTTAGCCTATCAAGATGCTCCCAATTTGTTTGACCAAATCATCGTTTCCGGGAATATGTATAACGAGAAAAATGAAGCGAGAAAAGAATACAGCGTTTTCAAAGCAGAATTGTATGCACCTCCGTATCTCATTACCAAAGAAGGAAACTACAAAGGATATCCTTTCCGTTCTTGGGCAGGCGACAAATTTACCGGAGGCTACAGCGACCACTTCCCGGCTTTCGTAGTGCTGCAAAGAGCTGCCGAATAAAACCACTCACAACCTTTATATACTCAATCCTTCAAGAAATTAAAATCCTTGAAAGAATCTGGTTCAAAAAACAAAGCCCGCCAAATTTCTCTGGCGGGTTTTGATTTTCAGTAAAGTTCAATTATTTATTGAACAGGTCTTCTACTTTATCCCAATTGATTACATTAAAGAAAGCCGTAACATAATCCGGTCTTCTGTTTTGGTAATTCAGATAGTAAGCGTGTTCCCAAACATCCAAACCTAAAATTGGAGTTCCTTGACAATCGGCAACCGGCATCAATGGATTATCTTGGTTTGGTGTAGAACATACCGCTACAGAACCGTCTTCTTTCTTACACAACCAAGCCCAACCAGAACCAAATCTCGTTTTGGCTGCGTTGGAGAAATCTTCTTTAAATTTTTCTAAACCTCCGTAGTTTTCTATAGCCTTAGCAACATTTCCAACTGGAGCATTGCTTCCACCGGGAGTCATTACTTCCCAAAAAAGGCTGTGGTTATAATGTCCACCTCCGTTATTTCTAACCGCAGGTTTGTCCGTTCCTATTTTACAAATTTCCTCAATGCTTTTTCCTTCCAGTTCTGTACCTGCAATTGCATTATTCAAGTTATCAATGTATGCTTGGTGGTGTTTTGTGTGATGGATTTCCATGGTTCTTGCGTCGATGTTGCTTTCCAATGCATCGTATGCATAACCCAATTTTGGTAATTCGAATGCCATAATGTAATTTTTGATTTTTGTTAAACTTTTGTAGCCCAAAGGTAATGATAATTATCAACTTGATAAAAGCGAGTCTTTAACATAATTTTTATCACTTAAATAGACAAAAACAAAATTGTCCTATTTACAAAAAAGTCAGTACCTTTAAAGTTTTAAAATTAAGAAATTTCATGGAAATTAAAATAGGTACAAGAAACTCTCCTTTAGCCCTTTGGCAAGCCAGAGAAGTCGCTAGACAACTACAAAATCTCAACTGCATTACCGAAATAATACCCATTGTATCTTCAGGGGACAAAGACCTGTCTCAACCGTTATACGCCATGGGAATAACCGGTGTATTTACTCGAGATCTAGATATTGCCCTTCTAAACAACGAGGTTCACATCGCTGTTCATTCTCTGAAAGATGTCCCAACAGAAATGCCAGAAAACATCGAACTGATTGCTTATCTCGAAAGAGATTTCCCACAAGATGTGTTGGTTAGAAGTTCCAAAGCCATGGACAAACCGCTACATGAACTAAAAATTGCAACCAGCAGCTTGAGACGCCGCGCTTTTTGGCTAAAAGAATTTCCTAATACTGAGTTTGTAGATATCCGTGGAAATGTGAATACCCGTTTGCAAAAAATTGAAGACGGATTGGCAGATGCTACCCTATTTTCTTTGGCCGGACTAAAACGATTGGATCTTAAACTTAATTATGAAGAATTGCCTTTCATGATTTCGGCTCCATCTCAAGGGGTTGTTACCATTGCCGGACACAAGGACAATGTAGAGATCAACGAGATTATACGAAAAATCAACCACAAAGAAACCCAACTTTGCGTGGAAACCGAGAGAATTTTCCTAAAAACCTTAGAAGGAGGCTGTACCGCACCGATTGGTGGTATTGCTAAAACCGATGGAGACCAACTGCATTTTTCCGGCAGGCTGTGCTCTTTGGACGGCAAACAATGTTTGGAAATTGATGAAACGGTGAATAAAAACGAATCTAATTTGGGAGAAAAATTTGCTCAAAACATTTTAGATCGTGGTGGGAAAGAACTAATGAAAGAGATTAAGGCACAAATTAATGAATAATCATGAAAATTCTTTTCACTAAAAAAAGTATTGAAAAAGAGGTCAGACAAAAAATAAATTCAGAAATAGAATGTGAGTTTGTTGATGTGCTAAAAATAAAACATCGAAAAGAAAGTCCTTTTTCACTGTCCAACAAATCTTTAATTTTTACCAGTGTCAATGGCGTACAATCTTTTTTTGAAAACGGTTTTATGCCCGAAGAAGATTTTACCAATCCTTACCGATACAATAAAATATATGCGGTTGGAAATAAAACCAAAAAAGAACTTAGGAAAAACGGATTTGGCACTTTTAAAGTTGCCAAACACGCTAGCGAACTTTTAGATTTCATTATAGAACACGCCTCAAAAGAACAATTCATCCATTTTTGTGGCAACATGGCATTGGACCTCTTGAATGAAAAATTACCCTTGCAAAATATTGTTTATAGAAAAGTAATCCTCTACGACACCGAGCTGCTTCATCCTAAAATTGACGAAAATCATGATGCGGTATGCTTTTTTAGCCCAAGTGGAGTTCGTAGTTTTGCAAAATTAAATTCCTTGGAAGGGAAAACCTTATTTTCCATTGGCGAAACAACTGAAAAGGAATTAAAAAATTGGACAAAAAATAAAATATACACCAGCAAAGAAAGCAGTTTGAACGATTTGTTAAACCTCATTAACACGCATTATAAAACTTTGATTTCTTAAGCTATAACCTAAGATTATGATTAAAAACGATTTATACCTACGCGCCCTAAAAGGCGAAACTGTAGAAAGACCACCGGTATGGATGATGAGACAGGCCGGAAGATATTTACCCGAATTTATCAAGCTACGCGATCAGTACGACTTTTTCACAAGATGCCAAACTCCAGAATTGGCAGCAGAAATTACCGTTCAACCCATCCGTAGATTTCCTTTGGATGCGGCAATTTTATTTTCAGACATTTTAGTGGTACCACAAGCCATGGGCATCGATTTCAAAATGAAAGAAAGCGTTGGACCTTGGCTGGACAATCCCATCCGCACCCTAGAAGATGTACAAGCCGTACAAGTTCCGGATGTCAACGACTCTTTGGGCTATGTTTTTGATGCCATCGAGATCACTTTACAAAAATTAGAAAACAACATCCCGTTGATTGGCTTTGCAGGATCTCCTTGGACATTATTGTGTTATTGCGTAGAAGGAAAAGGTTCTAAATCTTTTGATATTGCAAAATCTTTCTGTTTCCAACAGCCGGAAGCTGCTCATTTGTTGCTTCAAAAAATAACGGACACCACCATTGCTTATCTTAAAAGAAAAGTAGAAAAAGGAGTGTCTGCGGTGCAAATTTTCGATTCTTGGGGCGGAATGCTTTCACCGGCAGATTATCAAGAGTTTTCTTGGCAATACATCAACCAAATCGTTGAAGCTTTGGCACCAATGACTCATGTTGTGGTATTTGGAAAAGGATGTTGGTTTGCATTGGAAGAAATGTCGAAATCTAAAGTTTCTGCTTTGGGTGTGGATTGGACCATCAGTCCGGAAATTGCCAGAAAACTGACCAATAACAGCATAACCCTACAAGGAAATTTTGATCCGGCGCGTTTGCATTCGGATCCGGCAACCATAAAAAAAATGGTGACTGAAATGATCAATCGTTTTGGTAAAGACCAATACATCGCCAATCTTGGACATGGTATTTTGCCGAACATCCCATTGGAAAATGCAGAAGCCTTTATCCGAGCAGTGGTCGATTGGAAAGCCAACTAACAAAATGCGGTGTCTGAATTGGGACACCGCTTTTTTTATTCTTTTATCAGACCTTTTGCCTTGAAATATTCTGTGAATTTTTTAATTTTTGGACCCACAACAGCAGAACAGTACGGTTGGTCGGGATTCTCGTTATAATATCCTTGGTGATACTCTTCTGCAGGCCAAAACTTTTGAAAAGCCACCACTTCCGTAACGACTTTATTTTTATAGTTCCCCGATAGGTTGATGGCTGAAATTTTATTCAAAACCATATTTTTTTCCTCATCGTTTTCATAAAAAACAATGGATCGGTATTGCGTTCCGATGTCGTTGCCTTGTTTGTTGAGCTGTGTAGGATCGTGTAAAAAGAAAAAAACATCCAACAACTGATCGTACGAAATAATATCGGGATTATAAACAACCTGTACCACCTCTGCATGGTGCGTTTCTCCTGTACAAACTTCTTTGTAGGTCGGGTGTTCGGTTTTCCCACCGGAATATCCGGATATCGCTTTTTCTACCCCTTTTAATTTATTGAAACAACTTTCAATACACCAAAAGCATCCTCCACCGAAAGTTATTGTTTTTGTATTTTCCATATTTATAATTTTTGGAATGCGTAAATTTTGCTCCTGTGACTGACAAGAAAAGAGTAAAAAACTACAAATAACCATCAGTACTTTCATAAGAAGTATTTTATAAAATTACCAAACCAATGATGCGGCACCAAGAATGGCGGCGTCGGATTCGTTCATCTTGCTGACTGCAAATTTCACTTTATTTTGAAAGATTGGTAAAACCATTTTCTCCATTTCTTCATAAGCCGGTTTCAAAAGATAATCTCCAGCTTTTACCACTCCTCCAAAAAACAAAATGGCCTCTGGTGAAGAAAACATCACGAAATTTGCCAAGGCTTTACCTAAAATCTCACCGGTATATCGGAAAACTTCTAGGGCAGCAGCATCTCCTTTTTCGGCACATTCAAATGCGGTTTTGGCATCTACTTCTTCGAGAGGGATTGAATTTAAAAGAGAATCAGGATGAGCAGCTCTAAACTCTTTGGCTGTAATGGCAATTCCCGTTGCCGAAGCATAGGTTTCTAAGCTGCCTCTAAAACCCGTTGACCAATGCATTCTTCCATCGGGAACAATAATGGTATGCCCCAATTCGCCAGCAAAACCATCGTGTCCATAGACCATTTGACCGTTGATGACGATGCCACTTCCCACACCGGTACCCAAAGTCATCATGATGAAATTTTTAAGTCCTTTGGCTGCTCCAAATTGCATTTCACCTTGCGCAGCAGCATTGGCATCGTTGGTTAAGGTCGCTTTTGTATTAAACTTTTTCCCAATAAGATTTGCTATATTTATTTTTCCTTTCCACTTCAGGTTGGGAGCATATTCTATACAACCGTTATAATAGTTTCCGTTGGGAGCTCCAATTCCGACCCCAATAAAATCGCACTTTGCTGCATATTGATCCAATAAAGGTTGAGCCCTGTCATAAAGCGCATCAACAAAATCTTCAATGGTTTCGTATTTATCTGTTGGCAGTACACCTTTGGCAAGAATTTCGCCTCTTAAGTTTACAATTCCAAATTTGGTAGTTGTGCCTCCAATATCAATGCCTAGGGCAATTTGGTGGGATAGGTCAATAATTTCCATTTCAATTAATAGTGTAATATTTGGTAAACTTCAGCATCGAATTGCGAAAGTTTCTCTTCTCCTTTCAGATCTTTTAGACCGATCAAAAAACTAAATTGACTGGCAATGGCTCCTTGCTTTTCTACCAGTTTGGCAGCCGCTTCCGTTGTACCTCCTGTAGCCAGAAGATCGTCATGAATCAGTACGCGTTGTCCGGGTTTTATCTGACCTACTTTCATTTCAATTTCTGCCGTTCCGTATTCTAAATCGTATTTTTCAGAAACAAATGGCGGTGGCAACTTCCCTTTTTTTCGTATCAAAACAAAAGGGACATCTAGGGCGACAGCAATTGCAATACCGAACAAATAGCCACGACTTTCAATTCCACAAACCACATCTATTTTATCTTTAGAAAAAGCAGCCAAGTCTGCAATAACCGCTTCATACAATTTTGGGTTAAGAAAAATAGGCGTAATGTCTTTAAACTGTATTCCCGGTATTGGAAAATCCGAAATATTCTCTATGGTTTGTTCTAAAGTTTGTATTAACTCGTCTTTCTTCATCATCATTTTATTGAATTTGATACGAAACAATTTTCCAATCACCGTTAACATTTTTCAGACCGAAAACCACTTGCAACGAGGTTGTTTTTCCATTTTTATCGGTTACATCGTAAGATGCATTAACTGTAGAAGTTGTTGCTGATGTAGAATTGGTTGAAAGTGATTTTACAGAGAGGGATTTTACAGCTCCAAAACCGGAAGTGGTATTGGAAAATGATTCATACGAACCCCAATTTGGATTCTGAGATCCTTCGTAAGCCGCCTTTAAATTTTGTGCATTTAGATTACTCAAAAATTTAGATACCGAATTTTTAGGATCTGCAACAGGCCGAACCACTTCTGGCACCACTTCTGTTGGAAGTGCTGTAGAATCGGAGACCACAACTTTTGGTTTTTGTAAAGCATCAGGATTGATAGAAATACCTGTTTTGGTTAATTGATACGTTTTCTTTGTTGTTTTAATACTGACTTTAATGTCAATTTTATTATCAAAAATCTTGTCTTGAGGTATTGAAGAAAAATTCAAATAAAAACCTCTAAAATGGTTATCGGACATGATGTTTTTGGAGGTTGATATTTTGCTTCCGCCACTGTACACTTCCATTAAAGTTTCTAAACCTGCATCAGAAAACTCGATTTCTTTATTGGCCTGATCCACCAATCGAGGAACTACTTTTAAAGCTTTCACTCCCAGGCTATCACTACCTACAGGCACGATGTCGATGTTTAGAGACGATGCCTCTACATCATTTTTGTCGACTTCACTTGCGGTAACATTTCCGAAAATATTCATTTCACCAAGAGAAGGAGGCCCGGAGCTTGTCCAATCCATTCCATTTTTTTGAGCCGTTTGATCGGCCAAACTTAGAATTTCTTCTACATTTTTACCGTTAAGTAATTTAGAGAGTTGCTTCAGTTCTGTAATATCATCGTCTCCGTTAACAGCAAACTTTTTGAGGATATAAAGCGCTTCATTGAACTTTATTTGCTGCAAAGTGGTTAGCGAAGATGCCATATCGTTGATACTGGACTGAAAAGCTTGAGTACTGCTGGCATCTACACGGTCTTTTTTACAAGAAACCAATAAAAAAAGAAGAAACAAATAAGGGATTAATTTTTTCATATTTAAAATATTCAACACTTTAACCATTTACAGAAATTTCAAAATAAATGGGCATGTAGAATACAAAAATATGAAAAATGCTTAATTGTACAACGAAAAGAAAAAGGATTATTGAAAGGAGGCGGATAAATAAGTAATGAAATTACTTAAGGTTTTGCTTGCTTTTGATGTCTCCGCCTCCAGAAATTTTTGCAAATATATAATTTTATAGTTTTAATCAAAGATAAAAACTAAACAATCGATTAATAAAAGAAGAGGCGGAAAGGAAAAGTAATAAAATTACTTAAGGTTTTGCTTGCTTTTGATGTTATTCCGCCTCCATATTTTTTAAAAACAATTGTAGAGGGAATGAAAAAGGAAGTCACCCTAAAAGTAACTAAGAAAATCTGAAGCACATCTCTTTCAAGATATCGTGCATTATCCATTGAAATTGTGTTTTGTTTTTGTTACTTTATTGTAACTTCTTTTTTCATCGTTACAAAATTACATTATTTTTTAAAACTTTCACAAAAAAAATTAAATAAAAAAAGCCCGAAAAAATCGGGCTTTGTATTTGGATGTAAAATCAGTCTTAGAATGGATATTCGAAAATGATTGATTCGTGTAGGAATGGGTTTCCTGAAGGGATCAGCTTCATTTTTGACAATGCTGTCAACACTACGAAGATGAATAAACCTGCAAAGAAAACTACAGAACCGATTTCTAACAATCCGAAGTTCCAGAATGGACCTACTGTTCCTGGCATTACCATTAGGAAGTGCGTGATTAATTGTCCAAAGATTACTACCACGGCCATGGTAACGACCACTTTGTAATTTCTCTTAATGCTTGAGCTCACCATTACAATTAATGGAATTAGGAAAGCTGGAATTAAACTTGGCAAGAACAATTGTGGATAGTATTCAAATCGTCCTAAGAAATAGTTAACTTCTTCCGGTACATCGGCATACCAATACAACATAAACTGACAGAACCAAGTGTATGTCCAAAGCATTGAAGATGCAAATAAGAACTTACCTAAGTCGTGTAAGTGGTTGTCGTTGAATTGAGGTAAAAATCCTTTTCTCTTCAAATAAACAGAAATGATGATGATCACAGCAATTGCAGCAGCTAAGCAGCTTACTAAAGCATACCAAATATACATGGTAGAATACCAGTGTGGGTCGATGGACATCAACCAATCCCAAGCCCAAGCTGCAGAGCAAAATCCGAAGAAAGCGATGTAGCCTACAGACCAGCTGTAAATTTTCTTATAAACTTCTCTGGATTTTGTTTCGTCCATTTTTTTAGTTAAAGACTTCAACTTCCATACGAAGAAAGATCCTCCTACTACATAGATTAAGGTTCTAATCACATAGAAAGGTACATTTAAGAATTTTTTCTTTTCGAAAATCAATGGATCAAATTCTGGTGAATTAGGATCAACCAAAGCCGGATCCATCCAGTGGAAAAGATGACCAAAATGAGCAGCATTCAAAATCGCAATGATAATCAATACGCCACCTGCCCAAGGCATGAAAGAACCTACGGCTTCCATTACTCTGGTAATAATGATGGACCATCCTGCATGAGCGACATGCTGAATGCTATAGAAAAACATTGCTGCGGCACTTAATCCGAAAAGGAAAACTGCTACAAAATGAATTGCAGATAAAGGTTCGTTGGCAATTTGATGCTTTACATGTTCGATATGAGATGCAGCATCATGTCCTCCGTTCATTTCACTAGAATGCGTTGGTGCATTGTGTCCGTTGGCATGAACCGTTTCCATCAAATGGGTGATTTTAGCTTCGTCTCCTAACAAACCGTGGTTCATCATATAACCTGCTCCAAAAAGAACTAACCCTAGAACAATCAGTATAATCGATATTAATCTTAATTTAGGTGAAAATGTGTACATTTTAAAATTCTTTTAGTTATTTAGTTGCAGGTTTATCACTCGCTTCCGCAGGAGCCGCTTCTGTAGTTGCAGCAGGAGCTGCAGCAGTTGCAGGCGCAGGATTTAATCCTCCTTTAAAAGCACTCATCACATACATGGCGACTCTCCAACGGTCACCCGGTTGAAGTTGCCCAGCAAAAGATCCCATGGCATTTTTACCGTGGCTAAGTACATAATGTACAGCGCCTATGGTAAGCTCTCTATCTTTGTAGTTAGGAACACCTGCATAAGCACCTCCTTGTACAATACTACCTTGTCCGTCACCTGCTTCTCCGTGGCAAGCAGCACAGACTTGGTTAAATAATTTCTTACCTCTTTCGATGTCTTTTTCCTGGTTTGCAGGATTAAGAGGTGAAGAAGTTGTCAATTTTGCAGCATCATAACCTGCGTTATAAACATCGGCTTTCATCATTTTAGATGAATTCACATCTACTACTCCATCTTTATTTTGAGATACCGTTCCATCAACAGATACCAATCCTGTAGCAAAATCATTTTTTACAAAAGCAGGAATTGAGTTTTCGTGTTTAGAATAAGCATCTTCAGCTTTTTGCAATGGATCGTACGCTACCGGAAAATACATATCTGGGAAGTACACCAACGGTGGATTGTCTTTTGGTCCACAAGAATTAAGTAAAACAGTAGTTACACCTAAGACAGCTCCTATTTTTAAAATATTATTTTTCATATTAAGCATCTTTTACGGTTATTTCTTCAACTCCGGTTTCAACAAATAATTGTTTTACAGCATCCACATTGTCGGTAACAATTTCCATTAGAAATTTATCGTCGGTTGTTCTTGGATCTGGGTTTTGTGGTGGACAACCAGGATACATTTTATTTCTTACTAAGAAAGTCCAAGACATCATGTGTGCAGCACAAAATACCATTAATTCGAACATTGGAACTACGAAAGCTGGCATATTCTCCCCCCAAGTAAAAGCAGGTTTACCACCAATATTTTGAGGCCAATCGTGGTTCATCATGTACCAAGTGGATAGAATACCGATTAAAATTCCGTAAACTGCATAACACCAAGCAGCGTCAGAAAGTCTGGTCTTCTTAAGTCCTAAAGCTTTATCAAGCCCGTGAACAGGAAAAGGAGTATAAACTTCATTAATTTCAATTCCTTTTTCTCTAAATGATTTTACGCCTTGCATCAAATCATCATCGTCGGCGTATAAGCCGTATACAATTTTAGTGGTGCTCATCTCCTTCTTTTGCTTTATAGGTTTCACCTGACATTTTCAAAATAGATTTCAATTCAGCCTGTGCAATTACAGGGAATGTTCTTGCGTAAAGTAGGAATAATACGGAGAAGAATCCTATTGTTCCTAAGTAAACTCCAACATCAATAATGGTTGGCATAAACATGGTCCAAGTCGATGGTAAATAATCTCTAGAAATGTTGATTACGATGATGTCAAATCTTTCGAACCACATACCGATATTGATGATCAATGCCACGAAGAAAGTCCAGAAGATATTAGTTCTTAGTTTTTTGAACCAGAAAGATGCAGGAACAACTAAGTTACAAATAATCAACGCCCAGAAAGCCCACCAGTAAGGTCCAGTTGCTGCACCTGGAGATAGGTATGTAAAATCTTCGTATCGTGATCCCGAATACCATCCGATGAAATACTCGGTAGCATAAGCTACAGTTACCATACCACCGGTTACAACGATTACGATGTTCATGATCTCTATGTGATACATGGTGATGTAATCTTCCAGGTTACACACCTTTCTAGCCACCAACAATAATGTTTGTACCATCGCGAATCCAGAGAAGATTGCTCCGGCAACGAAGTATGGAGGATAGATGGTTGAGTGCCAACCTTTGATTACTGAAGTAGCAAAGTCAAAGGATACCGTTGTGTGTACCGAGAATACTAGTGGAGTTGCAAGACCTGCCAATACCAAAGATAATTCTTCGAATCTTTGCCAATGTTTTGCTTTTCCACCCCAACCGAATGCTAATAAAGTATAAATCTTTTTAGTCCAAGGTGTTTTTGCTCTATCTCTGATCATCGCAAAGTCAGGGATCAATCCCATGAACCAGAATACGGTTGATACTGAGAAATAAGTAGAGATTGCAAATACATCCCAAAGTAATGGAGAGTTGAAGTTGGTCCACAAAGTACCGTATTGGTTCGGGATTGGGAATACCCAATATCCTACCCAAACTCTACCCATGTGAATAACCGGGAAGATGGCTGCTTGTACTACCGCAAAGATTGTCATCGCTTCCGCAGAACGGTTAACGGACATTCTCCATCTTTGTCTAAATAATAACAATACCGCAGAGATCAAGGTTCCGGCGTGACCAATACCTACCCACCAAACGAAGTTAGTAATATCCCAACCCCAGTTGTTGGTTCTGTTTAGTCCCCATGCTCCAATACCAGTACCGATAGTGTAAGCGATGCAACCAAATCCATAGATGAAAAGTACTAAGGCAGCATATAGTGATACCCACCACAATTTGCCTGCTCTTTCTTCTATAGGTCTTGCGATATCTTCCGTGATATCATGATAAGTCTTGTGACCAATAATTAAAGGTTCCCTTATCGGAGCTTCGTAATGTCCTGACATTTTTTACCTATTTATTATTTAAACTTTATTTTCTTTTCTATTTCTCACTTTCGTATGGTAGAATACATTTGGTTTGGTACCAATTTCTTCTAACAAGATATATCTTCTGTTGCTTGCGAAAAGTTTTCTCACATGAGAAGATTTATCATTCATATCACCGAACTGGATTGCACCAGTAGAACACGCTTTAGAACAAGCAGTTTGGAATTCTCCGTCTTCTACTTTTCTACCGTCTTTCTTAGCTTCCAAAATGGTCTGTTGTGTCATTTGGATACACATAGAACATTTTTCCATAACCCCTCTGGTTCTTACCACAACATCCGGATTCAATACCATTCTTCCTAGATCGTTGTTTTGGTTATAATCGAATTTATCATTCAAATTATAAGTAAACCAGTTGAATCTTCTTACTTTGTATGGACAGTTGTTTGCACAATATCTTGTACCCACACATCTGTTGTATGCCATTTGGTTTTGACCTTGCTTACCGTGAGAAGTTGCCGCAACTGGACAAACCGTTTCACATGGTGCGTGGTTACAGTGCTGACACATTACCGGTTGGAAGATTACATCAGGGTTGTCCGCAGGGTGGTTCAAGATACCACTTTCTTTATCGAAAGCATGACCGTACATTCCTGGTACATCCAAACCTTCAGCTACGGCTTCGGCAGGTTGAATTTTTCTTACAGCAGAATAGTAACGGTCGATTCTCAACCAATACATATCTCTGGACATTCTTACCTCGTCTTTACCAACAACAGGTACATTGTTTTCTGCTTGACAAGCGATGACACAAGCACCACATCCTGTACAAGCATTTAAGTCTACAGACATGTTGAAGTGTGGACCGTCGGTATCGTCATAAGAATTCCAAAGGTCAATTTTTCTTGCTGCAGTAGCCTGACCCGTAATTGTATGGTATTCGATTGGTTTGTTCCATCCGTTTTTAGGATCGTTGAAAGGTACATTGATGAAATCTGCTAAAGATACTTCTTTTGCGATGTCATAACGACCCATTACTGTATTTTGAAGCTGCATTCCGGCAAACTCATGTCCAGAACCTGTTTTTTCGATTTTAACATTGGTAACGACCAAATTATTTCCATCGAACAAAGGATATGCATTGATACCTGTAGCAGCAACTTTACCAGAGCTTTTCTTACCGTAACCCAAGGCAAGACCTAGTGATCCTTGCGCTTGACCCGGTTGTATAAAAACTGGAATATTTTCTAATTTAACATTCCCTGCGGTAAGTGTTACCAAATCACCATTCAATTGCATTCTACCGTTAAGATCGTTTGACAATCCTAAAGTTTTAGCATCTGCTGGGGAAATGGTTAGGTAGTTATCCCAAGACAATCGTGAAATTGGATCTGGTAATTCTTGCAACCAAGGGTTGTTGGATTGTGTACCGTCACCAATTGCAGTTTTTGTATATAATTTTAATTCGAATTCTGAAGCTTTGAAGTTTCCTAAATCCGCTACAGCTTGAGCAGCATTACCACCGGAATAAGCCAATGTTGTAGCAACACCACCTGCATTGAATCCGTTATATAATGCTTGGTTAAATGGTGTAGCTCCTAGTAATGTAGTTGCATTGGTCTTTAAATAATCATAATAATTATTTAGCTCACTTCCTTTACCATTAATCCACACCAATAGAGATTCTTCCAACTGTCTTGGTTTGAAAATCTTTTGAATGGTTGGCTGCATTAATGAATAAGCACCCGTTTGTGGAGCAATATCTCCCCAAGACTCTAACCAGTTAGCAACAGGAATTACGACTTTAGAAGCGTCGTACATTTCGTTCTTTTTCTCAGAGAAAGACATTACGAAACCTACTTTGGAAAGCGCTTTTTTGAAGTCTTCACCTTTGTTGCTGGAGTAGATTGGGTTTACATTATTTGCGATTAACACTCCTACTTGACCGGCATTCATCCAGCCTAAGAATTCTTGGTATCTAGCTCCGTCAAATTCTTTTAAGAAATTAGCTTTACCTGTGAAAGCTGTAGAATTCAACTTTTGATTAATCAAATGAGAAAGTACGATGGCTGCTTTAGAGCCGTCTGCCAAAACAACTGCTTTGTTTCCCTTCTCTTGTAATCTTTTTACTAAATCAGCGGCTACTTTATCCGAAGTCCCTCCATTAAGTCCGTTGTACACTTCAACTAAAAGTTTATTAACCGCACTTGGTTTAAGAGGAATTCTTGTGTCGGAGTTGGCTCCAGTTAGAGACAAATTAGACTCGATTTGGATATGCTCCAACATGTTTTCTCCAGGTACTCTTGCAGCGGCATAAGAAGACTCTAAACTTTGAGCATTGAAATCTCCTAAGAAATCCGCTTGGAAAGACACCACCAATTCTGAGTTTGTTAGGTCATAAACCGGTAAGGCTCTTTGACCGAAAACTTCTTGCGCAGCATCTAGATTTGCAGCGTGAGGTAGGGCATCATAAGTAACAAGTTCTGCACTTGGATATTTTGTTTTGAAATCGCCGAACAACTTCTTGAAAGTTGGAGAAGCAAAAGAGTGAGAAAGAACCACAATCTTTTTCCCTGAAGTTCCGGCATTGTTTAATGCTTTTAGAACTTCGTCATCAACCTTGTCGAAAGTTTCGTCTTTTCCGTTTAGTTTTGGTTGTTTTACCTTATCGTTATCATAAAGAGACAATACACTAGCTTGAGCTCTTGCATTGGTTTTACCCAATTCGTTTGCTGCAGGGTTTGCTTCAATCTTGATTGGTCTTCCTTCTCTTGTTTTCACCAAGACACTTGCAAAATCGGCACCATCAAAATAAGTAGATGCGAAATAATTAGCAACTCCCGGGATTACATCGTGAGGTTTTACGACATAAGGTATAGTTTTCACAACTGGTGCTTCGCAAGCGGCCAATGTAACGGCTGCAGTAGAGAAACCTAAAAGTTTTAGGAAATCTCTTCTGGTTGTATTTACAGGGCTGTTCTTATCACCACTTCTGATTTCATCCACTGGAATTTCGTCATGAAATTCCTTCTGAGCCAATCTTTTTGTCAAAGTTGGATCTTGTAGTTCGTGGATACTTCTGAATTGTATTTTATTTGAAGCCATTGATACTTCTAATTTTTAGTTATTAATAATGACATTTACCACACTCAAGACCTCCAATAGCATCTACTGTAACTTTACCACCAGAAGCAGGATATTGCTTCGCAAGTTTGTCGTGTAGATTCTTGAAGTACTCTTTATTATAACCGTTGTTCATATCAACTTCTGTTGTTCTATGACATTCTATACACCATCCCATGGTGAAGTCGTTTGCCATTTGTACCACATTCATTGTATCTACCTTACCGTGACATGCTTTACATACCGTATCGATTTGGTCGTTTGGATTTTTCTTGTTGTATGAATTAATGATTGCTTGCTCGCCTGCAACAACATGCTGAGAGTGGTTAAAATAAACGAAATCCGGCATGTTATGGATTCTCACCCATTCCACTGGTTTTGTTTTACCCGTGTACATTTGTTTTGACGGATCCCATCCTGTTGCAGCATAGATCTTTTGGATCTCTCCATCGTAGAATGCTTTATCTTTTCCAGGCTCCATATATTTACCGTTGTATTCAGAAATCATACGGTGACAGTTCATACACACATTCATGGACGGAATTTCGGACACCTTGCCGTACTTGGCACCGGTGTGACACATTTGACAGTCGATCTTATTTTCTCCAGCGTGAATTTTGTGTGAGAAATGAATGGGTTGTTCCGGTTGGTATCCTTTATAGACACCGATCCACATTAACCAGTTCCAAACTCCGTAGAATGCAAATACCGCCAACAATGTAAGGGCAAGTTTGCCAACACCGTTGTATTTTTTGTAAAAATCTGCAAAAGAAGTTACACGGTTATCGTTAAGGCCTCCCAACTCATCGGTTTGTTGCAATTTCACCAAACCTCTTAGTTTAATGAGTAACCAAATTAACAATCCACCGATTGCCAACAAGGAAGCAAAAATGATTAAGCCATCATTCTTCCCTTGTCTTTCTTTTTCTAGATCCGCACTAGACCCTTGATCTGCTGAAGCAGCACCGGCAGCATCTTCTGCTTTAGGTTCCTCTTTTGGTGGGTTAGTCGTGTACTCAAGAATGTCTTTGATGTCCTGATCCGAAAGACTCGGGAAGGCAGTCATCTCAACCTTATTGAATTTTTCATAAAGCTCATTGGCATACTTGTCGCCAGATGCTCTTAAAGCTTTATTGTCTTTAATCCACTTGATGAACCATGCTTCATCAAGGTTTTGCTCCTTTTTTACCTTATCTACAACACCGCCTAATGCAGGGCCAACCAATTGCTTGTCCAAAGCGTGACAAGCAGCACAGTTTGCCTTGAAGAGTTTCTCTCCATTTTTCGCATCTCCTTGCGCATAGATAGAAGCAGTAGTTGCTAGCAACAAACCTATTGCCAACAATCCTTTTTTGTAATGCTTACTCCAACTAATCATTTATTAAATCTTGGGTTAGAAAAAATTGAGTATATAATCAATTGCGCAAAAGTAACACTTTTAACAGATATTTAACAGTAACAAAATATGACAATTCTATCCGAAAGGCTAATTTATAACTATTCTAAATAACTATCACTGTCATATATTTTATTTATTATAATTTTGCGAAAAAGATTTAGATGAAAATTATTTCAAGAACATTTTTTATTGCTTTAGCACTAATCTCTCACCTGTCTAGTGCCCAACAAGTTACAAAGAGAGACACTTTGAACGGGACGGAATTGATCATGACCATGGACACAAAAATATCCAATGAACTTTCCGATTTGGAAGAAAAATGCCTGGACAAAAAAGACAGAAACCCAAATTTCGAAAATGGTACAAAAGAGAACAATAAAATCGTTGTTCCCAATAGAGCGCTGACCAACGAAGAAATCTGTCGAAAAAACCCAAGAATTTCTGGCTTTAAAATTCAAGTAGTCGTCGTAAAATCCAACGATGAGGCGAATAAAATACGAAGTGACTTCCGTACTAAATTCCCATACCTCAAAGTAGAGATCGACGCTTCACTTAGGCCAAATTATAAAATTTTAGCAGGCAGTTATTTTACAAAAACCAGCGCTGCATCTGATCTTAAAAGCATTAGAAAACAGTACAATACAGCCGTACCCATCCAATACAGAATTTTTTGTGTTGAAGCGAAATAAAATTCAATTTCACCAAAAAATACAACACCTGACTTTTGTGGAAGTCAGGTGTTTTTATTTAGTGTGAATGTCTACAAGCCACAGAAACAAACGAAATCTAATTTGAAAGACATTGCAATACCTTTAAATAATTTAACGAAACTTCTGAATGGTCATCAAAATTAATAATAAAAAAACCACTCTATTCGAGTGGTTTATTCGATCGTTGATTTGATCTAAAAATTATTTCTTCATCACTTTTAATGAAGTCGTGGTTCCATCTTTGTGCTGAAGCTTCAAGATATACAATCCTGATTTCAAATCACCCAAGTGAAGTTGTGTACTTGGTCTATCGAAAGCCTTCACCAATCTGCCTGTCGCATCCAAAACTTGGATGTTTTTAACAGATTTCACATCAGAAATATTCACCACATCATGGAAAGGATTCGGATATACTTTGATGGCATCTTTTGCATTCACTTCGTCTGTTGACAAAGGATCTACTTCAATATTAATGTTATCCAAGAATAAATTTGAGTTATCGGCATCGGAATACGCATTGAATCCTACAAAATAGATTCCGTTAGCCGGAACGGTAAATGTATAGGTTGCATTTTGTGATGTAATCGTTGAAATGCTCGGAAGGTCTGCAATTTGAGTCGTCATGGCTGCAGCATCGGCCGTTGTTCCGAAAGCCACTTTTAATTTTTCTGTATAATTAACACCATCGTCGTTACCATAATCAAATGTTACTCTGTAAGTTATACCCGACATAAGGTTTAAACCTTGGGTAAAAAACCATGCATTGGCATCATTTGCCATATTATACGGATACATTAGAGCTTTAGTTCCGAAACCGTATCCAGGGTTGTTGATGGTTACCCAATTGTTACCTGTACCTGCATTTTGTTTCGTAGTACAACTTGGAAGTGCTGGAGTAGCAGCAGATTCAAAATTCTGAACATACGGTAAGTTGCCTACACCGCATTCTGTTGCAAGAGAAGGAAGAGCTTTCCACACCGATTTGTCGGTGTCGCTACACTTAGATCTCACCCAAACATAATAAGTTGTACCGGAATTTAAGCCGGTTAAATTAGCAGTAGTGGTTGCAGTTGGCACATTCAACAAAGCTGAAGTACTTGCATCCGGAGCCACACCTGTTGTGTTGTAGTACACATCGTATCCTAGTGCTGGTGGCGTTACAGAAGGCGCCCAAGAAAGAACGGCACTGTTCATCGTTACTGAAGAAGATACCAAATCTGTAGGTTCTATACAAGTTGGTACCGGCTCCCAATACACATTATCCCAATAGTATGTTTTACCATCATTTTTATTTACAATGGCCAATCTTGCTCCGGCAGGAATGCTTGCTGCAGGAATAACAACACTGTATTCCGCATTTGGAACTGAATAAACGGTATTCATGATGTTCAAATCTTCAATCACCACAAAGCTGAGCATATCGGTAAGATCGGTGATGTATCCTACAGACAAGGTACCACCACCTGCTGAATTTACCCTTGCTTTCAATCTCAATCGGTGAGTTCCGTCGTTGATGTTGGACAATTCTGGCAACACTACAATAACCGGGGTTTGAGTAGCCGAAGCATATTGAGATACATTTTTAGTCCCTGTTGCCGGCAAAGTTGTAGTTACGGTTTGGTTTCCGGAATCCGAAGGAGCAGCCAATCTAATCCAACAATCCGGCACATAATTTCCGGTTGCTGTAGTTTCAAACCCTTCAAATAAAGAAGTTACCGGTGCACATTCTGTTTTGAAAGTGAACGGTCCTTTCCATGCGGAATTCCCATTGGCACCTCCACAAGCTGCACGAACATAAAGATCATAATAGGTATTTTGAGCCAAGTTAACATTAACCGAATTGGTACTCACATTGGTAAAGGTTGTAGGTACACCTGTTCCGGCAGGTTTCACCACATAATCCCAAGAAGTTTCAGCACCTCCTGCAGTCCAAGATACCGTTGCAGAATTTGTTGTAATGTTATTTGCAGTTAGCGCTGTTGGAGCTGGGCAAGATACCAAATAATCAAATCCTATTTTAGCCCTTCTATAATTAGTTGCTGTTAGAAGATCAGGCAAGGTTCCGTCGTTATTGGTTTGATTTTTTGTCGTATTGTCATTGGTAACATCCACACAAGGGTTGTTCCATTCGTACTCCCAAGTAACATTGGTCGTATTTCCTGTATTTACATATTCAAAAAGCACCATTAAATTGGAACCAGTTGTGTAATTAAAATTGGTCGACAGTACAAACTCCTTCCAACCTGCAGGACCTGCTGCTGCAACTGCTGGATTGCTATTATAAACCAAAGTGGCTCCTGTAACTAAAGTAGTCCAATCTGCTGATGCATCACCAAAATCAAGAGCTGATGTATTTTTCAAATACACTTTAAAATTTGGAGTACCACCAATATTTGTTGCAGTGATCTTTTTTAGATAAAGAGAGGTTAGCGTTTGTCCCGCAATACCCGCAAGTTGAGTTGCCGGATAAATTGTTGCAACTCTATTGGTCGAAAGAGGCACATTATTACTCGCCATGGCATAAGTGCCATTGACTAATGGAGTTGTTGCATAACACGCTCCACCCACAGGAAACAACTGCCCCATGAGAATTGAGACATCAAAATCGTCATCAACAAAATAGCCATATTTTGAAGCTTGTTGATCTTGAAATCTTTAATTAAATTAAAATTTTTCATTCTATCTACATTAAATTTAATCTCAGCAAAGATATGCATTTATTAAACTCAATGGAGAAAAATTAGCTCTCCCTATTATTAATCATGTTTTCAAGGACATCACACACACAAACGCAACAAAAAAAGCTGCTCAAGTTTGAGCAACTTCCTTAACATTTGGTTAAAAATATTTACTTTTTGATCACTTTAACAGAAGTTGTTGTTCCGTCTCTATGAGCCAGTTGTAAAATATACATTCCGGATTTTAGATCACCCAATTGCAATTGTGCAGTAGGTTTCTCAATGGTTTTCACCAATCTTCCAGAAGCATCCATTACATGAACGGTTTTTACATTTCTAATTTCAGAAATGGTAATTACATCATGGAAAGGATTAGGATATACCTTGATGCTGTCTTTAGTATCTACTTCGGATGTTGCTAGATTGTTAACATCTACCGCTATGTTATCTACATACAAATAAAATTTATCGGCATCAGAATAACAATTGAATCCAAAATAGTACACTCCTGTTGTAGGTACAGTGAATGTATAGGTACCTGACTGCAATGCCGCTTGGTTAATGTTTGGTAAATCAACAATCTGTGTGGTCATTGCTGTTGCAACCGCTGAAGTACCAAAAGCAACTTTTAGTTTCTCTGGAGCATATGTGGTGCTGTTATTTCCATAATCAAATGAAATCTTATAGTTTGTACCGGCTGTCAAATTAATTCCTGCTGTATAGAACCACACATTAGCAGCATTTGATGTATTATAACTGTAAATCAATGCATTCGTTGTAAACCCATATCCTGGGCTTGCTACTGTACCCCAATTGTTTCCTGTTCCAACATTTTGGTTGGTGGTACAAGTTGGCAATGCAGGTGTAGTTACCGATTCAAAGTTTTGAACATAAGGTAAATTCACCGCATCACAAGCCGTTGCAAAACTTGGCAAAGCTACCCATGGACTTTGATCGGTAGATGAACATCTGGATCTTACCCACACATAATACATAGAACTAGGTGACAATGAAGATAAGTTTGCAGTAGTTGTGGTTACATTGACCGATGGAGTCGTGCTTGGAGTAGGTACAGTATTTACCAAACTATAATACACATCATATCCTTCTGCCGGTGCTGTAGCCGGAGCCGTCCATGACAATGTCGCTGTCGTCGTAGTCGTACTTGTTACCGTTAATGCAGTAGGCTCAGCACAAGTTGAGTTTGGCTCCCAATAAACATCATCCCAATAATAGGATTTTGCATCGTTTTTACCATGAATGGCTAACCTCGCTCCAGCAGGAACTGTGTTAGGGATTATTACATTGTATTGCGCTGTTGGATCGGTATAAGTCGTATTATTGATGGTTAAATCTTCAATAGAAACAAAAGAACTCACATCATTCACATCTGTTACATAGCCAACAGAAAGAGTTCCGCCAGCAGAAGACACCCTAGCTTTCAATCTTAGTCTGTGAGTACCAGCATTAATATTTGAAAATACAGGTAAGGCAACAATAACTGGATTGGTTGTAGTAGAAGTGTATTGATATACATTCTTAGTTCCTGATGCTGGAGTTGTTGTTGTAATCGTCATGGATCCCGGACTGGATACAGGAACCATTCTCACCCAACAATCCGGAACATAATTCCCTGATGCAGTAGTCTCAAAACCTTCATACATGTAAGACACAGGCAAACAAGAAGTTTCGAAACTTGGCAATGCTACCCAAATACTTTGATCGGTTGTACCACAATTGCTTCTTACCCAAACATAATAGGTGGTGTTATCCGTTAGAGAAGTCAAATTAGCCGAAGTACCTGCAACATTAACTGACGGTGTTGTAGTTGCTGTCGGAGCTGTATTGGTAGTGCTGTAATACACATCGTATCCATTGGTTGGAGGCGTAGTAGAAGCAGTCCAAGAAACGGTTGCAGAATTGTCAGTAATTGCAGATGCACCTAAGGATGTTGGCGCAACACAAGTTGGAATTGGTTCCCAATTCACTTCATCCCAATAATACGATTTTGCATCGTTTTTATTTTTAATGGCCAATCTTGCACCTGCAGGTACAGTGGTAGGAATTATAACTTTATAAATAGCATCTGAAGTTGTATAAGTTGTATTGTTGATGGTTAAATCTTCAATAGAAACAAAACTTGCAACATCAGAAATATCCGTAACATAACCTACAGAAAGTGTACCTCCGGTAGTGGTTGCTCTCGCTTTAAATCTTAACCAATGCGTTCCTGCATTTACATTTGAAAATACCGGTAAGGCAACAATGGTAGGATTCTGAGTTGCAGAAGCATATTGATATACATTATTCACACCTGCAGCAGGAGTAGTCGTAGAAATAGACATCGATCCCGGAGTAGTAACCGGCGCCATTCTCACCCAACAATCAGGGACATTATTTCCCGTTGCAGTGGTTTCAAATCCTTCATACAATGAAGTCATTGGAAGACATGCCGTTTCGAAACTCGGTAACGCATTCCAAATACTCTTATCAGTCGTGCTGCACACACTTCTTACCCAAACATAATAGGTGGTATTGTCCGTAAGCGAAGTTAGGTTTGCGGATGTCCCTGCAACATTCATATTTGGAGTAGAAGTTGCTGTTGGGGCAGTATTCGTAGTGCTGTAATACACATCGTATCCGTTTGCAGGAGGTGTAACAGAAGCCGTCCAAGATATTGTTGCAGAATTATCAGTTATTGCAGATGCTACTAAAGCCGTCGGCTTCACACAAGTTGGGATAGGCTCCCAAAATACCTCATCCCAATAGTAGGATTTACCATCATTTGCATTTTTAATTGCTAAACGAGCTCCTGCTGGAACGGAAGAAGGAATAGCAACGGTATATTCTGCATCAACTGTGGTATATGTGGTGTTGTTGATGGTCAAATCTTGTATGGTAACAAAACTTCCAACATCCGTTACATCCGTTACATAACCAACACTCAATGTACCACTTGCTGTTGATACTCTCGCTTTTAATCTCAACCAATGCGTTCCTGCATTAATGTTTGACATTTCCGGTAAAGCAACAATGGTCGGAGACTGAGTAGAAGATGCGTATTGGTAAACATTTTTGGTTCCAGCAGCCGGTGTAGTCGTAGAAACAGACATTGACCCCGGAGTAGTAGCCGGCGCCATTCTTGTCCAACAGATTGGAACAAAATTTCCTGTCGTTGTATTTTCAAATCCTTCGTACAAAGAAGTTATTGGCGCACAAGCCGTTTGAAAAGTAAAAGGACCTTTCCAAGCAGAATCTCCGTTGGTTCCACCGCATTTTGCTCTTACATAAAGTTCATAAATGGTTCCTGGAGTAAGAGAACTAACATTGTTTGTTAAAGATGAAGTTGTTGAAAACGAAGTTGGAGTTCCTGATCCTGCAGGTTGAACCGCATAATCCCATGAAGTTTCCGTACCACCAGCAACCCAAGACACCGTTGCAGAGTTAGATGTAATACTCGTAGCACCCAATCCTGAAGGCCAAGGACAAGAAACCAAATAATCAAAAGCAATTCGTGGTCTTCTATAATTCGAAGATGTCAATGAAGTACCAAGTGTACCCGTAGTTGTCGTTACATACTTACCTGTATTGTTGTTTGATGTATTTACACAAGGAGATGTATATTCATATTCCCATGTTGTATTAACCGTATTCCCGGTGTTCACATACTCAAACAAAACCATTAAATTGTTGGTACTTGAGGTAAACGGAAAATTGGTAGAGAATACCAATTGCTTCCATCCCGCAACACCAGCTGTTGCAGTAACCGGATTTCCATCATAAACCAAAGTAGCTCCAGTAGAAACGGTTGACCAATCCACTGCGCTTGTACCAAGATCCGTTGCAGTCGTTTCTTTAAGATAAATCTTAAGATTCGGTGTTCCCACCATATCTGCCGTTGTAAACTTCCAAAGATACAGAGAAGACAATGTTTGCCCTGCAATTCCGGACAATTGGCTTGCAGGATAGATCACCGCATGTCTACTGGTGGACAACGAATTGGTGGAACTTGCGGGCGCATATACAGTAGTCCCAATACCACCGGTACAGGTACCGGCAACAGGATAAAGTTGTGCCCAGGAAAACTGGGAACCAAGCAGAGCTAAGAGCAACACAACCGTGTGCCGCAGCCTGTACATCTTGAGGTTTTGACTAAAACCTCGAAATAAATTAAAATTCTTCATATCGCTAATATTTTATTAAACTTCAACAAATGTAAAAAAAATCTAAATATACCCTTGCTATATACTTTAAATTTTAACATTTAATCAGCTTTAAGTTGATATTAATGAATTAAATCAATTTATATTAACTAAAAATAATTACAAATAGTCCATCAAAATATCAATATAATTAAACATCTAATTAAAAACACATTCCTATCATCCAACCAAAAGATGATTTTCACACAAAACAACATTCATTAGACACATTAGGCACAACGAAAAAAGGAGTAAAAATCCTAAGATTTTTAACTCCTTTTCTGATAATTCTTTGAAAATTATTTTGCCTGATAACTTCTAAATGCTTTTATTTAATTTTTCCTCCTGCTGCTTTGTAATACTCCAAAGCTTTAGCCATATTGGCATTCAGTCCGGCAATTCTGTTTTCAGCACCTGGGTGTGTCGATAAAAATTCAGGTGGTTTATTAGCTCCACTAGACGCCGCTTCCATCCTGTTCCAAAAAGGTACAGCTTGTCTTGGATCGTATCCCGCCATAGCCATTAGGTAAAGGCCCATTTGGTCGGCTTCCGACTCTTGCTTTCGACCGTAAGCCAATAACGCTACTTGCGAACCCATAGGATACGCCTGTTGGAAAATGCTTTGTAATTGAGCATTGGAAATGGACGCCCCCAAAATAGCACCTCCATATTGGGCAATCATGGCTTGAGAAATTCTTTCGTTTCCGTGACCTGCCAAAGCGTGAGATACTTCGTGACCCATCACTACAGCCAATCCTGTATCGTCTTTGGTGATGGGCAAAATCCCGGTGTACACAGCAACCTTACCTCCCGGCATACACCAAGCATTCAGTTGCTTGTCCTCTATCAGAGTAAATTCCCATTGGTAATTGGCCAAATCCCCTTCCCTTCCGATACTTTTATAATAATTGTTGGCGGCATTTTTTATCCTCATACCCACATTGGTCACCGACTTTGCCGCAGCGGTATTTTTGATAACTTTGGATTTAGAAAGCGTATTGTTGTATTCTTTCAAAGCCATAGTACTTAGCTCTGCATTGTTTCCAATTTGTAAGGAACTTCTGCCCGTCATGGGATTGGTAACACACGACACCAATGCAACTGACGCCAATGCATAACCAAAAAATTTTATTTTTTTCATAATCGGTATTTAAGATTCTAAATTAATAATTTTCTCACGATCAACAAAATTTATTCCACTTTTTCATGATTTGACCGATGTTTAGCATTAAATTTGTTGTGCTTTACAAAGCAACTCAATCTCAGGTTGTTAATTTTTTAAGAAAAGATTTTACCAAAAAACAGTGTTATTCATGAAAAGAACATTCATCTTAATATTTTCTGCAATTGCACTTCTTCAAAGTTGTGCTTCACAAATCTATATGGAACCCCAGGAACTGAATACAGCAATTCAATCCGATGAGTTTTCATTTGTTGCAAAAAGAGCCAACCCTACCAATTATGCAGTGATCAATACTATTAATTCCATTCCAAATTCTACAGCTACCCGAATTTTGGAATTGAGCACCGGTTACGGGCTGAGTCTAAAGAAAAATTTACTGGAGGTTAATTTACCCTATTTTGGAAGAGCGTACAAAGCCTCTACCAATCCTTTAGAAATCGGTTATCGTTTTGCATCAAAAGATTTTTATCTAAAAAAATCTGTAGGAAAGAACGGTAAAATGATCTACACCATCGAGCCCAATGACAATACAGCAATCAGAAGAATCAGCATAGAAATATACCCTTCAGGATCGGCAATGGTTTCTGTAGACTCCAACGACAGACAACCGATCACTTACGACGGCTACCTCGAAAAATTTAAAAAATAATTAGATTTTTTTGAAAATGCTTTCAACAAACTCTGCCGCTTCTGTACTGGGATTGGCCAAAAGGTTGGAAGCATTTTTTCTGTGATGCTCATAATCCAAACTTCCGTAATTTCCGGTTTTGGTTTTCTGTAAAATTAGCTCTTGCACCCAATAATCAAAGCGTTTTTCAGCCTGAAGTTTTCTCACCTCATCAAATCTACCGGTCGATTTTTTTAGCTGAATATACGCTTCAATCTGAGCATAGACCTCATCCAAACCACGATGCTCCAATGCCGATCCCAGCAAAACAGGAATTTTCCAATTTTCTTCTTTAGGATGTATAAAATGCAAGGCCCGCATCAATTCCAACTTGGTATTTTTGGCTTTTTGAATGTTCTGATCATCGACCTTGTTGATGAAGATCAAATCTACCATTTCCATAATCCCCCTTTTAATACCTTGCAACTCATCGCCTCCACCAATAATTTTTAAAAACAAAAAAACATCAGTAATATCGGAGACCAAAACTTCACTTTGTCCCACACCTACGGTTTCGATTAGGATAAAATCATAACCTGCCGCTTCACAAATCAACATGGTCTCAAAGGTCGTATTGGCAACACCGCCTAAAAATCCGGAACTTGGAGAAGGACGGATGAAGGCATTTTTCTCTTTTGCCAATTCTTCCATTCTGGTTTTGTCCCCCAAAATAGAACCTTTGTTGAGAGCAGAACTGGGATCAATGGCCAAAACCGCAACTTTTAGTCCTTTTTTTATGGCAAAAAGTCCAAAACTTTCTATAAAAGTAGATTTTCCAGCACCCGGCACTCCAGTAATACCAATCCTAACCGATTGTCCGGTGAGAGGCATAATCATCTTTAATAAATCTTCGGCTTGTTCTCGGTGTTCTGGCTTTTTACTTTCGACCAAAGTGATTGCTTTACCCAACAATCGGGTATCTCCATTGATAATGCCTTGGTACAAATCTTTTGTTGAAACTTTCATCAAAACAAAAATAATATATATATTTGAAAGAATGTTTTAATTTGAAAGTTATGAAAAAATTATTTGTATTATCCGTTTTGGCAACTGCCTTTGTAATGTCGTGTACAACAAAGACCCAAGCAGGAACTGCTGCAACCAAGAAAGTTTCTAAAGAAGCATTAGCAGAAGGCAAAATGCTTTTTGAAAAATCTTGTGGTAAGTGTCACGATTTGCCAAAAGCAAAAGATTATTCTGCTGAAAAATGGGTGGGAATCATGAAGTCTATGGCACCAAAAGCAAAATTGGACGAGGCTCAATCAACTTTGGTTTATGACTATCTAACCCAAAACTAATTGAAAACAAGCCACCTTTTTCTGAGGTGGCTTGTTTATTTTTTGACTTTCAAAACAATCCGTTGCCTTCAGGTTGTTCGTAGTAATGATCTATTTCTAATTGTGCAGACTGAGATGCCTTTACGGCCAATTGGTCACAAATTTCATTTTCAGGATGTCCATTGTGTCCTTTTATCCAATGCAGCTTTGGCTGATGTTGAATGAAGAGTGGATAAAACCTTTTCCACAGGTCGGGATTTTTAACCTTATTAAAACCTTTTTTCACCCAACCCAATAACCATTTTTGGTTGATGGCATCGGCAACATATTTACTATCGGTATAGATGTGAACATCGTGTCCCGTGGAATTTAGGTTTTCTAAAGCCACAATGACCGCCAAAAGTTCCATTCTGTTGTTGGTGGTTTTTCTGTAGCCACAGCTGTAGGTTTTTTGATAATTTTTACCCACCACCCTCATCAGGATTCCATAGCCTCCTTTTCCGGGGTTTCCGCTACATGCACCATCGGTGAAAATCTCTATTTTCATGAATTGTTTTGTGAAAGTATCAGTACTATTCAATTTTCTTAGAAAGGCATTCCTTCATCGTCGTCATCGTTCATGGATGAGGCACTCAGGTTGTTATTTCCTCCCATATTGAAGGCAGCACCAGGATCGATGGTGGTTCTAATTTTATCAAATCCAGAAGGCTCATTGTGATCTGAAAAATTAGAAGAACCGTAATTGTAAGTGGTAAGCGCTTCTAAATCGGCAAATTTACCCATGGTTTTTAAAAATGCCAACCGAACATCGTCCACAGATCCATTTCTGTGTTTTGCAACAATGACTTCGGCTTGGTTTTCGGTTGAAGTTTGTGCATCCTCCGGATCGTTATCCCAAGTTCCGAGTTTATAATATTCCGGTCTATAGATGAAGGAAACAATATCGGCATCCTGCTCGATGGCTCCCGATTCCCTAAGGTCGGAAAGCTGAGGTCTTTTATTGGTTGCAGAACGGGTCTCTACCGATCTGGACAACTGTGAAAGGGCAATGACAGGGACATTCAATTCTTTAGCAATGGCCTTCAACGATCGAGAGATCATGGAGATTTCTTGCTCACGGTTTCCGGATCCTTTTCCTCCGCCGGCGGTCATCAACTGGAGATAGTCGACCATGATAATCTTCACTCCATGTTGCATCACCAATCTTCTGGCTTTTGCACGAAAGTCAAATATGGAAAGCGATGGCGTTTCGTCGATGTACAATGGGGCATTTTCCAATTCAGAAACATTGGTGAAAAGCCTTTGCCATTCGTCATCGGTTAGGGTTCCTTTTCTTAATTTTTCTGATGAAATATTGGTTTCAGAAGAAATCATCCTCGTAATCAACTGTACAGATGCCATCTCCAAAGAGAATAAGGCCAAAGGAATTTTGTGTTGTACAGAAATATTTCTGGCCATGGAAAGGATAAAAGCCGTTTTACCCATCGCCGGACGCGCTGCAATGATAATCAAGTCCGAGTTTTGCCAACCGCCTGTCAGTTCATCCAATTTTGTGAATCCCGAAGGAATCCCCGAAAGACCTTCTTTGTCTTTCAAGGCTTTGATGGACTCTATGGCTTGTTTTACCAAATCATTCGCTGTATCGAATCCTTTTTTGATGGTTCCGTTGGTAATTTCAAAAAAACTTTGTTCGGCTTTGTCCAACAATTCAAAAACATCGGTTGACTCTTTGTATGAACTGTCGATAACATTGGCGGATACATTGATAAGGCTTCTTAGAATAAATTTTTCCAAGATAATTCGAACATGATATTCGATATGCGCACTGGACGAAACCCCCATGGTGAGGTCAATGATATAATGATCACCTCCTGCTGTCCCCAATTGTTCACTTTTTTTAAGCTCTTGGATCACCGTAACCATATCCACCGGTTTACTTTCCAAATAAAGTTTGACAATCGTCGAAAAAATAACTTGATGTCTGGGATCGTAAAAAACTTCCGGAGTCAGCAAGTCAATGGAATAATCGAGTCCTTTTTTGTCAATAAGAAAAGTACCGATTACAATTTTTTCTAGATCAACTGCATTGGGAGGTAGTTTTCCATCGGAAATGGAAAGTTCTTTAGCAAAATTGCCGTGGGTAAGAGATGATAAGGTTTCCTTTTGTGCCATGAAACAAAGATAGAATATTTACACTTCATCTTCCGAATATTTAATCAACAATCATGTTCAATCCACATTCATATTACTGACTTACAAACAGATACAATGTTAATAAAAAAGAGACTGCCGCTGTGGCAATCTCTTTTTTTTATTTTGGGTTTTCATGTTAAATTTATTCAAAATTTTTCAACATAATCCATCCGGAATAGGTTACCGGAGTTTTATTGGCATCGTCTTCGTTCCAAGTAATAACATACCAATAGGTTCCGGTATTCAATCTTTTTCCTTGGAATTTTCCGTCCCATTTATAACCGTTGGTTTTATCGGCTACGGCAACTTTTTTACCATAACGATCAAATACAGTGAATTGAAGATTTTCTTTGTAAGCCAAAGCCGAATATTCTATTTCGTCATTCACTCCATCGTTATTAGGAGTGATGGCGTTCAACAGATTGGGTACAGTGATCTGTAAGGAAACAGGAATACAGTTGAAACTGTCTTTTAAATAGACCATATTCAAACCTCTTGGCAATCCAGAAAAAGTGTTGGAATCTTGCCAGTTGACACCGTCGATAGAGTATTTGTACGGAGCTACACCTCCTGTTGCGTTTATAACAATGGTGTTGTTGGTAATTTCTACATTTGAAATGATGGGAGCTACGGTTGCAACAACTTTTACATTTTGTTTGGTCACACAATTGTTCTTGGTAAGATTAACCCAATAGTTACCAACCCCTACATTATTGATGATTTGCGTAGTTGCACCAGTACTCCATTCGTAAGCGGTATATCCCGAACCGGCATCAAGGGTTGTCGTTTTTTCTGCACAAATAATTTTGTCCACCAAAACTGATGACGGTGCCGGAGCTGTAACCGAAAGGTTAATTTTAGCTAAATTATAACAACCGTTTGCATCCAAAACTTTCGCATAGATCGCTTTTGTTTCAGAAATATATGCCGTAGGATTTAGGATTTCATTGGCATTTTGGGCAGCATCATTGGTTGTAGGATAATACTTGATAACGGCTCCAGGAAGCGCAGTAACCACAGCATTGGTCAGGTTGAATACGGCTTTGGTAGGCGTATTTTCTATAAAACAAGATACCAAACTTGCTTCATTCACTTGAAACGATGGGAAATATTCTAAATTAATAGGTCCAGAATTGGTACAGTTTTGCGCCGTTGTTACCTTTACAAAAACCTGCTTTGGAGCGGTCGATTGATACGCATTAGGATTGGTAATTTGGTTGGTTCCTGCGTTCAAATCGGCCATGGTTGGGTAAAACTTTTTGGTTGCTGTAGGATCGTTGATTACAGCGGCATTGTTCAGATTGAAAAATCCATAACCGATGTTATTGTTGTTACACGCTTGTACCGTTGCCGGATTCAACGAAATGTTTCCATATACAAATTTTACCGGCCCCACTTTTCTACAACTGTTGATGATATTGTTGGGATCGTTAGGATCTTCGTAACGGATGCTGTAGTAATAGATCGATGGAACATTAATGGTTACCGGCATTGGCAAAGGATTGGCACCCGTAAGGGCATCGTTTTGATTGCTGTGATAGGTAATGATGAAGTTTTGGTTACCGTTGATAATTCCTGCATTCAGTTGTGTGAAATCATAAGTCGCTGTATTGACACACATCGGGATAAAACCGTCGTGGTTAGGTCCTGGAGCAATAATCGGAAAAGGCTGAACCCCAGGATTATCAAACGACGATGACAAAGTTGCAGTCCCGCCCCATGTTAGCGCAAAACCGTTTGTATTTGCAGAATAGTTATCGATGACCATGTAGTATGTTTGCCCAGGCAATACATCCAAATATTTACAATATCCTGTACCTCCTGCACCTTCTGTGATTACGGTAGAAGTCAGGCTAAGTCCTGTGGTATAAGTACCGTCATCACTTGGTGGGCCGTCATAAGAACAACGGATTGGTGTACCTTTGGTAGCACAGGTGACATTGGGTCCGTAAACCGCCCAGTCATAATCGGCATTACCATTCGGAACGATTAGAAAAGTCAATGTTCCGGCGGTATTCACGGTAAATTTATACCAAACCGAATAGTGCTCATTAGAAGATAGACAGCCCCCTAAAGTTTCAGGTACATTTCCGTTTCCACTTGGGGTGTATGAAATTCCGGTATTTCCACAAACAGCCATTGCTGTTTCGCAATCGGACTGCGCATAAATAAATTGGGAAAACCAAATAAGTGTTAAGAGTACAATTTTCTTCATAAAAATAAAATGTGAACAAATTTATAAAATTTTCTGCATTTGATTGTTGTTTACACAGCAAAATGCTTTTGTTGATGCTTAGTTCCGATTTATTGCTCCATAAATCCTATGATTTATGCATTTTATTATGAAGCTGTATTGTTTCAAATTAAATAACTAGGGATGTAAACATAAAAAAATCAATAACGCTGGAGCATTATTGATTCTGAAGTTAATTATAAAAAATATGAAGTTTCTCTATTTTAATGCATAAAGCTCAACTCCATCCAGATCTTCTGTATGTTCAGAAATATCAAAATGTCGATGTTCATCTCTATACAAATAAATGTCTTGATTTTTTCTTTTTTTGGTTTTCATGATTCTATTCAACGCACATATACCCAATACGGTAAACAATCCAATACCTGCGGCCAAAATAATTTTTGTTTCGCTTTTCATAATTTCATTTTTTGTATCCAAACATTCGCAAAAAACATGCCTTTTTTATGCATGTTGTTTTAAATTTATGTTAATAAAAATCTAAACTTTGTTAATACTGACCATTTCAGATTTTCTAAGACCGAGATGATTTGAGAAATTCTCGTTACTTTTGCGAATTATTTTGTTTTATATGTCGGATATCATACAACTTTTACCGGATCATGTCGCCAACCAAATCGCTGCGGGCGAGGTGGTACAAAGGCCTGCATCTATCGTAAAAGAACTCATGGAGAATGCCATCGATGCCAAAGCCAGTAAAATAGAACTCATCGTTCGTGATGCCGGAAAAAACCTGATCCAAGTGGTGGACGACGGATTGGGAATGTCAGAAACCGATGCCAGAATGGCCTTCGAAAGACACGCAACTTCCAAAATAAAAAATACTGAAGATATTTTTAAAATCGCAACCAAAGGTTTTCGTGGCGAAGCCTTGGCATCCATTGCTGCGGTGGCTCAGGTGGAGTTGAAAACCAAAAAAAAAGAGGCCAGCATTGGAACAAACATCTATATTGAAGGGGGAACATTGCAGTTTCAAGAACCTGTACAGACGGTTGAAGGTTCTAATTTTGCAGTAAAAAATTTATTCTACAATGTGCCTGCCCGTAGAAAGTTCCTGAAAAACAACAATATAGAATTCAGGCATATTATTGATGAATTTCAACGCGTGGCTTTGGCTCATGACCAAGTCGAATTTGATTTGTTCCACAACGACGAACCCATTTTCAAACTCAGAAAAGGATCTCTCCTGCAAAGAATTGTTGATGTTTTTGGAAGAAAACTTCAACCGCTTTTGGTACCCATCAAAGAAGATATGGATTGGGTGAACCTTAACGGATTTGTCGCAAAACCTGAAGGTGCCAAAAAAGTTAGAGGCGAACAATTTCTTTTTGTAAACGGTCGATATTTTAAAAGCCCTTATCTGAACAAAGCGGTACAAGAAGCCTTTGATGGACTATTGCTACCGGGATACATCCCTTCTTTTTTCTTGTTTTTGGAAATGGATCCCGAGAAAATCGATGTCAACATTCATCCTCAAAAAACAGAAGTAAAGTTCGAAGACGAGCATCTGATTTTTGCATTGCTAAGATCTACCATCAAAAGAGCTTTGGGCATATACAACATTGCACCGAGTTTGGATTTTGAAAGGGATGTCAAAATGGACGATTTTTTTGGCGGAAAAACTCCTTCTATGCAAAATTTTAAGACCCCTGAAATTTCTGTAGATCGAACTTTTAATCCGTTCAAAGAAGAAAGCATCTCACACAAACATGCAGAAATCCAGAATCTGGCAGAACTGTACCATCAAAATATCGAGGCGGCGCCATCTAAAATCAACCTTTTCGAGGACGAAGATTTTGAAGAAGATCTGATGCGATTGCCCAACGGATATTGGGTTTTCAACAAGGGAGACCGAACACTGATGCTGGATTTGGGACGCATGCATCGTTTGGTAATTGCAAACGGTAACAAAGTGCAAAACAAAAGCTCGGTAAGCCATGCCCTCCTGTTTTCTTTGGAATATCACATGAACGAAATTGAAAAAAACAAATACAAATCCTTCAAAAAATACCTGCCGGATTTGGGTTTCCAAATGCATGTGGCGTATGAAAATGTCCTGAGGATAGATGCCGTCCCTGAAGGCTTGAAGGAAACTCAGGTGATGAAGTTTTTAGAGAACTTATTCGATATCTTGGAATACAAAACCGAAGAAGAATTTTTACACTTCTATGAAAATCAATGGAATAAAATGCAAAGCAAATCCAGATTTGATTTTATTTATAAAAATGATGCTGAAGATTTAATAAAAGATTTTACTAATTTAGGCTTCCCAGAATATTTGCCCGATGGCAAAAGGTGTTTTATCGAATTGCCGATAGACGATTTTAAAAATAAATTTTAAACTTATGTTTCAAAATATCCCTCCCATCACCAGAAACATCATCATCATCAATGTGGTGGTCTATTTACTTACCAATTTATTGATGAACGGTGCGTTGTACAATGTGCTCTCTGCATATTATCCTTTTTCTCCCAATTTTCATTGGTGGCAAATCCTCACACACATGTTTATGCACGCACCAATGGGCGAGGGAATCGGGATTACGCATATCCTTTTCAACATGCTTACTTTGTGGAGTTTTGGACCGGTTTTGGAGCAATCTTTAGGACAAAAAAAATATCTGTGGCTGTATTTTCTTTCAGGGATCGGCTCTTTTTTACTCTTTAACATTTGGAATTTCTACCAGGTAAATCATTTGGTCGGTCAATTGCAGGTTTTGGGTGTAGATGTTTCGGACATTTACCTAAAAGCAAAAATTGGCTATCAAGGAGATATGAACATTTCGGCCAACAGTCAGGAAGCGATCGACCTTTCCAGACAGTTGTTTTCGGATCTTAGAAGTCCGATGTTGGGTGCTTCTGGTGCTATTTTTGGAATTGTAGCTGCCTTTGCCACTCTATTTCCGGATGCCAAATTAATGTTCATGTTCATTCCTTTTCCTATTAAAGCCAAGATATTGTTGCCCATTATCATTTTGGTTTCCATATACCTCGGATTTAGCGGAAATGTGGGTGGTGTTGCCCATTTTGCTCATGTGGGCGGTGCACTTGTCGGATACATTATGGCTAAAATCTGGAACCGCAATCGATTTAGAATTTACTAAAGTTGAAACCGTTTAGATTTATTTTCACCCTCATCCATGTACTCCTCTTTTTCGTATTGATGGGTGTTTTGATGAACGCTTATGTTTCGCCTCTTTTTTTTCCGTATTTCAATCTGCTGTCCTTGGCATTTCCAGGGCTCTTAATTGTTTATGTTTTGCTTTGTCTGTTCTGGATGGTTCTTTGGAAAAAAAGAGCTTTGGTTTTCCTGATTTTAGGTTTGTTTTTTTATAAACCAGTCCTGAGATGGGTTAATTTCAACACAAAATCCAAAGAAAATGCAACACTAAAGGTGGTTTCTTTTAACAATAAAAGTAAAAAGGATGCCGAAGAGTATTTGAACCATCAAAATGCAGACATCGTTTTTTTACAAGAATCCGGAACGGAAAACGCCAGCCGTCCGGAAATCAGACTGAAGTATGTTACCGATCACGATTGGCTTTTGTCCATCCACAGCCGATACAAAATACTTGAGCAAGGAATTTTATTTGACCCTAAAGATTATACCGGGAATATGCAATATGCCGATGTGGAAATTGATGGACAACGCATACGCCTCATTAATATTTACCTAGAACCGTATTCTTTTGAGAAGAAGAAACTGCTAACCGATGGTGATTTTGAACAAGATGAAGCCAAGGCAAAGTTCATCATCAAACGGTTGCTGACCACCTACGAAACGCACGCAACACAGGTAGAGGAAATTAAAAAGTTTATCGAACAAACTCCGTATCCGATTATTTTGTGTGGCGATTTCAATGCCGTACCCAATTCTTACGAATATTATCAGCTGGTTAAAGGTCTGAACGATGGCTTTATAGACAGTGGATCCGGATTGTCCACCAGTTTTCACGATTATAAAATCCCCATCCGGATTGATTATATTTTCAGTTCAAAAACAATCAAAGCCTTGTCGTATAAGGTGGACAGAACGGTTCATATCTCCGATCATTATCCTGTAATTGCCCAATTCAAACTTGTTAAATAATGCAAAAATTCGTACTCGTTTTCACTCTCGCTGTTTGTTTTTCGTATTGTTCCGAAAATCAAAATGACCATGCCAATTATCCGGATGCCGTTTTTGTAGAACCCAAGTACGACACCACTCCGGTCGATTCTTTTTCTGCAGGTGCCACTTCTGCCGATGTCGCCAGAAGGATCAGGATGGCGTCGTCGTCCTATCAAGATTCTTTAAAAAAGGCTTTGCAAAAGGAAGCAGAACTGCTTAAACAAAAACAGCTGGAAGAAAAACTTAAAAAAGAAGTTGAAAAGTCTGTAAAAAAAGAAACGGCTGATGTACAAACATCAACCGCAGAATAAATTTATTGGTTCAGCTCCAACAAAGGATCTATAAATTCTCGGGTATTGCTCAGTCTTGGGACTTTGTTTTGTCCGCCCAATTTTCCTCTTTGCTCCATCCAACGATAGAAAAGATTATTTTTTGCCAAATGAACAATCGGCCTTTTCAGGGTCATGTTGTTGTATCTTTTCGCTTCATAGTCTGAGTTGATTGCCTTGAGATGGTTATCGAAAACTTCTATAAAATAATCCAAATTATTGGGCATTTCACCAAATTCAATAATCCATTCGTGGGCACCACTTTCGCCTTCTTTCATGTACACCGGAGCACCGGTATATTCTCTCACGGAAGCACCTGTGCTTTCACAGGCTTTGGTTAGGGCCGTTTCTACATTATCAATCATCAATTCTTCACCAAAAGCATTGATGTAGTGCTTGGTTCTTCCGGCAACACGAACGCGATACGGTTGTGTGGATGTAAAAATTACGGTATCACCGATCATGTATCTCCACAATCCACCATTGGTGGTGATCACCACGGCATAGACCTTCCCTATATCGACCTGATCCAGTGAAAGAGCTATGGGGTTTTCTTTACCAATCTCGTCCAACGGAACAAATTCATAGAAAATTCCATAATCCAACATCAACAACATTTCGTCGCTACCGGCTTGGTCTTGTATGGCAAAAAAACCTTCGGAAGCATTGTAAATTTCGTAATAATTGATGTCTTTGCCGATGATTTTCATGTACTGATCTTTGTACGGCTTAAAGCTGATTCCTCCGTGGAAAAAGACTTCTAAATTGGGCCAAATTTCGGTAATATTAACCGCATTGGTTTCTTGGATTACCCTTTGCAAAAGCACCATCATCCAACTCGGAACTCCGGTAAGGCTGCCCACATTTTCATTTTTCACTTCAGCGACTATGGCTTTTAGTTTCGTTTCCCATTCGGACATCAAAGAAACTTTTTTGCTGGGTGTGGTGGTCATCTCTACCCAAAAAGGAAGGTTATCAATTAAAATTGCTGATAAATCTCCAAATTTGGTGTTGAAATTTTCGTACAATTCGGCACTACCTCCTAATCTCAAATTTTTATTAACAAAAAGTTGGTTGCCCGGATGATTGTTGGCATAGATGGAGACCAAATCTTTTCCCGCTTTCATGTGGCAGAACTCCAAACTTTCATCGGTAATGGGGATGAATTTGCTCTTCGCATTGGTGGTCCCAGAGGATTTTGCAAAATTTCTGATTTGTCCAGGCCAAATTACATCCTTCTCGCCTTGTCTGGCTCTTTCAATGTAGGGCTCTATCCCCTCATAACTCACAATTGGGACTTTGTTTTTGAAATCTTCGTAGGAAGAAATGCTGTTGAACCCAAATTTTTTACCATACACCGTGTCTTCGGCATGATACAATTGGGAAAATAGAACGCCATTTTGAGTATCGATGGGATAATCGATAAAATGCTGAATTTGATCTATCCTTTGCTTGATAAACCAATTGACTACCGAATTGAAAAGTGCTTTTGTTGCCATTAGGACAAAGTTAATTTTTTTTGCAACTCGACCAAGTTTTTTAAGCTTTAATTTGGCATGATGCTTTTCATCTTCTCGTTCATTCATAAATTAATGTTTATTTTTGGACATAAATTTTTTTAAAATGAAAATTCAAAAACAATTAGGACGAACTGCCGTGATGCTTTTTGCATCGGCTATCGCGGCAAACACCATCAATGCGCAACAAATGAAATACCCTACCACCCATAAAATAGAACATCAAGACACCTATTTTGGTTCTGTGGTGCAAGACCCGTATCGATGGTTAGAAGACGATCGATCTGTCGAAACCGGCGCTTGGGTCAAGGAAGAGAATAAATTTACCCAAGATTATCTTTCACAAATCCCGTTCAGGGAACAGATCAGAAAGCAATTGAATGACATTTGGAATTATGAAAAAATTTCGGCGCCATTTAAAAAAGGAGATTACACCTATTTCTACAAGAATGATGGCCTTCAGGCTCAATCTGTATTGTATAGAACGGATAAGAACGGAAAAACAGAGGTTTTCCTGGATCCCAATAAATTTTCAGAGAAAGGAACCACTTCCATGTCCGGAATTTCATTCAACAAAAAAGGCACATTGGTGGGATATTCCATTTCTGAGGGCGGCTCGGATTGGCAAAAGATCATCATCATGGATGTTGTATCCAAGAAAATATTGGACGAACCCATCGTGATGAAATTTTCTGGTGCTTCTTGGCTCGGGGACGAAGGTTTTTACTATTCAACCTACGATCAACCAAAGGAAGGGAGCATGCTTTCCGGGATTACCGATACCCAAAAAGTATATTTTCATAAATTAGGAACCAAGCAGAAAGAAGATAAATTGATCATCGGCGGCGAAGATTTCAAAAGAAGATACATGAGCGTTAGCGTTTCCGATGATCAGCGATTTTTGATTTTATCCGCCTCCAACACCACCAACGGAAACGAATTGTACATCAAAGATCTTAAAAAGAAAAAAACCGATTGGGTAGCGATACAAAAAGGGTTTGATAACAACTCTCATGTTTTGGACACCAAAGGAGAAACCGTCTATCTGAGTACCGATAAGAATGCACCGAATAACAAATTGGTGAAATTCAACATCAACAAGCCCGAACAATGGGAAACGGTAATTCCAGAGACCGACGAGGTACTGAGCCTTTCTACCGGTGGTGGTTATCTTTTTGCCAAATACATGAAAGACGCCCTAACTTGGGTGAAGCAATTGGATTATTCCGGAAAATTAGTCCGTGAGGTCAAATTGCCCGGAAACGGCACTGCCAGCGGCTTTGGAGGGAAAGACAGCGAAAAAGATCTCTACTATTCTTTCACCAATTACATCACTCCACCTACGACTTACAAATACAATGTAGAGAAAGGAACTTCTGAGATTTATCAAAAACCAAAAGTGAATTTTAACCCAGAAGATTATGTTTCGGAACAGGTTTTCTACACCTCAAAAGACGGAACAAAAGTTCCCATGATGATCTCCTATAAAAAAGGACTAAAAATGGATGGGAAAAATCCAACGATACTTTACGGTTACGGAGGTTTCAAAATTAGCCTTACCCCATCGTTTTCTGTGGTGAATGCCGTTTGGATGGACAACGGCGGGATCTATGCCGTACCAAATCTTAGAGGTGGTGGCGAGTACGGAAACAAATGGCACAACGCAGGAACCAAAATGCAAAAGAAAAATGTTTTCAACGATTTTATTGCTGCAGGTGAATATTTGCAAAGCAAAGGCTACACTTCCAAAGACTACATGGCACTTTCTGGCAGATCCAACGGCGGACTTTTGGTAGGAGCAACCATGACCATGAAACCGGACTTGGCAAAAGTCGCTTTCCCAGGTGTTGGGGTATTGGATATGCTTAGATACAATAAATTTACTGCAGGTGCGGGCTGGGCTTACGATTACGGAACGGCCGAAGACTCCAAAGAAATGTTTGAATATCTAAAATCCTACTCACCGGTGCACAATGTGAAGAACACTGTTTGTTACCCTTCTACCATGATCATCACCAGCGATCACGACGACAGAGTGGTTCCGGCGCATTCTTTTAAATTCGGTGCCGAACTTCAGGCAAAACAAAGCTGTACACAACCGATCCTGATACGAATTGAAACCAATGCCGGTCACGGTGCCGGAAGAAGTACCGCCCAAGTCATTGGTGAAAATACCGATTTGTTGAGTTTTGCTCTTTTCGAAATGGGAATTAAATCTTTAAACAAAAAATAAACAGAGTTCTTAAAGAATGTCTGAATCATAAAATCCGCTTCTTTTCAGGATGCGGATTTTTATATTTTTTGAAAGAAAATTAAACTAAACTTCCATAGTTACGACATAACCTTCGTGATTTCGGATGTTGATGACTTTACCTTCGTCAAAACAAAGATATTGACCTTTAATACCTCTCAGAACACCTGAAAATTCGGGGCTTTTATCCAAAGTGAATGCTACAATTTTTTCTGGTGCCTCGTAGGGATAATCCAATCGTGTAATTTCTTGCTCATCGGTATAGAATTTCTGACTTTCATCCGAAAAATAGGCTTTCACTTTATCGCGAAAATCCGCCAGATCCACATCGCTTTCCAACGCTGCAGACAGCATTTTTTTGTAATTGGTTTTGTCAGCCAAGTGTTTTTTAAGCTCCACTTCAATAACGCCGGCTTCGTACCGGTTTTCGGTTCTCGCAATGGGGATGGCAAAGGTCGCACCTTGATCGATCCATCTCGTTGGGATTTGATTTTCTCGGGTAACGCCTACTTTTACATCGCCTGTGTAGGCCAAATATACAATGTGAGGCTGAAGTTGTATTTCTTTTTCCACTTCCAGATTTCGCTCTTCAATACCCAAATGAGCTTTGGACAATTCGGGTCTGATGATGGTTTCGCTGGCATACGGACTTTCAAAAAAACATTTTTTACAGAATCCCATTCGGAAAATGGGTTGTTCGCTACCGCATGACACACAGTGATAGCCGGTATGCTGAAAGCGAATATCCTTCCCAATCAATTGGTTCATGCTGATTAAGTCGTTGTTCAAATTCAAAAAATATTGAATGGGATTTCCCATTTCGGAAATCATTTTTTTTAGAGTGCCTTGAAATATCATGGTGTGTAAATTCTTGGGTAAAAATAATAAAACACCGCAAGAATCATTGTTTCAACGAATACTATTTTCAGAGCTCTGCTATTTTTACAAAGTAAATTTAAGGCTTTTATATTGATAATCAACATGAAACCGTGATTTTCAATTCAATATTAATCTTTTCTAAAAAAGTCAATATATTTGCGAAAAAGCATCAAATGACATATCTTGTAACTGGAGGGAGTGGTTTTATTGGCTCTCATTTGGTAGAACATCTTCTGGAAAATGGACATTCTGTCATCAATATAGATAATTTTGACACATTTTATAAGTATCAAAATAAAATTCTGAATACTTTAGAAAGTATCGGTCAAGACATTGATTTTCAGTTTGAAGAAAGAGAAAAAGACCTTCAGAAATTGGAGAAAATTGTAAATTCGGACAACTACACTCTTTATTATCAAGACATTAGAGATCTAAATGGTCTAAGAAACATTTTTAAAAATCATTCGATAGACATGGTGATTCATTTGGCGGCATTGGCCGGAGTTCGGCCATCGATAGAAAGACCTTTGGATTATGAAGAAGTCAACCTAAGAGGAAGCATGAATCTTTGGGAACTGTGTAAAGAATTTGATGTTAAAAAATTTGTTTGCGCCTCCAGCTCAAGCGTTTACGGAAACAACGACAAGGTGCCTTTTTCTGAAAACGATCCTGTTGACCGACCGATTTCGCCCTATGCTGCGACCAAAAAATGCGGAGAAATTATGGGTCATGTTTACCATCATCTTTATCATTTAGATCTAATTTTCCTGAGATTTTTCACCGTGTACGGACCAAGACAACGACCGGATTTGGCCATTAGAAAATTCACGCAATCCATCATCGAAGGAGATAAAATCCCATTCTACGGCGATGGCAAAACCGCCAGAGACTACACCTTTGTCAATGACATAATCGACGGGGTATTAAAGTCCATTTCATATTTAGAAAGCAACACGAAAGTTTATGAAATCATCAATCTTGGTGAAAGTGAAGTGGTTAGCTTAGACAGAATGCTTTCTACCATTGAAACCGAGTTGGGCAAAAAAGCCGACATCAACCCGTTGCCCATGCAACCTGGTGATGTGCAGAGAACCAATGCCGACATCGACAAGGCAAAAACCATGATCGGTTATGCACCAGATACAACATTCCAAAATGGCATAAAAAAATTTGTGGAATGGTTTTTGAGAAAACAACGCTAATGTTTTTTTTAATTATTTTGATTTTATCTTAGCAAACCGCTAAAAATCAGTACGAAAAAACTTTGATTATTAACCTATTTTTATACTTTTGCAAAAAAAATAATTTTTATGTATTGGACATTAGAATTAGCATCATACCTGAGCGACGCTCCTTGGCCAATGACCAAGGCAGAACTAATTGATTATGCCATCCGTACAGGGGCACCAATGGAAGTGGTAGAAAACCTACAAGCCATTGAAGATGAGGGAGAAATCTATGAAAGCATCGAAGAGGTGTGGAGCGATTATCCTACAGACGAAGACTTCCTTTGGAACGAGGATGAGTACTAAAAACGATTGGCACTTGGCTTATTGTCATTTGCCTTTTTTTAATTTTTAGTCAACAGTCTTATTATCATTCGGTTACTCAATCGAAAGACCAATCATTGAATTATTAAATCTAAAACCAAAGTTTAGCATCGGTTTCTCTGCTGCTATTCCCAATTATACTATGAGTTTTTTAAACAAAGTTCTGAAAGGTTTTCTAGGCGATAAAAATGCCAACGACCTGAAAGAAGTAAAGAAAGTAGTCGCTAAAATTAAATCGGTTGAAGCGGGTATTCAACAGCTATCCGACAACGGATTGAGAGAAAAAACCGAAGCTTTCAAATCTCAAATAAAAGCAGCCTCTGCACAAGTAAACGAGAAAATCGAAAAAATTCAAGAACAAATCAAATCGTCCAACAATGTGGATGAGAAAGAAGCGTTGTTTGGAAATATTGAAGTTCTAAAGAAAGAAGCATATCAACTAGAAGAAGTGGTTTTGAACCAAATTCTTCCTGAGGCTTTTGCTTTGCTGAAAGAGACCGCAAGAAGATGGGCTCAAAATGGAGAAATCCGTGTTACAGCGACAGATTACGATAGAGACTTGGCCCAAACCAAAGATTTTGTAGAAATCCAAGGCGATGTAGCCGTTTGGAAAAACTCATGGAATGCTCACGGCACCGATGTAGTTTGGGATATGGTGCACTACGATGTGCAGTTTATTGGTGGTGTTGTTTTGCACTCGGGTAAGATTGCCGAAATGGCAACCGGTGAAGGTAAAACCCTTGTAGGGACACTACCCATCTACCTGAATGCTCTTCCAGGAAGAGGGGTGCATGTTGTAACCGTAAACGACTATTTGGCAAAAAGAGACTCCGCTTGGATGGGACCTTTGTACCAATTCCACGGATTGAGTATTGACTGTATCGACCATCATCAACCCAACTCTGACGCCAGAAGAAAAGCCTACAACTCCGATATTACCTACGGAACCAACAACGAATTTGGTTTCGATTATCTTAGAGACAACATGGTCACCAATCCAGACGAGTTGGTTCAAAAAGAATTAAATTTTGCCATTGTCGACGAGGTGGATTCTGTTTTGGTCGATGATGCCAGAACTCCATTGATCATCTCCGGACCGGTTCCACAAGGTGACCGCCAAGAATTCGATGTACTGAAACCTTCAGTTGACCGTATTGTTGGAGTTCAAAAACAAACCGTAACTCACATTTTTGCGGAAGCTAAAAAATTAATTGCCCAAGGAAACACCAAAGACGGAGGCTTCAAATTGTTGCAAGCTTACAGAGGTCTTCCGAAGAGTAAAAATATTATAAAATTCCTTTCCGAAACTGGAAATAGAGCCCTATTGCAAAAAGTTGAAGCGCAGTACATGCAGGACAACAATCGCGATATGCCGATTGTAGATAAGGATCTTTATTTCGTTATCGACGAAAAAAACAATCAAATTGACCTAACCGACAAAGGTGTGGAGTACATGTCCCAAGGTTACGAAGACAAAGACTTCTTCGTATTGCAAGACATCGGAACAGAAATCGCCGAGTTAGAAGCTAAGAATTTGACTAAAGAAGAAGAATTCGAAGAAAAAGAAAGATTGTTTGCCGATTTTGCCAACAAATCCGAGAGGGTACACACCATGAATCAGCTACTGAAAGCCTACACGCTTTTCGAAAAAGACGATCAATATGTGGTGATGGATGGTGAAGTAAAAATCGTTGACGAACAAACCGGCCGTATCATGGAAGGTCGTCGTTATTCCGACGGGTTGCACCAAGCGATTGAAGCCAAAGAAAGTGTAAAAATTGAAGCGGCAACACAAACTTTCGCTACCATTACTTTGCAGAACTATTTCCGTATGTACAACAAATTGGCGGGGATGACCGGTACTGCAGAGACCGAAGCTGGAGAGTTTTGGCAAATCTATAAATTGGATGTTGTGGTGATCCCAACCAACAGAACCATACTAAGACACGACAGACACGACTTGGTATTCAAAACCAATAGAGAAAAATACAACGCCGTAATCGAGGAAATCGAAAGACTTACCGCACAAGGAAGACCCGTTTTGGTGGGAACCACTTCGGTTGAGATTTCTCAGTTGCTTTCCAAAGCGTTGCAATTAAGAAAAATTCAGCACCAAGTTCTAAATGCGAAGTTGCATAAAAAAGAAGCCGAGATTGTTGCCGAAGCAGGTAGAGGCGGCGTGGTAACCATTGCTACCAACATGGCAGGTCGTGGTACCGACATCAAACTGAGCAAAGAAGTAAAAGAAGCTGGAGGTTTGGCGATTATCGGTACAGAAAGACACGACTCCAGAAGGGTCGACAGACAGTTAAGAGGTCGTGCCGGTCGTCAGGGAGACCCTGGAAGCTCTCAGTTCTATGTTTCTTTGGAAGATAATTTGATGCGATTGTTCGGATCTGAAAGAATCGCCAAAATGATGGATAAAATGGGACATAAAGAAGGAGAAGTTATTCAGCACTCCATGATTTCCAAATCCATCGAAAGAGCTCAGAAAAAAGTAGAAGAAAACAACTACGGTATCCGTAAAAGATTGTTGGAGTACGACGATGTAATGAACAAACAAAGAGATGTAATCTATAAAAAAAGAAAGAATGCTTTGTTTGGAGACCACCTAAAATACGACATCAAAAACATGATTTTCGATGTTTCGCATTCCATCGTTAACAAAACAAAATTGGAGGGAGATTACAAAGATTTCGAATACGAAATTATCAAGAATTTCACCATGGGTGCTCCTGTTTCGGAAGCCGATTTTAAAAACAAAACGGTTGAGGAACTTACACAAACGGTTTTCAACGCTGCCGATGAAGATTATCAAAACAAACTTCGCTTGTTGAAAGAAAAAGCTTTCCCAATTATCGAGAATGTCTATCTCAACCAAGGTAACATGTTCAAGATGATCCAAGTTCCGTTTACAGATGGACACCGCTCCATCACCATAGTAACCGATTTAAAAGAGGCGTATGAAACAAAATGTGAGAATCTAATCAACGATTTCGAAAAGAACATTACTCTGTCTTTAATCGATGACAACTGGAAACAACACCTAAGAGAGATGGACGACCTAAGAAGATCTTCTCAAGGTGCCGTTTACGAACAAAAAGATCCGTTGGTGATCTACAAACAAGAATCGTTCTATTTGTTCAGCGAAATGGTCGATAAGATCAATAAAGAAACCATTTCTTTCTTATACAAAGGAGAAATCCCAGCATAGAAATTTATAAATATTAAAAAAAGCGAGCTAATTAATAATAATTAGCTCGCTTTTTTCGTTGTATGATTATAATTAAATAAAAAAACAACATGAAAAAATATTTTTTAACAACAGCGCTGGCCTCTTTATTTTTGATGTCTTGTCAAACCAAAAAAACTTTAGGCGGGAACCCTTTTCCCGGAGACGATGCTTTGTATGCAAAATATAAAGAATTAATTAAGGAAAATAAAAAGAATGAAAAGCAAACCGTATTTATCATCAACGGTAAGCACTACAGTCAAGATCAGTTTAGAAAAGGTTTGGATGGGAATTCTAAGATGAATATTATCAGTATAAAAGATGAATCCCAAATAAAAACCCTGGGATACTCCCCAAAAAAAGTGAACCGAATTTTGGTTATCAACAAATTGTAATTTGATCTTCTGAATAAAATATAGAGCTCGCTGTAAATGTTCTCGCGCTCTCGTCAAAAAATCAACAACACAAAATTTGTAAATTGTAAACTTTTAAGTTAACTTTGTGAAATGAATTCTCAAAGACAAATTATTTTTCACAAACACTATTTCATTGACTTTTATGTCGAACAAAATGAAAAAGTGCAGGAAAAAATTGAGTATGTTTTTAAGATTTTAAGAACCGTTCAGAATGTTCCAAAAAAGTTTCTAGACCATATGACTGGAACTGATGGACTTTATGAAATTAGAATAGAATTTGAAAGTAACATTTACAGGATTTTTTGCTGCTTTGACAAAGGTAATTTGGTCGTTCTATTTAATGGATTCCAAAAGAAGTCTCAAAAAACACCAAAAAAAGAAATCGACTTGGCTTTGAAATTAAAAGATGAATATTTTAACTCAAAAAAAACAAAGTAATGAATAAAGAAAATATCAAAAATGCTAAAAACTTTGATGAGTTATTAGACATTAAATATGGCAAAATCGGCTCTGAAAATAGAGATAAATTTGAAGAAAAAGCACAATATTTTGTAATTAGTGAAATGTTGAAAGAAGCCCGTAAAGAAGCAAATATGACACAAGAACAACTTGCTGAAAAAGTAGGGACAAAGAAGAGTTATATTTCTCGACTTGAAAATGGAAAATGTGATATTCAACTTTCAACTCTTTATAGAATTTTCGAATTTGGACTAGGAAAACGAGTAAACTTACTTTTTGGATAAAAATAACGCCTACAGCTAACGGACAGTTTTGCAAGAGAGTTGGGAAAGTTCTCCGTTTGAAATATTTTAGTATATTTAAAACACAGTCCTCGCAAGGAAAGTTGTACTAAAAGACCGCTCCCTCGAAAAGCTGCTAAAAACGAAAACTGAATGATTTACACATTCGGTTTTTTTGTTTTTGTTAAAATTATATTCAAAATGACATGAAAATCTTTTAGTATTCACAAAAGAATTTTGTAAATTGTTCAGAAACAATTAAATTTGCATTTCAATTTTTAAAAAAATATGGCAAAACATACAAGTAAGCACGAGCTGGAAGGAAAAGAAACCGTTGAGTTTTTTCAGGATCTCGATAGAGAAGCACTGAACACGGAGAAATTATTGGAGAAATATGCCAAACCCGTTGGTGGAGTTTTCGCTTTGCTTATCGCAGGTGTTTTAGGATATTTTGGATATCAACAATACATCGTTCAGCCTAAAAATGACGAGGCCATAAAAGGATTTGTACAAGCACAAAAACAATTGGCAGAAGGAAAAGAAGCCGAAGCATTGGGCGGAAAATCAAAAGCAAATCCAGGATTTGTTGGTACTTACGATGCCTATTCCGATACCACAGTGGGCAAATTTTCTGCATACAATGCCGGACTTATCGAGTTCAAAAAAGGAAATTTCCAAAAAGCATACGATTTGTTGGATAAATTTTCGTCCGACAATAAAGTTTTCGAAGCGATGAAATTTGGCGCAATGGCCGATTGCCAATCTGGACTTAACAAAAACAACGAGGCGTTGAGCCTTTTGGACAAAGCAATTTCCACTTCTGATGACCCGTACACTTCGTATTTTTTCACTAAAAAAGCAGGTGTTTTGGCTTTAGGAATGAACAAAAAAACAGAAGCTAAAAAATACTTCTCGACCATTGACGAGAAATATAAAGATCAAGATAACGGTATGAGCGATGCTTATATTGAAATGACAAAATATTTTTAAAATTATGGCTACAGTCAATCTATCAGATTACCAGCCACTTCAGATATGCAATGCCGATGAACTCAACATCGGCATTGTGTTTTCCGAGTGGAATTCTTTTGTGACGCACAATTTAAGAGATGCTTGTTTGGACATCCTTCAGCACGAAGGTGTAAAAGCTGAGAACATTTCTGTTTTTCAAGTTCCCGGAGCTTTCGAACTTTCTTACGCTGCAATGCAATTGTGTAAAACCAAAAAATACGATGCAGTAATTTCCGTAGGATGTGTGATTCGAGGAGAAACTCCTCATTTTGATTTCGTTTGTTCTGCTGTGGCTCAAGGCATCAAAGATTGTAACATTCTTACCGATGTGCCAACCATTTTTTGCGTTTTGACCGATGACACCAAAGAACAATCCTTGGCAAGAAGCGGTGGAAATCTCGGAAACAAAGGAGTTGAAGCCGCCGTTACAGCTCTTCAAATGATTGATTTCAAGAAAAAGATATAACCAACAAGTTTATTTTGTACACAAAAAACTTGATTAACTTTAAGCCACAAAAATTTGAATTTAATTTTTGTGGCTTTTTATAAATAACAACAGTTCTCCGGTCAGGCATTTGACGAGAATTTCAAACCCAATACAAAGTATATGAATACCTATTTTGACAAAATAAAACCTTTTCTGTTCCTAGGAATTTTATATTTGATAATTTCCCTTTTATTAAGGTTAGTTTTCGTTTTCCATCCCATAACCACGGCTTCATTTGGCTTTTTAGAGATCATAAAACTGCTTTTTATTGGGTTGTTGAATGATGGTTTTGTGTTCGTATTGGCGAGTACTGTATTGGCACTGTACTTTCTTTTTTTATCGAATGGCAAATACGAAAAACCTTGGGGTTATATCCTATTCGGGTTGTTTCTTTTGGCATTGGTATATACCGTCTTTGTCCCAAACAATATATTCAAACAATATGGCGGTAGTTTTCCGGAAATCGCCATGGCATTTATCGGTTTGAAGACCTTGTTTTTTGGTTTGATGCTTTTTTTACCCAATCAAAGGTTGAAAATCAGAAATGTTTTGTATTTCATTACATTATTTTTGTATGTATTGGTTATGGTTTTCAATGCGGTGAGTGAGTATTTTTTCTGGAATGAATTTGGACTTCGCTATAATTTTATTGCGGTAGATTATCTTATCTATACCAACGAAGTGATCGGAAATATTATGGAAAGTTATCCGGTGATCCCGTTGTTTGCGGCCATTTTTATTATAACGCTGACCTTCACTCTTCTTATTTTTAAAAGATCCAAATCTTCACTTTTATCCTTACCGAATTTCAAACAAAAAATAATTTTGTTAGGCACCTTTCTCATCATGGGGATTTGTTCGGTTTTTGCCATCAATTCTTTGTTTAGCCTAAAAGGATCCAACACATTTTCAACTGAAATCCAAGCGAACGGTTTGCCCAAATTTTACGATGCTTTTGTACATAAAGAATTGGATTTTTTTGCCTTTTACCCTACACTTCCACAAAATGAAGCTGAAAAAATATTTTTAAAACAATTCAACCCACCGTCCCTCTTCAGACAAGTGGTTTCAACAAAACCAGAAGAAAAGAAGAATGTGGTCTTGATCTCTGTAGAAAGTCTGTCTGCGGATTTCATGAAATCGTATGGCAACGAGCAGAACATTACCCCTTTCTTGGATAGTTTGGCGACAAAATCCTTTGTTTTCACCAATTTATATGCTACCGGCAACCGTACCGTTCGTGGTTTAGAAGCTCTAACCCTATGCATTCCGCCCACTGCTGGGGAAAGTATTGTGAAAAGGAAAGACAATAAAAATAAATTCTCAACAGGTTCTGTTTTCAAAGCGAAAGGCTATCAAGTAAAATACCTTTATGGAGGATATAGTTATTTTGATAACATGCAGGATTTCTTCTCCGGAAATGGGTACGACATTGTGGACAGAGACAGCTTCAAACCAGAAGAAATTTCTTTTGCCAATGTCTGGGGTGTCTGTGATGAAGATATGGCAAAAAAAGCCATTACAGTGATGAACGAAGAAGCCAAAACCGGAAAGCCCTTCTTCAACCATTGGATGACGGTTTCCAATCACCGTCCTTTTACATATCCAGAAGGAAAAATAGACATTCCCGGAAATGCAAAATCCAGAGAAGGTGGAGTAAAATATACCGACTATGCGCTGAAACAATTCTTTAACTTGGCAAAAAAACAAAGTTGGTACAAGAATACCGTTTTCGTCATCGTATCCGATCATTGCGCTTCTAGTGCTGGTAAAACCGAACTTCCTTTGGACAAATACAGAATCCCAGGAATGATTTTTTCTGAAGGTTTTATAGAGCCTCAACAGTTTACCACCATGACATCACAAATCGATGTGATGCCCACACTGATGGGAATGCTTAATTTTTCATATCCTTCAAAATTTTTGGGACAAGATGTCCTTCAACCTCATTATTCGCCAAGAGCTTATATTGCTACTTACCAAGATTTGGGACTGATAAAAGACCATTATCTAACAATTATTTCACCCACAAAAAAAATTAAACAGTACGCTCTAACTTTACAAGAAAGTACATTGCCTCCTGCTTTTAAATTGATGTATCACGAAAATTTGGTGAATAAAAACAATGATTTCTTGGTAAACGAAACCATTGCCACCTACCAAAGTGTCAGTTATTGGGTGAAGCAAAAAATGTTAAATCAAAGTAAATAAGAGTACAGATGTCTTCTTTTTTATAAATTTGAACGAAAAACAATGCAAATATGAAATGGACAAACGATTCTAGTGACATGGTCGATGACCGAAGAGGCAAAGGCGGAGGCGGAGCGCTGATTGGAGGTGGTCTGGGAACTTTAATAATTGCGGCTATCGTATTTTTCCTAGGTGGAGATCCTTCTGCCATATTAAATTCGGGAAGCTTGCAATCTCAAACCGCACCTACAGAACAGCGACAACTGAGTGCCCAAGAACAACAAATTGGGAAAATGGTAAGCATGATTACCGCAGAAAACGAACAAACTTGGACGCAAATCTTTCAAGAAAACGGGATGCAGTATAAAAAACCAAGAGTGGTCTTGTTCGAAAACACAACACAATCCGGTTGCGGTACCGCTCAATCGGCCATGGGACCTTTTTATTGTCCAGCCGATCAAACGGTGTATATGGACATGAGTTTCTTTAGTGAGTTACAACAAAAATTTGGTGCTCGTGTTACGGAGTTTACCGTGGCTTATGTTATGGCTCACGAAATGGGCCATCATGTACAAACCCTTTTGGGGACGACACAAAAAGTAGATGCCCTAAGACAAAGTGGTCGTTATTCCGAAGCCGATATCAATAGAGTATCCGTGGCTACCGAGTTGCAAGCTGATTTTTATGCTGGCGTTTGGGCAAAAAAAACCGACGATAGAGAACATTTCCTAGAGCCTGGCGACATACAAAGTGCGATGGAAGCAGCAGCAGCCGTTGGTGACGATAACATACAAAAAAGGTCGTCGGGATATGTTAACCAAGAAGCCTTTACTCACGGATCTTCCAAACAAAGAATGGAATGGTTTATGAAGGGCTACCAAACAGGAGATATCCGCCAAGGCGATACCTTTAACCAATTATTAAAATAAACCTTTGCACATTTTTTTCACAGAAACTAAAAAGAAGCTGACCTCATCGGACAGCTTCTTTCGTTTCTTAATCAAGAAAATTATTCCTTCTGCTTAGGTTTTTATTAATCATTTCTTCATCTTCTTTTGCTACTTTTCGTCGTAATTTTACATAAGAAACAGGAGATTTTAGAAATTCTTTTCTTTTGTCTAGAAATCTAGAATATGTAGTTTCTATGGCGTTCTCAATTATTTTAAATTCGGTTTTTCTCTTTTCTAAAGAAATTAATAAAAATTGATTATTCATTTGAACATCATCAATTTGTAGAATCAAACCTGGCAGACCTTTAAAATTGTAAGGTCCTTCTGGAATTGGGATCTCATTGGAATACCAAGCTATAACCATCCTATTTCCATAACTTCCTTCTGCTTTCTTACACAGATGTCCACTTATCATTTTTGTTTCATTAATGAGTTTCCACAAACATTTATTTACTGGTTTATACCGATATGAATCGGTATAAATATTGTCATAAATATACACATTTCCGTTGTTTACAAAAACCTCTGGCTCAAATACCGCTGAAGAAACCGAAGGACTAACAAAAGTAAAACCTCCTGTTGAAGATGCATTATCAAAGGCTTTGTTAAACGCTTGATTATAGATAGAATCAACCACAAACTTTTGATGACTTCTAAATAATGAACCTTTTTCTCCTATCTGGAGAGTTGCTAATTCAACATATCTTGTGCTTACATCTAAAGTGTCATCAATTGATGAAATCCTATATTTACACAATAAATTCGCTGAATATATACCTTCCTGACACAACAAATAATTTGTTGACATAAGAAAAATAAATAAGACTGTTTGAAATTTACTGAATTTAATTGTCTTTCCCCAATCCATTATTATATGATTTACCACATGTTTCTATTTCAGCTAGCAGCGCTTCTTTCTTAGCACATTCATGTGCCGCTTGTATCGATTTTGCATCACCTGAAGTATACCTATATCCGCTATTCTCAATGATTGGACCACATGTTGTATGGGTATTCGTCTGATAGCAAACCTGTTCAACAGTATTCGCTAATTTACTTTTCACATTTTCACTCACAACCATTTTCTGATGTTCCATTTTTCCGTTGTTGGCACTCATCAATCCCGCAACACAAATCGTTGCCATTACTAATAACTTTTTTCATAGTGTAATTCATAAATTTGTTAATAACACTACGAAATTAAAATTATGCAAATTATTATCTAAAACCACAAAAACATCAACAATTTATAATCATTACAAATAATATCATAATTTACAACAACAGAAAATCTCTTTTATAATTTTATACCAGTCAAATCTATTTTCTATTTTTGTAAAAAATACACACTATGAAAAGCCTTAGCATCATCGGAATAATCCTTTTGGGACTCTCTTCTTTTCTGTTTTATCTTACTGCCGATTTTTCTGTTGAAAAGCTTTCTTTACCTCATATTATGGGGATTATGGCCGGCATTGGTATCGGACTCATCATCGGTGGAATGGTAGGCTACATCAGTAAAGGTACTGCCATAAAAAACGAGCAAAAGAAAAAAGAAATGGAGGCTTTGAAAAAAGAAAAAGCCGCCTTGGAAAAACAAGCGGCTGAATTTTCTCATCAACAAAAAAACTAAGTTCTAAGAGCCTTTTAAAATTTAAACAGACTCTAAAACTGATAACCTAATCCTAAAAACAGGAGACTTGGAGAGTTGTCATACACAATATCTTGTCCTGTTTGTTGATTGATGAAGTTTCTTTCTTCTCGGTTGAAAGCACCTTCGTACCTTCCACTCACAATCAGATTTTTAATGGTTAATTGGGCTCCTAACTGATATCCCAATGCAAATTTCTTTGTGTTAAACTCTTCAAAATCGTTGTACCACTTGTTGTTCTTCAGTTTAAACAAAGCTACAGGCCCTGCATACACCCCAAAATATTCTCCAACCAAATCCATACCCACCAAAACCGGTACATCTACTCTTTTATTGTTTGCAGATAAAGTCGTATTGGTTTTGGACTCGGTAAAGTTATTTTTGAATTCGGTATAATAAATTTCGGGCATGACGAAAAATGAAGTCCCGGGTAGGGAAATCTTGGAGGACAGGCCCACATTGTATCCAACGCTATTTTTGCCACTTTCATCATAAGTTGTACCCAAAGATGATGATACATCCTTCCATGTAGAAGAGGCTGTTGGAACGGCTAGATTTGCCTTAATAGAAAACTTGGCTTGTGCACTACAGATCCCGGCTGTGGCTATTGTTAATAGCAGAATTAATTTTTTCATTTTTAAATGGTAAATTTTCGTTAGTTTCTTTATAACGCAAAAAAGTAATTATTCGTCTTTTGAGATGGTGTTGTGTATGGACGATTGGTTGTTTTCCAACATGAATTTACGAAGTTCTTTAAAGAGCTCAGACGAATACACAAAATCGATAAGATATTGGTTTTTGGCATCTATCAAAATGTCCTTATTCCCTTCCCATTCTTTGATTCCTAATCGCAAGTAGATGATCTTTTCACCAATGGTCATCACCGAATTCATATCGTGGGTGTTGATGATGGTGGTGGTGTTGTATTCTTTGGTAATTTCCAACAACAAATCATCAATGATGTTCGAAGTATAGGGATCCAAACCTGAATTGGGCTCGTCACAGAAAAGGTATTTTGGATTGTTGACAATCGCCCTTCCAATGGCCACCCTTTTTTGCATACCTCCGGAAATTTCTGAGGGAAATTTTTTCTCTGCATTTTCCAATCTAACTCTACCAATAACTTCTTTCACCCTCTTTTTCTTTTCGGTATAAGTCAGGTTGGTAAACATGTCCAAGGGAAACATAATATTCTCCTGCACCGTCATGGAATCGAAGAGTGCTGAACCCTGGAAAACGGTTCCAATTTCGGAACGAAGTTGTTGTTTATCATCACGAGACATTTGGTTGATGTCTCTTTCATCAAAAAGAATCTCGCCACTGCTGGGTTGGTACACATTGAGCAAGCTTTTCAGAAATACCGTTTTCCCGGAACCACTCTGCCCGATAATCAAGTTAACTTTTCCCTTCTCCAATGTGGTAGAAATACCTTTTAGCACCTCTGTGGTGTCAAAACTTTTTCTTAAATCTTTAACTTCAATCATCAGCTCAAAATCATTTGGGTTAATATCAATTCGGAAATAATAATCGCAATCATCGTCCAAACTACGGCTTGAGTACTGGCCCTACCCACTTCTAAAGATCCTCCTTTTACAAAATATCCAAAGTAAGCCGGAATGGTTGCAATAAGAAAGGCAAACACAAAAGTCTTGATAAAGGCATAGTAAAAGAACAAGTTGGGCATGTAGCGTTGTATCCCCGTAATGTAATCGTTAGAAGTCCAATTTCCGGTAAGATTTCCGGCAATATAACCTCCCCAAATCCCAAACACAATACTGATGGCTATCAGTAAAGGATTAAAAATGAGACTGGCAATAATTTTTGGTAAAATTAGAAAATTCGGAGAATTGACGCCCATAATATCCAAGGCATCAATTTGTTCGGTAACCCTCATCGTCCCGATGCTTGAAGCGATGTAGGAACCCACCTTTCCTGCTAAAATTAATGAAATGATGGTTGGCGAAAATTCCAATACCAAAACCGCTTTGGTAGCAAATCCTACAAAAACGATAGGAATGGGTATGGTTGCCGATTGGAAGTTATTGTACATCTGTATGGCAACTACAGCACCAATGAAAATGGAAGTAAATACAACCAGTCCAAAAGAGTTAACTCCTAAATCGTAAATTTCTCGCATAAGAACTTTGAAAAACACCGATGATTTTTGGGGTTTTTTCATGATCTTACCCAAAAGCATAAAGTATTCGCCAATTCTCGTAAAGAGTGTTTTTAGCATGATATTTTTGTTAATTAATATAAATTTATTTTGCGTTTTTGTCTCCAAAAACCATAAGGAAAATTGTTTTTAAAATTAAAATTCCATCCAAAATCATGGACCAATTTTTGACATAATAGGCATCGGCCAAGATTCTTTTTTGCATCTCAATTTCCATATTCTCTTCTTGATCCCCTCGATAACCACTGACCTGTGCCAATCCTGTTATTCCGGGTTTTACAAGGCTTCTCACGGTATATCTCCCTATGATGGGTTTGTAATAATCATCCACCAAAAGCATATGAGGTCTCGGTCCAACAACGGACATGTCCCCTTTCAAAACATTGATGAATTGTGGCAATTCATCCATACTGGTTTTTCTTAGGAATTTCCCAATCTTGGTAATTCGGGCATCGTTCTTCAAGGTGGTTTTAGTGGATGACTCTTCGTTGACCACCATGGTTCTGAATTTGATGCAGTGAAACACCTCATCGTGGTAACCGTATCTTTTTTGTTTAAAAAAAACAGGGCCTTTACCACTCAACTTGATCAACAATGCGATAATTGGAAACAACCACGAACAAAAGAATACGAGCACCAGTACCGAAAAAACAATATCGAATGCTCTTTTAAAATAATAATTGATATAAGAATCCAGCGGAAATTTTACCGGCACCAATATGGGTTGGGCTTCAATATAATTCAGTTCATACCTGAAGTAATTGTCCTGGACAATGCTGGGTATAAGGATAATTCTTACTTTGGCCAACTCGGCTTCTTCAAAGATTTTCATTTCCAAATCTTTATCAAAACCCGTATTTTCTGAGTTTAAAAAAAGAGTATGTATGGCATAATCTTTCCAAAACTTTTTAATTTTTTCTATAGACTTGTCCGTTTCTGTGAATTTATACATCCTAAATCCATAATCTTTTCTTTGGGAAATGATGTCTTCTAAGATGATGGATGCTCCGGTAATTTCGCCAAGAAACATTACATTTCTAAAGTTTCCGCCCAGCAAACGGAAAGACTTTAACAAAAAGAAAATAAAACTCTTGATGATGAGCATGGCAACAAAAAGAGTAAAAACCATCAGAAATCGCTCCGATTTTATAAACTCGTTGTTACTGACTTTTCCCAAAAGTATAATTCCAAAAAGAAAAACAACCATGTGGGTGAAGTACCGCTCAAGATAGTGGGTATAGGTTATATTTCGGGATACATTGTACAGTCGTGTTCTACTGCTGAGAAGTACCCAAAACAAGGATAAGAGAAGCAAAGAAAAAATATTTTGTTCTCGGGCATCCTCGGTAATCACAGGATTTTTTAGCCTGAAAAAATACATAAAAACACCTGCCAAGACTAAAATGTCCAGCAGGATTACTATTGTTTTTATATATCTAGAATACCTTAATCTTTGCATGAATTGTATCTGTCCTACCCAATTTATACGCCCAAAATTATGGGATATTCAGGTATTTGTGTGTTTGTACAGAAGCTTGCCATTCTGGGTGTTTTAGGATGTAATCGGTAATTTTTGGATAATTTTCATTCCTTTTGCTCCATTCACTTTGCAAGTACAACTTACAGTTCTTATTGACTTTAGCAGCTTGTTCTTCAGAAAAAATAAAATCGTGCTGATTGAAGATAATCATTTTCAGCTCGTGAGCTTTTTCATAAATTTCTTGCAGCGGGAGTTTTGATTTTTTGGGTGAAAGGGTTATCCAGTCCAATTGTCCTGAAAGCGGATAAGCTCCAGAGGTCTCTATGTGAATGGTGCAGCCCAAATCTTTTAACCGAGCCGTAATATAATCCAAGTTATAAGTCAAGGGTTCTCCACCTGTAAGCACAATGGTTTTGCAATGCGATGCTGCTGTCTGTACAATTGTTTCTACATCCATCAAAGGATGTAGGTCGGGGTTCCAACTTTCTTTAACATCGCACCAGTGACAACCGACATCGCAACCGCCAACACGGATAAAATAGGCTGCTTTTCCAGTATGTGCACCTTCGCCCTGAATAGTATAAAAATGCTCCATGATGGGGAGCATTTTACCTTCTTTTAATAATATTTCTTGTTCTTGAGTCATTCTTTTTAGTCGTTATAGACTGAAGTTTTATAGGCAATCAGTGTGTTTTTCATCAACATTGATCGGGTCATAGGACCTACACCTCCAGGTACTGGTGTTATCCAGCTTGCTTTTTCGGCACAGCTATCAAAATCCACATCTCCAGCCAGGTGATATCCTTTTTCGGTATCGTCATCAACACGGGTAATGCCTACATCTACAATAACAGCACCTTCCTTAATCATGTCTCCTTTCAGGAAGTGCGGATCTCCAAGAGCTGTAATTACGATGTCTGCTTTTTTGGTGTACTCTTCAATCTGTTCGGTGTACGAGTGCGTTAGGGTAACGGTAGAGTTTCCAGGAAAATCTTTTCTACCCATCAAGATACTCATTGGTCTTCCGACAATGCGGCTTCTACCGATGATCACACAATCTTTACCTTTGGTTTCGATGTTGTATCGCTCCAAAAGAGTTAGGATCCCAAATGGTGTTGCCGGAAGGAAAGTATCCATTTCCAACGCCATTTTCCCGAAATTTTCCGGGTGAAAACCGTCCACATCTTTTCTTGGATCAATCGCCATGATGATTTTCTCTTGATCGATTTGTTTTGGCAAAGGCAATTGAACAATGAATCCGTCCACTTTTTTGGACTTATTCAATTCATCGATTTTTTCTAAAAGTTCCGCTTCTGAAACGGTTGCCGGAAATTTTACCAAAGAAGAAGTGAAACCTACTTCCTGGCAGTCTTTTACTTTAGAATTTACATACGCCTTACTGGCTCCGTTGTTACCTACCAAAATAGCCACCAAATGCGGTGCTCTTCTTTTACCCGCCAAGATTTTATCAACCTCTGCTTTGATTTCCATTTTCACCTCTTTGGAAACCTTTAATCCGTCTAAAATTTGAGCCATGTCTTTCTTTTTACTTTATTATTACTTTTATTTTATATTCTAATTCCTAAACGGATGCGATGCATTAAGAATTTCTTTTAATAAAATTCATCAATCCAACAGTAGAAGAATCTTGCAAAGATACAACTTCTTGATTTTCCAATTCGGTGAGTATGGACGATGCTATTTTTTTACCCAATTCTACTCCAAATTGGTCGAAACTAAAGACATTCCAAACAACACCTTGTACAAAAATTTTATGCTCATAAAGAGCGATGAGCTGTCCCAAATTATAAGGATTCAGTTCTTTGAAAACCAGGTTAATGGTTGGTGTATTTCCTTGGAAAATTTTAAAAGCAGAAGTCTTTTCTATTTTAGCATTCATAATCTGATCTTCATCCAAAAGAACTTCCTGATTGGTTTTCCCAAATGCCATGGCTTGGGATTGTGCAAGACAGTTTGCTAATAATTTTTCTTGATGCCCTGTTAGCGGGTTACAAGATCTAACAAAAGAAATAAAATCTACAGGCACCAGCTCCGTCCCTTGATGGATGAGCTGAAAAAAGGCATGTTGTCCGTTGGTCCCTGCCGCTCCCCAAATGATAGGCCCGGTTTCGTACTCGACAAAATCGCCGTTTCTGTCAACAGATTTGCCATTACTTTCCATATCGGTTTGTTGCAAATAGGCCGGAAATCGGTCCAAATACTGAGAATATGGAGAAATAGAATAGGTTGTCGCTGCAAAGAAATTCCTGTACCATATCCCTAAAAGTGCCATGATTACAGGTATGTTTTTAGAAAAATCGGTTTCTTTAAAATGCGTATCCATCTGATGTGCTCCTTTCAGTAATTGTTCGAAATGATCATAGCCAACGGCCAAAGAAATACTAAGCCCAATGGCTGACCACATAGAAAATCTTCCGCCAACCCAGTCCCAAAATTCAAAAATATTTTCTTGGGAAATACCAAAATCCATTACTGCAGTATGATTGGTTGATAGTGCAACAAAATGTTGTGCAACATCGGAATCTTTTGCCGATTTCAAAAACCAATCTTTTGCCGACTGTGCGTTGGTCATGGTTTCTTGTGTGGTAAAAGTTTTGGATGCAATAACAAATAAGGTGGTTTCGGGGTCCAAATTTTTAACCACTTCTGCTAAATGATTTCCATCTACATTGGAAACAAAATGAACATTCAGTCTGGTTTTATAAAATTTTAAAGCATCAACTACCATTTGCGGACCAAGATCCGAGCCTCCAATGCCAATATTAACGACATCGGTTATGGCTTTTCCGGTGAAACCAAGATGATCTCCAGAAAGTACTTTTTCCGTGAAGTTTTTCATTTGGTTTCTTACCGCAACGATCTGTGGCTTGATGTTTTCTCCATCCACCAATATTTCTTGATCGCCAAAATCTCTAAGTGCCGTGTGCAGAACGGCTCGGTTTTCGGTTTCGTTGATTTTTTCGCCGCTGAACATGGCCTTAATGGCCTGATCCAGCTTGCATTCTTCCGCCAAACAAAATAGAGTTTCGAGGGTTTCTTCATCCACCAAACTCTTTGAAAAATCAAAAAGAAAATTTTCGTTTTCAATAGAAAAATCTTTGAAACGGTTAGGATTTTCATTAAAAAGAGCTCTTAAATCAAAATCTTTTTGAGCAAAAATATCATTAAGCAATGCCCAACTTTGGGTTTGAATGGGATTAATTTTCGGAAACATGTATTATTTTATTGCTAAAATGTTCAAAAAAGCAAATTTAATAAAAACGATTTTGAATACTCTTATAAACTTAAAAAAAACAATCATAAAAAAACCACTTCTGCTGTGAAGTGGTTGTATAAAAACTTTGATGGATTAAGGTTTTTTAGCCAAAAAATACTCGGCTTCGGCTTGTCCCCAGTTGGGAGCGATGGTCGAGCTGGTTTTGTATGCTTTGTACTGGTCCAATGCTTTTTGGAAAAGTGCCAACCCTTTTTCTTTACTGCCTCCAAATTGTGCAGGTGTAAAATAAATATCTTCTGCTTTTAGCAAAGAAATTCTTGGGTTGTTAGGATCCATTTTTTCAGCTTTTGCCAATTCTTCATTGGCTTTCACCCCATAAGTCATGTATCTTTCTTGTGGGTTCACCAGCATTCTTAGCGTATAGCTCATTTTCAACAAAATATGATTTTCGGCACTTGGATTGATGGAGTTGGCCAAGTTTGCAAACTTCTCTCCAATTCCGGCATAGAAATCCAGATTGTCCGTCTTTCCGGTTCTCATTTCTAATCTTCCTTTTTGTAGAGCAGAATATGCCGAGTAATAATACGGCAACCATTCTTTTTGCTCTTTGGTACCGATTCTATCAAAATCGTTCATCAATTTTTGGTAATCATCTGCGGTTTGTGCCTTATCCAAAAGAGCGATTTTTTCTGACATTACTTTCTCGTATGCTGTTTGGGCGTAGGCAACAGCACTTGCAAAAACTAAAGTTAAAGTGAAAAATATTTTTTTCATTTTCTATATTGTTTTATTGTTTATCTTAATTTTCTTTGTCAAAGATAGGATTTTTTTAAAATTATTTTATTTTTTTTTATACCATTTGTAGTCTTCCCCAAAAACAGAAACGAATATAAATATAGTTTTTAACTTTGGGAAATATGAAACAGAGCAAATTTACAGAGGTTCAGATTGTGAAGATCTTATCTGAACAAAATCAAGGAAAAACGG
>NZ_REFA01000005.1 GCF_003852705.1 Amniculibacterium aquaticum
TTTTTCAATCCTAAGGATACAATTTCACATATTTCTTTTATAACTTCTGATAAATCATTATTTTTACAACTTCGACTGGTATTCTTTTGCATAGAGAAATTTGTAGTTATTTTTCCTCTAATATACTAAATACCAGTCTTTTAAACAAATAATTAACGCCTTTTTTTAAAGGTGTTTATCGATTTTTTTACTTTAAACAAGTTCAATGCTAAGCGCTCTCCCCCACGAAAATAAACTTTTCCGCAATAGACATATCCCAATTTTTCTGCTATTTTCAACATGGGCAAATTATCGAAATTGGTATCCATTTTTATACTGAAAATACCTTGTGAAACGGCATACGCTTCTATTTGTTGAAACAAAACTTTCACCAAACCTTTACCCAAAAAGCTTTCAGAAACCGCAACTCTATGGACCACTAAAAAATCTTGATGGCTGATCCACTGACCTTTTATTTCCTCATAAGCCGGCTCGAAATTCTTGATCAAAGCTGCATAAACTGCAACCTCATCACCGACCTGCAGCACAAAACCCCATTGATTGTCAATATCATTATCGACCGTTTCCGGATTGGGATATCCGTCTTGCCACTGCTGGCTTCCATCGTTTTTTCTTCTGATGATGGCTTGTGACAGTATTTTCCATATTGCTTGTGCGTCATCAGGATTGGCTGGTCTGAAAACTATTTCCTTTTCCATGGCTTATCGTTTTGAAATGCAAAAATCGGAATTCATTACAAATTCCGATTTTCTAATAGTAAAATTTAAAATTATGATAGAAATTATTTGGTGTCCATTAATTTTAGGGCTGTTCTAAATAATCATCAATAAAAGTGAATGCTTTTTGTTCGTCCAAAAGAGCAACTTTTATTTGATAGTATTCAAAATCATCGTCTTCATCTACTTTTTTTTCTACTTCAGTTGCGATGTTTTGTTTTTCCAATAGTTGAAGAATTTCTTCAACTTCTTTAGGATTATCGGTTTCGAATACATTTACTTTATCTTCCCTTTTCATATTTCATTTTCGTTTGATAAAAGTATAAATTATTTTTAATACAGCAAAATAATTTTACTTTTTTTATTAATTATTTTAAATATTCAATTATTTTAACAGTTTTACAATAAATTCAATTTTCTCATTTTCAACACACTATCGTGGTTTTATGACACCAAAAAAAAATACAATAATTTTTGCATCGACGGATGTGAAAAACAAATGGATCTAACCATTCTATAAATTATTAAAATCTTATTTTATCAATAAAAAAACAGTCGAAATTTAATATTTATAAAAAAATAATAGCATATTTTTGCATTAACCAAATATTTAACCCCAATGAATCGAAAGCAAATCCAAAGAAAACATTATTACAGATTGATCCTTATTTCCTTTGCGATTGGTTGCATAACCGCTGCTTTAGCCTATTCTTTGAAACTTTTAACCGAACATTCCGAAGAGTTTATCTTTCATTTGGCTCATCAATACCACACTATTAGCCTTATATTTCTACCAACAATTGGGATAACCGCCATTTATTTTCTAAGGAAATATCTTTTTCAAAATCGAAAGAATAAAGGGATTGCCGAAATTTACAAAACGGTAGATCAAAGAAAAGATCATTTGCCATTTTTCAAGATTCCATCGCACTATCTCAACGGATTTTTAACCGTAATTTTTGGAGGTTCAACTGGGATTGAAGTTTCTACAGTTGTGGCTACAGCAACCGTTGGAAATGCCTTTTACGAAAAAAGTTTTACCGCCAATGTGTACAAGTTGGAGCTGATCTGTGCCGGTGTATGCGCCGGGATTTCTATTTTATTTGGCTCTCCATTGGTGGGTTGGTTGTTCGCCTTGGAAGTGATTGCAAGAAAAGTGAATAAAACACTTTTTATCAGTTGTACGACTGCTGCATTTGCATCTTGGTTGGCACTTTATTTATTTCCCACAAAGCCCATCATTTCTACACCCATTGGCGATTGGACTTGGGTTGCACTTCCTTTTATGATTGTGTTGAGCCTAATTTCGGGACTTCTTTCGGCTTACTTTACTTTATTGGTTGTTCATATTAAAGATTTCTTCAACCAAATTAACAACAACTTTTTGAGGGTAAATTCCGGAGCCATTTTGGTAGGTATCCTGTTGTTCTCTTTTCCATTTTTGTACGGCGACAGCTATCATTCACTCAACGAAATTTTCAAAAATCCGTACCAAAATTCCATACTTTTCTTACTTATTTTGGCGTTGCTAAAGCCCATCGCATCTTCACTAACTTTAGGTGCAGGTGGCGATGGCGGAGTTTTCGCACCAAGTATTGTTGCAGGAGCTTATCTTGGAGTTGCTTTCACTTTGATGTGTAATTCTATTTTTGGGACGAATCTCAACCCGTTAAATTTTGCTTTGATTGGTGCCGCCGCAACATTGTCCACCTCCATTTATGCGCCACTCACCACACTTTTTTTAATTTGCAATTTGGTCCCTAACGGCTTCAACTTGGCGTTTCCAATCTTGGTGGTAAGTTTTATTTCAAAATTATTTACCCAAAAATTCATCCTACCCTACAATGTTTATACTTACCTTAGTAAGCCTACAAAATAGAATAAAAAAACCGTCTCATAACACAATGAAACGGTTTTTTTGTACTCCTTTCAACAGGAATTTAAGATCCATTATTTAAAAATAACACGATTTTTTATTGAATTATTTTTTTCCAGCGTCCCATTCAATTTTTTTAGCTTCTTTTAGTTTTTCAATCATTTTGTTGGTAACCTCAGCTTTTGCCACGCGGATCGGCACAACTACTTTAGAGTTTTCCCATTCTACCGTCATGTCCAATTGATCGTCTTTTGCTGGATTTAGTTCAATTGTAAACCATTCCATAGTCTGTGGCAATTTTTGAACAGGAACATCGATATCGGTAACATTCAGCTTGTCGTTGTATCCATAAGCGCCCCATTGCTGAGAATCTTTATTCAAAATTAATTTCCATGATTGTGCTTGAGGTACGATAAACAAAGCATAAGTCCCTGCAGGAACTGTTTTACCACCAAAACTCACCTCTTGTCCAAATGTTATTTTGGTTGATGAATTGGCACCCGTTCTCCACACTTCGTTGAAGGGAACTAGTTTTCCGAAAATTTCTCTGCCTTTTACGCCCGGTCTTCCGTAATCTACACTTACTTTGGATATGGAAAATTGATGTTCAATTTTATGTCTGGGACTAGCTGCAGGCACTGAATAATCCTGAGAAAATGCCAATGAAGAAATCCCCAATGCTAGGGTTAAAATATACTTTTTCATAATTTTAAAATAATTTGAGGCTAAAATTAATCAAAATTTACAGATATATGCCTTGGGTTGATATAATTCATGATAGAAATCTGAGAAATACCCCTCGTATGAAAGTGCACGATTTGAAAGTGCACTTGTAATAGATTTATATATTTGTATAAAATTATTTTTTGTGACCAAAGTACTCATCATAGACGACGAAGAAAAATTAAGAAGCCTCCTTGTAAAAATAATATCTCTGGAAGGTTTTGAAGTATGCCAAGCATCAACCATAAAATCGGGGCTAAAACGATTGGAGTTAGCAGATATTGATGTGGTAATTTGCGATGTTAAACTCCCGGATGGCAATGGAGTAGAAACGGTTAAAGAAATAAAAAAACTTTATCCAGCACTAGAAATCATCCTACTTACGGCATTTGGAAATATTCCGGATGGTGTTTTGGCCATAAAACATGGAGCTTTCGACTACATCACCAAAGGAGATGATAACCACCGCATTATTCCCCTGCTCTATAAAGCTCAAGAAAAGGTAAATCAAAACAAAAGAATTGAAAAACTGGAACAACAGCTGACCAAGAAATATACTTTTGAAAATATTATAGGCCAATCCAAATGTTTGCAAAATGTAATTTCTTTAGCTCAAAAAGTTGCAAATACAGACACCACGGTGCTTCTAACTGGAGAAACCGGAACCGGGAAAGAAGTTTTTGCACAAGCCATACACCAATCCAGTGGCAGAAACAAAGGAAATTTTGTAGCCATCAACTGTTCGGCATTCAGTAAAGATCTTTTAGAAAACGAACTTTTCGGACATAAATCTGGAGCATTTACAGGGGCAAACAAAGATCAGATGGGCTTGTTCGAAGAAGCAAATAACGGCAGCATTTTCTTAGACGAAATCGGTGAGATGCCTTTGGAACTACAGGCAAAAATTTTGAGAGTTTTAGAAACCGGTGAGTTTCTTCGTGTGGGCGATACCAAACCTAGAAAAGTTAATATCCGAATTGTTGCTGCTACCAACAGAAACCTGGAAGAAGAAGTCGAAAAAGGAAATTTCCGAAGTGATTTGTTCTATCGACTTTCCGTATTCAGCATTGCTCTACCTGCTTTGCGGGAGCGAAAAGAAGATATCCCACTTTTGGCAAAATATTATGCAGATATGTTTGCACACAAATCCAACAGAAAACAACTGCAACTGTCCCCCAAATTTATTGGCGCCTTACAAAATAACAATTGGAAAGGAAATATCCGTGAACTAAAAAACATCATCGAAAGAAGTGTTATATTATCCGATACCGATATTTTGGGAATTGAAAGCCTTCCACAAGAATTGCAATTTAACCCAACAATGGGCAAATCGCTTTCTGCCTTTTCTATGGCCAGCGCAGAAAAACTGCATATTCAAAAAATCCTCAATCATACCGGAGGCAACAAGGCCGAAACAGCCCGACTTTTAGAAATTGGCATTGCCACTTTGTATCGAAAGATTGATGAATACCAGATAAAATAAGCATTACAACCTGAACTTAATTCATGTACCCACGAAATATTTCGTGGGTATTTTTTTTGTATCAATATCATTTTGATAAACACCCCTTTCATTTTGATAGGCTTCCTACATTTCAAAAAATAATAAAATCAATTATACAACTTATAGCCAATGACTTACAACTTCTCATTCCGCAACGGAACATAATTTGGCATAAGAACCATGAACAAAATTAAATAAAATGAGAAACCAGAACTCCCATTGGAATGAAAAGAAAATTCCTCCGTCCACAAGAAAAGGATTTACGCCATTTCACCTACTCGTCATCATCTATGCCATCCTCATCATTTTTGGTTTTTGCATACGATACAACAAAACCATTTTTAACACCTAAATTATGATTACCATTTTATTATTGATCGCAGGAAGACACCAACAACATCCTGAAAGCCAATTACAATACACTTTTGTATTCAAGAAATATGATCTTGGCTTTGGAAGACATGAAAAAAAATCCTCAAGTTGCTCTATTCAATTTTGAAAATAATTTAAAAAATCAAAGTAAAAACATTACGGAGGTTGGAGAAAAAGAGGCAACTCAATTGGTCTATCAACACTACCATCAACTAAGAAAAGACCTTGAAAATCCCCACTTGGTTTCCTCTGTACGAAAGGATCTCACCGAGCTGATGCGACTGAATATGGATGCCATAGAAAGGAAGAGTTTCATAGCCGAAGATACCGCACAAGATGCTATTGTTGTCATCTCTGTTGTTGGGACGCTTTGTTTCATTTTTGCATTCATACTCTTGGTAAATTTACCATCCAGTATTGCCGATCCCATAAAAGAACTTACCGAAAGTACAAAGCAAATTGCCAATCAGAATTATAAAAACAGAGTTCATTTTCAAAGCAATTCAGAGTTTGGAGATTTGGCCAATTCTTTCAATACCATGGCAGAAAAACTGGAAGAATATTCCGAAAGTAAACTGGAGAAAATATTAAAAGGCAAGAAAAGAATAGAAACGCTAATCGATAACATGCACGATCCTGTAATCGGGATAGATGAAGATAAAATTATTCTTTTTATAAATGAAGAAGCACTGATGATTAGTGGGTTAAAAAGAGAAGACCTCATTGGCAAACCCATTCAAAACATCGCTGTAAACAATGATTTGATCCGTGAAATCATTAAAGATATATTTCCAGATAAAGATCAAAAAAAGAATAATTCGCCACTGAAAATCTATGCACATAACAAAGAAAGTTATTTCGAAAAAGAAGTTATTAACATAAATATTGTACCAACAGGAGAACAAGACTCTCGTTTCATTGGACAAGTAATCATGCTCAGAAACATTACCGCCTTCAAGGAATTGGATCTTGCAAAAACCAATTTTTTAGGAACGGTTTCTCATGAATTCAAAACCCCAATTGCCTCCATACAACTGGGTACACAATTGCTTCAAAATCAAAATATTGGAAGTCTAAACACAGACCAGCGAGAACTTGTTTTGGGAATCATGGAAGATTCTAATCGGTTGTTGAAAATTACCCGAGAACTGCTCAACATAACGCAAGTAGAAAGTGGTGCGATACATATTGAACCTCAAATAACCACCATACAACCCATTCTAAAAGATGCTGTAGAAACGGTAAAATCTGTTGCTGAACAAAAAAACATAAGCATAAAAAGTCCAACCGTACAAGATGATATAAAAATAATGGCCGATGCTGAGAAAACATCGTGGGTGCTAACCAATTTACTCTCTAATGCCATTCGATATTCTTATGAAAATTCAGAAATCAATTTAAGAATTGATATAAAAGAAAATCAAGTCATTTTCTCTGTAAAAGACCATGGACAAGGAATGCAACAACAATATCTGGATCGTATTTTTGATAAATATTATAAAATCCCCGGTAATAAAAAAGACGGAACCGGTCTGGGACTAAGCATCTGTAAAGAATTTATAGAAGCACAAGGCGGAAAACTTTGGGTAGAAAGCAGCTACGGCGAAGGCAGCACTTTCTATTTCCAACTGCCACTTTGCACATAAAAAAACAGTCTGTTAGAATAGGACCTAACAGACTGTTTTTATCATTTTTCAAGAGACGAAATTTGTTAATGAACAAATTCGATCTTCCCGGTAGAAACCTGATAATAAGCTCCTACAATTTTTATTTCTCCTTGATCTTCCATTTGCTTTAGGACAGGACTTTTCTCACGGATTTGGTTCATGGTGTATCGAACATTGTTTTCAGAAACATGTTTTACATACTTTTCATTTTTTGTCGTTTTTTCAGCATCAAATGATGCGCTCATCTGTACAGCCGGTTTTAGCTTTTCCAACATCGGAGTGATGTTTCCCAATTTCACATCGTCAATCGCACCTTTTATGGCACCACAATGTTGGTGTCCCAGTACCATAACCAATTTGGATCCTGCAACTTTACACGAATATTCTATACTCCCCAACATATCTTCGTTGACAAAATTTCCTGCCACTCTCCCAACAAAAATATCTCCAATACCCTGATCGAATACATGCTCCACAGGAACACGACTATCGATACAGCTCAACACTACTGCCTTTGGATGTTGTCCGTAACTGGTCTTACTGATGTGCAGTTGGTGGTCTCTATCTATACCTTTTCCATTTTGAAATCGAAGATTACCGTCCACAAGATCCTTCAAAACCTGATCCGGACTTGTCTGGGTTTGTTTTTCTTTTGTCATCACATGATGTGTTGCATTTTCTTTTGATTTGCTTGTCTTTGCTGTAGAAACTTGTTGGCACGAAAGAATCGCAAGACCAATGAACAGTGCAGAAAGGGATTTTATATTCATAACTTTAATAATTGAAATTCATTTTCGGATATTTTTATCTTATTTTCAAACACAATTATGTGTTCAAAATTATTTGGTAAAAATAGTTTAGAAATCTATTGCATCACGATACAAATACATGATTTTTCTCCATACAATCTGCTAAAACAACATGATTTTTAGCATACCAATCATCAAATCCTCTCCTATTGTTTTCAAAAAACGCTGTGTTTGTACAAAAGTTAGAAAACAAGATTTATCGATAAAATTTCAAAACCAGCTTCCAGCAATATGCAAAAAAAAACCGTCCAAAAAGTTGGACGGCTCTCATAACTTATACTTTTAAAAAAATTACAATCCGATATCGGTTTTCACTTTCAATTTAGAAACGATGTCTTTCGGAATTCCATTTTTATTGAGCAAAATTCCAGTAGATTTAAACTGTACATACGGTTTAGAAACATAAAGATATCCTTTGTAATCGTTGGTAGCACCCCAAGAATTTTTCACGATATAATACTCTTTACCGCTTTGGTCTTTTGCCAATCCTACGATGTGCATACCGTGGTCGTCTGTTGTGGTAAGATCATTCAGACCTTCCTGACGCATTTCTTCGGTAATTTTTTTATCCGGTTTTGGCCCTTTAAAAAGTTCAGCTTTGGTTTTGGCATCGATCTCGTCCAAGTTGATATCCGGAACATAGGCTACCCCATTTTTATACGAAAAATACGGCTCCGAAACATCGGTTGCCCAACCTACGGTATATCCTTTTTCCAAAGCATAGTCGATAATTTTTGTAAGATCCGTCATCGGTACATTCCACATCATGTCGTGGCTCCAGTTATCCGGGATTGGGGTTACAAATTTTTCGTAATACGGATAATCTTTGTACGAAGTCAGCTCTACATAATCATCGGCATTGATGCCCACCACTTCTTTGGCAAACGATTTTGGGGTATATTTTTTTCCTTTGTACTCAAATTCTTTTGGATATTCGCCCAAATAACTGTCCATAATCGCATCGATGTTCGACAACCAATTTGGAGATAATTTTTTAGACGGATTTTTAGCATAGGTATCCAACATATTTTTTACCACGGCTTGCATTTCGGTAAAGTTGTTACGGCTCTGTCCAAACTGCAATCCGGTGTACACCTCTTGTGGTACAGCTCCGTATTTTTTATACATATTGATCACATCGTGCAACTCGCCTCCATCGCCCCAAGAGATGGCTCCACCAAACAAAACAAATCTTTTTGCTTTGTCGTGATATACATTTCTCGCCGTAAAAATCTCTGCAATATCCACAGGTTGCTTACCATTTTTGATCATTTCCGACTCCAAAAAAGAATTCCCGGAATACGACCAACAAGTCCCCGACGAACCCTGATCTTTAACATTGGTATTTCCGATTTCCTTTAGGATGGTAAATTTAAAATCCGGATTTTCCGAAACATTATTTTTTAGGCTGTTCACCAAATGATCTTGTGCCATTGAAAAAGTCCCCACAGCAAGCAAGGCCATCATCAACATTCTTTTTTTGTTCATAATTTTTAGTTGAAAATTTTACCGCACAAATTTAATCATCACAAGCATACAAACACGGTTTTTAATTAATTTTTAATCATATTTTTCAAAAAAATCCATAAAAATATCGCTTTTTTTGGGAGCATCAAGACGGATCCCCAATTCTCTACCCGTCCTATTGTCCGCTCTATCTTTTGTGCCAAGCCCTTTCCACAGCTTACAAAAGGATGCCGCTACCACCAGGGCTAGGATGTCTGGGCTTGCTTTGCTTCATCTTTTTCAAAATCGCACACATTGTCATAACCCAGAAATCAAACTCCATGTAAAACAAAAAATATTCAACAAAAACAGCTGACAAACGACATAAACCTTCAAAAAAAACATTTTTTTTCATATATTCGTAAACCTATAAGATTAGTGAAGATGGCTTACGACTTAGAAAAAGAAAACAAAGAGATCCTTGCTCGTTACAAAGACCTCATTTCCAGCACATACAGAACTCTCGATGAAGATCAAAACAAACTGATCCGAAAAGCATTCGACATTGCCTTGGATGCTCACAAAGATCAACGCAGAAAGACCGGCGAACCCTACATCTATCATCCCATTGCGGTAGCCAAAATTGTGGCTAAAGAAATTGGTTTGGGGGCAACATCCATCGCATGTGGACTTCTACACGATGTGATCGAAGATTCCGAATACACCTACGAAGATCTGGAAAAAATATTTGGAGATAAAATTGCAAAAATCGTTCAGGGATTGACCAAAATCTCCATCATGAACCACCAAAACATCTCCATACAAAGTGAAAACTACAGAAAACTTCTGCTCACCCTTTCAGAAGATTTCCGTGTGATCCTGATCAAAATTGCCGACCGACTTCACAACATGAGAACTTTGGAAAGCATGAGACCCGACAAGCAAATGAAAATTGCTTCGGAAACCGTGTACATCTACGCTCCACTTGCCCATCGTTTGGGGCTATACAACATAAAGTCCGAATTGGAAGACCTTTCCATGAAGTACAACAATCCGGATGTGTACACAGAAATTACAGAAAAATTAAAACACGATAGAGAGCTTCGCCAAACTTATATTGACGAATTTACCAAAGAAGTTTCCAGCCATCTGAAAGAAGAAGGGCTTCATTTCAACATAAAAGGTCGTGCAAAAGCCATTTCGTCCATTTATAGAAAAATGCAAAAACAAGGCGTCCCTTTCGAAGAAGTCTTTGACAATTACGCCATTAGGATCATTTATAAATCCGATGCCAAGAATGAAAAATTCATCGCTTGGAAAATTTATTCCATTGTCACCGACCTGTACCACAGCAATCCGTCCAGGATGCGAGATTGGATCACCCAACCCAGAGCCACAGGCTATGAAAGTTTGCACCTAACCGTTTTGGGTCCGGATAAAAGATGGATAGAAGTACAGATCCGATCCGAAAGAATGGACGATGTTGCCGAAAAAGGAGTTGCGGCACACTACAAATACAAGGAAGGTTTTAGGCAAAACTCCGACGATACCAATTTTGAATCTTGGGTATCCGAAATCCGTGAGGTATTGGAAAATCAACAATCCCTTTCCACCACCGAATTGTTGGACAACATCAAACTAAACTTATACTCCAAGGAAGTTTTTGTGTTCACCCCAAAAGGAGAAATAAAAATTTTACCAACCAATTCTACCGCTTTGGATTTCGCCTTTAGCGTACACTCGGATTTGGGATTTCATTGTTTGGGTGCCAAGGTCAACGGCAAGCTGGTACCGATCTCTTATGTTTTACAAAACGGTGACCAGATCGACATTCTGTCTTCAAAAAATCAGAAACCAAAATTGGATTGGTTAGAATTTTTAGTAACTTCCAAAGCCAGAGCGAGGATAAAAACCTACCTGAATACCGAAAAAAACAATCTCGTATCCGAAGGAAAAGAAATCCTACAAAGAAAACTGCGCCATGCCAAATTGCCCTACAACGACAAGGAGATCAATAAAATGCAAAAGTTCTTTGGTTTCAAAACCTCACAAGACCTTTTCATGGGCTTCCAAGACGGCAGTTTGGATGCGTCGGATATCCGAAAATATGTGGAGCACAGCAAAAATGTGCTGAACAATATCTGGACCAGAATTAGAAAATCGCCCACTAAAAATACCGCTTTTGAAGAACAACCCAAAGAAAATCTGGACATGATTGTCTTTGGAAAAGATGAGGAAAAACTCAACTATTCCTACGCAAAATGCTGTACGGTAATTCCTGGTGATAAAATTTTTGGATTTATTACCATTTCCGAAGGCATCAAAGTACACAACGACAATTGCCCGAATGCCATCAACCTAAGAGCTCAATACGATTATCGGGTATTAACAGCCAAATGGGTGAACGAGGAAAGCTTTAAAAATCGTGTTAAAGTTGACATTGAAGGTTTGGATAGAATGGGCATGATCTCCGACATCACCCAAGTCATCACCAACTCCATGAGCATGGACATGAAGAGCATGTCCATTGCATCCAACGATGGTATCTTTACAGGAACCATAATTTTGGAAGTTAAAAATAAATTACAGTTGGAAGAAACCATCAAAAAATTAAAAACCGTAGCCGGAATTAACAAAGTCATCCGCTCTTAACTATACCACATGAAGATCAGCCGATATTTTAGCCAATTTTTTCACAACTCCCAATCGTCTGGGATTGTACTCCTTGTCTGTGTTTTTATTTCCTTATTGCTGGCCAATTCGTCTTTGGGCACCTTGTTTCAGTCGCTTTTGGATACAGAATTGGGTAACGAAAGCCTGCACTTAAAATACCCTGTAAGCATCTGGATCAACGATGGTTTGATGGCCATTTTCTTCCTATTGGTCGGACTGGAAATAAAAAGAGAATTGGTAGAAGGCGAACTTTCTAACTTAAAAAATGCCTCACTTCCGATTTTTGCTGCAATAGGCGGCATGGTTATCCCTGCCGTTATCTACATGTTTTTCACCCAAAATACAGAATACGCCAACGGATGGGGAATTCCGATGGCTACCGATATAGCATTTTCTTTGGCAATCATTTCCATGTTGGGTAATAAGGTTCCGGCTGCTGTCAAAATTTTTCTAACGGCACTGGCAATCGTCGATGATTTGGGAGCAATCTTGGTTATTGCACTGTTTTATTCGGAAAAGCTTGAGACTTCTTACCTTTTTATTTCACTGGGAATTTTTATTCTGTTGCTTTTGCTGAATTTTTTTAAAGTTAAAAAACATATTTTTTACATCATACCGGGAATTTTTCTTTGGTACTTCATGCACCACAGCGGTATTCATGCTACCATTGCCGGCGTTTTGTTGGCCTTTACCATACCGTGCAACACATCCGAAACTGAAATTTCGCCCTTAGAAAAATTAGAAGAAAAGCTGCATTTGCCGGTTAACTTTCTCATCATGCCCATTTTTGCTCTTGCCAATACCAACATCAGTTTTCACAAAGGCATGGTCGATCATTTAGCAAGTCCCTTCAGTTTAGGAATTATTTTGGGATTGTTTGCCGGTAAGGTCATGGGCATCAATCTATTTTCTTTTATTGCCATCAAATTAAACATCTCACAGCTGCCCGACAAAAGCACTTGGACTCATTTGATCGGAGCCGGTCTATTGGCCGGAATTGGCTTTACCATGTCCATTTTTATTGCCGTTATCTGCTTCAAAGATCCCATCATTCAGGACGAAGCCAAATTTGCCATCTTGATTGCGTCCATCGTTTCTGGTTTTGCCGGATACAGCCTTCTGAATGCGTTAGCAAAAAGAAAAAGAAATTCTTAATATCGATGTGAAATTCATTTCAATACAAAAAACAAACAGATTCTTGGTCTTTTTTTGTTAGATTTGTTTTTATAAAACTCTAAGTACATTACTAAAATTGTAACTTAAAAACAATCAGTTCATTAAACCACACAGCCCATCGTGTATACAGGAATAAGATTGTATAACTGCACTTAGTATCTGTCAAAGACGGAAATCTTATGCGTGCAATTACTTTTTATTTTTGCAAAAAGCGACACTTCCTTTGTGACCATCCCGAAAAATCGGGACAAGTTGTGGTTTTTATTAAGTTATTTTTTGTCATGCATTAAAAAATTCGAACATGTTAAGAAACACCCTAACCGAAGAAAATTATCTGAAAGCTTTTTTTCATCTTGCCAACGAGAAAAACGAAGTGAGTGTAAATGAAATCTCTAAATTTCTGAATGTAAAAATGCCAACGGTAAACAACATGATGAAAAAATTTGCCGAAAAAAAATGGATTGTTTACGAAAGTTACAAACCCATAAAAATAACAGAATCGGGAAGAAAAGAAGCGGCTTTGGTGGTGAGAAAACACCGTTTGACAGAAATGTTTTTGGTAAAAAAAATGAACTTCGGCTGGGAAAATGTTCACGAAATTGCTGAACAACTGGAGCATGTGCACTCCCCTATTTTCTTTGATAAAATGGACGAGTTGTTGGACTTTCCAAAGATGGATCCTCATGGCGAACCCATTCCGGACAAGGATGGAAACATCATTTCTCAGGATTTTGTAAAACTAAGCCAATGCAAGTTAAAGTCTAAAGTTATTTTCTCTGCTGTGACCACCTCCGAAGACGATTTCCTAACCTATCTGAACGAAAGAAACCTAAAACTGGGACAGAAATTAGAAATTGAAAAAATTGAAAAATACGACCTGTCCATGATCATAAAAATAGAAGACAGAACCGAAACTTTGAGCCACATGGTCTGCGAAAAACTTTTGGTAAAACTATAAACAACACAGCATCTTACACAACAAATGAAATACAAAAACATCCGAGAAGAAGAACTCAAAAATAAAGTCGGGGCAGACTGGTTTAAAAATTTCGACACCACTGAAATCATTGGCAATATCGATTTTTCTGTTTTTCCAAAACTAGATAGTTTATTCGGCAGAACGCCACTCCTTTGGGCAGAAGCCAAAACCGGGAATTACGATGTAACCACCATGTTTGTACAACTCATCCTGACGATTGGCAAAGCCAGAACCTTCGACAAAACCCTGCCTCCTGCATTTCTCGGGGCTTTCGACTTCAAAAAAATGGCGTTTGTATCTTACATCAGCATTCAGGATATTTTTTACCTTAACGATTTCAATTGGAATGTAACGCCCAGCAATCACGACACCAAAGAGTTTCAACTCATCAAAGACCGTGTAGAAGCCATCCTGAAACAAAGTACCTCGGTTTACGATTATCAAAAAGACGAAAAAGAGCTCAAATTCTTCATCGCCAATAATATTGCCAAAGCCACAGAAACCGCCAAAATAAAAATCGATAAAAACAACTTTATCCCCATCTACCTCCGTTGGTTAGAGTTTGTAAAACCCAATATAGAAGTCAATTGGGACGAGCTGAAAAAAGCCAACATCCTGGACAGCGATTTCTATCTGGCTGACCTTTTTGTGGACGACAGAAATACCCATAACATAGATGACGACCTCACCATCCGGGACAATCTCTTTGTCATCTACCAAAACCAAGGCTACAAGATAGCCAAAGAAAACATCAAGCAGATGTTTGATGCCACCATTACCATCCGCAACAAGGACGGCTACCAACAGTTTTGGAAAAGATACAAAAGACCGCCCATCAAAGCGTATCAGGAATATATTATCGAACGCCGAGACTTGCTGGTACCCCAAGATATTAGAGAACGCAAAGGGGCTTTCTTCACCCCAAGGCAGTGGGTTGAACTTTCCCAAAAATACCTCACCGATTATTTGGGCGAAAACTGGCAAGACGATTATTACATCTGGGATTGTGCCGCCGGAACCGGAAATCTACTGGCAGGTCTTACCAACAAGTATAATATTTATGCCAGTACGCTGGACCAAGCCGATGTTAATGTGATGCACGAGCGGATAGACCACGGTGCCAACTTGTTGCAAAAAAATGTCTTTCAGTTTGATTTCTTAAACGATGATTTTAGCCCCGTTTCCAAAGGTGGGAAAATGCCCGATTCTCTGTTCGATATCATTAATAATACAGAAAAAAGAAAAAAATTAGTGGTCTATATTAATCCGCCGTATGCGGAAGCAGGAACAGGTCTAGGAAAGATGCACAAAAAGGATATTACATTAATTTTTGGAATAAATGAAAGATTAAAACCAATAATTGGTAATGCTGTAAACGAAATTTTTGCGTTGTTTATGGCTAGAATTTATGAAAAAATACCTAATTGTATTATCAGTCAATTTTCTAAAATGAAATTCATTAACGGTTCTAATTTTAAAAAATTTAAAGAATATTTCCTTGCCGATTATAAAGGTGGTTTTGTGGTACCGGCAGATACCTTTGATAATGTAAAAGGCAAATTCCCTATTGGTTTTACCATTTGGAATACTTCCGAAAAAGTAAAAATGGATACCATTATTACCGATGTATTTTCCAAAAATGGCGAATACAATACAACTAAAGGATTTTATGGTAATTTATCAAAAGGAATAAACCAATGGATAAATAAATTTCAAGATAAATCTAATTTGAATATAGGTTTTCTTGATTGTTCAACTCCTGATTTTCAAAATAAAAATTATGTTTTTGTAGATAATTTAGAAAATGAAAAAAATGACCATAGATTTCATTTATATTTTTCAAAAAACAATTTATTAATTGGTGCTGTATATTTTTCAGTTCGTCATTGTATAGAAGCCACTTGGCTCAACGACAGAGATCAATTTTTATTTCCTAATGACGGTTGGCAGTCGGACACCGAATTTCAGAACGATTGTTTAGCGTTTACCCTTTTTCATGGACAAAACAGAATTACCAATAGCGAGGGCACCAACCATTGGATTCCGTTTACCGAGCAGGAAGTCAATGCCCAAGACAAGTTTGAAAGCGATTTTATGACTCGTTTTATAAAAGGTAAACTCCCTCAGTCGGAAGAAGCGTCTTTATTTGGAGAAACAAAGACCAACCATCAGCCTTTAGTATTTTCTCAGGAAGCCCAAGCGGTTTTTGATGCAGGAAGAGCACTTTGGTGTTATTATCATGCACAGCCCAATGCCAATGCCAACGCTAGTTATTACGACATCAGAGAACATTTCCAAGGCAGAAACGACAAAGGGAAAATGAACGCTAAAAGTACTGATGAAACTTATACCGAACTGAATGCAGCACTCAAAAACAAAATGGCGGTTTTGGCAGACAAAATAAAACCCAAAATTTATGAGTATGGATTTTTGAGGGAATAGTTTGAAACCTTTGGACGGTAACATTGCGAAAATCGAACACTTTCAGAATTATGGATTATTTTTTTTCAAAAATTAAAAAATAGGAAATTATCCGTCACACTTTGTTTCCTAAATAAGAAACTTCTATCTTTGTACAAAATATTCTTGAATGGATGATTACAAATTTCGAGTTAACTTTTTGGAGGAGGCAAAATCCTTTCTTGATGAGCTTGATGAAAAATCAAGAAATAAAATCATTTACAACATCTGGAAAGCAAGAAGTACGAATGACAAAGAACTTTTCAAAAAATTACAAGATGAAATTTGGGAATTTAGAACAAAATATAACAAAGCATATTATCGACTTTTTGCATTTTGGGACAAATCGGACAAACAAGATACGGTGGTAATTTCAAGTCATGGATTAATCAAAAAGACAGATAAAATTCCGAAAAGTGAAATTGAACGAGCAGAGAAATTAAGAGAGGAGTATTTTAACAAGAAAAGCAAGAAATAATGAAAACATATAGTTTAGATGAATTAACTGACCAATACATTGGAAAAAAAGGCTCAAAAAAAAGAGACGAATTCGAAAATGAACTTCGTTTGGATTTATTAGGTCAAGCCATAAAACAGGCTCGTCAAGAAAAAAAATTGACACAAGAAGAATTGGGTGACCTTGTTGGTGTAAAGAAGGCTCAGATTTCAAAAATAGAAAACAGTACAACTGATGCGAGATTTACAACTATTCTAAAGGTTTTTGAAGCTTTGGGCGCAAAAGTTCATTTTAATGTGGAAATTAACCATAAGAACCTTGCCTTATAACCATGCCGAAGGCACAACAAGAATTTTAAATAATACCTGCTACCGTTTTCTTGGAATCCCCCCTGAAAACTTACACATTATACAAAGAAAAAGCTACCCAAAAAGTCTGGACAGCTTTATTCTTTTGAAATGGATAAAAATTATTTTTTATTCATTGCAGCGGCTTTTGCTTTGTATTCAGCAGCTTTTGCTTCATTTTTTGTAGAACGATACAGATCGGCAAGCAACTCAACAACATCTATATTTTTGTTATCGATTTCGTACCATTTTTCTGCGTAAGGAAGGGTTTTAGAAAAACGATTTCTTCTTTCTTGCAACAATTTATTGAAGAGTTCTGTCTTACCCGCTTTTCTTGCAGTTTCGATATCGGCAACCGCTTTTTCATCATCACCCATGGCTAAGAAAGTAAGATTTTGCCAAGCACTCACCATTTTAGGATCCAGGTCCAATGCTTTTTTGAAAGAAGCTTCAGCCTCTGCAACCGTTGCAGGATTTTTACTTTGCAGAACACCTAAATTGTACCAATTGGTTTTGTCGTTCGGATTTTTGGCCACTTGAGCTTTCAAACTTTCTAAGAACTGATCGTTTTTCCCGGACTTGTAATAGACCACTCCTTGCAATTCTGATAATCGTGCATTGTTTGGGAATTTTTTCAATCCTTTGTCAATCAAAGCAATGGCTTCGTCATTTTTACCTGCTTCAATTAGCAATCTTACGGTTTCTTCGTAGATTTCCGGCTCTATACTTTTTGTTGTTTCCGTTTTGAAGTCTGAGTAATCTGCTGATTTTTTCAACATTTCCCAAGTTGTTTTATCGAAATTTTCAACTTTTCCCGCTTTATTTTTTGCTAAATAATTGGTTTCTACACCTGTATAACCGGAGTTCACCAATTGTTGCATGATTTCTAGGGCTTTGTCGTTTTTCTTAGCATAAGCATAGCTCAGCGCAGCGTTGTACAAAAACTGACCGTTGTTTTGTCCACCCACTTTTAGCAAGTAATAGGTTTCTTTAAATTTGTCTCCAGCTTTGTCATAATTTTTTGCATTGTAGGCATCCACAGCATCTTGGTTGGCTTTTTGCAAAAATGGATTGATCAATGCGTTTAGTTTTGGTAAAGTAGTCGGAGCATAACGATCTTCTTTCAAACCGGCAATTCCAGAGGCTTTAGCAGCTTCTTCTCCCCAATAGTACACTTTGTTTTTCTCTGCATCTTTTCCGGTATAGACTTTTTGTCTTGCCATTTCGGAAATTTTGGAAAGCATGGTAGCCCCTTCGGAAGTTTGTCCGGCAGTCATTAGCTCAAGACCTTTTACGAAATAATATTGCTCAAGAGTTTCCGGATCCAACAGATGAGTTTTCCCACCCAAGAGAGAGCTGGCTTCGTTAATTTTGGTTTTCGCTACCGTTGTTTCTCCACCTTCTAAAGCTTTGAAAGCCGCTTGTATTTCCTTTTTTTGTGCAAATGAAAAGCTGAAAGCTAATACCAATACACTTAGAACTATTTTTTTCATAAAAACTAAATTATCTTAAAAATTAAAAAAATGGACAAGCAAAAACCTGTCCAAAGTTAGTATTATTCGTTATCGTTGTTGATTTCTGTGTTTTCAGAAGTGTTTTCAGAATTGTTCAATTCTGTATTCTCAGGATTAATTTCATCACCTTCAACTACCTCTTCTTCTACCTCTTTATCCATTTCTACTTTTGCAATGGCTGCAATTTCGTCTTTGGCTTTTAGGTTGATGACCTTCACCCCTTGTGTATTTCTACCCATCACACGCATCTCGTCCATTCCCATACGGATGGCAACACCGGATTTGTTAATGATCATCAAACCGTCTTCATCGGTAACATTCTGTATGGCAATCAACTGACCCGTTTTCTCAGTGATATTTAGGGTGATTACCCCTTTTCCACCACGGTTGGTAATACGATAGTCTTCCACGGCAGTTCTTTTTCCGTATCCTCTTTCAGAAACGACCAAAACGGTTTCTTTCTCCACATCATTTACCACAATCATGCCTACCACTTCGTCTCCGTCTTCCATGGTAATACCACGAACACCGATGGATCCACGACCTACTTCTCTTACTTTTTCTTCAGGGAAACGGATGCATTTTCCGTTTTTGGTTGCGATCATAATTTCGGACTGTCCGTTGGTCAATCTAGCTCCTAAAAGCTGATCGTCTTCACGGATTTCTATGGCATTGATTCCGTTGGTTCTTGGTCTGGAATAGGCTTCCAATGAGGTTTTTTTGATGGTTCCGTTCTTGGTAATCATCACCACAGACATGGAGTTTACATAGTCGCTGTCTTTAAGATCGTTGGTACGGATGTAAGCTTTGATCTTATCGTCTGGATCTATGTTGATGAGGTTTTGCACGGCTCTACCTTTCGCTGTTTTGGAACCTTCAGGAATTTCGAACACCCTTAGCCAATAGCATTTTCCTTTTTCGGTAAAGAACAACATGTATTGGTGGTTGGTTGCCGAAACGATGTACTCCAAGAAATCTTCGTCTCTTGTAGTCGCAGCACGGTTTCCTACGCCGCCTCTGGATTGTATTTTGTATTCGGAAAGCGAAGTTCTTTTGATGTACCCGGCATGAGAAATGGTAAGTACCACCGTTTCATTCGGGATAAAATCTTCAATCGACATATCGCCACCTGCAAAGTCTATTTCGGATCTTCTTTCGTCTCCGTATTTTTCTTTAACTTCTAACAATTCGTCTTTGATGATCTGGAATCTTCTGGATTCGTTGGCCAGGATATCTTCCAAATCTTTGATTAACGCCATTATTTCTTCGTACTCAGCACGGATTTTATCCAATTCCATTCCGGTAAGTCTTGCCAAACGGAGATCCAAAATGGCTTGAGCTTGAAGATCGGAAAGTTCGAATTCGGTCATTAATCCTTCTTTTGCTTCTTGAGGATTGGCAGAATGTCTGATGATGGCAATGGCTCTGTCCAAAGAATCTTGAGTTCCGATAACTTTCATAAAGCCCTCCAAGATGTGTGCTCTTTCTTTGGCTTTTTTCAGTTCAAATTCGGTTCTGCGGATGACCACTTCGTGTCTGTGATCTACGAAATGATGGATGATGTCTTTCAGATTCAGTTGTTCTGGTCTTCCTTTAACCAATGCAATATTATTCACCGAGAAAGAAGTTTGTAACGCCGTATATTTGTACAATAAATTGAGTACAACATTCGGGATGGCATCGTTTTTCAGTTCATAAACGACTCTTAGTCCGTTTCTATCGGACTCGTCACGAATTTCGTAGATGCCCGGTATTTTTTCATCTTTCACCAACTCGGCCGTTCTGGCTATCATTTCGGCTTTGTTTACTTGGTAAGGGATTTCGGTAACGATAATGGCATTTCTGTTTCCTATTTCTTCAAAGCCTACTTTTGCACGAAGTACAATCCTACCTCTTCCGGTGTGGAAAGCATCTCTAACCCCGTCATAACCGTAGATAATACCACCCGTTGGGAAATCCGGAGCAATAACATGCTTCATCAATTCGTCAATGGTAATGTCTCTGTTGTCGATGTAGGCACAAATTCCGTCCACCACTTCTGTAAGGTTATGAGGTGCCATGTTGGTCGCCATACCCACGGCAATACCCGAAGTTCCGTTTACCAAAAGGTTTGGAATTTTTGTAGGCATTACGGTAGGCTCTTGCAAAGAGTCGTCGAAGTTATTTTGGAAATCTACCGTATCCTTGTCCAAATCGGATAGGATATCGTCGGAAATCTTTTTCAGTCTGGCCTCCGTATAACGCATTGCTGCTGGTGGATCACCGTCCATGGAACCGAAGTTACCCTGTCCATCGACTTGTGGATAACGCAAGCTCCAAGGTTGAGCCATACGCACCATGGCATCGTAAACTGAGGAATCTCCGTGGGGGTGGTATTTACCCAAAACATCCCCAACGATCCTGGCCGATTTCAGATATTTTCTATTAGAAAAAACACCCAATCCGTACATACCGTAAAGTACTCTTCTGTGGACGGGTTTCAAACCATCTCTTACATCGGGCAATGCTCTGGAAACAATCACAGACATGGAATAATCGATGTAAGAAGATTTCATTTCATCAACAATATTGATGGGAATAAGTCTTTCTCCTTCTTTTTGCATATTAATTTTTTAATAAAAACCTTCAACCGAAATGGGTCAAACGATTCTTTGAATTTTCAAAACGAAATAACGGGTAAATTTACAAAATTTTACCGATTTTTGCAACGAAATTTATCCACATTAATCAAAAAATAAATATAAAAATGAGCATACTGAGCCTTACCTTTCATTGCGTTGCAGAACGACTGACGGAATGGGAAGATTACTTCAACAACACCGTTTCGGAAATGGTTGAAAACCTGATGGATGTGGAGAAATACATTCTCTCTGAAGTGGAAAGTGACATGATACAAGAAGGTAAAAATTATAACCTTTTGATGGTTTTTGAGAACGCTGAATACCGACAACAATTCCTAGAAAGTGAGCTGGTCAATATTGAAGACCGAATTGCGTCTAAATTCGGAAATCAAGTCATGCTCTTTTGTACATTTCTCAATCCTAAAAAGTCAAAACTGTAAGATTTTTCTGAGTACATGACAAATTTGTAACACCTGTATAACCCGTTGTTTCAGACTAAAGTACGCTGTGAATTATCGTAAAATTTTGTCATTCTCGATAGATTAAAAAAAAATAAAGCACCTTGAAAATTGGGTGCTTTATTTTTTATCATTGGTGTTTTCTTTTTCTATGATTTCTACTTCAAAAAAAAATACAGCCGTTAAGAAAAATCCTTCTCGCTTCGTCTTTCAAAAAGGAATACATCCTTCCAAACCCCATCGATCTGGTTGATTTTTTCTCGTTTTCCTACTTTACGAAAGCCAAATTTTTCAACTATTTTTATAGCGAGAACATTCTCCTCCATCAAATGGGTTTGTAAGGTCCAAATACCATTTTCTTCGCTATCCAAGATCAGTTTTTCTAAAAGTATCTTGCCCAAACCTTTGCCTTGATATTCCTTTTCTAAAAAAATAGATATTTCTGCAACCCCATTGTACATTGTGGTATTTTCCGGTTTTTTCAGAGCGCACCAACCTACAATTTCGTCGTTTTGATTTTCCAAAACAAATCGGCTGTGCTCCAAATGGATTTTCATCCACGATTTTTCATCGGATTGTTCTTGAAAAGTGGCGATTTTAGAAGAAATTCCTTCTTGGTATATTTCCAAAACCCGACCAAGATCGTTGTATTCCATCGTTCTTATTTCGTAAGAATTAACGGTTTGAGGGATGCTGATCTTTTTCATATCAAGATTGCATTTCTTTTTTTAGAAAAACTCCGGTAACCGATTTTTTATTTTTTATTATTTCTTCCGGTGTACCTTCAGCAACGATCATTCCACCGTGTTTTCCCCCCTCTGGTCCTACATCTATGATGTGATCGGCCAATTTGATGACATCCAAATTGTGTTCAATAATAATGAAAGAGTTGCCCAACTTAACCAGTTGTTCTATGGCGTCCATCAGAACTTTAACATCTTCAAAATGCAGACCCGTAGTGGGTTCATCTAAAATATACAGCGTGTTTCCGGTTTGTTTTTTGGAAAGTTCTGTCGCTAATTTTATCCTTTGGGCTTCACCACCACTTAAAGTGGTAGATTGTTGCCCGAGAGTTATGTAGCCCAAACCAACATCGAAAAGTGTTTTTACTTTGTTATAAATTTTTGGGATGGGAGCAAAAAAATCTACAGCTTCGGTGATGGTCATGTCCAATACATCGGATATCGATTTTCCTTTGTACCTTACTTCTAAAGTTTCTCTGTTGAAGCGTTTTCCGTTGCAGGTTTCGCAATGTACGAAAACATCCGGAAGGAAATTCATCTCAATCACTTTCAGTCCGCCACCCTGACAGGTTTCGCATCGTCCGCCTTTGACATTAAACGAAAATCGTCCGGCTTTATACCCTCGTATTTTACTTTCGGGCAGTTCTGCAAACAGGTTTCTGATGTCGGTAAACATTCCGGTATAGGTTGCAGGATTGGATCTTGGAGTCCTGCCAATTGGGGTCTGATCGACATCTACGATCTTATCAATGTTGTCTAATCCTTCGATGCTTTTGTACGGTAAAGGTTCTTGAACTGCTCTATAAAAATGTTTGTTCAGAATGGGATAAAGTGTTCCGTTGATGAGTGAAGATTTCCCACTGCCCGAAATTCCGGTAACCAAAACCAGCTTTCCAAGGGGGATTTCGAGATTTACATTTTTCAAATTATTTCCCGTTGCTCCTTTTAGGACAATGGATTTTCCGTTTCCTTTTCTTCTTTCGGCTGGAATTTCTATTTTTCTTTTTCCGGTGATGTAATCTGCGGTGATGGTGTCGGCTTTTAGCAGATCTTTGGGGTTTCCTTGCCAAAGAATTTCACCACCAAACTTTCCTGCTCTTGGACCAACATCAAGGACTTCATCGGCTTCCAAAATCATATCTTTGTCGTGTTCGACCACCAAAACGGAATTTCCTATATCTCGAAGGTTTTTAAGAGAATTTATCAATCTTTCGTTGTCTCTTTGGTGGAGACCAATGGAAGGCTCGTCCAAAATATAAAGTACATTGACCAGTTGAGAACCAATTTGTGTTGCCAAACGAATTCTTTGGGATTCGCCACCAGAAAGCGTTCTGGAACTGCGGCTCAGGCTAAGATAATCCAAGCCTACATCCAACAAAAACTGAAGTCGGGTTTCAATTTCTTTTAGAATTTCCGTGGCGATTATTTTATTTTTCTCGGAAAATTTATCCTTGACCTCATGCAACCAAATCTTGAGATCCGAAAGGCTCATGGCGTTGATCTCGGCAATGTTTTTGCCATCAATTTTAAAGCTCAAACTCGACTGAAGCAAACGCGTTCCTTTGCACTGCGGACAAGTTTCTTCTTGGGTAAAATGCCTTTCTAAAACCGTGGCTTCATAACTTTCTTTATCTTCGATAATCTGATCGATTGTGGGTACTAAACCGTCAAAATTAATTTTTATTTTTTTGGTTATCCCAGCGTGCTTCAGCACTTTTTGTTCTTCTTTGTGAAGTCCGAAATACATCATTTCAAGAGCTTCACTTGGGATTTCCGAAAAAGGCGTGTTAAAATCCAACTCAAAAAGTTCCAAAATATTTTTAAGCTGAGACAGAATCCATTTGTTGCTTTTAATATCTTCCAAAGGCAATAACGCGCCTTGAGAAATGGATAATTTAGGATTTTCTACAAAAAAATTGGTATTCACTTTTTTAATGGTACCCAAACCTTTGCAGTGGTTGCAACTTCCTTTTGGTGAGTTGAAAGAAAAAGTATTGGGTTCGGGTAATGCCAAGGAATGTCCGGTATCGGTATCCATTAATTTTTTTGAAAAATAATCGACCTTATCACTGGATAAAATTTGAATTCCGATAATTCCTTCGCCCATATCCAAAGCCGTACGAAGGGATTTTTCCATTCTACTTTCGGAGGAACTCTCACCGATAATCCAGCGGTCGATAACGATGTCGATATCGTGGGTTTTGTAACGATCCAATTTCAGGTCGTATTCAATGTCCATCAATTCGCCATCAATTCTAGCTTGACCGTAACCTTTTTTAGCCATCTGAACGAAAAGTTCATGGTAATGTCCTTTTCTTGATCGAACGACAGGAGCCAACAGCATGACTTTTTGTCCTTTGTAATTTACTTTTATGGCCTCCAGGATTTGTTCTTCTGTGTAGGAGGTTAATTTTTTTCCGCTTTGCAGGGAAAAGGCATCGGAGACTCTTGCGAAAAGTAGTCTTAGAAAATCGTACAATTCGGTAACCGTACCAACGGTAGATCTTGGATTTTTATTGGTTGTTTTCTGTTCGATAGCGATCACTGGGGATAGTCCGTCGATTTTATCGACATCGGGTCTTTCCATACCGCCAAGAAATTGTCTGGCATAGGCGGAAAAGGTTTCTATATATCGTCTTTGTCCTTCAGCGAAAATGGTATCAAAAGCCAAGGAGGACTTGCCACTTCCGGATAGTCCGGTGATGACCACCAATTCGTTTCTTGGGATTTTGACATTGATGTTTTTAAGATTGTGTTCGCGGGCACCGTAAACTTCGATATATACTTTTTTCTGATCCATGAAAGAAAGTTAAGCTTGGATTTTTAATTAAAAAATCTCACAAATTTAAGCATTTCAAAAGGAAAAAAATATTTTGAAAGTAAAAGAATGCAGAGAATTGTTGGAAAGGATCTGTAAATGATCTGTTGGGTTAGTAAACGGTGTGGTGGGTGCAGCCCGACTTGAGTGGAGCTCTTTTTGTGGAGCCTTGGCGGAGCAAAAAAGCGGGAACGGAAGGCGGTAAAGCTGCCCAAATAAAAAAGCATCGAAAAAAAATCGATGCTTGGTATGTTTACAAGTTGTTGTATTAACTTTTTAGGGCTTCGGCTCCGGATACAATTTCCAAGATTTCGTTGGTAATTGCTGCCTGACGCGCTTTGTTGTAGTAGATCACCAAATCGTTCTTCAAAGCTTGTGCGTTATCGGTTGCCTTGTGCATGGCGGTCATCCTGGCTCCGTGTTCTGAAGCGATGGAGTCCAAGATTGCTTTGTACACCTGAGTTTTGATGGATTTTGGGATCAAAACATTAAGGATTTCTTCGGCATTCGGTTCGAAAACATATTCGGTAACTACAGGGTCGTTGCTTTGTTCCGGCATGGCAATAGGCAACAATTGTTCGGTCTGAACTTCTTGAGTTGCAGCGTTCACAAATTTGTTGTACACCAAATATACTTTATCAAAATTACCTTCGCGGAAATTTCTCATGACATTAGAAACGAATTTAGAAACCGCTTCGAAGGTTAAGAAATCGTAGATTGCACTTTGGTTTTCGAAAACCGTTCTGGATTTTCTAACGGCATCGAAGGCTTTTTTACCTACGGTAAGGATTTCTATTTCTGCATTAGGATTTTCTGCAATTTTCTGATTGAGTTCTTTGATTACAGAAGAGTTGAAAGCACCAGCCAAACCTCTATTGGAAGTAATCGTTATGAAAAGGATTTTTTTAGTATCTCTTTGTACAGAGTAAGGAGATGCTATTTCCTGATCCGGATTTACATTCAGGTTTTCGATAATTTCTTGTAATTTTTCAGAATAAGGACGAAGCATTACAATGGCATCTTGTGCTTTTTTCAATTTAGCAGCAGAAACCATTTTCATAGCGCTGGTGATTTGCATCGTAGAGCTAATTGAAGCAATTCTTCCTCGTATTTCCTTTAAATTTGCCATAGGGTTGGTGTCTGTTATCTTTTTTGTTTCGGAATTTAGGTTGAGGGTATCAACCTAAATTCTTCCACTTAATTTATTAGTTATATTTACTTGCGATATCGGATGCAGCAGCTTTCAAAACATCGGTAATTGCGTTGTCAATTTTCCCAGCTTTGATTGCAGTCATGGTATCAGGATGTTTCGTTTTCAAGAACTCAACATAGTCCACCATAAATTCTTTAACTTTAGCTACAGGTACATTTCTCAAAAGGTTTTCTGTTCCTGCGTAAACCATTGCTACTTGACTTTCTACTGGAAGTGGAGAGTTAACAGGTTGCTTAAGGATTTCCACATTTTTTTCACCTTTAGAAATTACAGAAAGAGTTGCAGCATCTAGGTCAGAACCGAATTTAGCAAAGGCTTCCAATTCTTTGTATTGAGCTTGGTCCAACTTCAAAGTTCCGGATACTTTTTTCATGGATTTGATCTGAGCGTTACCACCTACTCTGGATACAGAAATACCCACATTGATTGCTGGTCTAACCCCTGAGTTGAACAAGTCAGACTCCAAGAAGATCTGTCCGTCTGTAATGGAAATTACATTGGTTGGGATGTATGCTGATACATCTCCCGCCTGAGTTTCGATAATTGGAAGTGCAGTTAAAGATCCGCCACCTTTTACGATAGGTTTTAGAGATTCTGGCAAATCGTTCATTTGCTTTGCGATGTTGTCATCCGCAATTACTTTTGCAGCTCTTTCCAACAATCTAGAGTGAAGGTAGAATACATCTCCAGGATATGCCTCACGACCCGGTGGTCTTCTCAAAAGTAGGGAAAGCTCACGGTAAGCTACGGCTTGCTTGGACAAGTCATCATAAACGATAAGAGCCGGTCTTCCGGTATCACGGAAGTATTCTCCAATTGCAGCACCTGCCATTGCAGAATATACCTGCATAGGAACTGGATCTGAAGCATTAGCAGCAACAACTACGGTATAAGACATTGCACCTTTGTCGGTTAGGGTCTTAACGATTTGTGCTACAGTAGATGCTTTTTGTCCAATTGCTACATATATACAATATACTGGTTGTCCAGCATCATAAAATTCTTTTTGGTTAAGGATGGTATCGATAGCAACAGTTGTTTTACCGGTTTGTCTATCCCCGATGATCAACTCTCTTTGTCCTCTACCTACCGGGATCATGGAATCCACGGCTACGATACCTGTTTGAAGAGGTTCGTTTACCGGTTGTCTGAAGATAACACCTGGAGCTTTTCTTTCCAAAGGCATTTCGTACAATTCTCCAGAGATAGGGCCTTTTCCGTCGATAGGGTTACCCAAAGTATCTACAACTCTACCCAACATACCTTCACCAACTTTGATGGATGAAATTCTGTTGGTTCTTTTTACAGTATCTCCTTCTTTTACCAATTTAGATTCACCCAAAAGGGCAACACCAACATTGTCTTCTTCCAAGTTAAGAACGATACCTTCTACCCCTGAATTGAATTTTACCAATTCACCGTACTGTACTTTATCAAGACCGTAAACACGAGCGATTCCGTCCCCGATTGTCAGTACCGTACCAACTTCTTCTACATTAGATTGTGTGTCGAAATTGGCTAACTGTTGTTTTAAAATTGCTGAAACTTCAGCCGGATTTATTTCTGCCATTGTATGGTTGTTTTATCTTAATTTAATTGAAATTCTTTTTTCAAATTAGAAAGTTTGGTTCTAACCGAAGCGTCAACTTGTTGATCACCAATTCTTAGTACGAAACCGCCTAAAATTTCGGGTTTGATGATGGTTTCTAATTCGTATTTTTTAGAAGCATCAAACAAAGAAGTTGATTTTAGGATTTTGTCCAAATTGTCCGGTGACAATGTCGTTGCGGAAGTCAAAGTAATTCTTTGTACTCCGTTGATGTCTTCAACTTTATTGATGAATTCTTGAGCGATATTCTTAAGTTGAGTTTCACGACCTTGTTTGATAACCAAAGAAATGAATTTCTTGGATGGATCTGAAAAAGATGCAAAGATTTGTGCAGCGGCGGCCTCTTTCTTTTTAGCATCGATGAAAGGAGTTGCAAAAAAAGCATTGAGGTCTTTAGAAGCATCCAATACTTTAACGACTTCCTTCATTTCATTAAAAACGGTAGATACATTTCCGGTATCTGTGGAGAAATCCAACAGACCCTGTGCGTATCTTTTTGCTACTTTCGATATCAACATCTTAGTTCAAGTTTGATTTGTTAAGAATGTTTTCTACCAAAGCGTTTTGAGCGTCAGCATTATCTAATTTTTGCTTTAGAATTTGTTCAGCAATAGAGATCGACAAAGTACCGATTTGCATTTTGATGTCTGCCATTGCAGCATTTTTCTCTGCTTGAATGGTTTGTCTAGCTTGGTCGATTAGTTTATCTCCTTCAGATTTTGCAGCATCTTTAGCTTCGCTAACGATTTTATCTTTGATTTCTCTAGCTTCTTTCAAAATAGCATCGCGTTGGTTTTTAGCCTCACGAATGATATTTTCGTTTTCAGTTTTCAAGTTCTGAACTTCTTGTTTAGCTAATTTAGCCTGATTAAGAGCATCTACGATAGAAACTTCTCTTTCGTTGAGTGCTTCTGTAATTGGTCCCCAAGCAAATTTCTTTAATATCATTAACAATACCAAGAAAATAATAGTTTGAATAATAAACAAACCTGATGAAAATTGTGCTAATAACTCGCCCATAATAAATTATGTTATACTTTTATAATTCTTTTAATAAATTTTTTAAAATAAAACCGCCAATCACAACCAACCGTTGCAGATTGGCGGTTAACCTTTTGTAGATCGATTAGTTAACAGCGAACAATGCTGCGAATGCAAGACCTTCAACAAGTGCAGCTGCAATAAGCATCGCTGTTTGTAGTTTTCCAGTTTGCTCTGGTTGACGAGCCATACCTTCAAGAGCTGCAGCACCGATCTTACCGATACCTAAGCTAGCTCCGATTACTACTAAACCTGCACCTACTAGTTTTGGAATTTCCATAATATATAATTTAAAAAATTAGTTTTCTATTTTATTAATTAGTGCAAAGCACCCTCTTCTCCTTCGTGTCCATGCTCTTCATTTGCCATTCCGAAATACACAGCAGAAAGCATTGTAAAGATGTACGCTTGTAAGAATGCTACCAAAATCTCTAACATATAAAGTACCATGGTCAGAATTGGAAAAGCAATTCCTGCAATTACATTTTTAAAATAATACACCATTGCGATTAGTGACATTACCACGACATGGCCTGCAGACATGTTAGCAAAGAGACGGATAAGCAATGCAAACGGCTTGATAATCATACCGATAATTTCGATAGGCATCATAATAATTTTCATAGGCCAAGGCAATCCCGGCATCCAGAAAATGTGTCCCCAATAATTTTTATTCGCTGTAAATTGTGTAATTAGGAAGGTGAACATTGCCAAAGCAGTTGTAATCGCAATATTACCTGTTACATTAATCCCGAAAGGGGTAAGACCAAAGATATTCAAGAATAAGATAAAGAAGAAAATCGTCAATAAATATCCTAAATATTTTCCGTGTTTGGCACCGATATTTGGTTTAGCAATCTCATCTCTTACGAACAATACAAGAGGTTCAAACAATTTCGCAGCTCCTGTAGGCACCATAGATTTCTTATATCCTTTTGCCATAGATCCGAAGATCCAAATCATCAAGAATGCAGTTACCAAAATCATCAAAACCGACTTTGTAATAGAAAGATCAATTACCTTTTCATTTTTAGCATGGTGATGCTCGTCCATTTCAATTGTACCGGCAGCATCAGTTTTATAAATTTTTTCGTGGAATAATTTATAATGAGCACCTTTGCTTTCTACCACATTTTCTCCATGATGAAAAGCAGAACTCATCATCATGTGCAATCCGTTTGACTGATCATAGAAAATCACAGGCAAAGGAAAACCGATATGATCACCCGATTTGGTCACCATAATATCAAAACTGTGCGCATCCATCAAGTGATGCTTTACAAATTCTTGGTTTTCTTGTTTTGTTTTTTCAGCTTCAGAAACCGCTTCTACCGCAGTTGTAGCTTCATGACCGGCCGCAGCCACTTCCGTTGCAGATGCAAATGAAATTGTTGATAAAAATCCGACTAAAAGGATAACTCTTTTAAGCATTGATACTTGTCTTTTTAAAGTTTTGCAAAAGTACTATAAATATTCAAATTATAAAAATAACTAATCGTGATTTTTTTCACTTTTTTGAATCAAACCAACAGAATAAAGCGTTACCAAAGCCAAAGAAGCCAAATAGGGTAAAATAAAATGATACTTATAATGAGGGACTTGGCTCAAGTTAAGCTTATTCATAACAACAAACATCATCGCCAACTTCAACATAACCAACCCCATAAACACAAAGCCTAAATACTCCGGGTAAAGATTTTTGAATATGGACATCACGGTAATCACCATGATAAACATCATGCTTAGAAACAAATAATACTTGATAAAAACCGTTTCGCAACATCCTGCCGTATTTTGAAACAAAAAGAAATGCACTATGAACATCACAAAATACAGTCCGATGTATAAAAAATTATTTTTCATTTTTCTCTATTTGATTTAATTGTCTTAATAAATTATAAAATGCCAAACACATCCCCAACAAGCCTATCCCAACGGTCAATAAATTACTTTGAATTTCAAAATAATTGTTTAGTTTTTTCCCGCCCCAAAAAGACAAAGCCATGGTTGCCAACATCTGAAAAACAATGGAGGAATACCTGCCGTATTGCGACATACTGCTTGTATTTTTCTGATCGGTTTCGACCGGCTTTTTAGAATTAAAATCCTGGTTTTGCATAATTTTTTGCAAAAATAAAGTATTAAAATCATTTTCAATGGACAAATATCATATATCTTAAATTGAATTCCTAAGCAAATACTCAATTCTCCCCTTTTATATAAAATATTTTTAGAAAAAATACTTACTTTTGCAAATCATAAAAAAATAATATGTTCAATAGTTTACAGGATAAATTAGACAAGGCGTTACACAATCTTTCCGGAAGAGGAAAAATTACAGAAATAAATGTTGCTGAAACGGTTAAAGAAATCCGTAGAGCCTTGGTGGATGCCGATGTTAATTATAAAGTAGCAAAAGACCTTACCAAAAGAGTCCAAGACAAAGCCATTGGCGAAAATGTACTTACCAGCCTTACTCCAGGACAATTAATGACCAAAATTGTACACGATGAGTTGGTAGATCTTATGGGAGAAACACAAGAAGGAATCAATCTTTCTGGGAAACCTACCATTATCCTTATTGCAGGTTTACAAGGTTCTGGTAAAACCACTTTTTCTGGTAAACTGGCCAATTATCTTAAACTAAAGAAAAACAAAAAACCTTTATTGGTAGCCTGTGATGTGTACAGACCTGCAGCGATAGACCAGCTAACCGTTCTATCAGAACAAGTTGGGGTAAACATCTACAAAGAAATTGAAAACAAAAACCCTGTCGAAATTTCTCAGAATGCCATTCAATACGCACAAAAAAACAACCACGATGTGGTTATCATCGATACCGCAGGTCGTCTTGCAATAGACGAAGAAATGATGAACGAAATCCGTAAAGTTCATCAAGCAGTAAAACCACAAGAAACCCTTTTCGTAGTGGACTCCATGACCGGACAAGACGCCGTGAATACCGCTTTGGCATTCAACCATGTCTTGGATTATAACGGAGTGGTCCTTACTAAATTGGACGGTGATACCCGAGGTGGAGCAGCACTTACGATTCGTTCAGTTGTGGACAAACCCATCAAATTTATTTCTACTGGAGAAAAAATGGAAGCCTTGGATCTTTTCTATCCGGAAAGGATGGCCGACAGAATCCTAGGAATGGGAGATGTGGTATCCTTGGTAGAAAGAGCTCAAGAGCAATTTGATGAAGAAGAAGCGAGAAAACTCCACAAAAAAATTGCAAAAAATGAATTTGGTTTTGATGACTTTCTAAAACAAATTCAGCAAATTAAAAAAATGGGAAACATGAAAGACCTTATGGGCATGATTCCTGGAGTTGGAAAAGCGATAAAAGATGTGGACATCAGCGACGATTCTTTTAAACATATCGAAGCAATCATCCACTCTATGACACCGGAGGAAAGAAGAAGACCGTCCATCATCAACACCCAAAGAAAAGGTAGAATTGCCAAAGGAAGTGGTAGAAAAATTGAAGAAGTAAACCAACTGATGAAACAATTTGAACAGATGGGTAAAATGATGAAGGTCATGCAAGGCCCACAAGGAAAGCAACTGATGCAAATGATGAGCAAAGGAATGCCAAATATGCCAGGAATGGGAGGTAATCTTTTTGGAAGATAAACAATCAATCATCGATAAATAAAAAACGCTTCGGAAAAATTTCTGAAGCGTTTTTCTATATTTTATCTCAACGATTTTAAGCTTTTAAACTGAGCATCGTCTTTGCATTTACTGAAATAAATTTCCATTCGTGGATTATCCTTTGGATAGACCAAAAGATACTCAGAACAAGGCTCTGCTTGTGCTTTACTTTTATCAAAATCAATAGATCCTTTCGTCAAGATGGAGTCTTTGATAAACTTTTCATCCATCTTCAGTTCGGTCATTTTTTGTTGAAACTCCGGTGTAAAGCTGAATTTTTTAGTTGCTGTTTCGGCGCGTACCCTATCGTTTGGAAAATAAGAACAACTGGCTCCTTTTTTGTTTAGGAAAAATAAAACCACTAAAAGCCCCGGGATGAACCCTAATAAATAAAACTTAAGTTTTTTCATTTAAAATTTTTAGAAAATTAATAGATTAATATCGTGATAGGTCAATCCAAAACGATCGCAAAGAATTTTTTTGGTATGTCGGCCTTTGTACATGTACAACGATTGTTTCATCTCGTTATTTTTAAGCAGCATATTCTCAAAACCGCCCTCTTCATCGTAATTTAGAAGATAGCTGAGGAAGAAATTGGATATTGCTTTGGAAGTGGTTCTTGGCATTTTAGAAGTCAAGTTGGGCAAACCACAATGGATGACATCGTGTTTCACAAAAAATGGATTTTCTTGTGTTGTCAGTTCCGATGTTTCTATCACTTTTCCGTTGTCTATCGTTACATCAATAATTACCGAACCTTTTTTCATCATGGTAACCATTTCCTCGGTAACCACCGGTGGAAAGTTAAGTCTTGGCAAACAACCAATGACCACATCGGCTCTTCTCAGACTTTTAGAAAGCTCTTTGGGATCGATAATGGAAGTGGGTACCCTATTGTCCACCAAAGTATGCAATCTTCTAAGTTTGGACAAAGAGTTATCGAAAACTTTCACACTTGCACCCAATCCTACTGCGGCTTTCGTAGCAAATTCGCCGACAATTCCGGCTCCAATAATCACGACTTCTGCCGGTCTAACTCCTGTGATGCCTCCTAACATCAAACCGTTGGACAGAGCCAAAAGTTCTGAAGCATAAAGTATGGATATATTTCCGGCAATCTCACCAATTAGTCGTACCAAAGCTTGTTGTCTGTACTCGTCGGTTATAAACTCGAATGCTATGGCGTTGATTTTCTTTTCGGCCAAACGGCAAAAATATTCTTTATCTCTAAGGTTGATTTGAAGTGCTGAAACCAAATAGGTATTCGGTTTCAGATAATCGATTTCTTCCAGAGTTGGCGGATTGACTTTCAGCACCAAATCTTGCTGAAATGCCGTAGCAGCATCGTGCACAATTTGTGCACCCACTTCGGAATATTGCAGATCGGTAAAAAAAGATCCGACTCCTGCACCGGACTCTACAATTATTGTATGGCCATGCCCGACCAAAACCTGTACGGCATCCGGTGTAATGCAAGTTCTCCTTTCGTTAAGGCAAGTTTCTTTTGGAACGCCAATACTAAATTTTTTTCCTTTTTTCAAAACTTCCAATTTTTCTTCTTTCGGAATAAGATCTTGTTCGGAAAACGGAGTAAATACTTGGGTTGTACTCATGATAAATTATGTACCTAAATTAAGCAAATACAAAGATACGGATGTTTCTACTTTTACTGAATAATAAAGTTTAAACTTTTAGTACCTCTATCGTTTATGTTTATTGAAAATGGATTGTCCTACTATCCCCATCAATTTCTATGGTCATTTCATGGTATCCATAGTACGAGAGTTCGTTTTCATAAATTTCCGGCCATTCTATGATGCAAAGTTCTGAGTTTTCAAGATATTCATCCATACCAATATCGTACACCTCTTCGATGGTATTGAGTCGGTAAAGATCAAAATGAAAAACTTTTCCTTTTGGAGTATTGTATTCGTTGACAATGGCATAAGTTGGTGAGGTAACGGTATCGGTACTGCCCATTTTCTTCAACAAAAACTGAGAAAATGAAGTTTTACCAGCGCCCAAATTTCCTTTTAGAACAAGAATTTTATATTTCAGGTGCGGGTAAATTTCATCCACCACTTGTTGCCAATCACCTATGTTATTAATTTTGAAATTCATGCAAAATATTTTCTTTGAGATGCAAATTTAACCATAATAAGTACGAAAATAAAAAGTCCCGGAAAATTTCCGGGACTTTACACTATATTAGAATAGTTGGTTATTTGAATAAATATTTAACACCGAAAGTGATGCTGTTCAAATTCAAACCGATACCGAAGTTATCCGTACTGCTACCTCCTTCTGGTTTGAAAGAATTGTAACCAAATTGACCGATTGTAGCTTCAAAAGACCAATTGTTGTTTACGAAATAATCCAAACCTGGTCTCAAGTTAACACCAAAAGAAGTGTAGTTAGCTTCTGTAGAAACACCAGCTACTTCATTTTTAACTTTTCCGAAAGCCATAGGCACATCCAATTGACCGAAAACGAACAATTTCTCACCTAAAGACCAATATTTTCTAGCGAAAGGCATAATTACAAATGCACTGTTTGTGTTTTTTGTAGTTATTGCAGTTGTGTTTTCAACAATAGAAGATTGGTAACCTAAAGCACCACCAACAGCGATAGTTGGAGTTACGAAAGTACCTACAGATGGTAAAATTGCAAAATTATCAACCGTTGTGTTAGATCCATTGTTATTGGTACGGTTGTACTCTACTTGTCCAGAGATGAATGAAGTTCCTTCGAAACCTGTAGATTGAGCTGAAGCCAATCCGAATGCAGCGATACCTGCTGCCATTAATAATTTTTTCATTGTTCCTATCTTTAATTTTTAAAGTATTGCAAATTTAGATGAGATGGAATTTGAAAAAAATGACGAAAATCATCGTTTCACATTTTAGAATAGGAATAAATTAAATTTTAGTCAAAAGAAAAGCCACCAACAATTGGTGGCTTTCATTATCAATATTTTTATTGATTTACTTGATGTAATATGAATATCCTAAATTGATAGCAGAAATTGTGCTTCCATTTTTAGATAATCCTTGGTATCCTAGAGAAACTTCTCCATTTCCGATGTGGTAAGCCGCTTTTGGCTGGTAATAAAATCCGCCATCGCTACTGCCTCCGCTACCAAAAACGAAACCGTAACCCAAATCTGCTGCTAAACTGAAGTTTTCAGCAATTTTATACTGTCCTGTTGCAGCAATAGGAACCATGCTCATGGTGTCGTACTTTACAGAAACAGGTCCATAATTTACTGTTTTTCCTAACCAAGCAGAATATCCCGAAGTAATCCCTGCAGAAAAGCTATCGGCTACAGGCCACATGTACGAAGCATCTGCTCCTAGTGTAAAGCTGTAAACATCTCCAGCGTCTCCTACCGGTAAACCAACATGTGCACCCAATTTAAAACCAGACTGTGCATTCATTGAACCAAAAAGTGCAAAAGCACCTAATAATAATAACTTTTTCATGATTTTGTAAATTTAATTTGTTAAACCTATATCAAAGATAATAAAAAAAATAATACAATTAACAAATTTTTAACAAATTTTTATTTTTATTTAACATAATACAAATCCTTAACAGCATGTATAACTTAGATAAGGACTTATAGATAACCTACTCTTCCCTTAACCGCTTCTCTTCTCTACCGTAGGCATTAATAATTTTCCTAACCACAGGATGTCGCACCACATCTTCCTCGGTTAGGTGTACAAAACCAATTTCATCAACATCTCTCAGAATTCTCATGGCTTCTTTCAATCCTGATTTTTGTTTTAATGGCAAATCGACCTGACTGGGATCTCCAGTAATGATAAACTTGGCATTCATCCCCATTCGGGTCAAAAACATTTTCATTTGAGAATGGGTGGTATTTTGAGCTTCATCGAGAATAACAAAGGCTTCATCCAAAGTCCTCCCTCTCATGAAAGCCAAAGGAGCCACTTCTATAATTTTTTTCTCAATAAAGCCTTCTAATTTTTCGTGAGGTATCATATCTCTTAATGCGTCGTATAGAGGTTGCAAATAGGGATCTAACTTTTCTTTTAAATCTCCGGGAAGAAAACCCAAACTCTCCCCCGCTTCTACCGCCGGTCTGGTCAGGATAATTCTTTTCACCTCTTTATCGCGCAATGCTCTTGCTGCAATTGCAACCGAAGTATAGGTCTTACCGGTTCCTGCCGGACCGATCGCAAAAACCATGTCTTTTTTCTCCACTTCTTTCACCAATTTTTTCAAATTGGTGGTTTTGGCCTTGATGATTTTCCCATTGACTCCTTTTACAATAATATCTTGATCAAAGACCAATTGTTTTTCGGATTCGTCTTTCAGTTTTAGGATGCTTTCTACATCTTTTACCGTTATCGAATTGTTTTTAGAAATAAAATCAACAATATCGTTTAGTTTAATCTTCAAAACATCCAAGGCCTCTTGATTTCCCATGGCGAAAATAAAATGATCTCTGCCCGTAATTTTTAGAGTGGGAAAACTGGATTTTATTAAATTAAAAAATTGATTATTAACTCCGTAAAAAGATTTGGAGTCAATATCCTTTAGTTCAAAAGTTAGCTCGTACATCATGTTCGTATTTAGATTCCTAAAGTTATCGTTTTTTTTTATAACCTCTGTCAATTTGTTATCCACATTCATTTTACATTCATGTAATTTTAAATTACTTTTGCAATTGGAGGTAAAAATTAGGTTCAAAACATGTCAATCATCACTTTAACAACAGATTTAGGATACACCGACCACAAAGTGGCTGCTATAAAAGGAAATATCTTATCCTTGAATTTCGATGCGAAAATCATAGACATCAGTCATAACATACAACCCCACAACCTTCTAGAAACTTCCTATATTGTAAGAAATGCCTACAAGCATTTTCCAAAAAACTCCATCCACATCATTGCGGTTGATGCTCTTTATCATCCTTCTAGACGCTTTTTATTGTGCAAAGTCAATGGACATTTTTTTTTAACCGCCGACAACGGTCTTCTGTCTTTAATTTTTTTCGATCTAAAGCCCGAATCTATTTTCGAAATTACCATAAACAACCGTTTTGATGATGTTGTAAAATGCAGCATCCTGGATATTTTCTTACCCGTCGCCAATCACCTATTAAACGGTGGCGTTCCGGAATTGATTGGCAGAAAAATTAACGATCCAAAAGAGCTCTCATTGCCAAAAGCTCAGTTCCTGCCAAATGAAAATATGATTGTAGGAGAAGTTATATACATCGATCATTATGGAAATGTGGTCTCCAACATTACCCAAGAAATGTTTAGCCAAAGCCATTCTGGGAATGACGAATTTAAGATTACATTCAGAAATCTAAACATCAAAAAAATTCATCAACATTATACAGAATTCATCAAAGATTATCAGAAGGAAAACAAATTTCACGGCAACCAATTGGCCCTGTTTAATGAGGCTGGATATTTAGAGATTTCCATCTATAAAGGCAGTAAGAACAACGGTGCCAAAACCCTATTTGGCTTGGACATTGGAGAAAAAATCTATGTTGAATTTTCAAAATTAAAATAACTCTAAAAAATAAACGAAATTTTTGTACTTTTGTGAAAATCTAAAATTTAAAAATGGCAGAATATAAATTATTACTCCCTTCCATGGGAGAAGGGGTGATGGAAGCTACAGTAATCAGCTGGCTCTTCAACGAAGGAGACCTGGTAAATGAGGACGATTCCGTAGTAGAAATTGCAACCGATAAGGTAGATTCCGATGTTCCGACACCAGTTTCGGGGAAAATTGTAAAAATTCTGAAACAAAAAGATGAAGTGGCTAAAGTTGGTGAAGCCATCGCTATTTTAGAAACTGAAGGTGGAGAAGCAACAAGCACTGCACCGATTCAAGAAAATAAAGCTCCTGAAACTGCACAACCTAGTGCACAGATCGTTGCCGAGCTTGAACAACCTTTGCAAAAAGTAGATCCCACACAATTCTCTGATGACCTATACTTGTCACCGTTGGTAAAATCCATCGTTACACAAGAAAACATCTCAGAAGCCGAACTTAAAACCATCAAAGGTAGTGGCTTAGAAAATAGAATTACTAAAGAGGACATTCTTCAGTTTGTTGCCAATAGAGGAAAGACGAGCCCTGCAGCAACTGCAGCTCCAGCAGCAACAAGTCCTGCTGTTGCACCTGCACCAACTCCTGTTGCCACCCCTGTTGGTGAAGGCGACGAAATTATCCAAATGGATAGGGTGAGAAAGATCATTGCTGATGCCATGGTGAATTCTAAGAGAATTTCTCCGCATGTTACTTCCTTTATCGAAACCGATGTAACCAATGTGGTAAAATGGAGAGCTAAGAACAAAAATACTCTTGAAAAAAGAGATGGTGAGAAACTAACATTCATGCCAATTTTCGTGAGAGCCGTTGTGAAAGCCATTCAGGATTTCCCAATGATCAATGTTTCTGTTGATGGTGATAAAATTATCAAAAAGAAAAACATCAATATTGGTATGGCAACTGCATTGCCGGACGGAAACCTTATTGTTCCGGTAATTAAAAATGCCGATCAATTGTCACTTTCAGGGTTGGCAAAAGCCATCAACGATTTGGCATACAGAGCTAGAAATAAAAAATTAAGACCAGAGGATACACAAGGAGCTACCTACACCATTTCTAATGTAGGAAGTTTCGGAAACCTAATGGGTACACCGATTATCCCACAACCACAGGTCGCTATTTTGGCCATTGGTGCTATTGTAAAAAAACCAGCAGTGGTAGAAACTCCAGAAGGAGACTTAATCGGTATCCGCCAATTGATGTTCATGTCACACTCTTATGACCACCGAGTGGTAGATGGATCTTTGGGAGGTATGTTCCTAAAACATGTACACGATTACCTGCAAAATTGGGATCTGGATACAGAAATATAATTCTAAAAGCAATACCTCTGAAAATCCTTCGGAGGTATTCTTTTTTTTAAACCAAAATTATTGAAACATGTCGTACATCATTCGCCAAGCAAAACCCGAAGATATTGAAATTGTTTTTGAACTCATGAAAAGCCTAGCCATTTACGAGAAAATGGAAGACGAGTTTGTAACCAACCCCGATACTTTGAGAAAAAATATTTTTGAAGACCAATTTGCATCTGTACTTATTCTAGAAGAAAGTGATGTTCCGGTTGGATTTGCGCTTTACTTTTTCAACTATTCCACATTTTTAGGGAAACCCGGCCTGTATCTAGAAGATCTTTTTATAGATCCCGCTAGTCGAGGAAAAGGTTATGGCAAAGCACTATTGGCCGAACTTGCACGGATTGCAAAAGAAAAAAATTGCGGCAGAATGGAATGGGCAGTACTCAACTGGAACGATCCAGCGATAGAGTTTTACAAATCTTTAGGGGCAAAACCAATGGACACTTGGACTGTTTATCGATTGGAACACGATAAAATTGAAGAATTATCCAAAAAATAAACAATAACGATTTAAAAATCTTTTGTTTATTTATAAAATAATTGTATTTTTGCACCTCGAAATTTTAATTAAAATCATTAACATTATGAACAACTACGAAACTGTTTTCATTTTAACTCCCGTTCTATCTGACGCGCAGGTGGAGGAAGCAGTGAAAAAATTTGAAGATCTTTTGACTTCACACAATTGCGAAATCGTTGCCAAAGAAAATTGGGGACTTAAGAAATTGGCTTACCCAATCCAATTGAAAAAGAACGGTTTCTATACTTTGATCGAATTCAAAGGAGAAGGAACTGTAGTAGCAGATTTGGAACTTGCTTTCAAGAGAGATGAAAGAGTAATCCGTTATCTAACTACTAAATTGGACAAACACGCTGTAGAATACGCTGTTACTAGAAGAGCGAAATTGAAAGCAGCTAAAGCTTAATCATTAACCCATTAAAAGAAAAAGACATGGCAATAGACGAAATGGCAAAACAAGCCTCTAATGGTGGCGAATCTGAAGTAAAATTCCTTACACCACTAGATATCAATACAAAATCTGAAAAGAAATATTGTAGATTCAAAAAATACGGTATCAAGCATGTTGATTATAAAGATGCTGACTTCTTGTTACAATTCGTAAACGAGCAAGGAAAAATCCTTCCAAGAAGATACACCGGAACTTCTTTGAAATACCAAAGAAAAGTATCTGCAGCCATCAAAAGAGCAAGACACTTGGCAATGTTGCCGTATGTGGCTGACCTTTTGAAATAATAAAAAATTACAATTAGCCATTAGCCTCAAAGCTTTTGGCTATTTGTTGCTGAATATATCAATTAATTCTAACTGTTTTAGATCGTGATAACATCACTTCATTCTAAAATCTAAACAAGACAACAACAATGGAAATTATCCTAAAAAAAGATGTAGAAAACTTAGGACTTGAGTTTGATACCGTAAATGTAAAACCAGGTTATGCAAGAAACTTCTTGATCCCTCAAGGTTATGCATTATTAGCAACTCCAAAAAACAAAGCAGCTCTAGAAGCAACTTTGGAAGAAAGAAAAGAAGAAGAAGCTAAATTGATCGCTGCAGCTAACGCTATTGTTGAGCAATTAAAGAAAACGACCATCACCATTGCTACAAAAGTAGGTTCTGGAGACAAACTTTTCGGTTCTATCAACAACGCTAACCTTTCTGAAGAATTGGCTAAAGCAGGTGTTATCGTTGACAGAAAATACATCAAAATCCCTGGTAACTCTATCAAGAGAACTGGTAAAGTTGAGGCTTTGATCAGACTACACAGAAATGTAGAGTACAATTTCGAATTCGATATCGTATCCGATGCTCCAGTTGAAGCTCCTAAAAAAGAAGAAGTAAAGTCTGAAGAGGCTTAATTCTAAATTTTAAGAAATACCATGAGAAGCTGTCCGAAAAGGTCAGCTTCTTTTTTTTCTCCTAAAATAGAAAATCAAGTATATTTGATGAACTAAAACTAAAGTATGAATTTTGAGGTTCTGGTTCAGCAACAAAAATCCTTTTTTGAAAATCAAAATACGGCATCCATTCCGTACAGATTAGAACAACTAAAAAAACTAAAAGATCTGATCATAAAACATGAAGAAGATCTGTACGAAGCGGTTTACAAAGATTTCAAAAAATCAAAATTCGACACCTATACCACAGAGATTTCATTTGTAATTCATGAAATCAATTTTTATTTAAAAAATCTCAAAAAACTCTGCAAATCCAAAAGAGTTAAAACCAATTTAATCAACCAAGTTGCCAAAAGCTGCATCTTGCCAGAGCCTTTGGGAAACATCTTGGTCATTGGAGCTTGGAACTATCCCATACAACTGTCCATTTTGCCCTCAATAGCTGCATTGGCTGCAGGAAATACCGTAATCCTAAAACCCAGCGAATTGGCCAGTCATACGGCTTCTGCCCTAGCCGGTATTATCAATTCCCACTTTGATGAAGGATATTTTAAAGTAATAGTAGGTGGAATTGAAGAAACAACTGAGCTTCTAAAGAATAGATTCGATAAAATATTTTTTACCGGAAGTACATCGGTTGGAAAACTCATATACAAAGCAGCCGCCGAAAACCTAAGCCCCGTTGTTCTGGAATTGGGCGGGAAATCTCCTGCAATTGTGACTAAAAACGCCGATCTAAAAATCGCAGCCAAAAGAATTGTTTGGGGTAAATTTCTAAATGCCGGACAAACCTGTGTGGCTCCGGATTATGTATTGGTGGACGATCAAGTTAAAAATGAATTTCTAAAGGTATTGAAAGAATACCTCATCCTGTTTGATTATTCTAAAATTTCTGAACACTATCCTCAAATCATCAACACAAAAAATTTTCATAGACTGACGAGTTATATTGATGGGGATAAGATTTTTTTTGGAGGTCAATACGATGAAAACAATCGATATTTTTCACCAACCGTCCTCTACCCTTCTACTTGGACGGATAAAGCCATGCAAGACGAAATTTTCGGTCCTATCTTGCCCGTCATCCCTTACGATGATCTAGATTCGGTTCTTAAAAAAATTCGATCTTTAGAAAAACCTCTTTCAGCCTATATTTTCACAAAAAATAAAGATGAGAAAAAACGATTTCTGAACACCATTTCTTGCGGAGGAACTTGCATCAACGATGTTGTCATGCACATCACCAATCCTCATCTTCCGTTTGGAGGTGTGGAAAATTCAGGCTTTGGAAATTATCACGGAATACACGGTTTCCAGACTTTTTCTCATTACAAAGCAGTATTGGAAAAGAGCTCTTTTCCAGAACCCAATTGGAAATACCCGCCTTACAATGAGAAAAAGCTAAAATGGATCAAACGGATTCAATAAAAATCATTGGGTAAGATAGGCATACAATTCATCTTTTAGATGCATGCGTTTCTTCCTAAGGTCGGTCAGATGATCGTCTGTGGTGTGATTGACTTCATCCTTTTCGTAGTGGAGAATGAGAGCATTCAACTCTTCATAATTTACAAACATTTTTTTGAAATTTTCATCAGAAACCTTTAACTCCGTAATTTTTTGGATGTGCTCTGGGAAGTCGTGTGCTAAAGTATGATTTTCCATGATTCAAAATTTAATAATTGGTTAGGTTAAATTTAAGAAATAATTTATTGAAAATCACCACGATTCTGTACAAAAAAAACAAAAAAACAACGACATATATCATACATCGTTGCTTTCAGTAGCCCCATGAGGAATCGAACCTCAACCTAAAGAACCGGAATCTTTAATTCTATCCATTAAACTATAGGGCCAAAAAATTGGGAAAATTAATTCCCTAATTTATCTTTTTAAAATACAATTTTTACTCCACCTGTGATTTGTGCTCCAAGAACTTTGTAGCCTTGAAATCTTTGGTATTTCGAGTTTAGCAAATTGTTTCCGAGCGCGAAAATACTGAAATTTTTGTGGACTTTGTACTCAGCGGACAAATTCAGATCGGCATAGCCTCCGATTTTGGCATCTTTCTTTTCAACAGAATCGTACAATATAGGATTGATGGCATTCTGTGTCAATTCAAAACCATTGCTGTGTGCATCCGTTCTAAAAATTCCTTTGAAACCCAAAAGTAATTTATTGTCCAAAACTGCATATTTTGCACCAATACTGGCGTTCAACAAAGGTTTGTTGTAGATTTCATCGTAATGATCCAATTTGTATTGTGTGAATTGAGCTTCGGCATCCAAGGACAAATTCTGCATCGGAAAATACTGTATTGATCCTTTTATATGGCTTAGATTTCCACTATCGTAGGTAGCTGAAAAAACATTGGCATAGTTGTACGCCGAACGATTTTGGGTATATAAATTGTCGAAAATTGAATTGGCTTGGTAAAATAAAATATTTTCCAATTTTCCGAAACCTGCCGACACATCGTACTTCAACTCTTGGTTAATGTCCCCCTTCAAACCAAAATAAAATTGATATTTGGTTTTTGTCGGTAACAAAAGTTGGTCCGAAACCAAAAAAGGATTTTCCTTCAACATTTCGGAATACGAATTCAGTTTTATACCGCCATCAACTCCTGTGTAGAATTTGAACATGTCATCGGCATCGTACTGAAATTCGGCTTTTGGAAACCATTTGAATTTAAACGACTCCGAATAATTGGGCACCATCAAACTTTCAAATTCACTGTTTAACAAACTGAAATGAGAACTGATGGTAAGTTTGGATCGGTCATAACCCAAGACAAATTTGGGTACAAAATCCAACAATAAATATTTAGAATTGTTTTTGTTGAGCAAATCAAAACGGGTATCTTGACCTTGGACATTAATCCCAAAATCCATACGAAAATTGATGTCGTCTTTGAAAGTCGTTTCGTATTTCGACAAATTCAGATGAGCTTCTGAAGAGCTTTCTTTTGCCGAAAAATGATCCGAAAGAAAATTACTCTTAAAGCTTAAGTCTTTGAAAATGGGATTATCGTAAAACTCGTACATACCTCTTACCCCAAATTGGTTTACTTTCTGTTGCAAATCGATAGAACCAACGGTTGGAAAGGCGTAGATGCCGTAATAATTATAGTTGTCCAAACCGTATTCTGCAGTGACATTCAGTCTTCCCAATTTACCATAATGGTTTAAAAACGCCGCAATATCTGCCTTGGTCGATTTGGAATCCCAATCGTACTCGTTCTTCAGGCCGGTTGTGGAGAGGTAATGCACATCGGCTCCGACTTCAAAATTATTCTCCAAAGCTGTAGAAATATTGGCATCGCCCAAGATTTTCCCATAATTTCCCATACCAAAACGAACATAATTGCTGTAATTTTCTGTTTTAAATTTTGGTGAAATGTCCGTTCTTTCTATGGTCGAAGTTTTGAAATCCGATACGGCTTCTACATCTTTGATTGAATATTTCAAATTCAAAGAGTCTTCAACTTTTTTGGATTGTGGCGGATAATTTTTGACCAAGTTAACCGCTGTTTTCTTTTTTTCGATTTTTTTAATTTCCGGTTCTCTTTTTCGGTCCAAGATCAATTTTTCTTCCTTGATTTGAGCTTGAGCCAACATTGAAATTCCTAAAAACAACAACGAAAATGCTTTTATGCCTACAGCCTTCATTGGTTTTTCAAATAATAATGATGATGAAATTATGTGATGATGATTCATTTTTTCTGATTTAAAAATTTTTGAAATAGCGAAAATTAAAAAATTATTTTATCGATTTTTTAATGGCTTGAGCTTCGTTTACAATCTCTGGATAATCTCCGTAATGATTGATGATTTGATCGCAAGTATAACTGGCTTGGTAATGATCCTTCAGGCCAACATAATTTTGCGCCATCAACACCAAAGATTTAGCTCCCCAATATTCTTCAGTTGCATAATTATTTGCCAACTTAAAGATGGTTTCGTTGGATGCTTTATAACTTTTCGATTGATTTTGGTAATAGGCTTTGGCATAGGTTGCTTCTGCTGCCACTGCGGTATTGCTGGATTTTTCCAAACTTGCAAATTGAGCTTTCGCTTCTTTGTCTCTACCTTTTTGCATCAAAATTCTCGCTTTCAGTACCTTCGCCGATTCCTGAACGGCAATGGAGTTTTTGGTATTCGCAATCACCAGATTGGCATATTTTTCGGCTTTCGAATAGTCTTTTTTCAAACCATAAATTTTCATCAATTCCAAATTGGCGAAATTTTTAATGGTGACATTGGCCGAATTTTCTAATGCCAACAACTGCTTTTCAGCTTCAGCAATATTGTTTTGAGCCAAATAAATCTGTGCCACTCTGGTCTGTGCATCTTCTTGATAATCGTTCTGGATCTGAGCTACCTCTTGCAATACCAATAAAGATTTTGCTGTTTCTTGGGTTTGATACAAGCTCTCTCCCAATTCATATTTGGCTTGGTACAATCCCTCACCTGTTGGGTTTTGGCTTAAGTATTTTTCAAACAACGGAATGGCTTTTTTATAGTCTTTTTTAGTAAAATTGCTTTTGGCCAAATTCAAATTCAGCTCTTCTTTATCCGAAGCATTCAGCTTGATGCCCAAAGAATTGGCAAATTTTTCGTATCCATCGCTATCGCTCGTTTTTAGATAGGCCGGTTTTGCAGCTTGTACAATTTTCTCGGCAAAAGCGGTATTTTTATACTCAGCTCCTAATTTATTGAACTCGGCGATGGCTTTGTCGCTCTCGTTTTGTTCAATCAAATTCTGTGCTTTATAAATTTTGGCATTCGCCAGTAAATCTCTATCCTGACTTTCGGCAATCACCTTGATCAAGAAATCGTTGGATTGCTTAAACTCATTTTGTGCAGCATAAGCCGATCCAATTTCGAACCAAGCATCATCCACATAATCGGATTTGGGATATTTGGAAACCAATGTTTTTAGTTGTTGTATTTTTCCAGAATAATCGCCCTTGAAACCAAGAGCCAACGCTTTTTGGTATTGAGAATAATCGTCCAGATTTTCTACTTTGTTGTAAATGGCAATGGCTTCATCCAAATTGTTCAAAGCATAATAAGAGTCGGCCAATCGAAGTTCTGCATCGTTTTTAAACTCGGATTTTGGATTTTTTAAATAATCGGTAAAATAGAGTTTGGCATTATTAAAATCTTTGGATTTAAAATAAGCATAGCCCAAGTCGTAATTGAGCTGACCCTTTTCTTCAAAATTTTGTCCAGACAATTGTTTGAAATTGTCAATTGCATCATTTAATTGACCCTTTTGGTAATAGGTCTGTCCCAACCAATACAGTGCACGATTGTAAAAATCTTGGTTCAAGCTAAACGCCAACGATCTTTTGAAGTAGTTTTCTGCACTGTCGTAATTGCCTTTGTTGTACTCTTCCGTACCCAGTAAGAAAGATACTTCTTGATTAATTTTTTCGGTTTCAGAAGTTTGCTTTGGCAACTTGTCTATAGCATCCAAAGTTTCTTTAAAATTTCCAGAATACAAATAGGATTTTACCAACAATTTTCTGATTTCATCGGTTTTCTCGCTTTTAGGATATTTAGCAATGTATTTTTGAATGACTTGAGGGGCACTCTCAAAAGGGTTACCTATTTCATAACTCAATTTTGCATATTGTTCATGTGCATATTGTTGCACCAACGGATCGTATGACATTTCGTAAGACGATCTGAAAGCTGAAAGTGCTTCTTGCTTTTTACCGGTTTGCAAATACGCATTTCCCAATTGGTAATAGGCATTTTGTGCCATTGCCGAATTGGAGTTAAGCAATTGGTTGTAGTAAGAAACGGCTTCGTCGTACTTCTGCAGCTTGGCAGCAACAAATCCCATTTCATACAAATCGCTTTCCGACGGTTTTTCTTGATGCTGTATGTATTCTTTTAGATGAGGATACGCCGCTGAGTAATCGTTTTTCATAAAATAACTTTCACCGATAATTTTATGAACTTCCTGCTTGTACGAGTCGGATACATTTTCATTTAGCAACAACTGTCCTTCGGTAATGGCTTTTGTAAAATCGCCTTGGTTGTAGTATAGTTGTACATAATACGGTTGTAGCAATTGTCTGTATTTTTCATTGTTTTTGATCTGATCAAAATACAAAAAGGCTTTATCGTTCTGCTGTTTGGCATAATAAAGATGTCCCAACATGTAGGCCACCGATGGTTTTTCATTTTCATCCACCACATCGTAAGCATCTTCCAAGGTATGAATGGCATTTTTGGTGTTGCCGGTCATGAATTGTGCATAGCCCAACTTAAGTATATACTGGGTATTCTCGGATCTTGAAAGTTGATACTGATTTACTTTTTTCAGCGTTTCTAAGGCTTTAGGAAAATCTCTTTTTGACAAATAATAATCGGCCAAAGGCAGATGAGCTTGAGAAAAATAAGCCGATTGTGGATATTCTTTCATGAAGGCTTCCAGCCCTTTTTCGCCGTATTTTTTTTGCATCAATACCCCAATGATGGTGTCGTAAAAGTAGGCTGCTTCTTTTTTAGAATGATCCAAAGTTTGATTATAAAAATACTGCTGGGTATAATTGTATTGGGCAGCATTGAATACTTTGGTTTTGAAAAGGTTGTCGGAAAAATCCCAATGATAATCCTCTTGATTGTTGTAATATGTCGATTGTTGGGCATTGCCTAGGGTATAAAAAAATACGGCAGTTGCCAAAAGCATCTTTTTTGTGTCCATTGAAATCCGGAATTTTTAACAGATTAATTATTTGAGTTACGAATAAAATAGATTAAATTTTATCCACAATTTTATCAACGAAAATATAAAAAACTTATTGCTTGACCAAATAAAACTAACATTGTGGAAATGTGGATAAGTCATACCCTCTGATTCTACAAATTTTCTGTATTGACTTTTTTCTTTTAAAAAATCAATTCCTAACCAAAAGAAGATGGTAAGAAATCGTAATTAATAAAAGAAACATGAAAACCAACTTCAAATTGTTTTTTCATCAAAAATATCCCATTATATAGTTCATTTTTTATCGAAATGATTACTTTTGTTTTTATCATTATTGAAAATATACAAAATGAATCAGCTTTTTAGAAGAAAAATATACAATGCAAACGACCGTCCTTCTGGACTTTTAAGAGTTTTGGGCGTTTGGGACATCGTTTTTTTTGGAATTGCAGCCATTATTGGTGCCGGTAGTTTTTCCAGTTTGGGCGAAGCCATATTCAAAGGAGGACCCGGTGTTATTGTGTTGTATATCATTTGTGGTTTTGCTTGTGCTTTTACAGCGCTTTGCTATGCTGAATTTGCCAGTAGAATTCCCACGGCAGGATCGGCGTACACCTATGCCTATGCAAGTTTCGGAGAATTAATCGCATGGATTATTGGTTGGGCTCTCATCATGGAATACTCCTTTGGGAATATCTATGTTGCATTTTCATGGTCGGATTATTTTACTTCCTTCCTTGGAAGGTTGGGTTTTCATATTCCAGAATTTCTCACTTGCAGTTATTCCGAAGCACATAAAGCGTTTTTGGCTCAATCGACCAATAAAGACCTGATCACGGCTTGGACTTCTGCTCCAACAATTGGAGGCCTAAAGTTTATCGTTGATGTCCCTGCCTTAGCGATCAATGCTTTGATAACCTATGTCTGTTACCGTGGAGTAAAAGAGAGTAAAAACTTGAACAATCTCTTTGTTTTAATGAAACTTGCTGTTATCCTTTTGGTCATTTTTGTAGGGGGTGCTTATGTACAAACAGAAAATTGGACACCAATTAATCCGCAAACCGGAGATTCTGGTTTTATGCCCAACGGTTTTGCGGGAGTCATGTCTGCCATTTCAGGAGTTTTCTTTGCCTATATCGGCTTTGATGCCCTCAGTGTTTTGGCAGAAGAAACAAAAAATCCGGAGAAAAACCTTCCAAAAGGAATGATCATCTCGTTGGTGCTTTGTACTTTAATCTACATTGCGCTCACATTGGTACTAACCGGAATGGTAGATTATAGAAAATTTGACGGCATTGGAGATCCTTTGGCTTTTATTTTTGAACAATCCAACGCCAACATTGCTTGGATGGAATTGGTGGTATCCTTTGTAGCCGTTGTCGCCATCACTACGGTATTGTTGGTATTCCAGATGGGGCAGCCAAGAATATGGTATGCCATGAGTAGAGACGGATTGTTGCCAAAAAAATTTCAAGACATACACCCAAAATACAAAACTCCGTCGTATGCAACCATCATGACAGGTATTGTCGTTGGCTTGCCTATTTTATTTACAGACAAATCTTTCATATTGGACTTCACCAGTATAGGAACGATCTTCGCATTTGTCTTGGTGTGCGGAGGAGTTTTGCTGCTGCCAAGAAAAGAAAAACTTCCGGGTCGTTTTCACCTTCCATACATCAACGGTAAGTGGATATTTCCGATTCTTTTCATCGGCGGATTGTTTGGTTTTTATCTTTGGCAACCCGATTTTTTCAAAACTTTATTGGACTGGTCGGATCCAAATGAAGGCGAGTTTAGATTTTCCATGACTATTTTCATCATTATTAATCTCATTTTGTGTGGAGTTGCTTTTGTAAAAAACCTATCGCTCATCCCATTAATTGGGCTTTGCTCTTGCCTTTATCTTTTAACCGGGATGACACACAACAACTGGTTTTGGTTCGGATTGTGGTTTTCCATCGGATTGGTAATTTATTTTGTATATGGAAAACGAAATTCTGTTTTGGGCAAAACACCAGAAAACGATTAGAATTTTACACTTAAAAATAGAAAATAAGCTGTCCTGACTTTTTGGACAGCTTTTTTTATTAAAAAAACAAAAATTTGGATTGTATAAAAAATAAACTGTAATATTGCAAAAGTAATCATCAAGAGTTTCTGATTTTTCAGAATACCAACCGAGCTTTAACCTGCCACGGTGGTTTAGAATGAGGGCAAACCTGCCAAAACAATTAGGTTATCTCCCAAAAAATTTCTCTTGCGATGATTTGTAATTATTAACATTATAAATTATGCACTATGACCCATCATCCACATTTTAGTACAGAAAAAGCCACTGTACACAAAGAAGGCACAACCTACAAAGACGATTTCGGTGTTGGCAACATTTCTGATTTTCGAAAATTAGCCTTTATTGAATACGATCTTGGGATTGCCGAAGCACCCATCCTCTATTTTTATAGAATTACTGATGACGATTACCTACAATGGATCGATGTTTTTTTAGATGACGAAAATGATGAAAAATCGATTCTTGAAGCTTCAAAAGAGCCACTAAAAATTGTTTGTCAGTACAAATATGATTATGATTTTAGCTTTATTGATAATATTCTCATTGCGTTTGCTGAATTTATTCATGGAAGAAGTATGTATGACGGACGCATTATCCAATTTAAATCAGAAATTATCTCAAACGCTCATTTTCTTCAAATTCAAAAAAATATTGCAGATCGAAAAAAGGGAATTGTAGAAAGCATACTTCTGGAATTCACGAAAGAAAACAATCTTTTTCCTAAAGTACATGATGCCAAAAAAGGATTATATTTTAGCCAATGTGTGAATTCAGAAAACCATTATTTACCGATTTCTATAAGTCCCGGAAAAGAAGAATGGGGCTGCGGATATTGCGGAAGAAAAGGCGGAATCGAAGAATTGAAACAATGGATATCAGAGAAAAAACAATCAAAAAATTAAGAATATGGACACAAGATTTAACGAAAAAAGCAATCAAGATTTAGTTGATATTTTCAATAAAGAAGTTGGAAATCCGGGTTGGTGCACTACTAGAGCAAAGTTTCTATCAGAACTAAGAGCAGAAATGCTTGGTAGAACGATAGATTTTAGTTTAATAACACATAAAGATTCATTGCATCTTTCAAAAAAAATAATTCTAGTGAAAGATAAAATTGTTTTTGAAAAAAATGGAGAAATTGACCCTAAAATAAGTTTGTGAAAGTGTTATAAAAACAAGAAGCTGTCCGAATAGCCCGGACAGCTACTTGCTTGTTAATCAAGGCGTTCGCATTTAAATTTTATGCTATTGTGAAAGCAATGCTTCTATGAAAAGAACTCTCTATTACAAACCAAAAACTTATGTGACTATGTGGTGAAAATATTAAAGCACATAGATTCATAGACTTTTTAAGTAAAATAATGAATAAAAGAGGTCATAGAAAATAAATTTTTCACATAGTTTTTTAAAAGTGAATGCCGTGGCTTGTTAATACTTGTTGAGGATTATCCCAAAAAATCTTTTTCCAAATCCAAAGGCAACATGTAGCTTCCGTTTTTGTACACACGCATGTTACCACCGGAAATTTCATCGATTAAGATGATCTCTCCACTTTTTTTGCAACGACCAAACTCCAGTTTGATGTCGTACAAATCCAATCCTTTTCTGGACAGGTCATCCTTGATGATGTTGCAGATGGTCTTTGTTTTTTCTTTTAGAATTTTATATTCATCTTTCGATAAAATTCCTAAAGCATCCAAAGCATCATCGGATATGGTAGGATCTCCCCTTTCATCGTCTTTAATGGTTACTTCAACAAAAGAATCCAAAGGTTGTCCTTCGGTAACATAAGCACCGTATCTTTTTAGGAAGCTTCCCACAGCACGATATCTACAGATTACTTCTAAGCCTTTCCCGAAGGTTGTCGCTTCTTTTACCGTCATGGTTACCGCATCGATATCGGCATCTACATAATGCGTATCGATGTTACGAGATCCCAAAAGCTCAAAAAAATGTTTGGTCATTTTCAAGCCACTTTTCCCTGCTCCATCAATCGTAAGTCCTACGGTATTGGCACCTGGATCAAAAACTCCATTTTCCCCAGTGACATCATCTTTAAATTTTAGCAATACCAAATCGTTCTCTAGACTGTACACATTTTTTGTTTTTCCTTCGTACTTTAAGTTCATTTTTTTTAGATTTATTTAGGGTCAAAATTACATTAAATAATTAAAAACAAATTCCCAATGTCCGTTTACTTTTTCTATTTTCTGTAATAAATGGTGTAAATGAAAAAAGCTGCCCTACTGGACAGCTTCTACATATTATGTATTTGGAAAATTCGATTTTGAAGGTGGGAGTTTGGTTTCTAAACTTCCTTTGAAAGTCTCTGCCGTGGACATAGCGACTACCAAATCGTTGAGCATGGAACTGGCCGCTGTTGGTGAGTTGGGCAACAAGACCAAGTTGCTTCTGTTGTTGGCTCCTACCGATTGCAAGGTATCGTAATGTTGCGTTACCACAATAAGCGCAGAAGCTTCTTGGGCATTGATGTTTACGGAATTCAGCATATCTACAGATTCTTGTAAGCCTTTTGCTATCTCTCTTCTTTGGTCGGCAATCCCTTGTCCTTGCAATTTTTTAGACTCAGCTTCGGCTTTTGCTACGGCAACAATACGGATTCTTTGAGCTTCAGACTCGTATTCTGCAGCTGTTTTCTCTCTTTCAGCAGCATTGATGCGGTTCATGGCGTGTTTTACTTGTTCATCCGGATCAATATCGGTTACCAACGCCTTGATGATGTCGTATCCATAGCTTTGCATAGCTTCTTGCAGTTCTCCTTTTACAGCAACAGCGATATCATCTTTTCTTACAAAAACATCGTCCAATTTCAGTTTTGGCACTTCTGCTCTTACCACATCAAAGACATACGATGTAATTTGGCTTTCAGGAAATTCCAATTTATAATAGGCATCTGCTACTTGATCTCGAATGACCTGATACTGCACAGAAACTTTCATCTTCAAGAAAACATTGTCCAAAGTTTTGGTGTCTATCATGACATCCAATTGTTGAATTCTAAGGTTCATTCTTTTAGAAATCTGATCGATGTACGGGATTTTCAGTTGCAGACCTGCATGTCGAACCGAGTGAAACTTCCCTAATCGTTCTACAATAGCAGCAGTTGCTTGTTTTACGATAAAAAATGAGGCAAAAAGTGTGACCAGCCCCAAAAATAATAGTACTCCTAAAAACGCCATAATTTTTTTATTTTTTTGTGTTAATTTATTAGAACCTGTTTAAACTTTATCGAAATATTTATTTTTAATCATTTTTGTATTTCTTATCTATTTTTTCGTTTTCTTTTCAGCGTATTTTCTCTTTTAATTTCTTGTTTTAGCCCGCTAAAACTTCGAATTTTAAATAGAAAATCCATCTAAAAACACCTACAAAGAAATGAGACACAAAATGTAAACAGACTCTTATTCGAAATGGAAAGATACAAATAAAAACCGTTCGGAAAAGATTTTTTTTACATGGTCATTCCAATATCAATCCCTTTAATTTTTCTGTACAAATCGGTTGCAAAATTATCCGTCATACCGGAAACGAAATCCAATACTCCCAATACTTTTTGGTAAACCGTGCCCTGATCATAATGAAATTGAGAAGGCATTAATTGTAAGGCTTTCTTCTCATAACTTTTCCTGTCGTCTTTATTTTTGATAACCGGTGGTATAAAATGATTGAGCAACTCGTACATGACATTGTACCCGGCGTTCTCTATCTCTACCACCGAACGGTGGTTGTATATTTTGGAGATGGAGAATTGTTCGATCTCGCTAAGAGATGGGCTGGATTGTTTAACCGTATCAATCAGACCGATGTTGTGCGTGCCGTTTACAATACTTTCAAAGTGTTTTTTGTACAAATCCATTCCCGAAACGATAAGAGAGCCAATAAGTTTGGCTCGGAGGTACGATATTTTTTCGTTTGAATTTTGCATAGAACAAAGTTTCTGTTCTATCCTTTTCATGTCGTCGCTCGTGGTTTGGTTGATGACTTCTAAAAACAACGATTCGCAATCGTGAGTAGATATAATGCCCAATCTGTGAGCATCTTCCATATCGATAATGTTGTAGCAAATATCGTCTGCCATCTCTACCAACCAAACGAAGGGATTTCTCTTATAGATCAAGGGTTCTTCGCTTTCAATCGATAGGGCTGTTTGACTTGCTATTTTCTTAAAAGTTTCTTTTTCATTTTGGAAAAAACCAAATTTCTTTCTGTTGATTGCTCCTTTTTTCTTTGCAATAGCCTCACAAGGATATTTGGCAATACTGGACAAGGTAGAAAAAGTAAGTTGTACACCGCCTTCATCTTTACCATTTTGTTGATGTGTTAAAACTCTGATGGCATTCGCATTTCCTTCGAAATTTATAAGATCGGCCCATTCTTTATCCGTGAAAAAAAACTTCAGCTCCGATTGATTTTTCTCAAAATAAGAAGCAATGGCATCTTCACCGGAATGTCCAAAGGCAGGATTTCCAACATCATGACAGAGACAGGCTGCCGCAACGACAGATTGCAAATCGTAAAGATAAAATTGCAACGACTCTGGACTTAGGTAATTTTCATACTCTTTTTGAATAAACTCACCAGCCAAACTTCCCAAACTCCTCCCCACAGAAGAGACCTCGAGGGAATGCGTAAGTCTATTGTGCACAAAGACACTTCCCGGTAGCGGAAAAACCTGAGTTTTATTTTGCAATCTTCTGAAAGCGGAAGAAAAAATGAGCCTGTCAAAATCCCTCTGAAAATCTGTTCTGGACACTTTTCTCGGGCTGTGATCTCCTGTTCTTTGGTTGGTGTATAAATGATTAAGTTGTTCCATAATATAAAATACAATCATCGGTAGATCTTGTACAATACCGATGGAAATAAGGATATCAAAAGTAAGACAACCTCTCTATACTTACAAATTAGTTCTACAATAATTCATAAATGTATTCCTAAAAAATTTTAACCTCTTTTATTACTTCTAAACACAAACAAAAAAATCCCGATTGCTCGGGATTTTCTATTATTATTTGATTGAAAATTACATGTAAGCTTCAATAGGTTCGCAGGTACAAACCAAGTTTCTATCTCCGTAGGCTTCATCGATTCTAGAAACGGTTGCAAAGAATTTGTGATCTCTAACCCAATCCAAAGGATAGGCTGCTTTTTCTCTGCTGTACGGCTTGTCCCAAGCATCAGAAATAACCAATTGTTCGGTATGCGGTGCGTTCTTCAATACATTATTTGCAGCATCTGCTTCACCGTTTATTACTTCATCAATTTCTTTTTTGATGTTGATCAAAGCTTCAGCAAATCTATCGATTTCGGCTTTGCTTTCCGATTCAGTAGGTTCTATCATCAAAGTACCTGCCACTGGGAAAGATACTGTTGGTGCATGGTAACCGTAATCCATCAATCTTTTCGCAACATCTGCCACTTCAATACCAATTGATTTGAACTGACGGAAATCTACGATACACTCGTGAGCCACTCTTCCGTTTTCATTAGCATAAAGAATTGGGAAATGTTCTGACAATACTTCTTTCAAATAATTGGCATTCAAAATAGCATGAGCCGTAGATTTCATCAATCCTTCAGTACCCAACATTTTGATATACGCATACGAGATGTTTTGTACCAAAGAAGATCCGTAAGGAGCTGCAGAAATCGCATCGATAGCAGTTTCTTCTCCAATTTTGATGTTCGGGTTAGATGGCAAGAACGGAACCAAATGTGCCGCAACACAGATAGGCCCAACTCCAGGTCCACCTCCACCGTGAGGGATTGCGAAAGTCTTGTGTAAGTTAAGGTGACAAACATCTGCTCCGATATTTCCTGGACTTGTAAATCCAACTTGGGCATTCATGTTAGCACCATCCATATATACTTGACCTCCGTTATCGTGAATTAGTTTTGTAATTTCCTTGATATTGGCATCAAAGAAACCGTAAGTGGATGGGTAAGTAATCATCACACACGATAGGTTGTCTTTGTGCTGTTCTGCTTTGGCTTTCAAATCTTCAAAATCAATTTCTCCATTTTCAAGATTTTTAACCACCACCACTTTCAATCCTGCCAATACTGCAGAAGCCGGGTTGGTTCCGTGTGCAGATTGAGGAATCAAAACGACATTTCTATGTCCTTCATTTTTGGATTTTTGGAATTCTCTGATGACCATTAACCCGGCATATTCACCTTGAGCACCTGAATTGGGTTGAAGAGAAGTACCCGCAAAACCGGTAATTTCTGCTAAATCTTTTTCCAATTCGGCAATCATCGTTTGATATCCTTTTGCTTGATCTACAGGTACAAATGGGTGAACACCACCCCATTCTGCCCATGACAACGGTAACATTTCAGCTGCAGCATTCAGCTTCATGGTACAAGAACCAAGAGAAATCATGGAATGCGTAAGAGAAAGGTCTTTTCTTTCCAATCTCTTGATGTATCTCATCAATTCGGTTTCTGTGTGGTATTTTTTGAAAACATCATCGGTCAGGATGGCATCTCTTCTCAACATTTCTGTTGGAATGCTTGTTTTATCTTCTAGAACAAGTGCAACTGTTGCTTGATCTTTAAACGAAGCCAAAGCAGCAACCAATTTTTCTAATTTGGCCACAGAAGTTGTTTCGTCCAAAGCGATGCTTACAAAATCGGTTGTGAAATAGTTAAGGTTGATTTCATTTTCTTCCATTTTAGCTTTTAACAATTGCTTGTCAATCTCGTTCATTTTAATGGAAACGGTATCAAAAATTGTTTGATCTACCACATCATACCCCAAAGCCGTTGCTGCAGTTTTCAACGCATTGGCTTTTGCATGAACCTGATCTGCAATATATTGTAGTCCAGATGCACCGTGATAAACACAGTACATACCTGCCATTACGGCCAATAAAACTTGGGCTGTACAAATGTTAGAAGTTGCTTTTTCTCTTTTGATGTGTTGCTCTCTGGTTTGTAGAGCCATTCTTAGTGCTCTCCTACCGTACATGTCTTGAGAAACCCCGATAATTCTTCCCGGAATATCTCTTTTATAATCTTCTTTACAAGTGAAGAATGCAGCGTGAGGTCCACCGTAACCCATTGGGATACCAAATTTCTGGGTTGTACCAACAGCACAATCTGCACCTAGATCTGCAGGAGATTTTAATTTAACCAAAGCCAAAGGATCACAAGCAAGTGCTACTTGCAAAGACAATTCTTTGTATTTTTTAATAATTTCAGTATAATCGACTACAACACCATTTTTACCAGGGTATTGCAATAAAACACCGAAGAATGTAGCATCCAATTCCATTGAATTGAAGTCTCCTACTACGATGTCGATGTCCAAACCATCCGCTTTTGTCATAAGAACCGCTATGGTCTGTGGCAACACCAAATCCGAAACAAAAAACTTATTGGCGTTGGATTTTTTTTGATCTTTGGATCTGTTGCTGAAGAACATGTGCATTGCTTCTGCAGCTGCCGTACTTTCGTCCAGCAAAGAGGCATTAGCCAAAGGCAATCCTGTAAGGTTAGAAACCACCGTTTGGAAATTCAATAGAGCCTCCAATCTACCTTGTGCTATTTCTGCTTGGTAAGGTGTATAAGCCGTGTACCAGCTTGGGTTTTCAAAAATATTTCTTTGAATGGCTGCCGGTAAAATAGTTCCGAAATATCCAAATCCGATATAATTATCGTACAATTTATTTTGTGAAGCCAAATCTTTGGAATGAGCAAGCATTTCATATTCGGATAGAGGTGCCGAGATCTCCAAATCCTTTTCCAAACGGATGGATCCAGGAATGGTTTGGCTAACTAACTCATCGATTGAATTTACTCCAATTCGTTTCAACATAGCCTCTGTATCGGCTTGTGAAAGGGAAATGTGACGGTTCACAAATTGTTGTGTGTTCATATTTTTTTATTAGATTTTATACGAAAAATTGAAAGCGTAAAAGTACAATTTTTTGCATAATTGTACAACGCAGTTTGTTGAGTTAAAATTTTAGCTAAAACAGTTTTTAACCACAATTAGCAGAATGAGTATCACAAGTAAAGCTTTTACCAAAACCACAAAATCCATTGTTTTTTTTCTGACAGGATTTTTCATGGTATCTGTGGCCTCGAAGTCTTGTTTTTCTTCGACAATTTCAGTTTCTCCAGGAAGCATTTCTAGAATACTAATCCCTTTTACCACCGATTTATTCAGTAAAGAGTTGGTTGCCTGAAGCACCACATGAAACTGTCCGTCTTTGAATTCTGTTATTTTAAAACTCCGTTCTCCATAGGATTTTTCCAATCCAAAAGGCAGAATTTTAACCACATCGGCATTGTGTGTTTGCCATTTTAGGTGAATGGTATCTCCTTTCTTAGCACGAACTTTACTGGAAGAAAAAGAACGAATATAGGGAGGCTGGCTGGATCTTTTACTTCGTTGTTGATGTCCAAAATCTTGATCGTAAAATCTTCTTTTTTCGGGATCGCTCAACACATCATAAGCTTCTTGAATTTCCATAAAACGAGCTTCGAAAAAAGGATCGTTATCGTTTTTATCAGGATGATATTTTAAAGATAATTTCCGATATGCTTTCCGTATATCCTCCTCAGTTGCTGTATGTTTTATCCCTAGAAAATAGTAATAATCTTTCAAAATTTATGATTTATAAAGGATTATGATCCGGTCCAACTTTGTTAAAAAATCCCTGTCGACCATAGGCTGACCGACAGGGTTAAATTGTTATTTAAAATACTCCACTCCGTTTTTGAAGATGTTGTGGTAATTGGCCGATGGAATATTTTTGAACAATCCGTCAGAGAATCGTTCAGGATGTCCCATTCTACCGTATATTTTACCACTTTCGCTGGTAACTCCTTCTATTCCGAAAAGTGAATTGTTCGGGTTGAAAGGCATTCCGTGCGCAACATTTCCTTCAAAGTCAATGTATTGAGTAGCGATTTGTCCTTTTTTGTAAAGCTCGGTCAGCACCTCTTCAGAAGCCATAAAACGACCTTCGCCATGAGAAATCGGAATGGTGTACACTTCGTCTTTCATCCCCTTCAACCAAGGAGAATTGTCGCTCACCACTTTCACATTCACCATTTGCGAGATGTGTCTTCCGATGGCATTGTGGGCAAGAGTTGGCGAGTTTTCGTCCAAATCTCTAATCTCGCCGTACGGCAACAATCCGGATTTTACCAAGGCTTGGAAACCGTTACAGATCCCTAAAATCATTCCGTCTCTACCCAAAAACTCATGAACTGCATCTTTCATTTTGGCATTTTTCAACACATTCACAATGAATTTTGCAGAACCATCCGGCTCGTCACCGGCAGAGAAACCACCGGAAAATACCAAGATTTGAGATTCTTTAATTTTAGAAACCCAACGGTCGATGGACTCTTCCAAAGTATTGTGATTGATGTTGACCAAAGGCAAACTTTCTACCAAGGCACCTTCTTTTCTGAACGCATTTTTGGTTTCGAATTCACAATTTGTTCCCGGGAATACCGGAGCAAAAACTCTAGGACTTCCTAATTTATGCGAAATGATGTTGATGGATTTTTTCTCGATTCCATTCAAGTTTTCATCCAATTCGATGTCAATTTTTCTCGGTTCTTTCGTTGGAAATAATTTTTCAAAAGTACCAAAATTAACTTCAACCAATTTTTTGATTTCAACAGTTAAATTATTGATTTTCAGACTTCCCGAATTTTCGACTTCACCAATCAGTTGAAGTAAATTATTTTCTAGTTTTTCTGTAGTTTCAATTATTAAACCTCCTATATTTTTGGTTAATGCTAATTTATCATCGATACCAACCGAAGCACCCAATTGGTTACCAAAAGACATCTTAGCCAATGCAACAGCTACACCGCCTTCTTTAATGGTCTTTACAGAAACCACTTTTCCGGCTTTAATTTGAGCATGGATAAAATCGTAGATTGCAATTAAATCTTGATAATTTGGCAACCCATTTTCCTGAGTTTTATGCTGGAAATGATAGATGTAATTTCCGGCTTTTTTAAACTCTGGAGAGATCACGGTTTTCTTTTCACCATGAGCACAAGCAAAAGAAATTAAAGTTGGTGGCACATGGATGTCTTGGTAAGTTCCGCTCATGGAGTCTTTACCTCCGATGGCTGCCAAACCAAAATTCATCTGAGCATCATAAGCACCCAAAAGCGAAGCCAAAGGCTTGCCCCATTTTTCCGGTTGGCTTCCTAATTTTTCAAAATATTCTTGGAAGCTCAAACGGATATTTCTGAACTCGCCACCCATGGCTACAATTTTCGCCACCGATTCAACAACCGCCATAGAGGCTCCTATCATGGAGTTTTGCTTAGAAACTTCCGCATCAAATCCCCAACTTGCAAAAGATACCGTTTCTACATTTTTAGCTCTAAGTACCGGGATGGCTTGTACGCTACCTTCGGTCTCAGTTAGCTGATATTTTCCTCCAAAAGGAAGTGCAACCGTAGTTCCGCCCACGGTAGAATCAAACATTTCTACCAAACCTTTTTGTGAAGCAACATTTTTATCTTTAAGAGCAGCCAAGAAATTTTCTTGGTTAAATTCTATAGCTTTCTGCTCTACCTTTTCTAGATGATTTATTTTTGCAGATTGCGTTTTGCTACAACCGCTGGTATCCAAAAATTCTCTGCTTAGATCAACAATTTTCTGACCGTTCCAGAACATTTGCATTCTGCCACTGTCGGTTACTTTTGCAATTTCTACCGCTACAATATTTTCTTCTTTACAATATTGGATGAATTGGTCTTTGTCTTTAGCCTCGATCACCACAGCCATTCTTTCTTGAGATTCAGAAATTGCCAATTCCGTCCCGTTCAAACCTTCATATTTTAAAGGAAGAACATCCAAATTAATTTCCAAAGAATCGGCAATTTCGCCAATAGCTACCGAAACACCACCTGCACCAAAATCGTTGGATTTTTTGATCAGTTTCGTAACTTCTGGTTTTCTGAAAAGTCGTTGAATTTTTCTTTCTTCTACCGCATTTCCTTTCTGAACTTCAGTAGAAAGTGTATGGATAGAGGTTTCATCTTGTTCCTTAGAACTTCCGGTTGCTCCACCAACACCGTCTCTACCGGTTGCACCTCCCAAAACAATAACCACATCTCCAGCTTCGGGCTGCTCTCTTCGCACCCAATCTTTAGGTACAGCACCGGCAACAAAACCTACCTCCATTCTTTTGGCTTTGTAGCCCTCGTCATAGATTTCGGAAACATGGGTTGTTGCCAAACCAATTTGGTTACCGTAAGAAGAATATCCGTTGGCAGCTTGTTTGGTAATGGTTCTTTGTGGAAGTTTCCCTGGTAAAGCTTTAGAAATAGGCTCCAACACATCGGCAGCACCGGTTAATCTCATCGCTTGGAAAACGAAAGATCGCCCGGACAAAGGATCTCTAATCGCACCGCCTAGACAAGTGGAAGCTCCACCGAAAGGTTCAATTTCCGTTGGGTGATTGTGGGTTTCGTTTTTGAATAATAAATACCACGGTTCTTTTTTACCATCGTATTCTACTTCTATCTCTACGGTACATGCGTTGATTTCATCTGAAACCACCATGTTTTCAAGATTTCCTGTCTTCTTGAAATATCTTGCAGAAACGGTTGCCAAATCCATCAAAGAAATTGGTTTCGCTTCTCTTCCTAAGAATTTTCTTTTTTCTAAATAATCGTTGAAAATATTTTGTAAAGTCGATTGAAACTGACCTTCGAAAGAAATATCTGTAAGTTCGGTTTCGAAAGTTGTGTGTCGGCAATGATCACTCCAATAGGTATCCAAAACTTTCAGTTCGGTTTCGGTAGGGTTTCTGTTTTCGGATTTAAAATAATCCTGAATCATTTGCAAATCATCAAAACCGAAGGCAAAACCATAAGAATTGTAGAAATTTTCTAATTCTTCGGTATTCCATGAGATAAATTGGTCAAAAACCACAATTGGATCTGGAGTTTCTTCCGCTGGAATTTCCAAGCGATCAAGGTTTTTCTCCTGAGATTCAACTTTATTGATGAGTAGATTTTTTACCTCTACCAACTCATTTTCTGTAAGCCCTGTCATCTCAATCAGCTTACCACTTCTAACAGTAACTTTGTCATTACCAGTTAGTAACGCAATACATTGTTGTGCCGAATCAGCTCTTTGATCGTACTGTCCCGGTAGAAATTCGGTTGCAAAATGCAAAGAAGTTGCAGGATTATTGTCGTGCAAAATATCAACCACAGGATCTACAAATGTAGAATTGATGACCTTTGCAAAATCCTGATCGTCCATACCGAAGACATCATAAATATTGTAAACTTTTACCGATTCTACATTCGGTAAAATGCTTTTAATTTCGTTCAAAACTTTTGGACTTTCTACATCGAAAAGACCTCTTTTTTCTACAAAAATTCTTTTGTTCATTTTTACTAATTATTGTTTTTTTTAACACAGGACTACGCCCTATACTAATGATTTCTACCATAGGACTACGCCCTATGCTAATGATTTCGCCACTTCGTGGCTTTATTGGTATACTTTAATTAAAAAAATATGCAGCCCAAAAGACTGCATACTATTTTATACTTTCAGGTCTGTTTCTAGTCCGATTAAATCTGCATATTTCTGTAAAATGGGTTGGATTTCGTTTTCCACAAACTGCTGGGTCTGAATAGGCGAAAATCCAATGAAATTTTTAGGATCCAAAACTTCCATCAATTTTGACTTATCAAATTTCAAGGAATTGTCGTTCATGATTCTTTCGATCAAATCGTTGTCCTTTCCTTCCATTTTTACTTGTTTGGACGCTTCCATGGAGTGTACACGGATGGTTTCGTGTATTTCTTGTCGGTCGCCACCGGCTTTCACCTCTTCCATAATGATGTATTCTGTTGCCATAAAAGGAAGTTCTTCCATGATGTGCTTGTGGATTCTGTTTTCGTAAACCACAATTCCGCTCAGGATGTTGTTCCAGATCAACAAAATGGCATCTACAGCCAAGAAAGCTTGTGGAATGGCCAATCTCTTGTTGGCAGAATCGTCCAAAGTTCTTTCGAACCACTGAGTGGCTGCCACCATTGCTGATGAATTTTGCAAAGAAATAACGAACTTGGACAATGCCGAAATTCTTTCGGAACGCATTGGGTTTCTTTTATACGCCATGGCTGAAGATCCGATTTGGTTTTTCTCAAACGGTTCTTCTATTTCTTTTAGGTTCGCCAATAATCTAAGATCGTTGGTGAATTTATGGGCAGACTGAGCAATATTCGACAATAAAGCCTGAACTTTTGCATCAATTTTTCTATCGTAAGTTTGTCCAGAAACTCCGAAAACTTTTTCGAAGCCAAATCTTTTTGAAAGTTCTTTATCCAGATGTTGAACTTTGGAATAATCACCGTTGAAAAGCTCCAAAAAGCTAGCAGCGGTACCTGTAGTTCCTTTTACCCCTCTAAATCTTAAAGTTTCTAAGAAAAACTCCAACTCTTCGAAATCCAACAATAAAGATTGCAGCCAAAGCGTTGCTCTTTTACCAACGGTAGTCAACTGTGCCGGTTGGAAATGGGTAAACCCAAGAGTAGGCAAATCTTTGTATTTCAGGGCGAAATCGGACATTTTTTTGATGACATTCACCAATTGCTTTCTCACAATTAGCAGTCCGTCTCTCATCTGGATCAGGTCGGTATTGTCTCCTACAAATGCCGAAGTAGCTCCCAAATGGATGATTGGCTTGGCTAGTGGTGCCACATCTCCGTAAGCGTGTACATGCGCCATCACATCGTGACGGAATTTCTTTTCGTACTCTGCAGCTTTGTCGAAATCGATATTCTCGGCTTGTTCTTTTAGCTGAGCAATTTGTTCATCGGAAATTTCCAATCCCAGATCTTTTTCAATTTCTGCAAGAGCGATCCAAAGTTTTCTCCAGTTTCTAAATTTGTTGTCTGGTGAAAAGTTGTACAACATTTCTGCACTAGAATAGCGTTCTTCAAGTGGATTTTTGTAGGAATTCATTTTATACTTTTACTTTAATTTTAGATTTCACAAAATTACGCTTTTTAGTTGAAAAACTAAAATCACTGCATTTTTAAAACATTAAAATCAAATAAAAACAAAAACAAGAAATAAAAGCTTCAATTTCTTAAAAAAATAGCGAGTAACTATACTACAACCTTTGAAAAACTATTTCACTTCAATTCCTGTGATGTAATAAAATACGGCCGAAACCCTTGCTAAAAATTCCCGAAATTGGTTGCGATAAAAGCTTTCATTTTTATAAACATCTCGTGCTGAAAACGCAAGAGCATTCATATTTAGACTTCTGGCATAGAAAAGTGCTCTAAGATTATGAAAGCCTTGTGATACGATGATGATGTTGTTCTTTTGAAATTTTGTCTTGCAATTGTTGATGGATAAACGCGTATTAAAACCTTTGGTATCTTTGATGATGATGTTCTCTGGTACCCCTTCTTGATAAATGAGGTAATTTTTCATGGCTTCGGTTTCGTCGTAGCCTTTGCTTTTCTCGCCACTTACCAGTATGCTTTTTATTTTCCCATGATGGTACAGCAATGCTGCAGCATCCATTCTTGCAACAAAATAGGGATTGGAGATTCCGGATCTCATTTTGGGAGAAGTTCCTAGTACCAAAGCGACTTCTCTAGGTGGTATTTTGGATATTCTGTCGTAAGTCCTTCCGTTGGTTTCTGAATACACCCAGATATTGGCCAAAATCATGAGCAAAAAAGTAATTTCTGCCAAATTGATGATGGATTTAAATATTTTCAGAATGGAATTCAAACTTTCTACGATTTTTTTATCAAAAACAAATTAACTTAAATCAAAATTAAGAATAATTTTTGGGGTAAGCGGTATGCACATGCATGCTAAAATTTTTCCTTGTTCAATTTCTTTATCGGTTAGGTATTCATTTTCCAACAATTCGACCTCCCCTTCTATTAACTTACATTCGCAGCTTCCACAGATGCCGGACTTGCACGAATACGGAACAGGAAAATCCTGTGACAACAGGTAATTGAGCAATTTATTTTTATTATCCGGGACGGTTGTAGTATACTTTTTGTTCATTAAAGTAAAATCAACTTCTATATTTTCAATCAAAGGGAATTCTTTTTCTTGAGGATAAATATCCGAATCGAACGAATCAAACAATTCAAAATGAATATTTCTTTTTTGAATTCCGTGATGAAAACAGGCGTTTGCCAAAGATTTTATCATCTCACCTTTACCACAAATCAACACTTCATCCACGGCATCCCAAATGGTCGATTCTTCATCCGTATCGTCCAAATGCAAAATTTGGTTGATGATTAAAACAAGTTTTTTAGCATCCAATCTGCCCTGATAGAGTGAATAATTTACTTTTTCTTGAGAGTAAAAGTAATGAACCTCCAATCGGTCCTTGTGCATTTTAACCAAGTCGTCCAATTCTTCCTTAAAAACAGTTTCGGATTTGGATTTATTACCATAAAACAAGAACAACCGCGTTCTCGGTTCATTGAACAGAATGCTTTTGAAATGACTGATGATGGGCGTTATGCCTATCCCCATGCAAAAGCCAATAATGGTTCGGAATTCGTGAGGTTTGGTTTCCACTGTAAAACGACCAGCAGGTTCTGAAATTTCCAGGACATCTCCAATTTTGTAATTTTTGTACAAATAAGCCGATGGACTTTCTGGAGAATTAATTTTGATGCCCAACGAAAATTTTCCTTCGTGTGGAGCCGATGTAATGGAATAATCCGCTTGGTAATCTTGCCCATGAAAAGGAAATTTAACACTCACATACTGCCCGGATTGAAACCGATACGACTGTTCTAAGTTCGTAGGAATTTCAAATTCCAGAGCAAATGCATTTTTGGTCAGTTCCTTTTTTTGAACTAATTTTAGACCGTGGAAAACAGATTTTTTTGTCTTAGTTGTAGGTTTCATAATTTCACTCAAAAATAAATATTTTCTTTTAAAAAGAAAAATAAAATAGAGAATAACTATACAAACTGGAAATAAAAATCATATTAAACTATTGAAAATCCAACTCTTATGAAGAAAATTATATTAAGCTCCTTATTTGCGATCACTTTAGTAGCATGTAAAAAAGAAAGTGCTTCTACTGAAAGTAACAGCGCTCAGGTAAGCGAAACGACCGAAACAACAAGTCCAGATAACGCACCTGCTTTAGTAGAAATTAGTTTGGAAAAAGCAAATGAACTCTTTGCAACCAAGGAAAACGACACCCTTTATGTGACCAATTTCTTTGCAACTTGGTGCGGTCCTTGCATGAAGGAAATCCCACATTTCAAGGATAAAATGGCTGAATTAAAAGATAAACCTGTAAAATTCACCTTCATCAGCTTGGATGACAAGACCGATTGGGATTCGGTGAAAGATTTTGGAGCCGAGCATCAACTTTCCAAAAACATTGTATTGTTGGACGGAACTTCTTTAAATCCTGAGTTTTTCACAAAAAACTTCAAGACTTGGCAAGGAGAAAGCATTCCTTTTACTTTCATGAAAAAAAAGAATGCCAGCAACGAAACCGTGGGATCCATGACCAAAGATCAATTGGATGCTAAAATTTCAGCTTTGCTAAAATAAATCAAGACCAACCTTTCAATCTTTCTTAATATAGAGCCTGTTTAAAATTTTATCGAAATAATAATTCGACTATTTTTAATATTTACTTATCTGACTTTTTGTATAGATGTTTAGATACAAAATTTTAAACAGGCTCCTAGAAAGATTGATTTTTTATATCATACAATTTCTCTACAATGACCAAAAACTTTAAAATAACGACGGGACTTTTATTGTTCATCATCATTGTATGCATCATCATCAACCTGAATACCGGTTTTGTTTCTTTAAAATTCGAAGATTTTTTTGGCAATTCCGAGCAATCCACCATTGCGCAACTAAGAAGTAATAGAGTGATTGCCATGCTGTTTGCAGGAGTTGCCATCCCAACTTCTGGATTTCTATTGCAAGAATATTTTCAAAATCCCTTGGCCGGTCCATCGGTTTTGGGGATTACATCGGTGGCTAGCCTATCGGTAGCTGTTTACATTTTTTTGTCTCAAGATTGGGTCATTCCGGAATTTTTGCAAAATTCTTTTCTCAGTTTTTTTGCCATTATAGGTTCTCTTATGATGATGTTCGTTTTGTTGGGAATGTCCAAAAAATTTCCTGACAAATCCTTTCTCATCATCCTTGGTTTCTTGGTTTCAGCACTATCTGGAGCTGTTGTTTCTATACTACAACTCTATGCCGATAACCAAAGTTTGAAAAATTATATCTTGTGGAGTTTTGGGGCTAACAATATCCTTTCCACCAATCAAATTTACATATTAGGACTGTTTATCATTTTGGGATTGGGTCTAAGTTTCAAAACCATCAAACCGTTGATTGGAAACAGCCTGGGCACACAATATGCGCAAAGTTTGGGGGTCAATCTCAAGCATTTAAAATTGCTGATCATCCTAGCTTCATCTTTACTATCAGCCACCATAACGGCATTTTTGGGTCCTATTTTATTCATCGGAATTATTGTTCCTCATTTTTGCAGAATGATCTATAATCCTTCCAAACTGTGGCAACAATGGATACTGAACATGCTTCTGGGGATCTGCATCATGCAGATATTTTCCATTTTGTCCGAAGTATCCAAACTGCCTCTCAATGTCATCACCTCGCTATTTGGAATTCCTGTTATTTTGATGATGCTCGTAAAATCCAAATCGTTCAAAGCCGGATAAATTATGTTTTTGGAAATAGAAAATACCACAATTGGATACAACAAATCTTTAGTCGAAGGCATCAGTACCCAGCTTGCATTGGGCGATGTATGTTTGTTGATCGGGAATAACGGCGTTGGGAAAACCACTTTGATCAAGTCCATCCTCAATCAATTGCCCCTTCTTAATCACGGTAAAATTCTTATGGATCGCCAAGAGATAAAAACCCTTTCCGTAAAAGAAATTGCACATTTGATATCTATCGTTTTTTCAAAATCAGAAATCCCAATGAATTACACCGTTAAAGATTTGGTTTCTTTGGGCAAATACATTCATTATCCGTATTATTTTGAATTGAATAAAGACGATCAAACTGAAATTGAGGATATTATAAAAAATCTAGGCTTGAATGTTTATGAAAAACTACAATTGAGACAACTTTCGGACGGTAATTTACAAAAAGCATTTATTGGTCGAGCTTTAGCACAGAATACACCCATCATTATTTTGGATGAACCTACCACGCATTTGGATGAAAATAATAAAGTGGCCATCCTAAAACTTCTCAGAAATATTGCCAAAAAGCAAAATAAAATCATCTTATTTTCTTCACACGATTGGCGATTGGCAAAGGAATTTGCCGATAAAATTTGGTACATCAAAAATGGGAATTTCTATTCTGGAGTTACAGAAGACATCCTGATTCAGCATAAAGAATTGACCCAACCCACACTTTTCAATATGGATACGGGCTTTGCCGCACCCCAAATTGTGGCTCCCGAACTTCAAAAAGAAATGCTCTATTCTGTACTCCAAAAAAACTTCAATTTTGACCTTTCAAAAATCAAATTCGAGTTCAACAACGATGTTTGGGTGATTTTCATTGAAAATTCACAACTAAAAGCAAGAAACTTTAAAGATATCATTGATATTATCCAAAACACTCATTAATACTACATTTACACTTCTTTCTCAAAATACTATGCATGCATAGTATTATGCTTTTCATATATTTTAATTAACTGATAATCATCTGTTTAAAAATAATGTTCATTTTATAAGTATTATGCATGCATAATATTATTATATTTGGAATACAACAAATCTCAAATGATTATGGATCTTAAAAATAAAGATAAAGTTGAAAATATCGACCTTATCCTGAAACAAACTTGGCTTTCGGTTTCCAAGATGTATTCCGAATTGGCTCAAGATTACGACGCTACAGCGGTACAAGCCCTCACTCTTCTAAAAATTGACCCAAAAGACGGCACCAGAAGCACCAATCTGGGCCCTAAAATGGCGATTGAACCTACATCTCTAACCCGAATTATCAAACTTTTAGAAGACAACGGCTACATCTACAAAGAAAAAACATCCAGCGACAAAAGAGAAGTCATCATAAAACTGACTGACAAAGGATTACAATCTAGAAATTTATCCAAAGAAGTCGTTGTGAATTTCAATAAAAAAGTAGTTGAAAAAATTGCTCCTGAAAAGCTTGAAACCTTCAAAGAAGTGATGACTGAAATTATGAAAATATCAACCGAACTCAATTCAAAAAAATAAAATAATATAATGAAAAGAAGAATAAAACATGTTACGGTTCTGGGTTCCGGAATTATGGGAAGCGGTATCGCAGCCCATTTTGCCAATATCGGAGTGGAAGTTTTACTGCTCGATATCGTTCCGTTTGAACTCTCTGAAGCCGAACAAAAAAAAGGTATTACCAAAGAGGATAAAGCGGTAAGAAACAGAATTGCTACCGAAAACTTGGCTAAACTTAAAAAAGCCAGTCCGGCCCTGCTCTATTCTCCAAAATTTGCCGACCGCATCAAAGTTGGAAATTTTGATGACGACATGCCTAAAATCAAAAACACCGATTGGATTATAGAAGTCGTAGTCGAAAGATTGGACATCAAAAAATCGGTGTATGAAAAAATTGAACAACACAGAAAACCCGGTACTTTGGTTTCGTCCAACACCTCTGGGATCCCTATCCATTTCCTTACTGAAGGCAGAAGCGATGATTTCAAAGATTATTTTGCAGGAACTCACTTCTTCAATCCGGTACGATATTTACCCCTGTTAGAAATTATTCCAACACCGCACACACTTCCGGAAATTGTAGATTTCTACATGCAATATGGTGCAAAATTCTTAGGAAAAACTACGGTTTTAGCCAAAGATACTCCGGCATTTATTGCCAACAGAATTGGAGTTTTCGGGATCATGAACATCTTTAATACCATTGGAAAATTAGGACTTTCTATTTCCGAGGTGGATAAATTAACCGGACCTGTAATCGGTCGTCCTAAATCTGCAACTTTCCGTACTGCCGATGTGGTGGGTCTAGATACCTTGGTGCATGTTGCCAACGGCGTGAGAGAAAGCGGTGTAGAGCAAGAGTTGTTCAAAAATCAGTTCGAAATGCCTGCTTACATTGATTTCTTAATGAAGAATAATTTCTTGGGGTCAAAAACCAATCAAGGTTTCTTCAAAAAAGTTAAAGGCGATGATGGCAAATCCGAAATCCTTCAACTCAACCTTTCTACTTTAGAATACGAAACTCAAGGAAAAGCGAATTTCCCAACTTTAGAATTAACAAAAAACATCGATAAACCTATTGATCGTTTCAAAGTGTTGATTGGTGGAAAAGACAAAGCCGGAGAATTTTATAGACTTTCTCTAGGTGCTATGTTTGCTTATGTTTCGCACAAAGTACCCGAAATATCTGACGATATCTATAAAATTGACGATGCCATGAAAGCCGGTTTCGGTTGGGAAAATGGTCCATTCGAAATTTGGGATGCTGTTGGCGTTGCAAAAGGTGCAGAACTGGCTAAAGAAGCGGGTTACGACATTTCCGATTGGGCAAAAGCTTTGGTAGAAAAAGGAGAATCTTTCTATAAAATTAATGACGAAGGTCAATCCATTTATTTTGACAAAAACTCCGGAGACTATACTACAATCCCAGGAAAAGAGTCCTTTATCATCCTTGATAACATCAGAAAAAATAAAACTTTGTGGTCCAATTCCGGAGCTGCAATTCAGGATTTGGGCGACGGAATCATCAATTTCGAAATCCGTTCTAAAATGAATTCTTTGGGTGGCGAAGTTTTGGACGGACTCAACCGTGCGATCGACCTTGCCGAAAAAGAATACGACGGTTTGGTGATCGCTAATCAAGGAGCTAATTTCTCCGTAGGTGCCAACCTTGCCATGATCATGATGATGGCGGTGGATCAAGATTGGGACGATCTGAACATGGCGATTGCCTATTTCCAAAATACCATGATGAGGGTTCGTTACTCTTCCATCCCAACCGTTGTCGCTCCACACGGAATGACTTTGGGTGGTGGTTGCGAAATGGCGCTACACGCTGACCGAGTGGTTGCTGCCGCCGAAACTTATATCGGCTTGGTAGAGCTTGGCGTTGGCGTAATCCCTGGCGGTGGTGGTACCAAAGAATTTATCCGCAGAACTTCCAAAGATTTTGTAAAAGACGATGTCAAAACCAACCGTCTGAGAGATGCTTTTATGAATATCGCCATGGCAAAAGTAGCTACTTCTGCTTATGAAGCTTTCGATATGGGAATTTTTGAACACGGAAAAGATTTCGTTGTTGTAAACAAAAACAACCAAATTGCTGAAGCCAAAAAAGTAGCATTGCTTATGGCAGAACAAGACTATACCCAACCGATCGAAGAAAAGGTACTGGTTCTGGGTAAAGATGCACTCGGTATGTTCTTGGTAGGAACCGACCAAATGTTAGCCGGTAATTTCATCTCCGAATATGATAAAAAAATTGCCGACAAATTAGCAAGAGTTATGGTAGGTGGCGAACTTTCTGAACCTACTTTGGTCTCCGAAAGATATTTATTAAACCTTGAAAGGGAAACCTTCTTACAACTCTGTTCCGAAAGAAAAACCTTGGAAAGAATACAATTCATGTTACAAAAAGGGAAACCGCTTCGTAACTAGAAGTTAGACATTAGAAGTTAGAGGTTAGAGGTTAGATTTTAGAAATAGAAGCTCCGTAGGAGCGACCTGTTAATAGAAATATGCAATTACAAGAAGAAAGCTCCGTAGGAGCGACCTGTTAATAAAGACCAATAAAGTTTATGGCAAATACATATACAAAAATTTATATTCAAATTGTCTTCGCAGTTAAAGGAAGACAAAATTTGATTTCAAAAGAAAACAGAGAAGAATTACATAAATTTATTTCAGGTATTATTTCCAACAGAAATCAAAAATTGTATGCCATATTTGCAATGCCTGATCATGTTCATCTTTTGATAAGTATGAGTCCATCTATTTCAATTTCAGATTTGGTAAGAGATATTAAAGCAGGATCTTCAAAATTTATTAATGATAAAAAATGGATTAATGGTAAATTCAATTGGCAGGAAGGATATGGAGCGTTTTCTTATTCTAAAAGCAGTCTTGATTCTGTTGTAAAATATATTTTAAATCAAGAAGAACATCATAAAAAGAAAACATTCAGAGAAGAATATTTAGATTTTATGGAAAAATTTGAAATTGAATATGAATCTAAATACCTATTTGAATGGATTGAAAATTAACAGATCGCTCCTACGGAGCTCTACTCAATCACAAAACAATAATCTACGAACAGTAAACCTCTACGAGGCTTAAAAATTTCAAAAAAGTTTAAACCAACAAACAATGAAAACAGCATACATCATAAAAGGATACAGAACCGCAGTAGGCAAAGCGCCGAAAGGTTCGTTAAGGTTTACAAGACCTGATGAAATGGCAGCAACCGTCATCAAAAAACTTATGGGAGATTTCCCACAACTCGACAAAGACCGAATAGACGATGTCATCGTTGGAAACGCCATGCCCGAAGCAGAGCAAGGACTCAATGTTGCAAGATTAATCTCACTTATGGGACTCGACACCGACAAAGTTCCGGGAGTTACCGTAAACCGTTATTGTGCCTCAGGATCTGAAGCCATTGCCATTGCCACTGCTAAAATACAATCCGGAATGGCCGATTGCATCATTGCTGGAGGAACAGAATCTATGAGCTATATCCCGATGGGAGGCTACAAACCCGTACCGGATGCTGCTTTGGCAAAAACCAATCCCGATTATTATTGGGGAATGGGCTATACTGCAGAAGCCGTAGCCAACCAATTCAAAATCTCAAGGGAAGTTCAGGACGAATTCGCTTTTCATTCTCACCAAAAAGCGTTGAAAGCATTAACAGATGGTAAGTTTGTCAACCAAATTGCCGCTCTTCCTGTAGAATATAATTTCTTGGACGAAAACCAAAAAATGCAGTCCAAAAAATTTGATTTCATGGTGGACGAAGGACCTAGAAAAGACACCTCTTTGGAAGGTTTGGCAAAGCTAAGACCTGTTTTCGCCAACGGCGGAAGTGTAACTGCCGGAAACTCTTCACAGATGAGTGATGGTGCTGCTTTTGTCATCGTGATGAGCGAAGAAATGGTCAACGAACTCGGTCTAAAGCCAGAAGCCAGATTGGTCACTTATGCCGCAGCCGGTGTAGAACCAAGAATTATGGGAATGGGTCCCGTAGCCGCCGTTCCAAAAGCTTTGAAACAAGCAGGAATGAAATTACAAGATATTGAACTGATTGAACTTAACGAAGCTTTTGCTTCCCAATCGGTGGCGGTAATGAACGAGTTGGGCATCAACCCAGAAATCACCAATGTCAACGGTGGAGCCATCGCTCTTGGACATCCACTGGGTTGTACCGGGACTAAATTAGCGGTACAATTATTCGACGAAATGCGACTTAGAAACAACAAATACGGCATGGTTACCATGTGCGTAGGTACCGGACAAGGTGCAGCAGCTATTTATGAACTTTTATAAATTTTGAATTTTGAATTCTAAATTTTGAATTATTAAAAAAGACAATAAAAAATTCTTATTGAATCATGCAAAAAAATAATTTAATAAAGGATAAAACATTTGATTTTGCATTATTAATTATTGAATTATATAAGATTTGCAAAACCCAAAATGAATATGTAATATCCAAACAGTTATTAAGAAGTGGAACCTCAATCGGTGCAAATGTACAAGAGGCAACAGCTGGTTTTTCAGAAAAAGATTTTTTATATAAAATGTCTATTGCTAGTAAAGAAGCCAGAGAAACACAGTACTGGTTGGAACTATTATCAAAATCTAAAATTGTAACTTTTAATGAAGAAATTTATACATCTGAAATTAATAGTATTGTAAACATATTAACATCTATTGTTAAAACTCTTCAGCAAAAACCTAATAACAAATAATTCAAAATCCAAAATCCAAAATCCAAAATCCAAAATCCAAAATCTAAAATTAAACAACAATGAACAATACTTTAATCGGTGGCGAATTTTTAATTAAAGAAATTCCTGCAACAGCAATTTTCAGCTTAGAAGAACTTACAGAGGAGCAAAAAATGCTCAGAGATTCGGCAAAAGAATTTATCGACAGAGAAGTCATTCCGCAACACGACAGATTCGAGAAAAAAGATTATGCACTCACAGAAGAGTGTATGAAAAAACTGGGCGAAATGGGAATGCTCGGCATTACCGTACCGGAAGAATACGGCGGAATGGGAATGGATTTCGTGTCCACCACCCTTGCGTGTGATGTACTTTCTGGTGGCAACGGCTCTTTGGCAACGGCTTTCGGAGCTCACACCGGGATTGGTACATTGCCTACCCTTTTCTACGGTACTGAAGAACTCAAGAAAAAATACCTTCCCGATTTAGCAGCTGGATTAAAATTTGGTTCTTACTGTTTAACAGAACCCGATGCCGGTTCTGATGCCAACTCCGGAAAAACCAAGGCCGTACTTTCTGACGATGGCAAACACTACATCATCAACGGACAAAAAATGTGGATTTCAAATGCTGGTTTTGCAGATACTTTTACCTTATTTGCTAAAATTGACGACGATAAAAACATTACCGGTTTTGTCATCAACAGAAGCGAACTTGAAGATCCAAACTCTTTGACTTTGGGTGAAGAAGAACACAAATTGGGAATCCGCTCTTCCTCTACAAGACAGGTTTTCTTCAACAACATGAAAGTTCCAGTGGAAAATATGTTGGGCGAAAGAAACAATGGTTTCAAAATCGCCTTGAACGCCCTGAATGTGGGTAGAATAAAATTGGCAGCTGCCAACCTGGACGGACAAAGAAGAATCCTGGGACATTCTATAAAATACGCCAACGAAAGAAAACAATTTGGTGTTGCCATCTCAACATTTGGTGCGATCCGCAAGAAAATTGCAGAAATGGCGACCGGAGTTTTTGTTTCAGAAGCCGGAACTTACAGAGCTGCAAAAGACATTCAGAATAAAATAGACGAATTGGTTGCTGGTGGAATGAACCATCAAGAAGCCGAACTGAAAGGTGTGGAAGAATTTGCTGTAGAATGTTCTATCCTAAAAGTTTTCGTATCCGATCTTACCCAAAACACAGCCGATGAAGGCATTCAAATTTTTGGTGGAATGGGCTTTTCAGAAGATACGCCTATTGAATCTGCTTGGAGAGATGCCAGAATTGGTAGAATCTACGAAGGAACCAACGAAATCAACCGTTTGTTAGCTGTTGGAATGTTGATTAAAAGAGCCATGAAAGGTCAGTTGGATCTATTGACTCCGGCAATGGCCATTTCTAAAGAATTGATGGGCATCCCTTCATTCGAAGTACCGGATTATTCGGCTTATATGAGTGAGGAAAAAGCCATCATCGCCAATTTGAAAAAAGTGTTCTTGATGGTTTCCGGAGCTGCGCTTCAAAAATACATGATGGACATCGAGAAGCAACAACATCTATTGCTAAACGCTTCCGAAATTCTGAACCAAATCTACATGGCAGAATCGGCAATATTGAGAGCTGAAAAGCATTTTGCTGCAGACTCTGTAGAAGCATCAATGGCTCAGTTGAACCTGTACAAAGCAGTGGAAAAAATTATAGTTTCGGCCAAAGAAGGGATCATTTCATTTGCTGAGGGCGACGAACAAAGAATGATGCTTTCTGCTTTGAGAAGATTTACCAAATACACCAACCACCCGAATGTTGTGGCGCTTACTGAAAAAGTGGCTGCACATTTTGTGGAGAAAGGTCAGTATTAAAAAATACGATGCATCAATAAATTCTAAGCCTGCAAAATTGCAGGCTTTTTTGATGGAAAACCATTCATTTAAAAAATTGAATTTTAACAATACAAAGAAATAAACAAAATATAAAATAAATGTAAAATATATTTTACATTTTGGAATATATTTTTTACATTTGATAAAATAAAAATTCAAAATATTATGAAAAAACAATTGTTATTACCTCAAAAATTCAAAATATTTGGTTGGTTACTTTTAGCACTTAGCACTTTACTGTGGAGTATTTATGTCGTTTTCAACGAAGAATATCACATGAATACGACGGTGTTTTCAATAGTTGGAAGCGAAGGCTTTCTATTTGGAAGCGATACAAAATATTTTATTTTCATTAAAACAGACATTACCAATACTCTACTTGGAGCAATGTTCATCGTTGGTGGATTTCTTGTTGTATTTTCAAAAGAAAAAGTAGAAGATGAATTCATAACCAATCTTCGATTGACATCTTTCCAATGGGCTTTTTTTATGAATTATGCTGTTCTTTTGTTTCTCTTTCTTTTTATTTATGGAATTGATTTCCTGAATGTACTGATCTACAATATGTTTACAGTTATGATCTTATACATCGCTCGATTTCATTATTTGCTTTTTATGAATCAAAGAAATTTTCAAAATGAAGAATACGATTAAAATACAGAGAGCTACAAAAAATATTACGCAAGAAGAATTGGCAAAAATAATTTCAGTAAGTAGGCAAACCATCAATGCTATGGAGAAAAACAAATATGTTCCTTCTACTCTTTTAGCTCTAAAAATTGCAAAATATTTTGGTAAACCGGTGGAAGAAATATTCATTCTTGAAGAAGTCGATTAATGAAAAAGGCTACCCAAAATTGGATAGCCTTTTATTATTTAGTTTTCTTAAATCTTATCTCGCGATGTTTACCGAACGAGTCTCACGGATCACGGTAATTTTCACTTGTCCAGGATAAGTCAATTCATTCTGAATTTTTTCTGAAATATCGTAGGACAATTGTGCCGATTGTTCGTCATTCACCTTAGCACTTTCCACCATTACTCTCAGCTCTCTACCTGCTTGGATGGCATAGGCACTAGAAACACCATCAAATCCTAAGGCCGTTGCTTCTAGATCTTTCAACCTTTGGATGTACGATTCTAAGACCTGTCTTCTGGCACCCGGTCTAGCTCCTGAAATACCATCGGCAACTTGAATAATTGGTGAAAGTAAAGAGGTCATTTCAATTTCGTCATGGTGTGCACCAATCGCATTGATTACTTCTGGGTTTTCTCCGTATTTTTCTGCCCATTGCATTCCCAAAAGTGCGTGTGGCAATTCGGATTCTTGCTCCGGAACTTTACCGATATCGTGCAATAGACCTGCTCTTTTAGCTAACTTAACATTCAAACCAAGTTCTGCCGCCATGGTTGCTGCGATATTTGCTACTTCTCTGGAGTGTTGTAACAAATTTTGTCCGTAAGAAGAACGGTACTTCATTCGGCCAACAATTTTCACCAATTCTGGGTGCAAACCGTGGATACCGAGATCAATGATGGTTCTTTTTCCAACCTCAATTATTTCTTCTTCAATTTGTTTTCTGGTTTTTTCTACAACCTCTTCAATTCTCGCCGGATGAATTCGACCGTCTGTTACCAATCGGTGAAGTGAAAGTCTTGCGATTTCTCTTCTCACCGGATCAAAGCAAGATAGCAAAATGGCTTCAGGAGTATCATCAACGATAATTTCTACACCTGTTGCAGCTTCTAGCGCACGGATGTTTCTACCTTCTCTACCGATAATTCTACCTTTAACCTCATCGGATTCGATGTTGAAAACAGAAACTGAATTTTCTACAGCTTGCTCTGTTCCAATTCTTTGTATGGTTTGGATGATGATTTTTCTGGCTTCGTTTTTCGCATTCATTTGTGCTTCTTCCATGATGCTTTGTACATGAGCTTGAGCTCTTGTTTTGGCTTCAGATTTCATGGTTTCTACCAAATCATTTTTAGCTTCCTCTGCGGTGTATCCAGCGATTTTCTCCAACATTTCTACTTTTTGAGCATTGGCAATGTCCAATTCATGTTGTTTTTTATCGATGATTTCATTTTTTCTGGAATAATCGGCTATTTGTCTATCCAGATCTTTTTCCAATTTAGAAGTTTTACTAAGCTCGTCGTTCAGCTTATTTTCTTTGTCTTTGGTTCTTTTTTCAACTTCTTGCATTTTTCTCTCTCTGGCCTGAATGTCTGAATCGTGTTGAGATTTCAGTTCCAAAAATTTTTCTTTGGCTTGAAGGTGTTTTTCTTTTCTAAGGGCTTCTGCTTGTACAGTTGCTTTCTCTATGAGATTTTCGGCATTTTTCTTGGCATCATCCAAAATAAATTTTGCTTTGGTATTCAGGGAACTTTTGGAAAAAAGCATTCCAACAACGGCTCCTAAAATGAGACAAGCAATACCGACGATTACTACGGTTATCATATATTAATTATTGTTTTGTTATAACTATTTCTTCTATACTTTTGGGCATTTATGCGCCCGATTATTGTTTACAAAAAAAACCTGCAACAATTCAGAGATTTAGAGTAAACTCCTAATCAACACGATTTGGACTGATTTTCACACGCTGTAATCCGAGTAGATCGGCACGCCATTGTGTAAACATTCATCCGGTAATAGTATAGCGTTGAGTTTACCTTAATGTGTTAGAATTATTGCAGGCAATTCTTCGGAGATGCTATTTCTCCAAATCTTCCAATTGCTGATCCATTTGCATCAGTCGTTCTATGGAAGCTTTTATATTTTTCTCATTGGTTTGTGACATCAATTCGGCATTGGTTCCAAACTTTAGGCAACACATGGCGAGTGCATCTTGTTTGTCTCGAATATCGAAATTGGCTTCAAACTCTTTAATCATATTCTCAATTTGTTTTCCTACTTTCCTAAGAGTTTCTTCTTCGGACGAAGGAACATTTAGCGGATATATTCGTCCAGCAATATTGATGGTTATTCTTCTATTATCCATTATAGTCCGCTATTTTGTAATTGGGCAATGCAGGTATCTACTTCTTTTATCAATCGGTTGATGTGGTTTTTCATCAATCGGTTGTGTTCCGGATTTCCGGAGATGGCTGCATGAAGTTTTATTTTTTTCTGTTCTTCTGCCAATACCTGATTTCTCGATCTTTCATCATCATACTTTAGCTTCAACTCTTCGTGTTCTTGGTGGAGTTCTGCCAAAGATTCTTTCAACTTTAGATATTCTTTTTGCAGGTTCGAAATTTTTTTTTCGAGCGCTAAAAAGTGATTATCCAATTCTTTGAGCATCTCAGGTGTTTTTTTTCTAACAATAAACAAAAATAGAAAAAATGACCTAAGAAAACAAAAAAGTCATTGAGTTTTTTTATTAAATTTTTAACAAATAAAAAGAGAAGCCCTTCTGGACTTCTCAAATATCGTTTTGGGTTATTTTATTCAAATTTCAAGACGAACATGATCGCTCTGGACTGAATGGTTGAAATGGCTGATGCCCAATACGGTGGTGTTCCCGGATTGTCTGCAACTTTTTCATTATTTAAGAAGAAAGTACCTCTAATCCCTGGTGTCAACTTGAAGCGGTTGAAATAGAATTGGATACCCATTTCTGCAGACCATGCAAAGTTGTGTGTCGTGCTTCTATATACGCCTTGCATATTGTCTTCTGGACTACCGGAGTTGGATTGCAAATTCACAATATAGTTAACCCCTGCAGCAGCATACGGTCTGGAGTTGTACCATCTTAATCCGTGATATTCTACCAATACGGGTATGTCCAACAAAGTCGATTTTACAATTCTTTTTTTATCTTCTTCTTTCAATCCGATTGGTGTAAATGCGGGATTGGTTAAAGTACCAAATTGGTATTGGTCGTTGGATTGCGTTTGGAAAGTCAATTCTCTTTCAGCAAATTGCAAGCCCGGTTCTAGTCTCAAATCCACATCATCGGAAATTCTCATTTTCCCAATTAATCCGGCACCAAAACTGTAACTAGGTTTAGAAGATACCAGATTATGATTAACATCCATTCCGTATCTTGGGTGAAGAACGATTTTATAATCGTACATGTTTCCATTGAGGTAGAATCCCCATGAAAATTTCTGCAGATCAAAACCTTCTAACTTGTCCATTCTATTATTGGTGGAGAACAATTGCGCTTGGGCCAAAAAGGTAGTCCCGAATGCGGCAAGAATTAATGCTTTGGATAAAATTTTATTCATAGTTTATTTTGTTGCTTTATAGATGGTGGCTATGCCAAAACTTAGTTTTTTGTATTCTACTTTTTTAAATCCTGTTTCTAAGAGGATTGCTTTCATTTTTTCGCCATAAGGAAATGCATTTACAGAATCGGGAAGGTAGGTATATGCTCTATTGTCTTTTGAAATAAGCTTTCCGATTGCGGGTAAAATATTTTTGAAATAGAACATGTAAAACGGCCCTAAAAAACCTTCTACTTTTGAAAATTCTAAAATAAAAACACTCTTCCCTTCCTTTACTACTCTTCTCAGTTCTGCAAGTCCTATGGGCAGGTTTTCAAAATTTCGCACACCGAAGGCTACGGTGACTGCATCAAAACGATTGTCAGAAAATGGTAAATTCTCCGCATCGCCTTTTTGCATAGAAATTTCGCCGTCTAAATTAAGTTTTTTTATTTTAATAACACCAACATTTAACATTTGTTGCGACAAATCCAATCCGACCACTTTGGATCGGGTCCCTTTTTGTACAGCAATTGCTAGATCTCCTGTGCCTGTAGCGACATCTAATACCTCTTTGGGCTGGTCTTTTTTAAGCCAATTCACCAAGGTACTCCTCCACATCACATCGATTTTCATCGATAAAACATGATTGAGCAAATCGTATTTTGGTGCAATATTATCAAACATATCCTCCACCTGGCTTTTCTTGCTGGCTTCAGAATTATACGGGGTTACTTTATTGATATCTGGTGTCAAAACTTGTAATATTCTTTATAATAATTCAAAAAATCTTGTTTTCTGAAAATCTTGGATCGACTTTCTACTTTCTGTATATTTTTAATGACTTTATCATAATCTTCATCGACATTATAATAAAAATCATCGGTGTACAATTTATTAAATTTCTTTGGAGCGCCTACAAAATCTTCACCATCAATCTTGGTATTCCCCAATGCCATTATCAGGGAATCCTTATTCAAGTTATATCCATAGTATTGGGTATTGATATAATAATCCTGATGGGCGATATTGATCAAGCCTCTTTCTTTTTTAACCTGAAAAGTCGAGTCGAAAATTATTTTTTTATGGGCATCAAAAACTTGGATATCATTTTTACCTTTACCCAGATCTACAGGTACGGTTTGTCCAGCAGTTATTATTTTTTCTTCACCATTATTTATTTTAAAATAGTAGGTGGAAGGTGTGGGATTATCGACTACAAAGTAATTTTCTTTTGCCAAAAACATAAAGTACAGTCCAAAAGACAGTATCCCTGCCAATAATGCAATGATAAAGCCTTTTAGTGCCGGATTGTTTTTCATAGGTAAATACTGAATTTTTGCAAATTTAATAATATTTTTAAATACTTCTTAATTTATTAATTATTAACTTTGTCAGCTCAATTCAATATTTTATATGCCTAGTACAATCATAATTGGTTCGGGATGCTATATACCGACAAGAGTTATCGGAAGATCTCATTTCATGGATACAGAATTCTATACAGAAGACGGTGAAAAAATTGACAAACCCAATGAAGAGATCATCGGTAAATTTGTAGAAATTACTGAAATTGAAAACAGAAGATATGTAGAAGATCATCTTTTTAATTCGGACATCGGGTACGAAGCCTCTAAAATGGCGATTGAAAATGCAGGTATCAATCCTGAAGAGATTGATTACATCTTGTACGGTACCAATTTTGGGGAAGTAACCCATGCAGGTCACGCAGACTTTATGCCCAATATGGCGGCCAGAGTAAAAAACAAACTCGGCATTAAAAACAGAAAATGCATCACTTACGACATGGTTTTCGGATGCCCGGGATGGGTAGAAGCCATGATCCTAGCCGATACTTTAATAAAAGCAGGTAAGGCAAAAAATATTTTAGTGGTGGGCGGTGATACACTAAGCCGCGTTACCGATCCTTACGATAGAAACAAAATGATTTTCTCGGATGGTGCAGGTGCTGTTGTGGTTTCCCAAACGGATCAGGAAAATGTAGGCATCATCAATCACAGTACCATTTGCGATAACGATGCCGAGTTGAACTATCTTACCAACGGATGCTCACTGAACAAAGACAACACAAAAGATGCACTTTTCATCCGTATGCAAGGTAGAAAAATCTACGAATACGCATTGAAAAATGTACCTCAAGCCATTAAAGATACTATCGATGAAGCCGGACTGAGCATCACAGACATCAACAAAGTACTTATACACCAAGCCAATGCTAAAATGGATTATGCCATGATTGATAGGCTACACAGACTTTACGGAATTAGAGAGTACGACCACAGCATTTCTCCAATGACCATTCAAGAATTTGGTAACTCATCTGTAGCAACCATCCCTACGATGTATCATTTGATTAGTGAAAACCAATTGGGCGATCATAAATTCGACAAAAATGGTGTTATTGTTATGACTTCTGTAGGTGCCGGGATGAACATCAACTGCATCATCTACAAATTCCCTAACTAGTTCTTACGATTATCATCAACAGATCAGCCAACGATTGATTTCTAACTAAAGGTTAGAATATTTTTTGAAAATATGGTATTTTTGAATAAAAATTTATAGTATTTTGAAATATTCCAAAATCTTTACAAAAATCAATCGTTGGTTTGTTTTTTTACTTATGACCTTGGTGGTTGCCGGTATTGTCCTGGCCACAACTCTTTTGGTAAACTACCTTAGAAAAGAAGAAATAAAGCGCATCAACCTTCTTTCCAAATCCATTAAAATACAGAAAGAGCTCACCTCTCCGGATCCTGCCATCCTCGATCTGTTGCCGGAAATCCTCAACATCAACAGTAACATCCCTGTGATTGTGGCGGACAAAAATAAAAACCCAATTCCCGACGAAGGTTACCACAGAAACATTCCCGAAAATATCTGGAACAATCCGGTGAAACTCAAAGAATTGATGCACAAAATGGAAAGCAACAACAAGCCTTTTGAAATTGAATTTCCTGACGGCAACAACCAGTTTGTGTACTACGACAACTCTGCATTGCTGAACAACCTTAGATACACCCCCTACATTTTGGGTTTCATTATTTTAGGATATTTTTTATTTTCTTTTTGGTTTATGAGAACCCTAAAAAAAACCGATGAAGGCTTCCTGTGGGCAGGCTTGGCAAAGGAAACCGCTCACCAAATTGGCACACCTCTATCCTCCATGATTGGTTGGATTGAAGTTATGAAACTCGACAACCCACAATCCGAAGGGATCAATGAAATTGAAAAAGACATCAATCGGCTGAAAACCATCTCCGAAAGATTTTCGAAAATTGGATCTGTCCCTGAACTGAACGATACCAACCTGAGCGATACATTAACACAAAATTTTGAATATCTGAAAAGAAGAATCTCTTCTAAAGTCAACTTCAGATTGAACATGAAGAAAGAAATTTTATGGGTCAATCACAACAAAATCTTGATGAGTTGGGTGATCGAAAATCTAGTAAAAAACGCCGTTGATGCCATGAAAGGAAGTGGCGATTTGGAAATTTCACTTTATGAAAAAAGCAATTCCATCTTTATCGACTTCAAAGATACCGGTTGTGGAATGGCTCAAAATCAAATAAGAAATGTTTTTAACCCGGGTTATTCCACAAAAAAAAGAGGTTGGGGCTTGGGACTTAGTCTTGCCAAAAGAGTGATTAATGACTATCACAATGGCGACATCAAAGTTGCACAATCCGAAATTGGCAAAGGAAGCACATTTAGAATTATTCTAAAAACAAAACAAAAAAAAGAGGTTTAAACCTCTTTTTTTTTAGGAAAATGACTTCAATTAATATTGAAACAATACAGAACCCCAGGTAAATCCACTACCAAAAGCAGAAAGCAATATCAAATCGCCTCGTTTGGCTCGTCCTTGCTCTACGGCTTCACTGAAAGCAATTGGGATAGAAGCCGCCGTGGTATTTCCGTATTTCTGAATGTTATTGAAAACCTTATCATCCGGCAAACCAAATTTCTGCTGTATAAACTGTGCTATTCTCAAATTCGCTTGATGCGGAATAAACAAATCCAAATCGGAAATGGTTTTCCCAGCTTTATCCAAGGCTTCCATCATGGTTTCCGGAAACCGGGTAACGGCATGTTTGAAAACAAAATTCCCGTTCATAAAGGGATAAACATCCTGTTTCGTTATTGCATGATTTTCAGACCATAACACATCCGACCAACCCAATTTGGTACCTGGAAATTTAACCGCCAATTCCTCAGCATACTTCCCTTCAGAATGCATATTGACCGCCAACACATCTCCATCATTTTCGCTCTCCGAAGCCGATAAAATCATAGCACCTGCACCATCTCCGAAAATAACAGAAACCCCTCTACCTTCGTCTGAAAAATCCAAACCAAAAGAATGAATTTCAGCACCAACCACCAAGATGTTCTTATAGACACCGGATTTTATAAACGCATTGGCAACCGACATGGCATATACAAAACCCGAACATTGGTTGCGCACATCCAAAGCACCAATGGTATTGCAACCCAATTGCTCTTGCAACAAAACGCCACAACCTGGAAAAAAATAATCCGGCGAAAGCGTTGCAAATACGATGAAATCTAAATCTTTAGCAGAAAGTCCTGCCGAACGCAAAGCCATTTGTGATGCTTTCAGCGCATAAGTTGTGGTGGTTTCTTCTGAATGGACTCTTTCTTTTCGGTGTCTCCTTTCCTTAATGCCTGTTCTTTCGGTGATCCAATCGTCGTTGGTGTTCATTAAATTAGAAAGATCGTCGTTGGTCACCCTATTTTCAGGGACATAATGTCCCGTTCCTTTTATGATACTTTTAAACATCTATTTAAAGTTTTTAAAAGCAAATATACAAAAAACACATTTTTGTTATGCATTGAATGACAACAGATTTATAAAAAAAGAACACCTTTCTTTCTGAAAATTTATGAAAATACAAAGTATTGATACAAATCCTAACACATAAATAATCAGCCGCTCAAACCACAACTTATCTCGTTACAAAACCACAAAGAAGCAAAGTATAAATAGCTATAAGACTGCATGGTTACACACAATGTTCCCTCTGTGTCTATCCCGAAAAATTGGGACAAGTTGTGGTTTTAATTGAGTTATTCTGATTTTTTGTCATGTATACAATAAATCCCGATAAGCATTCCATACGAAGGACAAGACCCCATTAAGAGGGTGCCGAAAACTACATTTTGCTATTAAAATCCAAATAAAAATCGAGTTGTAAATTTTGAAAAAGTTATAAAACTGAATATGGTATCAAATAAATTCATTTTTTTTATTTGATATTTAAAAATAATTTATACATTTGGCTGAATTAACAAAAAACAAATAAATACCTAAATCAATGAAAAAATTATTAGCAATCGCAGCCATTTCCATGTTCACTTTCGGTTATGCTGCCAACACTTCAGTAACTTGTGACAAAGACAAAAAAGAGTGCAAAGACAAGAAGAATTGTAAAGACAAAGACAAAAAATCTTGCGACTCCAAAGAGAAAAAATCGTGCTGCTCTTCTAAAGATAAAAAAGAAAAAGCAGCCTAATACACTACCACTCCTTGCGAGTGGTTTTTTTATGCTTTTTTTCAGTTGCTTTGTACAATCAAATATTGCTACCTTTGGTAACTTTTAAAACAATATGGAAGAACAGGTAGTATTGGTTACGGAAAACGATGCCGTTTTGGGATTGATGAACAAGCAGGAAGCCCATGAAAAGGGAGTTTTGCACAGAGCTTTTTCAGTTTTTTTATTCAACAACCAAGGAGAAATGCTCCTACAAAAAAGGGCAGCAAAAAAGTACCACTCACCAAGTTGTTGGACCAATGCCGTTTGCTCTCACCCAAGAGAAGGAGAAACTTATTTGGAAGCTGCCAACAGAAGACTGAAAGAAGAATTGGGCATAGACACCGAATTGGAAGAAAAATTCCATTTTATCTACAAAGCTGATGTTGGACAAGGACTTTGGGAACACGAGTTGGATTATGTTTTTTTTGGCAAGTACCAATCGGATTTCCAACTGAACCCCGAAGAAGTTGAAGAGGTGCGCTACATAAGTGTGGAAAATCTTCTAAAAGAAATTGAGAACAAACCCGAGGAATTTACCGCTTGGTTCAAAATAATTTTAAAAGAATATCTAAACGAAATTCAGAACTAAAACAAGGCTTTGCAAAGCATCTCTACCCGATGTCCTAGCCCCGATTGCAATGGAAATCCTTTGTTTTTGATTGGGCAAAAGCCAGGGCAAAAACAAAGATTGGAATGAAAAGCGGGATCGATGGTTGAAAGCATCTCTCGTATGAAGCTCCAAATAAAAGAAAATTAAAGACAAAATAAATTATAATAAATTATGGTAAAAAAGACTGCACTTTATGACAAACATGTTGCACTAGGTGCTAAAATGGTACCTTTTGCGGGTTTTGATATGCCGGTACAATACTCCGGAGTTACGGAAGAGCATTTCGCTGTAAGAGAAAAAGTAGGTATTTTTGATGTTTCGCATATGGGACAATTTTTTGTAGAAGGTCCTGCCGCAAAAAATCTTTTGCAATTTGTTGTAAGTAATAATGTAGATACCCTTGTAGATGGAAAAGCGCAATACTCTTGTCTCCCTAACGAAAATGGAGGCATTGTAGATGATCTTATCGTTTACAAAATGGCAGACGAAAAATATTTTGTTGTGGTAAATGCTTCTAATATCGATAAAGATTGGGCGCACATTTCTAAATACAACGAAAAATTTGGAGCTAAAATGACCAATGCATCAGACGAAATGTCCCTAATCGCTATACAAGGTCCAAAAGCTACTGAAACTTTACAAAAACTTACCGACACCAATCTTTCGGAAATCCCTTATTACCACTTCACTACCGGAGAAATTGCTGGTGTAAAAGAGGTGATCATCTCCAATACCGGATATACAGGTAGCGGTGGTTTCGAAATTTATTTTAAAAATGAAGATGCAGAAAAACTGTGGAATGAACTGACTGCAGCAGGTGAAGAGTTCGGACTAATCCCTTGTGGTTTGGCTGCTAGAGATACTTTGAGATTAGAAAAAGGATTCTGCTTGTACGGAAACGACATCGACGATACCACCTCTCCACTAGAAGGAGGTTTGGGTTGGATTACAAAATTGGACAAAGATTTTGTAGCAAAAGAAATCATTGAAAAACAAAAAGCCGAAGGAGTTAGCAGAAAACTGATCGGTTTCGAAATGTTAGAAAAAGCCATCCCAAGACACGACTATCCAGTAGTTGACGCTGAAGGTAATGTCATTGGAAAGGTAACTTCCGGTACAATGAGCCCGATGAGAAAGGTTGGAGTTGGATTGGCGTATGCCGATAATCCGCACAACAAATTGGGATCTGAAATCTACATCCAAATTCGCAATAAAAACATCCCTGCGAAAGTGGTGAAATTGCCATTTGTATAAAAAATATTCTAAGGATTGAATACAAAACAGAAGCGGACAAAATTTTGTCCGCTTTTTTCTATTTTAGAGGGTTTGGAAATAACGATTAAGATTTTCCAAATTATCTTTTTCATTTCCTATAAATATTTCTTGATCGCTGACAAAAACCGGTCTCTTCAGAAAGCTGTAGTGATCTAAGATTAAGGCCTTGAAATCCTCCTCCGACAAAGACTTCACATCAATACCTCTCACTTTTATTTGGGTCGATTTTTTAGAGAAAAGCGCTTCATAGGATTTTGCAAGTTGATACAGAGATTCCAGTTCAGGTTTCGTCATCGGCTTAGATTTTATCTCCCTCAGCTCCCAATCCGTAAGGTCCAAAGCCGCCATAATTTTCTTGTTAGTCCCACAAGATTTTAGGTAAAATACTTTTTTCATACTTATAAAATTGACTGCAAAAGTAAGTTAATTTTCAGTTGAAAAATGAAGAAAAATCATATCAAAAGCCTTTTGTTAAATTCATTGATTTGCCTTAAATTTGTAAGAATTATTCAGTGCGAATAAATTCCATAGTCTTTATGGAAATATTTAATTTTACTTAAACAAAACAAATATGTCAAAAGCAATTTCGCAAGTTCCATACGCTGTGAACGAACCTGTAAGAAGCTATGAACCTGGATCTGCAGAGGTAGAATCCCTATTGGCAACCTACAAAAAAATGTGGAACGAAAAATTAGAAGTTCCCATGATCATTGGAGGTAAAGCCATAAAAACCGATACCCACAAAAAACTAGAGTCTCCTCAAGATCATCAGCACGAGTTAGGATTTTACCATTATGGAGATATGAGCCATGTGGATATGGCGATTGAAGCCGCTTTGGCTGCTAAGAAAAAATGGAATGCCCTAGGTTGGGAACAAAGAGCTGCCATCTTCTTAAGAGCTGCCGAATTAATTGCAGGTCCGTACAGAGATCGATTGAACGCTGCTACCATGATTGGTCAAAGTAAGAATGTGCATCAAACAGAGATTGATGCGGCTTGCGAATTGATCGATTTTTTGAGATTTAATGTCGAGTTCATGACCGAAATGTATGCAGAACAGCCGGTATCCAGCGAGGGCATCTGGAACAGATCAGAATACAGACCGTTAGAAGGTTTCTGTTTTGCAGTTACACCGTTCAACTTTACGGCCATTGCTGGTAACTTACCAACTTGTATGGCTCTTATGGGGAATGTTGTCGTTTGGAAACCGTCTCACGCTCAGATTTATTCGGCTCATGTACTGATGGAAATCTTCATGGAAGCCGGCTTACCGGATGGGGTTATCAACTTGGTATTTGCCGGAGGTGCAGACAGCACGAAAAGAGTACTTTCTCATCCTGAATTTGCCGGACTTCATTTCACAGGATCAACAGGCGTTTTCCAAAGCATGTGGAAAATGATTGGCGAAAACATCCATACTTACAAATCGTACCCAAGAATTGTAGGTGAAACGGGAGGTAAAGACTTCGTTATGGTACACCCTTCTGCAAATGCTATCGAAGTAGCAACTGCTTTGGTAAGAGGTGCTTTTGAATATCAAGGTCAAAAATGCTCTGCAGCATCCAGAGCTTACATCCCACAATCTCTTTGGGAAGGGGTGAAAGCTGAAATGGGAAGCCAACTTTCTACAATAAAAGTAGGTTCTCCAGAAGATCCGTCTAACTTTGTGAATGCGGTGATCCACCAAACTTCTTTCAATAAATGTAAATCCTATATCGAGAATGCCAACAATGCATCGGATGCCGAAGTTATTTTTGGAGGTAAATGCGACGATAGCAAAGGCTGGTTTGTAGATCCAACGGTGATCTTAACCAGCAACCCTAAATATTCTTCCATGTGCGAGGAAATTTTCGGTCCTATCCTGACCATCTATGTCTATGAAGATGCTAAATGGGAAGAAACTTTGAAATTGGTTGACGAAACCTCTCCATACTCTTTAACAGGTTCTATTTTCGCAAAAGATCGTTACGCTATTGAAGAAGCTTACCATGCATTAGAAAATGCAGCGGGTAACTTCTACATCAACGACAAACCTACAGGTGCAGTTGTTGGACAGCAACCTTTCGGTGGATCCAGAGCTTCAGGAACCAATGACAAAGCCGGTTCTAAAATGAACTTGATGAGATGGGTTTCTGTAAGATCGATTAAAGAAACTTTCGTTTCTCCAAGAAACTACAAGTATCCGTATTTGGGTTAATCCAAATTCAACCAAAATAATGAAGGCTGTACCCGTCATGGGATACAGCCTTTTTATTTTGACAACTGGTTTATTTTATTGTTAAGGAGCTATTTCCGGCTTTTCGCTGTATCTTTTGTTTCGCTGAAGCTCCACAAAAGGATGCCGCTACAATCCGGGCTAGTAAACTTCGTACTCGTTTTCCACTATTTCAAAGATTGAGGAATTGAAATGAATTTCATAATCACAATGAATTAAAAAGGCTCTAAGCAAATTTTTTATTCAAGAATCTTCTCACCAAAAGCACCGCAGAGATGGTCAAACCAATGCCAAGAGCGATCCACATTCCCCAAGCTCCCATCTCTCTCTGTACACAAAGATAATATCCCAAAGGAATGGTGATTACCCAATAAGCTACAAAAGTAATAATGGAGGGGATCTTCACATCTTGCAAGCCTCTCATTGTCCCCAAAGCGGTAACTTGTACCCCATCCGACAATTGGAAAAGAGCTGCAATAATGAGGAGTTTAGATGCCAAAGCGATTACCTCAACATCTTCCTTTTTAGTAAAGAAAGTAGGCAAAACATCTCTGGCTATGATAAAGAAAACACCACTGCAAAGCATAAACAGAAAGGACAACTTCAAGTTATTGATGCCGATCTCTTTTATTTCCAAGAATTTTTTCTCCCCCAATTTTCCACCAATCATCACGGTAGAAGCCACAGAAAAGCCAATACAGAGGTTGAAAGTAAAACTCGCCATGCTTAATGCAATCTGATGCGCCGCAATATCTGTTGCTGAAATAAGTCCACAAATAAATGCTGCAGCTGCAAAAGCGGTCACCTCAAACAACATTTGCATTGCCGTTGGGAAACCCAATTTCAACATTCTGTTGAACATATTCTTGGAGAATATTGTTATTTTCAAAGAAAATTCTTTAATGTATCTTTTGGTTTTCTCTTCCCTCATCATCACAAAATACAAGAAAATCATCATAAAAATTCTTGCAATTAAAGTAGCTAATGCCGAACCTTGCACACCCATTGGACTAAACCCAAACATTCCTTTAATGAAAACATAGTTTAGAATAACATTGATGATGTTGGCCAAAATGGTCGCCTTGGTCACTCCAATGGTAAAGGACAAACCTTCGGAAACCTCACGATAGGTCTGGAAAACCATGAAAGGAACAATACTTACAATCATGATGGATAAAAAGCTCACGGTATCCGGAATAATCTTTGCAGGTTGATCCATGTGGTACAAAAGCGGCATTGCTGCAAACAAAATCCCCATAAGGAGAATACCAATTCCTAAGTTGATAACAAAACCATGTCTAAAAACCGAGTTGATCTTCTCATGATCTCCCTTGGATTTGGCTTCAGATACCAAGGGCGGAATTGCAAAAGAAAAGCCCAAAGCAAAAACAAAAACAGAGAAAAAGATAGCATTTCCTAAGGATACCGACGCCAAAGCATCGGCACCTAAAAGTTTCCCAACAATGATGTTATCAAAAAGATTAACCGAGACCTGCCCGACTTGCGTTAGCATTACCGGAAAAGCTAACTTTAGGCAATCTCTTGTATATTTTGCATTTAAAAACATAAATTAAAGATATATTTGAAAAAAAAATTGCGGCAAAAATACCGCAATTGATTGATTATTTGTGTTAAAAGTATATTAAATAAATGATTAACTGTTATTGTTATTTTCGAACAAAACTTTCAACATCGTCTGCAGTAACCGGGTTATTCCCTAAAATAATCAGTCGTTCCACCACATTTCTCAGCTCTCTGATGTTTCCTGTCCACGAGTATCCTTTCAGAGTTTCTATTGCATGTTGATCAAATTCTTTTACGGATGATTTTTGTTCCTCGGCAATGGTTTTTGCAAAATGTTCGACCAACAGCGGAATATCTTCTTTTCTATCGTCCAAAGAAGGCACATGGATTTCTATCACCGACAAACGGTGATAAAGATCTTCACGGAATTTTCCTTCGGCGATTTCCTTTTTCATGTCCTTATTGGTTGCCGCAATAACACGGACATCTACTCTAACTTCCTTGTCACTTCCAACCGGAGAAACCTTGGATTCTTGCAAAGCCCTAAGTACTTTTGCTTGGGCAACAAGGCTCATGTCTCCTATTTCGTCCAAGAAAATAGTTCCTTTATTGGCCAACTCAAATTTTCCTTGCTTATCTTTAATGGCTCCTGTAAAAGAACCTTTAACATGCCCAAACAATTCGGACTCAATAAGTTCCGAAGGAATTGCAGCACAATTCACCTCAACCATTGGGCCTTTACACCTTTCGGATTGGTTGTGAATGGCGTGGGCCACCAATTCTTTTCCTGCTCCATTGGGACCTGTGATCAGAACTCGAGCATCGGAAGAGGCAACTTTATCAATCATGTCTTGAATTTTTTTCAAAGCAGAACTGTCGCCAATCATTTGGTATTTTTTATTGACTTTTTTCTTTAAAGTCGAATTTTCTTTTTGAAGTTGCTGATTGTTTTTTTGCAAATCCCCTCTATCCAAAGCAATTTTAACACTTTGAAACAAACGGTTGAGATCTATGGGTTTGGAAATATAATCGAAAGCACCTTCCTTTAAACACGAAACGGCCAAATCGATATCCGCATGTCCTGAAATCATTAAAAATGTAGATTCAGGCTTTATTTGCATGGCATTCTTCAACATTTCGTCACCGGATAATTTGGGCATTTTGATGTCTGAAATCACCAAGGCATAATCTTCGGTTTGAATTTTTTTCAGCCCTTCAGCGCCGTCTTCTGCCAAATCGAATTCGTAATCGGTAAGTTCCTCAGAAAGAACATTTAACAATGCCGTACTGATCGGTTTGTCGTCTTCTACAATTAATATTTTTTGCATAGGTGCAAATTTATGGATTTATTGGGATAATAAGATATTGAACTTTAAATATTGTAATTTCTATTTCCAAAAATGGCCGAACCTACTCGTACAGAATTGGCACCGCACTCAATAGCCAAAGGAAAATCGTCGCTCATCCCCATGGAGAGGGTTTCTAATGGTTTTTGCATTGACAATTGGTCAAACAATCTTTTTAAAAATAAAAATTCGTTTTTTATTTGTGTGGCATCGTCTGTAAAGGTTGCCATGCCCATCAATCCGGTAATTTCGATATTTGGAAACTGTCCTTGAAGGTATTTTAAAAACAATTCTTTGGTTTCAGAAACTTCCAATCCAAATTTGGAGTCTTCTTCGGCTATTTTTACTTGCAGAAGTACTTTTATTTTTCGATTGTGCTTTTCGGCTTGTTTATTAATTTCATCCAAGAGTTTTTCGGAATCTACACTTTGTATGGTATCTACAAATTGGGCAATGTATTTTACTTTATTGGTTTGCAAATGACCGATGAGGTGCCATTGGATATCGCCGGGCAAGAGCGGTTGTTTCTCTACAAGTTCTTGGACTTTATTTTCTCCAAAAACCCTTTGTCCGGCATCATAAATTTGTTTAATTTTATCGATGGGATGTGTTTTGGACACCGCTACCAACTGTACTTCTACAGGCAATTGTCTAACAATAGTATTGTAATTTTCGATTAACATGGCTGAAAAATCTGTTTTTCTGGGGTAATATTTAATGTATTAATGCTCAAAAATAGACTATTATTGTGAATTAAAATAATTGATCACTATTAAAAAAAACAATCATTATGGATTTCAAACAAGAAATGATCAAAATATTCATAGATCTCCTTGGCTTTTTGTGTTTAACATTTCTCATCATTTATAGAAAAAATTTGGGAAAATACATCTATTATTATATCGCATCTGTAGCCCTCTCTCTATCCACTGCTTTATTGGAGAAGATTTTAGTTTACAACGATGTCATTTTGTCCAACCAAATCATTTTCAATATGGGTTATTTATTTCTAACCTTTTTGTTATTGCTTATCTATTTTTACAAAAAAACCACACGAGCACCACTGAAACGGTTACAATTTTATCTTATTACAGCATTCATCATTTTATATCTTGGGTTTTCTATCTTTGATAAGTTTTTTTACTTCATTTTCCCCATTAATTTTTATTTTTTGGAAATATTAATCTTACTGGCATCCATATCCATATTTTTATATCAAACCTTCAACACCAAAATCATTCTAAATATTAAAAATTACTTCCCATTTTGGATATGCTTGGGGCTAATTATAGAATATTGTGGATTGCTACCGATACTCTTTTTTAGCACCAAACCCCAGTTCGGCATCAACATGACTCTATTCTTTACCATCATGTTTTTCATTAATTTTATCGCAAAAGGGATTGTTATTTTAGGAACTTTTTCAACCAAAAATTAAGAAATAATTAATATATTTGATATATGAAATTCAACGAGTCCGATTTGTTAATCCTCTACTCAACCATTATTATCTTATTGGTAATATCCATGATGTTTTTCATTTATTCGTATTTTTTAAAGCAAAAATCACAATTTGTTTTAAAAGAAAAAGAAAAGGATTTGGATTTTCAAGAAGTATTGGCGTTCTCACAAATAGAAATCAGGGAGCAAACCCTAAGCTATATCGGGAGAGAGTTGCACGACAATTTGGGGCAAAAACTATCGGTTGCTAAGATGTTGGTAAACCAAATTATGCATGAAGATTCTAACAATTGTAACGAGAAAATAGAAGATGTAAACCAAATTTTGGCAGAAACCATACAAGATATCCGTAACCTATCCAAAAGTTACATTATGGAACAGGTAGAGCATTTTGGCCTTATCGACTCGTTGGAAAGAGAGATAAAAAGAATAAAGAGACTTAACCTAATTGAAGTAAATTTTGATTGCAACAACCATGACATCGACATCCATTCCAAACACGCTCTGATCCTGTTCAGAATCATCCAAGAATGCATTACCAATATCCTAAAACACTCCAAAGCCAAAAATATGACCGTTAGAGTGATTGACCAAACCGGACATTTAAAAATCATGATTATGGACAATGGTAAAGGCATGGAATCGGAAAAAAGCTATCACGGAAGTGGAATAAAAAACATGAAAAGTAGAGTAAAAATGATTAACGGATATTTCAATTTGGTCTCAGAAAAAAACAAAGGAACCGCAACACACATCACTTATATAAAACAAAAACTATGAACCCCATCAATATCGCTTTAGTTGATGATCACAAGATCTTTTCTACCGCACTTGAAAACATGATATCGTCCAATCCTTTGTATAAAGTCAGCATCATAGGTAACCACGGTGATGATTTTATTGAAAAACTGAACGCTGCCAAAGTCCATCCGGAAATTGTTTTGATGGATGTTAGAATGCCTTACAAAGACGGCATCGAAACAACGCAATACCTTACAGAAAACCATCCAAACATCAAAGTGATCGCCCTTACCATGGAAGACAATGAGGACAGCATCATAAAAATGCTGAAAGCCGGTGCCAAAGGCTATCTCCTAAAAGACATCCATCCACAAATACTTTTTGATGCCCTAGAAACCGTACACCAAAAAGGCGTTTTCTATACCGATGACCTTACCCAAAATCTTTTGAAAATAAAAACGGAAGAAAAAATCGCTAACGAACTTATTTCCAGTTTAAAAAATACAGAAAAAGAATTCATAAAATTGGCTTGTAGCGAGATGACTTATAAAGAAATTGCCGAAAAAATGTGCCTGAGTCCCAAAACCATAGACGGATACAGAGACTCCGTATTCTCCAAATTGGATGTGAAAAGCCGCGTAGGAATCGTTCTTTTTGCGTTAAAAAATAGGTTGAGTTGATGCTAAAAGCAGATCATTCCTCGATTACCACCACAAAAAATATAGGATAATTTTGATTTTTTTTATACATTTATCCCATGGCAAAACTTCTAAAAATATATCCGGACAATCCTCAGGAAAACCTGATCAAAGAGGTCGTTGATTGTCTTAAAAACGGAGGGATCATCATCTATCCATCCGACACCGTCTATGCATTGGGATGTAACATTTTCGACATTCGAGCAATGGAGAAGCTGGCAAAAATTAAAAAAACAAAATTGGAAAAAGCACATTTTTCTATAATTTGTAATGACCTTAGCCATCTTTCTCAATTTACAAGACCCATAGATACCACGGTTTTTAGATTTTTAAAAAGCCATCTTCCCGGTCCCTTCACATTTATTTTAGAAGCCAACAAATCTTTGCCTTTGGCCTACAAAGGAAACAAAACCGTAGGGATCCGTGTTCCGGATCATACCGTACCCCAACTGATTGTAGAAAAATTAGGACATCCCATAGCTTCCACCTCCATAAAAGATGAAGACGAAATAATCGAATATGCTACTGACCCCGAATTGATTGCAGAAAAATACGATCATTTGGTAGATATTGTCATTGACTCGGGATATGGAGATAACCATGCCTCAACCATTGTTGATCTTTGCTCCGGCTCACCGGAAGTCATCCGCGAAGGAAAAGGAATATTATAAAACCACTTTATTTTTTTAATGAAAATTATTACTTCCCCTGCAAAACTCATGCAGTTGGACTATACCTCAACCGTGTTAAAACCTTCGGTGCCCAGATTTATTGAAGAAGCATCCGAAATCCAAAGCCATCTGAAAGAAAAAACACCACAATTTCTTTCGGAACTGATGGAAATATCACCTAAATTGGCCGACGAAAACTGGCACAGAAACCAAATTTGGAACAACAATCCTAAAAAAAACGAATCTTGTCCTGCCATTTTTGCATTTACCGGAGAAGTATATAGAGGCTTGAATGCCAAATCGTTGAACGATAATTCCCTGCACTATCTACAAAAAAATCACAGAATTCTTTCCGGCCTATACGGACTTCTAAAACCTTCAGACAAAGTGATGCTTTACCGTTTGGAGATGGGCAGAAAATTCGAATTTGACCAATACAAAAATCTATACGCGTTTTGGAAAGAAAAAGTTACGGCACAACTTAATTCTGAATTTAAGAAAAACGATCTTCTGCTCAATCTCGCCAGCAATGAATACTCTAAAGTTGTGGATAAAAAAAACATAAACGCCCAGTGGGTAGATTTTGATTTTTACGAACTTAAAAGTGGCAAACCAAAAACCGTAGTTGTGTACACCAAACATGCCCGAGGTTTGGTCGCTCGTTTTTGTGCTGAAACAGAGGCCAAATCGCTGAACGATGTGAAAGCCTTCAACCTTGAAGGGTACAAAATTGACGAAGAAAAATCTTCCAACAACAAATTGGTATTTGTACGATAATGAACTTAAAACAGCTTCAAGAAAAATTCGAATCCGAATTGCAAAACAAGTACACCAGAGAAGAGTGTATCGAGCTTTTCGTTATTTTCGTTCAAGAATGTTTGTCTTTGGAAAGATTCCAAATACGATCTCAATCCGATCTTAAAATTAATTCAGAAAACACATCTTTTTTCGAAAAGGCCATCGCCGAATTAAAAACAGGAAAACCTTTTCAACAAATTTTGGGTTGCACAGAATTTTTTGGTTTAAAATTTTATGTGGATGAACATGTCCTGATCCCAAGACCAGAAACCGAAGAACTTTTGGAGTTGGCCATTTCTAAAATAAAAAATTGGAACAAAAAAAACATTCGTATTTTAGACATCGGTACAGGGTCAGGGATTATCCCTATTGTTCTTAAAAAACATTTTCAGAATGCTCAGATTACCGCATTGGATTTTTCTGAAAAAGCTTTAGAAATGGCTAAAAAAAATTCTAATTTTCATAAAGTTGATATCAGTTTTATCCATCAAAATTATCTAAAAGCAGACTTGCAAGACCGTTGGGACATCATCATTTCTAATCCACCGTACATAGGAAAAGACGAGTATCATCAGATTGATGATGAGGTTAAAAATTTTGAACCCAACATGGCACTCTTCTCTCCCACCTCTGACCCTTTAATTTTTTATAAAAAAATTGCACAAGATGCCCTTGAAAAATTAAACCCTGAAGGCATGATTTTCCTTGAAATCAACCAAATTTTAGGTCCCGAAACTTTAGATATTTTTAAAAACTTCGACACCAAAGAACTCATCAAAGACATCTCCGGTAACGACAGAATGATTTTTGTCCAGAAATAAAAAAAATGTCCATCAAATTTTTCGATGGACATTTCACTTTTCTTCAAAACCAAAAAAATTACTTCAACGCATCAATCGCTGCGGTATAATTGGGTTCTTGCGCAATCTCTGGCACCTGCTCCGTATAGATTACTTTTCCATTTTCATCGGCTACAATTACCGCTCGGCTCAACAAACCTTGCAACGGCGAATCGGCTATGGTCAGTCCATTATCTTCACCAAAAGAACCTCTAAAATCCGAAAGCGTTTCTACATTATTAATGCCTTCAGCTGCACAAAAGCGACCAAGAGCAAATGGTAAATCTCTTGAAACATTGATTACGACCGTATTCTCTAAAGATGCTGCTTCTTCGTTAAACTTTCGTGTAGATGCAGCACAAACTCCTGTATCAATGCTTGGGAAAATATTAAAAACTTTTTTCTTCCCGGCAAAATCCGACAATTGCTTCTCTCCCAACTCGCTATTAATCAGTTTAAAATCTTTCAACAAACTTCCTGCTGAAGGCAATACACCTACTGTATTGATCTCGTTTCCGTGTAATGTAATTTTTGACATGTTCTTTTTATTTTTATTGGGTCTAAATTACGAAATAATAAGTGTGAAATTACCAACCATTGATTTGATTTTAAAATAAAGAAAATAGTGAAATTCAATAAGACAAAAAAGTCGGAAAAAGACTCCAACCAATTAAAAACAGCTCTCCAACTTGATTTTTGATTTTTTCAACATGTTTAAATACATTTTGTTAAAACTCAATTTAAAACTTCACTTTAAAATGAAAATTTCATTAAATTTGTGCTTCTTAAAATTTGAATAAAAATTAAACAATAGAAATGTCAAAATCAAAAATTCATTACACGCTTACCGATGAAGCGCCCATGTTGGCAACCCACTCTTTCTTACCTATCGTTGAGGCCTTTACCAAAACGGCCGATATCGAAATCGAACTTTCTGACATCTCCCTTTCGGGAAGAGTTTTAGCTAACTTCCCGGAATTCTTAAAAGACGATCAAAAAATTGAAGATGCTCTTGCAGAGCTTGGTGCTTTGGCAACCACTCCAGAAGCAAACATCATCAAATTACCGAATATTTCTGCTTCTATTCCGCAATTGGCAGAAACCATTGCAGAATTACAAACCAAAGGTTATGCTGTACCCAACTATCCTGCAGATCCTCAAAATGATGCCGAAAAAGAAATTAAAGCAAAATATGCTAAAGTCTTAGGTTCTGCCGTAAATCCTGTTTTGAGAGAAGGAAATTCCGACAGAAGAGCTCCAAAAGCGGTGAAAAATTATGCTAAAAAACACCCACATTCTATGGGTGCTTGGTCTGCAGATTCTAAAACCAAAGTGGCTCACATGGAAAGCGGTGACTTCTACGGAACAGAAAAATCGGTAACGGTTGCTGATGCTTCTCAATTCAAAATTGAATTTGTAGCAAAAGACGGTGCTGTAACGGAATTGAAAGGATTGGCTCCACTAAAAGTCGGAGAAATCATCGACTCTTCTGTAATGAATTTGGCTGCTTTGAAAGCATTCACCAAAAAGACAAAACAAGAAGCCAAAGAAGCCGGCGTATTGTTCTCTGCTCACCTGAAAGCAACGATGATGAAGGTTTCTGACCCTATCATTTTCGGAGCAATCGTTTCTGTTTATTTTGAAGATGTTTTCGCAAAATATGCTGATCTATTCAAAGAATTATCTGTAAATCCGAACAACGGTTTGGGAGAATTGTACGCAAAAATCGCTGGACATACTCAAGAAGCTGAAGTAAAAGCGGCTATCGATGCTGCCATTGCAGACGGTCCGGCTATTGCCATGGTAAATTCTGACAAAGGAATTACCAACCTACATGTTCCGTCCGATGTGATTGTAGATGCATCTATGCCTGCCATGATCCGTACTTCCGGACAAATGTGGAACAAAGAAGGTAAACAACAAGATACTTTCGCCATCATCCCGGACAGATGTTATGCCGGAATTTACACCGCAGTAATCGAAGATTGTAAAAAGAATGGAGCTTACGACCCAACCACCATGGGATCTGTACCGAATGTTGGTTTGATGGCTCAAAAAGCCGAAGAATACGGTTCTCACGACAAAACTTTCCAAGCTTCTGCTGAAGGTACCATCCGTGTGGTGAATGCCGAAGGAAATATCTTTATGGAACAAGCCGTTGAGGAAGGCGACATCTTCAGAATGTGCCAAACCAAAGACGCTCCTATCAAAGATTGGGTAAAATTGGCGGTAACAAGAGCCAGACTTTCTGCAACTCCTGCTGTTTTCTGGTTGGACGAAAACCGTGCCCACGACAGAGAAATCATCAAAAAAGTAAATCTTTATTTACCTGAATTTGACACGACAGGTTTGGACATCAGAATTATGAACCCAACCGATGCTTGTAAATTTTCCATCGAAAGAATCCGTCAAGGATTGGATACCATTTCGGTAACCGGAAATGTTCTTAGAGATTACAACACCGACCTTTTCCCAATTTTGGAATTGGGGACTTCTGCAAAAATGTTATCCATCGTTCCATTGATGAACGGCGGTGGATTGTTCGAAACCGGAGCGGGAGGTTCTGCACCGAAACACATCGAACAATTTATTGAGGAAGGCTATTTGCGTTGGGATTCTCTAGGAGAATTCTTGGCGTTACAAGCTTCTCTGGAGCATGTTTCTCAGACTCAAGGCAACGCAAAAGCCCAAGTTTTGGCCGATGCTTTGGATGAGGCAAACGACAAATTCTTGGATACCGACAAATCTCCTGGTAGAAAATTAGGAACCATCGACAACAGAGGTTCTCACTTCTATTTGGCAATGTATTGGGCAGAAGCTTTGGCCAACCAAACCAAAGATGCTGATTTGGCGGCTAAATTCGCTCCAATTGCAGAAGCCATGAAGGCGAACGAAACAAAAATCAACGAAGAATTGATCGCTTCCCAAGGAAAAGCACAAGACATTGGTGGATATTACAAACCTGTTGAGGCAAAAACTTTTGCAGCTATGCGTCCTTCAGCTACTTTGAATGCTATTGTGGATGGGATTTAATCCTTAATAAAGATACAACACGCAATCAGGGTTTCACACAATGTGAAGCCCTGATTTTTTTTGACTGAATTTTTATTTTGGGCGCCTTTAACCGCCTTCCGTTCCCGCTTTTTTGTTCCGCCAAAGCTCCACAAAAAGAGCTCCACTCAAGTCGGGGCGCAAGTCCGAGATATTAAAAAAGAAACAAAATTTCCACATACGGTAAATACACCAATACACCGACCACCACAGAAAGTATAGCCAACAAAAACACGGCACCAGCTGAAATATCTTTTATCAACCCTATTTTGGGATGGAAAGTTGGATGTAGGAAATCACAAAGTTTTTCAACCGCAGTATTCAGCATTTCAGCAGCAAGAACCATAAAACTGCAGATTAAAATCAGACATGCATCAGTTCGGTTCAGTTTTAACAAAAAAATCAATACAATATTGATGAATAGCGCGAACAGTTCTATCCTAAAATTCCTCTCATTTTTTACCACATTCACCAATCCTTTCCAAGCAAAAAGGATACTTTTATTAAAAGGAGGTTTTGATTTCATGCTAAAATAATTTGAACAAAGATATCTTCATTTCGAAATTTGACAAAAATTTTAATTGATGATTGTGGATAAAAAGATTATAAATCAGCTATAAAAAACAAATGAAACTGCAACAAGATTAAGTTCAATTCCTTATATTTGTAGAAATAATAATTATAGCAAATGAAATTCATTGTTTCGAGTGGAGAATTGCAAAAAGCATTGCAAACCGTAAGTGGCGTTATTTCTGTTTCACAAAGCCGTCCGATCTTAGAGAATTATCTTTTCGTTTTAGAAGAAAATAATTTACAAATCACCGCTTCTGATGGAGAAACAACCTTGATTACCTCTATTGAAGTAAAGTCCGATGAAAAAGGATCCATTGCTGTTCCTGCAAAAATTTTCCAAGATTTCATCAAAACTTATGGCGAACAACCTCTTACTTTCTCTGTTAAAAACAATGAAGAAGGTAACGGTCAAGTTTTAGAGATTTTGGACGAAAAAGACAATTTCTTTGTAGCCTTGGATCGTGCTGAAGATTATCCTGAGCTTCCTGAATTTGACGCGGCACAGTCGGTTGTCATTCCATCATCTGTATTGTCAGAAGCTTTGGCCAATACTCTATTCGCGACCTCCAATGATTCTTTGCGTCCGGTAATGACGGGTGTTCTTTTCCAATTTAACGAAAACGAAACCAATTTTGTAGCAACCGACTCGCATCGTTTGGTGGTGTACAAAAGAACCGACCTGGTTGCAGAACCTATGGAGTTCATCATGCCTAAAAAACCACTTTCGATTTTCAAAAACATCCTTGCGAACGCAACTGAGGATGTTACGATAGAATTTAGCGACAACATGTCCAAATTTGTATTTGGAAACCACATCTGGATCTGTCGATTGATCGACGGAAAATACCCGAACTACTCCGCAGTTATTCCTAAAGAAAATCCAAATGTATTAACGGTAAACAGATCGTTGCTGCTTAACTCCATCAAGAGGGCCTCCATCATGTCCAACAAATCGACCAATCAAATTCGATTCAGACTTTCTGGCAATTTATTGCATTTGCATGCCGAAGATACCGAATTTGCAAACAAAGCGGATATGCAAATCCCTTGTACCTATAACGGAGAAGACATCAACATTGGCTTTAGCTCTAAATTTTTATCCGAAATGCTTTCGGTTTTAAATTCGGATGATGTTATGCTGAAAATGTCACAACCCAATCGTCCAGGAATCCTAGAACCTATTGATGGTTTGGAAGAAAATGAAAATCTATTGATGCTGTCCATGCCGGTAATCGGAATGTAAACCATCCACAAGATAATTCTAAAGAGATTCGACCCAACATCGAGTCTCTTTTTTTATGAGTAAAACACCTAAAACTCCGATTTTATACAGATAAAAACCGTGATTTCTTAACTAAAATCACGATATTTGCACTCTTAAAAGTTTAGACTTACAAGAAGATTAATTTATTGAAACAAAGCATATTCCGTTTATATTATGAAAATATCTAACAATTGGCTAAAAGACTATATTCAAATCGATTTAAAATCTGATAAAATTGGGGATTACCTTACCGATATTGGTCTGGAAGTAGAAGGAATAGACAAATTCGAAAGCATAAAAGGCTCTCTTGAAGGCATTGTGGTGGGCAAAGTTTTAACTTGTGAAAAACACCCGAATGCGGATAAACTAAGCCTAACAACGGTAAACCTTGGCAATGACAAAGTGGTAAATATCGTTTGTGGTGCTCCCAATGTTGCGGCTGGACAAGTGGTTCCTGTGGCTACTGTTGGAACAAAAATCTATGCAAAAGACGGTTCTTTTTTTGAAATTAAAGAAGCCAAAATCCGTGGCGAACAGTCCCAAGGAATGATTTGTGCCGAAGACGAATTGGGTCTGAGCGAAGACCATGGTGGCATCATGGTTTTGGATGAAAACAAATACCAAGTTGGAGAAAAATTTTCAAAATATTTTGATCTTGTAAATGATGAAATTTATGAGATTGGACTAACCCCAAACAGAACGGATGCCATGTCCCATTACGGTGTTGCCAGAGACCTGAATGCCTTTTTGGTTTCCAACGACATCCCTTCTTCATTTGAAAAAATACAAGCTTTACCCGTAGAAATCAACAATCAACATCCATTTGAATTGGTGGTTGAAGATAGCGATCTTTGCCCAAGATATTTGGGAGCTGTCATTGAAAATGTAGAAGTTAAAGACTCTCCAGATTGGCTGAAAAACAGATTGAAAGCCATTGGACTAGGCCCTATCAATAATATTGTTGATATCACCAACTACATTCTGCACGGTCTAGGCCAGCCTTTACACGCCTTTGATGCAGATAAAATAGAAGGAAAAAAAGTTATTGTTGGCACCAACAATCAAGGGACAAAATTTAAAACTTTAGATGGTGTTGAAAGAAACTTGAACGGCCACGAAATTATGATTAAAGATGGAAGCAATACCCCAATGTGTATCGCAGGAGTCTTTGGTGGTGAGCATTCTGGTGTTAGCGAAAACACCAAAACCATTTTCTTGGAATCCGCATATTTCAATCCTGTAGCCATTAGAAAAGGAGCAAAACATCACGGGTTGAATACCGATGCCTCTTTCCGTTTCGAAAGAGGTGTAGATCCCAACATGACCCGCTTGGCATTAACACATGCCATAAAAATGATCGAAGAAATTGCCGGAGGTACTTTGGCCGGGCAAATTTTAGAACATTACCCACATCAGATTGAGGATCATTACATCATCTTGAGATTTTCAAAAATTGAACAAATTTTAGGAACTAAAATTCATAAAGAAAAAATTAGAGAAATCCTTAAATCTCTAGAAATAAATGTGTTGAACGAAATCCAAAATGGTTTTGAAATTTCCGTCCCTCCATACAGAGCCGATGTAACCCGTGAGATAGATGTGATTGAAGAAGTCTTGAGAATCTACGGTTACAACAAAATTGATAATCCACAAAAGTTGACATTTACCCCTGTAAAATTGAGTTTCAACGATCAAGATGCTTTGGAAAACTCTTGGGCAAGAACTTTACAAAGCAACGGATTCAACGAAGTGATGAACAACTCTTTGAGAGGTCTGAAAGACGAAACCCATGCTGTAAAATTGCTCAATCCGTTGAGTAACGATTTGGCTTTCATGAGAAAATCCCTTTTGGATGGACTTTTAGAGAATGCGGCCTACAACATCAACAGAAAAAATGCCGATTTAAAATTCTTTGAATTGGGTAAAATCTACCATAAATTCGAGAAGTACGAAGAAAGAAAACAATTGGCCTTATTGGTTACCGGAAGGGAAAAAGCAGAAAACTGGATGCAGCCAAAATCCGCTACCAATTTCTATTACATGAAAGCCTATGTAAAAGTATTATTGGATAAATTGAATATTGAATATACTGAAAAACCATTGGAAGATGCTCGTTTTTCTGAAGGTTTGGAAATAAATCATGAAGGAAAAACCGTTGCACGATTAGGAAAAGTTGCTCCAGAATTATTAAAAGATTATGATGTAGATCAAGACTGTTTCTATGCAGAAATAGAGTTGCAAACCGTACAATCCGTCCGACCTGCTGAAACATTCAAGTTTGTAGACATTCCTAAATTCAACACCATAAGAAGAGATCTGGCCTTGTTAGTTGATAAAAACATCAGCTATGCAGAATTGTATCAAGTTGCAAAAAAATCACCTTCAAAATTCTTGAAGAATGTTAATCTTTTTGATGTTTATGAAGGTAAAAACTTGCCTGAAGGTAAAAAATCCTATGCATTGAGTTTTGAATTGTTGAATGAAGAAAAGACTTTGGAAGACAAAGAAATCACAACAGTGATGAATGGGTTAATTAAATCTTTTGAAAAAAATCTAGCTGCTGAGTTAAGATAAAACCAAACTTATACTCTTATGAAAAAAATAATTTTAGGTCTTACTTTAGCCATCACCATGGTGGCTTGTACCACAACAAATACAGCATCCAAAAGCAGTAGTTCTAGCGCCCAACCGTCGCTATCGAACACCCATTGGATATTTTCGGAACAAGTGAAAGGAAACACCCCAACTTTGGTATTTGAAACTGAGAAAATAAGTGGAAATGCGGGCTGCAACAATTATTTTGGCAGCGTTGTGATCAATGCACAAAATGGAAGTTTAGAAACCAAAGGAATTGGATCGACCCGAATGGCATGTCCCAACATGAATTCGGAAGCCAATTATCTAAAACTTTTGGGTCAAGCCAATCGCTATGTCGTAAAAGGCGAAACTTTAGAATTGTACAAAGACAATTTGTTGTTGTTAAAATTTAACAAAAGCTCTAAATAAGTCAAAAAAAATGGAACTCTGTTTGAGTTCCATTTTTCTTATGCTTCGTCTTCTTCTTCGTCATACTTAGCCAGTTCATCCTCACACCAAAGGAATGCTTTTTCTACAACTTTAGTTGCTTCATCAGCCATGGTTTCTTCATCATCACCTTCCAAATCATCTAACCATTCTACTTCTTCTTCCTCTACATTCAAGATAAATCTTGGATACTCGGTATGAACAACGAATAAATCTTCAGGAAATTCTGAATTGTCTGCCAATAAAAATTTAGGTAGTTTCATGTTATAAAATTTAATGCTTCAAAGATAGTAAATTTATTGAAATTTGTTCTTATTGATTTTTATCTTGGTCTGAACTTTATAGGCTGTTAGCACCTCTTTTTTTAAGGTATCTTTGGCCTGATGACTGATGTAAACTCTAGGATTAACCGTTGATATCAACTCTGCAACTTGTATCTGTTCCGGAATATTTTCTTTGGGATTGGCATAGAAAATTATTTTCTTATCGCTCAGATGTTCTCGATTTAAAAATTCAGAAATTGTTTTTCTATTTTCTAAATAATTCCCCTTGGAAAGCCAAGTGAACGCAAAGCCCGTAACCAAACTCAGAACCGCAACTGCGTACATCCATTTTCCGAAAACTGCATATAGTTTTCTGAAAAATACCAACCAAATCGGTAAGATAAATGGAGAAAGCAATCGATAATCCAAAGGATCAACCGAGTAAAAAAACTGAATAAAAAATGAACATAAAACACCAATTATCCCTGTAAAAATCATGAATTTTTCGGTTTCGGACAATGGATTTTTTATGAATAATACCATCATCACCCCAATGGTGAGCGTTCCAACACCATAAATGCCATAGTTGATCACACCACCGGCAGGATTGGCAATGTGTACAAAAGGATTGAAACTGGTAGACAGTCCTTGATACAATTCGACCAAGAGTTTTGAGGTGGGGTGCAATCCCATTTCCAGAAACTGATTGACATAATTTTCGTTAAAATAATCGACAAATAAAAATTTGTACAAAACAACAAATGCAAAACCGATAAGCGAGGAATATAAAAATGATTTTCCGTAGCTTTTCTTCCAACCCATCAACCCGAATAAGAAACAAGTGCCCATAAAAAACAAAGCACTGTAACGGATGTTGTACAATAAAATCAATACCGCACTCAACAAAACGATGGATAAGATTTGAGTATATTTCCCAATGATGATGTTTCTACTGAGGTATAAAAACACCAATACGACGGGCAAAATTAAAGGTTCGGTAAGGCTGAATGAAAAAATAGATACATAGGAAAACAAAGCGCCCAGAACTACCGTTTCTTTAAAATAAAACTTCTTCTTCCATGCAAAACCTACCATAAATACATAGGCCAAAATACCCAGCATTTTGGAAGCCCAAAACTCATCAAAACCCAAAAATGTGAAAAATTTCAAACTCAAAGGATAACCCAAAGGAGTTGTCGTATTGTCAATGGTGGGGAAAACATTTGCTGTACGCATCAGTCGGATGGAATCCGGTGTTACTCTGCCTTTTTCGTTCAATAGAAATCGAAGTACAATCATCAATAACGAGATCATTATAATTCCGATTTGCAAAAATTTTTCCTTCTTTCTGTTGCTTAATTTCATAAAAAAACCTTCAAGCTTTTGTAAAACTTGAAGGCCTAAAAATACTGAATATTTTCAGAATTATTTTGCAAACATTTTTGCTACTTTTTCTGCTTTTTTAGATTCGGAATAATCGTAGAAACCTTCGCCAGATTTCACACCTAGTTTACCGGCCATTACCATGTTCACCAACAATGGATTAGGAGCGTATTTAGGATTTTTGAATCCGTCGTACATTACATTCAGGATCGCCAAACAAACATCTAACCCGATGAAGTCTGCCAATTGCAATGGTCCCATTGGGTGTGCCATTCCCAATTTCATTACGGTATCTATTTCTTCCACGCCGGCAACTCCATTGTAAAGGGTTTCTATGGCTTCGTTAATCATCGGCATTAGGATTCTGTTGGCCACAAAACCTGGATAATCGTTTACTTCTACCGGAACTTTTCCTAAAGTTTTCGACATTTCGAATATGGCATCAAAAGTTTCTTTAGAAGTAGAATAGCCTTTGATGATTTCTACCAATTTCATAATCGGCACCGGATTCATAAAGTGCATACCGATTACTTTTTCTGGTCTTTTGGTAGCCGCAGCAATTTTGGTAATGGAGATGGATGAAGTATTGGTCGCCAAGATGCAATTTTCAGGAGAAAATTCGTCCATTTGTTGGAAGATTTTCAATTTCAAATCTTGGTTTTCGGTAGCCGCTTCTACGATTAAATCAGCAGATTTCACTGCTTCTGAAATGCTGGTAAAAGTAGTGATGTTACCCAAAGTTGCATTTTTTTGGTCTTCGGTAAGGTTGCCTTTAGCAATAATTCTGTCCAAGTTGTTAGTGATGGTTTTGATGCCTCTATCCAAAGCATCTTGCGAGATGTCTGCCAAATTCACTAAAAATCCTGCTTGTGCAAAAGTATGTGCAATCCCATTCCCCATGGTTCCTGCGCCTATAACTGTAATGTTTTTCATTATGATTTTTTAATAATTATTTATCGTTTATATTGATCAAAATGATGTTTAATAAAAACATCAAATAAAATTTTTGCCCAAATTTAGGATTTTATCTATATTTGGTACAATAAAATCGACAATAAAATTAATATGAAAAAAATACTCTTCTCCTTACTGATCGGTGTTGCTACTTTTGCAACGGCTCAAAAAAAACCAATGAGTGTAGCTACTCCTGGTACGACCACCAATCCTACAACTTTGGTCATGGTAAATGGAAATTTGGCCAGTCAAGATTTTTTGGAAAGAATGAAGAAAAATACAAAATTTATACGACCCATTCTTTCTGCCAACCAAGTTCCACAATCTTTGAAATCTGTTACTGGATTGAGATTTCCAATGATAATTGCTGAGGCAAAAGAAAATTACTACGATAGAATTGCTCTTTCTACATTAAACGAACAACATGGATTAGCAAAAAACAATCCTGTATATTTTGATGGGAACAAGATTTCCGACACCTCCTTAAATGTTATTGGCGATGTCTTGGTTGAAATGAAAGTAGGGAAAACCGATGGACAGGAAGTTTTGAACATCTGGACTACAAAGCATACCATGCACGCTATTGCAAACTAAGAACTTATAATACAAAATAAAAGTCGTGATTTCTTTATTGACATCACGACTTTTTTTATTTAAAACGAAATATTCAGGTTGACTTTTGGATTTCTCGGGTATCGTTGTTCATAAACACGATAATGCCTTTCCGGATGTCTATCCAACGGCACATCGTCAACCATTACCATTCTTGCTCGACCAAAATCTACACGAAGGTATGCCGAAGGAACGGATTTTGAAAACACCCATCTCCCTCTCGACTGACATACATAACCATCTCTGTAGGGATCATAAAACATTTGATAATCTGGGAAGTACACATGATTGTTGTACTGATATTGATGAGAACTGGCCCACCTGTGCTTTCTATGGTGATGATGTTTCTGCTTTTTATATTTATAATGACTTTTACGATAATGTCTATCATCATCGTGGTCATCATCACGATCATATCTTCTGTACTCTCTGTCGTCATCGTGCCTGTGATGTCTCTGAGCACTCATTTCATGGGTTGAAAAAACTACAAGTCCCAACACCATCATTCGAATCACTTTATTCATATCCTGTATTAAAAATTAAAAAATAATAAAGATCCGCTTCATTCGTTAACTTTAAGCTTGTAAACGAAGTAAACAACACTTTATTGTCTTGCTTTCAATTTTTATACCATTAAAAATATTTATTAAAAATTTAACATTTGTGATTAATAATTATTTATTGATTCAAATTCCTAATAAATAGCATAAAACAAACTAAATATCAATAAAATAGCACTTTTTATTCTTTAGAGTACTTGTTTTTCCATTTTTTTTCTATCGATTCTTTAATTTTTTTTTCTGTCGAATTATTTCCAGGAGAATAAAAAACACTTCCTTTCAACTCGTCTGGCAAAAACTCTTGTTCTACAAAATTACCTTCGTGGGCATGTGCATATTGATAATTTTTACCATAATCCAAATCTTTCATCAATTTGGTGGGTGCATTTCTAAGATGTAGTGGTACGGGTAAGTTCCCCGTTCTTTTCACCATAGCCAAAGCATCATCAATGGCCAAATAAGCCGAATTGGATTTGGGCGAAACAGCCAAATACACAGCAGTCTCGCTGAGGATAATTCTGGATTCAGGATTGCCAATTACATTAACAGCCTGAAAACAAGATTGGGCCATCATGAGCGCATTGGGATTTGCCAAACCAATATCTTCTGCTGCCAAAATCAGTAGTCTTCTGGCAATAAATTTCACATCTTCGCCGCCATCAATCATCCTCGCCAACCAATATACCGCAGCATTGGGATCGCTGCCTCTGATGGATTTAATAAAAGCCGAAATGATATCGTAATGTTGTTCTCCATTTTTATCGTACACGGACATGGCCTCTTGTAGAACGGACAAAACATGGTTGTTGGAAATTGCACGAATTTGGGTATTCTTAAACTGGTTCAATACCAATTCTACAGAATTAATAAGCTTCCGAGCATCACCTCCGGAATATTGTATGAATGCTTCGTGTTCTTCAATTTCAAAATCGGTGTTCTCATCGGTATTATAACGATACAGAGCCGTAGCAATTAGTTCTTCTAATTTTTCGTAACTCAAAGACTTTAAAACATAGATCTGACTTCTGGAAAGCAATGCCGACACCACCTCGAAGCTCGGATTTTCGGTAGTAGCACCTATGAGAACAATCCAACCTTTTTCCACAGCGTGCAGCAAGGAATCTTGCTGAGATTTATTGAAACGATGGATTTCATCAATAAACAGAATGGGCGATTTTCCGGAAAAAAGATTTTGCTTTTTGGCCTCGTCAATCACTTCCCTCACCTCTTTCACTCCGGAAGAAACAGCGGATAATTTGTAAAACTTTCTACCCGATTTTTGCGAAAGGATCTCTGCCAAAGTGGTTTTGCCGGTACCGGGAGGCCCCCAAAAGATTAAAGAATTTAGGGTATCGTTATTCAGCATCCTTCGGATAGGACCTTGGTCTCCTGTTAGGTGTTCCTGTCCCAAAACTTCATTGAGATTTTGGGGTCTAAGTCTTTCTGCAAGTGGAATATTCATGGATACAATTATGCTGAATGCAAAATTATGAAGTTATTTTTTAAAATAAATATTAAGAGCCCGTTTAAAATTTTACCGAAATAATAATTCGGCTATTTCTAATCTTTCTTATCTGCTTTTTTGTATTCTATTTAGCGTATTTTGCATTTTATATTTTTGTTTTAGCCCGCTAAAACTTCAATTTTAAAATCCAAAATCCATCTAAATATCTATACAAAAAATCTAGATATAAAATTTAAACAGGCTCTAAGAGCCCGTTTTAAATTGATTGTTAGTAAACCTTTCCTTGCACATACTAAATTGCTGAAAAAATACTTCTTGTTCTTCGTTCTTAATGTATTGTTTTTTAACTTCAATCGTTTTGTTCATAAATGAAAAAAGATACGATTGATTTTTATGTTCAATTTTTGTTAAATCCTTGAAGTAATATTTTTTCTGGTTAAAGAGTTTTACTTGGATATAATCATCGGTAAATTCTACATACTTTTGTGAATAAGACAGGTACATAATAAGTATAAAAAACAGAGATGCCAGTCCAAATAAAAGTGAATTAAAATTATTTCCCCATATATAATTTAATACAGAAAAAATAATCATGTTTATAAAAAAAACTGAATTGAATAAAAAATACTTTTTGGAATATGAAAAAATGGTTTTCATACGGTTTTTGGTCTATTTACAAATTGATTTTCAACTTGGCCATATACTTTTTTAAAATCCAAGAGTTGGCTTTCTGGTATTCTGGATTTTTCAATCACTATCGTTGCATCTAAAGTTTTGAAAAAGTACTCGCCTCCAAAGTATTTTATTTCTATTAAATCAGAAAATTTGATTTTCTTTTTGAAAAAACCAAGGGTTGAAATTTCATTTTCGTTGTATTCAAAATATTTTGTGAAATACTCGTAAAAAGCATTGGCAATACATAAAATTCCAACAGCCAATAGAAAAAAGCCTGTCCAACGAATACTTTCTTCATATAAAAAATCATAGACTTTAATTATTACTAGAAGTCCACCATAAATAAAGTTCCAAATTATTCGTCTGATTTTATACGCTACTTTAATCATTTTCTGTCATTTGATTTCAAATCTAAAGATAATATTTTACATTTGCAAAGATTTGAAAACGACCATTAATAAAATAATTTCTCTTCCTTTGGTGATCCTTATTCGGTTTTACCAATGGTTTATTTCACCTTTACTTCCTAAAAATTGCAGGTACGAACCTACTTGCTCTCATTACATGGTAGAAGCTTTGCAAACGCATGGGATTTTTAAGGGGTTGTACTTGGGAATTAAAAGAATTATGCGATGCCATCCTTGGGGTGGTAGTGGTTATGATCCTGTCCCACCAAAATGTAAACATTAACAAATAATTAATCTAATAATATGCTATTCAACTTATTATACATCACTTGGAATCCGTCCAAAGGTATAGAGCTAGGCCCCTTTACCTTGCATTACTACAGTCTTATGTTTGTTTTGGCTTTTGGATTGGGCTATATGCTGATGACCAAAATTTTCAAAATAGACCAAGTTAACCAAAAATATTTGGAACCTTTGTTTACCTGGACCTTGGTAGGCACCATCTTGGGAGCGCGATTGGGACATGTCATCTTTTACCAACCCGAGCTTTTCCAACAAGACTTTTGGTCGGTTTTCTTACCCATACAAACCCAACCCGAATTCAAATTCACAGGATTTTCTGGTTTAGCAAGTCACGGAGCAACCATTGCCATCATCTTTACAACGCTATACTATTCTTATAAAATTATAAAGAAAAGTCCTTTCTGGGTTTATGACCGATTGGGAATTGTAGTAGCTTTGGGTGGTGCTTTTGTACGCATTGGTAACTTTTTCAATTCAGAAATCATCGGGAAACCTGCAGGAAATTCTCCTTTTGCAATACTTTTCCCACAACAAAGTACAGAATACGGCGAAATTGTCCCAAGATATCCGACACAGCTGTTTGAGGCTTTTGGATACTTTGCATTGTTCTTGCTTTTATGGTTCTTGTATCGTAAAACCAATAAAAAGTACGAGCAAGGTTGGTTGTTTGGTTTGTTCTTCATCATCCTTTGGGCAATTCGTTTCTTTGTCGAATTTTTAAAAGAACCACAAGGCGATGAATTCATTACTTTTGCTGGGCTTAATACCGGACAAATCCTGTCCATACCGTTTATGATTGCCGGTTTCATCATCATGCTGACTTCAAAAAATAGAACGATTACCGAAGAAGAAAATTCTAAAATGGATTAAAAATCTTTGTAATGCATTCTTTCTCTTAAATACAAACACTTTTAGGACAACTAAAGGTGTTTTTTTTTGTGTTAAATTTCAAAAAAATAAAATTATCTATATATTTGTTTAAATAAACATTAAAAATTCAAATTATGGGAATTGTACAAGAATTTAAAGAATTTGCAGTAAAAGGAAATGCCTTTGATCTTGCCGTTGGGGTGATTATTGGTGGGGCTTTTGGTAAGATTGTTACCAGTATGATCGATGATATTATTTTGCCAATAGTAGCAGCAATTGTTGGGAAACCTGATTTCAGTAGTATCTACTTTGCCATGGGCGAAGGAGCCGACCTTATCCCAGCAGGTGCTAATCTTGCAAAAGCCAAGGAATTGGCTCCCAATGCGGCGATCTTTGCGTATGGTAACTTTATTACAGTAGCCATTAATTTTTTCCTACTTGCATTGGTTGTTTTTATGATGGTAAAAGCCATCAACAAAATGAAGAAAGAGAAAGCAGTGGAAGAAGTCGTAGCAGAACCTTCATCTACAGATCAGTTACTGATGGAGATTCGAGATGCTTTGAAAAAATAAAAAGAAATACTTTGGGAGACCAAAGTATTTTTTTTGTCTTTTGTAATCGGTAATTCATTAAATTTGAATAAAATACAAAATATGAATTGCCTAGAATGTGGTGAATTAATTATTGGCCGAAGTGATAAAAAATTCTGTAACGACTCGTGTAGAAACTCGTACAACAACAAACTCAACAGCGACCACACCAACCTGATGCGGTCCATACACAATAAACTCAGAAATAATTATAGAATTTTATCTTCTATAAATTTTGTTGATGGTAAACACAAAACCACCATGGGTAAACTGAGAACTTTGGGTTTTAATTTTGAATTCATCACCCATATAAAAACCTATAAAAATGGAGCCGAATATCGGTTTTTATACGATATTGGTTATCGATATTTAGATGATGATTGGGTGTTACTCGTAAAAAATGAGCAATAAAAATTGCTCATTCTTCGGTTATCTCAATCGTATTTTATCTTCTAATATGTCGATCATATTATCTTTGTACAGGCCTCCAATGGCTTTTTTAAAGTTCTTTTTACTCATACCCAGCTCTTGTTTTATCTCTTCTGGAGTCGATTTGTCGGAGAGGTATAACAATCCGTATTCGGCAGTCAGTTTGTCCAAAACCAATTTTCTAAATTCATCGATATTTTCAAAACCTTCGGGCTGAAGCGTCACATCTATTTTCCCATCCTCCCTAATTGCTTTTATATAACCAACTTCTTCGGACAACGGATATAATTTTTTAAAAACATCAGATGCATATACCAGTCCCAAATATTTTTTATTGATAACTACATTCCAACCCAACTCACTTTCTCCTACAATGATCAAATCTACTTTATCACCTTTTTTAAAAGCTAAATTATCGTATTGTGGGTTTCGTTTAAACTTATTGGTCCCGGTAATTAATCCCGTTTTTTCATCGATATATACATAGACCAAATAGCGCTTATCTTCTTGCATTTTACCTTTCTGCTCCTTGTATGGAACAAATAAATCTTTGATTATACCCCAATCCAAAAAAGCACCGGAAGGGAGGTTCTGCAAGCATTTCATCACGGCATACTCTCCTACTTGTGCATAAGGCATCTCTGTAGTTGCTTTCAGCACATTATCATCTTGGTACACAAAAACTTCAACCTCCTTATCGATATCCCAATCTTCTTCTGAAAAAATCTTCGGAATAAAACATTTTTCATTTTCAAGATCTTCCAAAATAAATCCTGAACCAATTTTTTCTTTTATTGTTAAAGTTTGAGTTATTCCAATTTCCATAAATTTTATTAATTTAATTATTTCATATTCAATCAAAATGAAAGACCTTAACTTTCATTTTTAATAAGAATTTTCAAAGATACAGAGATTAGTTGATATTTGATTTATCGTAATAAAAAAAGCGATGTGACCATCGCTCTTCAATTCTTTATTTTTTAATAAATTTTATTGTTCTTTGAACATCTTTCCCTATTAATTTCAAAATATAAGTACCTGGAGTCAGATTTGATATATCAATTAGCTCATCTTTTACCAAAGATTTCATCAGATGCTTTCCATCAATAGAAAAAATCTCCACTTCTAGCTGATTGTCAATATTCCCTTTTAACTTAATAAAATTTTGTGCCGGATTGGGATATATAACAAAATCCTCAACAAACTGAACATCTTTTGTACCTAAAAACGCTGTAGATTGCGCAACAGCCTGGTTTGTACTTTGGTTAAATGATAGAATGGGTACAGAAATATTTCCAGAAATAGAAGATAATAGAGGTTGCTTACTGGAGGCATTATAGTACTGATACGATGTACCAGTTATTGTACCGATGGGAAAAGTATAAAATGTATCTGAACTTTGATACAAATTAAAATTCTGAACCGTTTTCACTCTCAATACATTGCTGTAGGTATTTCCACTCATGATCAATGTCCCAGAAGCATCTGCAGTTATTGTTACCGTACCTTTTATCAAACCACTTGCAGTAGTCGATGTAAAAGTTCCCTTTGCGTTATCAACAACACTATTTCCAAATGCAAAAGGATACTGAATTGCAGTAGCATTGTCCCCTGCAAAACTCAATGTCCCTTCGGTTGTGATCAAAGCTGTTATTTCCAATTTCGAAGACGATTGCTTAAAAAAAGAAGTCGTCGCACCATCACTACTTTTTATTGTAGTTCCCGGGTACGAAGTAATTTCAGCACTTGTAGGCGTAGAAAAAGTCGTTACAATAGGAGTTCCTGCAGTAAGTAGAGAATTATCAAAAGTTTGTCCACTCCCACTACCAGCATTATTCACCGTACCTACAACATTTTTATTATTAACAACATCACCAACAACAGGATCGTTGAACGCCTTGGTAATAGTAACTTGCGAAAAACAAATTTGTGAAAGTAACAAAGAAATCAATAAATTAATTTTCATCCTAAAATATTTTATACAAAAATAAATAAAATATGTAAACAATTCTTTTATTAACTGAATTTTAACATATTAGGTCAATACATTTGCAGCACCACAAATCCGTCACTCTTCACTAACCGACCCGCTGTCCACTGTATCTTTTGTGCCTGGGCTTTCCCAAGGCTTACAAAAGGATGCCGCTCCCATCGGGGCTAGGACAAAGGAACAGAACTCTCCAGTCGGGATGGAGGTTTGGTTTTTAGTTTTTGGTGTTTGGTGTTTGGTGTTTAGTTAATGGAGAATTAGAGATAATTCCAACAATTTTCAATCAAAGCACAAACAAACGGTCATTTTTTCTTCCTTACTCAAATACATTCCAAAAGAAGGATATTATGTAAAAACTTCCATCAACCATCAACCATCAAGCATCAACCAAAGAGTTTTAAGCAAAAAAAATCCCCGACTACTTTCGTAATCGAGGATTCTAATAAAAACTGGCGGCGACCTACTCTCCCGCGTTAGCAGTACCATCGGCGCTAGAGGGCTTAACTTCTGTGTTCGGAATGGGAACA
>NZ_REFA01000006.1 GCF_003852705.1 Amniculibacterium aquaticum
ATGTATTTAGGTTGTCCTTCGGTTCTGTTTTCATCCACTGGAACAAATTTTAGGGTATTGTCTTTGCGGCTCATGCGGCCGGGATTGAAGAGATAATAGGATTTTTTCATCTTGTGATCTGTGATTTGGTGATCTGTGATCTGGTGATCTGTGATCTGGTGACTTAGTGATTTAGTGATTGGCGGGTTTTAGTTTGCTTCTGTAGGAAGACATGACTTTGAGGATTTCTTCTGATTCATTTCTCAATTCAAATAATTTTTCTTCTGCTGTAAAGCCACCATCAATAAGCATTTCTATCCAAAATAAAGTTTCGTCTGCTTCTTCTACAACAATACAGAGTTTTGCATATTTTTCTTTTTCTGATCTTGCCCTACAAACTGCTCTATAATTAGCCGCAACAGAGGTAACCGACCGGATTAATTGTTTTCTAATAATGCTCAAAGCATCACTGTAATTAATTTCGGAGACAATTGTAATAATATCTAAGGCAAGTTTTTTAGTTCTCGCTCGAAATAACTCATTAAATTCTTCTTGTTTCATAAGATATCTATTTGATTTTTATATTACATTCCACCCAATCACCCAATCACCCAATCACCCGATCACTCCATCACTCAATCACCCATCACCCATCACCCATCACCAGATCACCCATCATTCATTCACATAACAAAATTCGTAATAGCTACAGCTTTTGCAAATCTTGGCATTGATGACCGGTGGACAGGTTTCGTCTTCTTTTAATTTTTTTATTTCGAGAACGGTATTTTCCAAATATAGAATATCATCTTCAGTAAGTATCACTTCTTCTTTTTGTCGTAAAATAGGATATTCGATGACGCCTTTTTCAGCTTCAATTCCTTTCAGTTTCATCAGCCATAGATAAAATTTCACCTGCCAGATATGGGCTTGCTCTACTTTGTTGCTTCGTTTGGTTTCGTGGATAATTTTATTTTTCACATCAAAGAAATCAATTTTTCCTACGAGATTCAATCCTTCAAAATCGACACTCAATTCGATTTGCTCATAGCGTTCCGGTCTTTGTAGATAAGTTTCATCTTCAATTAATTTTCCATCAGCTACCAAGTCGGAGGTTTGCTCCATATTGATACCGTTGGCAAAGAGCCAAAGTTTTCGCTTACAAATGCGGTAGTAGTTGATATGGGTGCCGGTAATGTTCATGGTTTGTGGAATTTGTCTTCTTTCCAATTTTTAGGATTATTGATGATATAATTTTCTATCCTGATATATTCATCATGATTTCGGATGATATGATCATGAAATTTAGATTGCCAACCGAAATCCAATTCCGGATAATCGATATGAATTTGTTTGGTGCATGCCGATTTGTAGGAACGAATAATGGTAGAAACCGAACCTGGTTTTGGTGAAATATCAGACATGAATTGGTTAGGATTGGTAGATTCTGTGGGGTTGTTGCATTGGTTTGTGGAATCGTTGCATTGGTTTGTGGAATCGTTGTATTGCCCTGTGGAATCGTTGCATTGCAACGATTTTACAGAATCCACCAATAATATAATTCCATGCACATGATTGGGCATTACTACAAATTCACCCAAACGGACATGTGCAAAATGTTCGGGAATATCTGCCCAAAAATTATGAGCGATTATCCCATTTTCATTTAATTGCATTTCACCGTCCACAATTTCACCAAAATAATGTTCTCTATTTTTGGTACAAATGGTGATGAAATAGGCACCCGGATTTCTGTAATCCCAATTTTTCAATCGGAAGGATTCAATGCGGTATTTATTTTTGAATAGGGTCATGATTAGGAGGCATGTTTATTATTGTGGAATCGTTGCATGCATTTATTATTGTGGAATCGTTGCATGCAACGATTGTACTCATATTGCAACGATTCCTCAATTGAATAGGTTATAAAAATTGATTACAATTGTTTTTCAAAATCAAATGCCATAATTCTATCATACAATTCCTTTTCTGCCTTTTCTATGGCATCGGCAGTTTCTCCTTTGGTTTGGATGTAGCCACCTGCCTGTAAGGAAATATAGGTTTTAATGCCATTTAGATTTTCATCAATAATGGGTTGTGCTTTTCCAGAATCTTCCTCCGATAATTTTGCTCGAATGCTCCCAGCAATCAGATTGGCATTATCCCCGATAGCGATGGCTAAGGTATCCATCAAGCTAAAAGTTCTGGATTGGTTAGAAGTAATTTTCCAATTGATAATGGCTTTAGCTAAAGCATCTGCCCATTTCTCTCTTAATTCTTTTGGAGCAACCAAACAAGGACCGAAAACATTCTTAGATTCAATCCAACCATTAGCTTTTAATTTTTCTATGATTTCATCCGACATTTCAGGCTCAAATGAATTGAGGCTAACGCAAAATAATCTTCTTAAATCAATGGCAATGTCGGATACAAATAACCCGGATGCACGACTTTGATTCGGAATCCATTTTCTGCTCAAGCTTCTATCTTTACCTTCCAAAAAAGCAGTGATTTCTTCTTCGGATAATTGATTCCCTTTCTCGTCACGAACAATAACCACATTATTTGGACGATCGCTTCGGTCAAAAGAAGCATTATCATTGTCCAGTCCGGCAAGTAGTGGGTGTAAGCCTCTCATTGCAGAAATAGACAACGGACTTCTTCTTTTTAAAGTTCTGTCTTTCCCTTCTTTTGTAGCTTTCATCCAGCCTCCAAATAGTTGGTCGGGATAAGTTGGGTCACAGGTTCCATAAACTTCTCCTTCTTTCAATTCCTTTTGTTTTGTTACATCAAAAAGAAAAGTAGTTGGACTTGGAGCCTCGCCTAAATGTTCTGAAATGCTATCCACAATAGAGCGTTTCACTTGTTGTCCACTTGAAAAAGGAATTCTTCTATTGAATTGTGCGTCATAATAATATTTCTGTCCATCGGATACGCAGAAAACGGTATGCTCTGCTCTTTTTAATGTTCTGATATAAATTGTATTGGTCATTTTGAATAATTTTTAAAGTTGATAATTAAGATTGTTTTTCTGTAAAGGCATAATCGAATTTCAGTAAGGTGTTGAAATAACCAAATTCTTCATTGGTCATCAAGTGCACTTCATCCCGAAGTTTTTTCAATGCTTCCAAGTCGGATGGTTCCACGCCTGAAACCATTTCGGTAAGGGAATCAATAAATCCTTTTTTGGATTTACTTCCTAAAAGGTCGTTACTAATGAGGTTCCTTCTATCTGTCTTTGTAGAGCCTCCTCTATACCGGTGAAGTAGCTGAGCCAGTTCGCTGGTATAGTCTGTGATTTCTTCTTTGTTTTTTGTTATCATAGCGATTAACCAAGTTTTATATGATTGATAAATTAAATTGTCTTCTTCTTTTTTGAAGGATAAATTCTTATCCTCTGTCATGTATTTTTTTAAATTCTCCGGGCGAAGTGCTTGTAGCCCAATACTTCCCAACTCGCAAGCTCTTTTGATATGCATACCAAATAAGGCTTGAAAATCTTTGTTGTTAAATTCCTGTTCTGAATGAAATAGTTGTTTGAACACATCTTTTAATCTTTTACCTGCTTTAAGGTAAATAGGAATGAAACCAATGGTTTTGTTGGTTTGACCGAAGGAATAGATGTAAGTATTCAAGGTTTTATCCGGATAGAAATTTGAAAGACTGAAAAATAAATTTGACCAATTTACCGTATTCACTTCTGCCGCGGTTGTTTCTACTTTGAAAATCTTCTCCATTTCTAAAGTAGAAAAATCAAAGTTTGGATTATAGTCCTTCCCTAATTTATAGGTCAGCCATTGTCCGTTCCACGAGTTAATTTGGTTTCCCCTCAGTTTCTGCAAGGTGGGGTCATTTAAATACTTTCGGTAATATTTCCAACCCTCAAAAGTTTCTAATGTGATTTGGGCATCATTTATGAGCAAGCTGTAACCACCTGCTACACCAATTCCCAAACCCGAACCTATCCATGAATAATAAATATCTTCTTTTTCGGTTTCAATTTCTATATCTGATACTAGGCCTGAAGTACTGGCATATTCTTTACTCTCAGAAGCCGGATACCCTAAAGCAAAACTGGCATCAGCACTATCATTTTCCACTTTCTCAAAAAGATTTTCGAGTTTTTCTTTTCTTTCTAAAACCGAAATCGTTTCAACCTTTTGTCCTGTTTTCATTTGCACAAAAGGCGAATTCGTTACCCATTGCATATACTTTGGATGATTAAAAAATAATTCAAAATACACCTCCTCAAAGAATTCTTTTGCTGAATAATCTTTGCTATATTTCTTGTTGTAGGCCTTTAAAAATGTTTTTCCTATTACTGTCGTTATCATAAGAACCGATTTAAAACATTAAAATTTTCTTCTTTAATTTTTGATTGATCCAATCCCGTTTCAAAATCACAAGCCGCATCCGGAATGATAAACGGCTTATTCCCTTTTTGAGATTGATTCATCTTTGCAACTACCCAATAAGCCACCGGAATTTCAAGGAGCAATCGTGTTTCGAAATTGCCATTTTCATATTCTTCCACATCCGATTCCAAGATGCAACTCACACTATCAATTTCCAGTAGTTCAAATAATATTGCTTTACTACGGTGCATGAGTTTACCCATTGTAAATTGTCCGTTAGGTTTAAAAACACTATGCTCTTCAATCTTTAAAAATTCGATTTCGGTAAATACCTGGTCAATTTTGTTTTGCAAATCTCTTTCGTGTAAAGGCTTATTGTCTTCCAGCACTTCAAATGATTTTTGAAGAATAGACAGATTGTAGGGTCTGGCTTCTTTTTCGGTTTCAGGAGGTGCAATCACATACACATCCTTTAATTTCCCAATGGTGTTTGTATTTCGCTTTCTGTTAATGCGTCCAAATCGTTGAATCATTGCATCCAAAGGAGCTGTGGCTGTTATCATGACATCGAAACTAATATCCAAACTCACTTCCACAATTTGTGTCGAAACCACGATACAGGCTTCATTACTCGTATTGTACTCATTAGTAGCAACACCATTTTCGTCTAAGCCTAATAATTGTCTTTCTTTTAAATTCCGGTCGCCTCGCCTAAACTTGCTATGTAACAGCATTGATGTGGTTTCAGGATAGGCCTCTTGAATAAACTGAAATACCTCTTGAGATTTTTTAACCGTATTCATCACAATCAATATTTTCTGATTGTTCTGAACGGCATTGTCTATGATTGCTGAAGCCTCTTCAAATGAAGATATTTTATGAACGATGTGCCGGTCGAATTGATTCAATTCTTCTTCATTTAATTTAATTTCTAACACATCATCCCCCAAAAGCTGAACTATCTTGTTGTACAAAATGGTTGGCATGGTTGCTGTTCCAATATGAATCCGACAATCGAGCGTTTTCAAAACTTCAATGAGCTTCAAAATCAAAGCTTGAGAAACTCCTGAATAAGTATGTACCTCGTCCAAAATCACATCACAGCCTTTGATATCCAAAATCATGGCTTCGAAACCTTTCATTCCTAAGGCAATATTCGCCAATTGGTGAGGAGTTAATATTTCGATTGCTGAACCTATCAATCCTTGCAATGCTGTTTCTTCCTCCTTTTTTCTCTTTACAATAATAGAAGTGGAGTGGAGCACGCGAATATCTATATCCGGATTGTCTTTTTCTAAATCGTTGCCTACCCGCTTAAACATTGCATTAATAGAAGCCTGAAAAGGTAAAGTGTAAAAGACTCTTCCTTTACATCTTCTAAAAAGGTAGTCTGTTTTCCCTGCTCCAGTGCTGGCAACTACGATGGTATGTTTCTTATCTGAAATTGCATTTTTTAGCGATAGAGGATAAAGTTCATTCTGCCGATTATAAAAGTTAAGATTAGGTGTTTTGAATATTCTTTGGATTTCCTTTTCGGTTTTGTCAATTAATGAGGAGGCAAAATGGTCGGCTCCCATTAATAAGCCCCGCCATTCGGAATAGTTATTTTCTTTAACTGCTCTTTCACTATAGTCAATACAATATTCCAAATTCCGGATTGCCTCTTCCTTTGAAATCGGCTTTACTCCAATTTCCAATTCTTTCAGAATATCTAACGCTTTTGGATACCAATCTTCCCAATTACCTAAATGAAAATCCTGATAGTCATAAGCTTCCTCCAAATCTAAAAGACCTTTCTCCCCAATATCGTTTTTTACAGATTTATGATGAGCGACCACCATTTCAATCAAATAATTCCAATGTTCTTTTGGAAAAACCGAAAGAAAAAATAGAGATGCTATTTCATGACGGAATATTTTTTTACTGTTTGATTTGCCCTTTAATCTTTCCTGAAAATAAGGGTGTGCTTTTCCAATATCATGAAGGATGGCTCCGTTCCGTGCAATCTTCTCATTCATGCCAAGATAGCTTGCAAAAGCTACAACGACCTCACCCACCTGTTTCAAGTGAGCAGGCAAAGTTGTCCATTCTGGTCCTGATTTTGCAAATAGCTTTTCCATTTTAATAAGTTTTTACCGGAGTTCCAACAATCTTAATCCAACCAAACATAGGCTCATTATTCAGACGGTTATATCCAACTAAAAATGACTGTTCATTCTTTTCAAAAACAAGCTCGTAACCGGAAAAAACTTCGTCTTTATTAAACTCTTCAATAGAAGCCTCTTTTATCTCCTCAGGATATAGGATATCTTCATTTCTGCACAAACAGATATGTTGTGTTGCTGCTCTATCGGCATCTTCTTTATTGGAAAAAGCAAAGTGCAAAACTGGTTCTAAAAGAATTCCTCTTGTAAGCACAGCTGTCGGTCGCTCAAATAGAAACTGTTTTCCTTTTTTCGTAGAATTCCACCCTCTGGTTTGAATTACTTCTTGTTGTTGGCTGACTTGGGTATAAGAAAGTCGATGGCCTACAATTTTTTTAATCCCATTTTCATTTAATAATTCAGGAAATAATTTTTTCTCAATTCCCTCAACTATGGATGGTGTAAGAAATTGTTGTGAGAATGTTTCGCTATCGCGTACGGCTGTCCACGGTTTAATAAACCCAAACTGTCCGGTATATTTTACGACAAATAAATTTTCCATTTTGATGTTATTTTAAAGCTCCAAAACCAATACCGGTTGAATTTCCTAAGCCATTGTCCCATGCAAAAGCAATCTGTTCTGGTGTGCCATTGATGATGATTGGTACAAATGAGGTTCTATTTTTGATACCTTTATAGGTTACCAATTTTGTTTCTTTGAAATTTGTATTAGGATTAATTTTTATAGACAAACCTTCTGAATTTAAATGAGATTTTTCAAGCTTATGTTTCAGATTGTCCGTTAAAATTGTTTCAAAGTTTTTATCTTCCAAAGTTATATGACGAATTTTGTTTTCTACTTTCATTTTTAATAGAACAGGACTCGCCATCAGAAATTTTTCTGAAATTGAAAAAGCTGGAGTGTCTTTTATTTGAACATCAAAAACACTGACTCCACTAAACATTTCCGGATCTTTTAAAATATTTTTGACAATTTGCTTTACTAATCCCTCATTTATACTACTGATGAAGAAGTAAGCATCTCTCTTCAACTCAATACCACTTTTGTTGGCTACTGTATTTTGAATCCAGGAAAATGAAAATTGACCAGTTTTTCCGTGAATTTCATTGTTCGCTCCAATCCATTTATGAATGACTCCTGTTAACAATTCCTGATAATTAAAAGGAATTGGTTTGTTGTTTTTTGTGAGTTTTAAATATATTCTCATCTCTTTCTCTTTTTAATTCCTTCAAAGTTAATATTCATTACTGACAAAATATGTCAAAAATTTAAAGATTTAAATTTTTCTTTAATAAATGTTTTGAAAGTCTCTGGGGAAATGATTTTTATTTCATCGGAAAGTCCCATTACAAAGCGGCCAATACCATGGAAATTGGCAATTGAGGTTTTTAAATGATAAAGATTTTCTCTTTCCGAAATATCTTTCACGGCTAATGGAAATTCTTCACGCAACAAATTATAGGCTTTTAGACTGAGTTGTAGTTCAACGATAGCAACTGGCTTTTTTGCAGACATTTTAAAGGCGTCAGTAAACGGAATTTTATGTTCGGATTGATGTTGCCAATTTTCATTTAGGATTTCTACCTTTTCAATCCTAGAAATTTTAAACTGTTTTACCTGTTGGCTCTTTATTTCGTAACACCAAATGCCTTCATAATCTCCCATAAATTCAAAAGGTTCTACTATTCTGTCTTCTATATTACTGCTGTTGGAAGAGCGGTAGCCGAGTAGGTTAACTTTTGTTTTCTTCTGAATAGCTTCGTTTAAATCTTGAATAATTTTTAGTTGTTGTGTATTTTCTAATTTAGAAATCACATTAAAGTCATATAGAAAATTGAGTTTTTTTAATAATTTCTCCTTTACTGAGGAGCTGCTTTTTTGTGCTTCCAGAATTTGATGAATAAGAAAAATCTCTTCTTCCGAAAAGTGGAATAACTTTTTTAAGGTTTTTGTTTCTGGGTGATTAGGTATTAATCGATATCTACCTTGTTTTTTTTCCAATGCAAAACCGGCATTTTTTATTTTATTAAAATGGCGATAAACGGTTCGTTCATCGATAGAAAATTTTATGGCTATTTCTGGTACGCTATAATTCCGCGTTCCATTGAGTAACATCAGTAGTTTTAAAGTTTTTTCCATGGTTTTTCCTGGTTGATGTTAAAATTTTGACTAAATTAATAACAATTTGAAATTAAAAACCTTGAATATTAATATTATTTCAAAAAAAAATCCTTCAAAGTTTTTAAAACCTTGAAGGATTGAATAAAAATTAACAATTAATCTTAGTGATTGTGTTTCGGAGTGAAACCGTCTTCGGACATTTCGAGATGCTCATAATCGGCTTTCATTTCTTTTTCGTAATCTATTTTTTCTTTGTTTTTATTGAATCTGTAGATCAATCCATCGAAGATGGAATACACCACCGGTACAATAATAAGGGTTAAGAACAAGGACGAAACCAATCCACCGATAACTACCCAGGCCAATCCGTTGTTCATTTCGGCACCGGCTCCCTTTGCTAGTGCGATAGGAATCATCCCGAAAACCATGGCAATGGTGGTCATCAAAATAGGACGAAGTCTGGCGTGGTTGGCTTGCAATAAGGCTTTGTAGGTGCTTTCTCCGGCAGCTTTTCTCTGGTTGGCAAAGTCCACCAACATAATGGCGTTTTTACAAACCAAACCGATCAACATGATCATCCCCAAAATGGTAAATACATTGAGTGAATTGTTGGTTAATGCCAAGATGACCAAGACCCCGATGAGTGAAAGTGGAACCGAGAACAAGACCACAAACGGATATACAAAAGAGTCGTAAAGGGCTACCATAACCAAATATACCAAGATAATCGCTGCCATAAGGGCAATTCCTAAAGTACCGAAACCTTCGGACTGGTTTTCTTGATCACCTGACCAAACATAGCTAACTCCGGCAGGTTTTTTCAGTTTTGAAAATTTAGCCTCCCATTCTTTTGCTACAGTTCCTGTTGGCACACCAACGGTTTGAGCGTTGATGGTAATGGATGGTGACTTGTCCCTTCTCTCCAAGAAAGAAGGTCCTGAAGTTTCTGTAATGGTTGCGAATTGTTCCAATTTAATTTGCTCGCCTTTATCGTTGTTGAAGATGATGCTCTTCACATCGTTCACGCTGGATCTTCCCATTTGGTTCAGGCGGATGTTGATGTCGTATTCGTAATCTCCGGCACGGTATTTACCATCGGTGTTTCCGGAGAAAGCCGTTTGCATGGTCATCCCAACGGTTTGAAGGTTCAGTCCCAAAGAAGCCATTTTATCTCTATCGATGGATACATTGATCTCTGGGTTTCCGCCTTCTGAGGACAGTCGAATTTCGTTGGCTCCTTTTACCGTTTTCAACTGTTCCATAGCTTGAGCAGCAAATTCGTTGATGCTTTTCAAGTCGGGTCCGGTAACGACCAAAGAAAGAGGTGCACTTTCGGCTCCCATCAAGCCTACAGGTACGGTTTTAATTTTTGCTCCAACCAAATGTTGAGAAAGTTCTTTTTTAATCTGCGAAGCATAGACATACGAGTTTTCTGCTCTCATGGATTTGTCCACCAAGATCACATCAATTTCAGATTTGTAAGCAGTCGCATTGGTAGCACCCATTCCGTCGGATTCCTGACCCACTGTGGTAATCATTTTTACAACTTCTGGTTTTTTTGCCAGATAGGCTTCGGCTTTTCTTGTCATTTGATTGGTTACTTCTACAGAAGCATCCTTAGGCATTTCTATCTGAACCAAGAACTCACCTTTATCAATTTTGGCGAAAAACTCACCTCCGATAAATTTGGTTAAACCAAATGAAAGGAAGAATAACACCGCAACACCAACTACGGTGGCTATTTTTGTCCATTTCGATTTCAAACACCATTCTAACATTCCAGAAATCCAATGGGTAAATTTGTCCAATTGTTTTTCGAAACCAAGGATGAATCGTTCACCGGCATTTTTCCCGGTAAGATGCGTCAGTTTACCAAATCGTGATGACAACCACGGAACAATGGTAAATGAAGCGAGCAACGAAAGTAAAGTTGCAATAACAACGGTAACACAGAACTGTGAGATGATGTTAGACACCAAACCTGTACTCATAGCGATGGGTAAGAATACCACCACAATAACCAAAGTAATGGCGGTTACGGTAAAGCCAATTTCTGCAGCACCGTCGTAGGAAGCACGGATACGGCTTTTGCCCATTTCCATGTGTCTGTAGATGTTTTCCAATACCACAATGGCATCATCTACCAAGATCCCTACCACTAGGGAAAGTCCTAGCAAACTCATCAAGTTGAGGGTGTATCCCATCAGCGACATTCCAATGAAAGTTGCAACAAGGGAAGCTGGGATGGAGACCATTACGATGAATGCATTTCGGATGGAATGCAAGAACAACAACATAACAGCAGCTACCAAGAATACAGCGATGAACAAATCGTGCGTCACATTGTCTGCAGCGTGAAGGGTAAAGGTAGAAGTGTCGTTAACTACCGTTAGTTTTACATTTTGTTTGGCATAGTCTTGCTCCAGTTGTTTCATGGTTTTCTGGATCAGCTCACTTACTTCCACGGCATTGGCATCGGATTGTTTGATGACTTGGAAAATGATGGCCGGTTTCATATCAATCCTTGCGACTTTATCCACATCTTTTTGTGCATCTTCCACAAAAGCCACATCACTCAGTCTTACCTGAACGCCGTTTTTGTTGCTGATAACAAGATTGTTAAGTTCGTCCAAAGTTTTGTATTTCCCGGACAGACGGATGATGGTAGAAGTTTCTCTATTTTTAACACTTCCGGTAGGGAAATCCAAGTTGGAGGAAAGAATGGTTTGTTGCACCTGGCCCACAGAAAGTCCGTAGCCTTCCAATTTATTTTTATCCAGATTTACTTTGATCTGTCTTTCTTGTCCACCAATAAGGTTAACTTGCGCTACGCCTTTCACACGAGAAAGTACGGGTTGTATTTTTTTATCCAACAAGTCATAAAACTCCACGGCATTCATGTTAGAAGTTGCTCCGGCGGTAATAATCGGCATATCGCTGAGGGAGAATTTCTGTAATGACGGGGTTTTTACATCGTCTGGAAAATCAGCCAAGATGGCGTTGATCTTCCTTTGTGCATCGTTGAGGGCATAGTCTGTATCGGCTCCTGCATTCAGGGTTACCATGACCACAGAGAGGGACTCGTAGGATTTGGATTCTACTTTTTTTACATTTTCAAGAGATGACACGGCATCTTCAATTTTCTTGGTAACCGAAGTTTCTACTTCCGAAGGCGATGCTCCTGGATATACGGTAGAAATGGTCACAACATTGATCTCAAATTTTGGGATCAACTCATACCCCATGGAGGAGTATCCCAAGATACCACCCAAGGTAAGTATCGTAAAGAGTACGATAATCAGGGTAGGTCGTTTTATGGATATTTCTGCTAATTTCATTTTTTAGTTCTTGGTTGTCGGTTGATGGTTGTTGGTAGTTGGTTGATGGTTGTCGGTATTAAAGAAACAATCATCACCTCATCACATCTTCACTTCATTACCTTTTTACTTCCATCAAGTGTCCGTAATTTTATTTGATTACTGTTACTTTTGTACCGTTGGATAGGTTTATCTGACCGCTGGTTACTACTTTGTCGCCTTTTGCAATTCCGCTGATGATTTCTATTTTGTCACCAAAGATTTTTCCACTCACTACGCTTACCAATTTTACGGTATTGTCCGGTTGAACGACAAAAACTTTGTTGTTGCTGACTCCATCTACAAAAGCATCTTTCGGAAGAACCATCATGGCGTGTTGCGTGCCCGATTCTTTGGCAGAAAAAATGGCCGAACCGTACATCCCGGCTCTAAGCTCGTTGTTTGGATTATTGGAAACGGTGATTTCTACAGGGAAATTTAATGTGGCATCGGCCAAAGGAGCGATGAAGCTTACTTTACCAGAAAATTCTTTGTCCGGATAAACGCTAACTTTAATTTTGATGTCGTCACCGATTCTTAGGTTGGCCACTTCGGCTTCGTTTACATTCACTTGAAGTTTAAGTTTTGAAGTATTGACGATTTCGAAAAGTGGAGTTCCTGGAGAGACCACGGCACCCGGTTCTACGGTTTTTTTGTTGATGTATCCGGAGACCAAAGTCCTTACATTGGAGTCTCCAACGCGGATGTTGCTTTGTTCTACTGCGTTTTTAGCATTTTTTAGTTGCAATCTGGATTGGTCCAACTGTTGCTTGGTAACACCGCCTGTTTTGTATGCATTTTCGAATCTTTGGTTATCGACAATTGCATTTTGATACGCCGCATTGGCTGTGGAACGATCTACTTCTAAGGCGTCTTTTTTCACGGTGGCTAAGGTCTGTCCGGCTCTTACAAAATCGCCTTCTTTTACCAAAACGCGAGTAACTTTCCCGGACATTTCAGATGCCAACTGCATTTGTTGCAATGGAGCAAAAGTACCGTTGGATGCGTAATCTGAAGAAACATGCTGAAAATCTGCGGTAACGATGTTTACCGGAACATCGGCATTGGAGCTGGCGATAATTGCGGTTTGTCTTTCGGTTTCTTTTTGGTTTTTGTTGATGATGTACGCTCCTCCGCCAACGACACCGGCAGCGATAAGGAGGTAAAGAAATGTTTTTGCTATTTTCATTGTTTAATTATTTAAAATTCATTGTCATTAGAAAATAATCTAATGTTTGGATGTTGTTGACTACGAGTGGTTATGGGTGCAGCCCGACTTGAGCGGAGCTCTTTTTATTTTTTTTCTGAGCGTAGCGAAGGAAAAAAATAAAAAAGCGGGAGCGGAAGGCGGAAAAGCTGCCCAAAAAAATATTATTTTCTAAGATTTTCTAATTCGCCTTTGGCTTTGTACAGCTGTATTTCGGCAATTTTGAAATCCAACACGGCGGTACTGTAGTTGTTTTTGGCTTGTACAAGAGCATTTTCGGCTTCCAGAAGGTCGGTTAGAGGAGCCAATCCGTATTGGTAGTTGTTCTGTGTGTTTTTCAGAACCGTTTCTGCCAGTTGTACATTGGCTTCTTGACTTTTAATGGCTTCCCAGTTGTTTTCCATTTGAGTTTTCGCATTTTGATACTGAAGGTCCAGTCCCAATTTGGTTTCTTTGATGTCTTGTTCTAAAGATTTTAGTTCTAATTTTGCCTGATCTACCTTAGATTTTATTTGGAAACCGTTGAAAATAGGGATGTTAAGCTGAAGGCCTACACTGGCGTAGTCGGTCCAATAGACTCCTTGGCTTTTGCCCGGACCAATGGGGAACTTGTCACCAATGCCCTGCCAAGTGTAGTTGCCCACCAAGTTGAGGGTTGGATAATAGGCGGCTTCTGTCGCTTTGATGTTGTAGCCCAACAAGGTTTTTTGCTTGTCCAAAACTTGCAGTTCTGTTCTGTTTTCGGTATTTACGGTTGCAGCAAGAAGGGGTGCATCTACTGTCATATCGGCATCTACCAAATTAATAGGAGTTTCTATAGGCATTCCCATGTAGAATTTCAAGGCATTTTCGGACAAGTTAACCGCGTTTTTCAGTTGTATTTTTCCGGTTTCCAAATTGGTAAGGTTAACATTGGTTCTGTCCAGATCCACTTTTTTTGCCAAACCGTTGTCGTACAAACTTTTTATGATGTTTCTTACCTTTTGCATACTTTCAAAACTGCTTTCTATGGTTTTGAGTTTTTCTTTTTGGGTAAAAACCTGATAGTACGCTGTGGAAACATTTTCGATAAGCGTTTCGTCGGTAAGTTGTTTGTTGGCTTGGTAAAATTCTTTGGTGGTTTTTGCTGCTTTTAGCCCAATAAAAACCTGTTGGTTAAAAAGTGCTTGTTGAAGTTGTACCCCAATCTGTGCGCCCCATTTTCTTCCAAAAGGCACCATGATAACTTCGCCGGGTTGACCGAACATATCGCCGGGCAAGGCCGATTTTTGTAATATAGGATTGTAGTTGATACCGCCTCCGGCATTAAGTTTGGGCAAAGCACCTGCTTTGGATTCAGCAATAAGATAATCGGCATTGGTGATTTGCAAATTGGCTTTTTGTGCTGCCGCTTTGTTTTCTAAAGCGTAGTCGATAGCCTGTTTTAGGCTGACGGATTGCTGTGCTTGTGCAGAAAAAGCACCTGCAAAAATTGCTACAGCAACGATTGATTTTAATAATTTCATATAGGCGTTATGAATTTGTTTTAATTTTTGGGTTTACGATCTGGGGTTGTTCTTCGGTTTTATATAAAAATAGTATCGAGAATAACTTGCTTTCTTTCTTGGATAATTTGGTTGAACTCTTGATTGGTTAGATTAAGAGAGTCCATTAGCAAAGGCCTCATGCAACTGGGGAACGAAACCAGCGATGCTACATTAATCATGAATTGAATGGTGGAAATGGGTTTGATCCTTCCTTCTTCAATTTCAATTTTCAGTTCTTTGTCCAAGGCTGGATGCACCAAGTCAATATCGTTTTTATTTCTACCTTTTTTGCATTTGTTGTAGAGTTGAGTAACGATGTACACCTCTAAAAAAGGATACTTGATTGCTGAAGCCAGCTCGTCTTCTAACCACATTTCCAGTTTTTTCCGAAAAGATAAATCCATGAGAAGGATGGCATTGTGTTTATCATTATGCTCTTTGGTCGCTTCTTCAAAGACGATTTCGAAAAGATTTTCTACCGATCTAAAGTAGTAGTTAATAGAAGTCCTGTTAACCCCTGCAGCATCGGCAATCTCTTGGGTGGTAGCCTTGAAGCGGCCTTCGCCAAAGAAAAGTTGTATTGCAGCTTTCTTTATAAGTCCTTCAGTATCAATTTTATGTTCTTCTTTTGACATTTTTGTCTAACTTTTTCGTCTGCAAATTTAGTTCAACTTTTTTGTTTGACAAAATTGTCGAATGTTTTTTTTTCTGAATTCATTAAAAAAAAATCCTCAAGCTAAAATGCGAGAGGATGGACTAACAAAATTTATTTTTGGTAATGCTTGTTGATGAAAGCTAAAGAAGCTGCGATCAAATCATTCACCTTATCTCTAGGAGTTGTGGTAAAACCGTGATTGCCTTTTTCTACAGTGATGAATTGGTTTTCGACTTTTTCAGCATCTAATTTATTCTTCAGATTTTTAGATTGACGGTAAGGTACAATGTGATCTTTGTTTCCTTGCTGAATAAGAATGGGTGTTTTGGTGTTCTTGTTGATGTAATTTATAGGCGAATATTTTGCTAAAACTTCTTTAACCTTTGACTTATTTGTTTCGATATTTGTTAGCGTCATATCAGAAATCAGTTTGTTTCTCAAGTGGTACAACTTGGGTTTGAAGGTTTTAAACGCAAATCTTATCAAGCCACCAGCGTCCGTTTTGAAAAGTTGGTTAAGGTCTGTTGGTCCGAAAAGGTCTATGACATAATTAAAGTGGATGTTTTTGTTCTGAATGGTAGAATAAGCCAGCATTAATGCCAAATGAGAGCCTGCAGATTCGCCCATAATTCCAATATTATTAAGGTCTAGGTTGTATTTTGAAGCATTCGCATTTAACCAATTCAATGCGGTGTATGCATCGTCCAATTGCTCATTTAGGCTGACTTTAGAATTCAGAAGTCTGTAGTTGATGCTGATCATGGCATAGCCGGATTTCTGCAAACTGTCTCTCAGGCTTCGCATGTAATATTGTTTTTCAAAATTTTTATCGCCTTCTACCCAAGCTCCACCGTGAATGTGGAAAACCAAAGGAGTTTTGTCAAACTTTTTAACTTTTGGCAGAAACAAATCCAATTGAATAGAATCTCTTTCTGGTGAAATTTGGAAGGTGATGTTGCGCAGATCTGAGGTCTGATTTTCTTGTGCTTGAAAAGAAAAAAAATAAAATTGAAGAAATAAAGTAAGTAAAAGTCGTATGCCTATTTTCATACATCATGAATTTAATTTTTGTCAATTCAAAATTAATAAAAATCACGAAAGAAATTTTGTAAACGAAATAAAATCAATAGTACTTAGAGCCTGTTTAAATTTTATATCTAGAATTTTTGTATCGATATTTAGATGGGTTTTGGATTTTAAAATTGAAGTTTTAGCGGGCTAAAACAAAAATTTAAAATGCAAAATACGCTAAATAGAATACAAAAAGGCAGATAAGAAAGATTGGAAATAGCCAAATTATTATTTCTGTAAAATTTTAAATAGGCTCTAAATGATAAAACAATATATTTGCATAATCTCAACGATACAAATGAATGAACACCTACGATTGGAAAAAAAATAGTTTTGATAAAATTTTCAGTTTTCTACTGATTGTTTTTTTATTTCCCATCATGTTGCTTTCTTTTATAGCGGCATCCATAGATACATCTTCCTTTGGAATTTTTTTCCAGAAAAGAATTGGACAAGGTGGCTTACCCTTTGTGATTTTTAAACTGAAAACCATGCATCCTCAGACAAAAAATATATCCAAAACGGGTGCATTTCTAAGGAAATCTAAACTGGATGAACTGCCACAACTGTACAATATTTTTTTAGGAGAAATGAGTTTCGTAGGGCCGAGACCCGATGTATCGGGTTATTACGATGTTTTGACGGGTGAGGATAGAAAGGTATTGGCTCTTAAACCTGGACTTACATCAGAAGCAAGCCTGAAATACAGTAATGAAGAGTATTTGCTATCCCAGCAAGAAAATCCTCTGCAATACAACGATGAGGTGATATTTCCAGATAAAATCAAGATGAACCTCAACTATTTAGACCATCAATCCTTTGCTTTGGATATGAAAATTATTTTAAAAACCATTTTCAAGGTTTTTTCTTAGAGTCAATATCCTTAATTTTTATATTTTTGTTGAACACATAAAAAAACTATAATTCATGAAAACTCAGAAAATAGGAATTACCTTTTCGGCATTCGATCTTTTGCATGCGGGACACATTAAAATGTTAGAGGAAGCAAAAACCGTTTGCGACTACCTTATCGTAGGACTTCAATTGGATCCAACATTGGACAGACCCAATAAAAATAAACCCACACAATCCATTGTCGAAAGATACATCCAACTAAAAGCATGTAGAAGTGTGGACGAAATTATCCCGTACAACACCGAGGCCGATCTTATGGACATTCTAAAATCTTTTGTAATCGATGTTAGAATCATTGGTGACGATTATCGTGATGTCAACTTTACCGGTAAAGAATATTGCGAAGAAAAGGGGATAGAAATCTATTTCAACAAAAGAGACCACCGTTTCTCCACTTCCGATTTAAAAAGAGCCGTATTCGAATCCGAATTGAAGAAATTAGAATCCAACAAATAGAAATAGACTAAAACCAATCGATGAAACTTGTACCAACCCCACTGAAAGACTGTTATATAATAGAACCTACCATTTTTGAAGATGAAAGAGGCTATTTTTATGAAAAATTCAACGAAAAAAAATTTGAAGAACTCAGTGGATTGACCGGGAATTTCGTGCAAGATAATGTTTCAAAATCCAGTTACGGTGTTCTTAGAGGCATACATTTGCAAAAAGGAGATCATGCACAAGCCAAATTGGTGTCTTGCTTGGAGGGCAAAGTTTGGGATGTTGCCGTAGATCTAAGACCCGACTCTCCAACCTACAAACAATGGTTCGGAATAGAATTAACCGGCGAAAATAAAAAGCAATTGTACATTCCCAGAGGTTTTGGGCACGGTTTTTCGGTTTTGTCAGAAACGGCCGTATTCGCTTATAAATGTGATAATTATTACAACAAGGATTCGGAAGGTGGCGTGCGTTGGGATGACCCAATTTTACAGATTGATTGGAAATTGTTTGAAGACCAAATTCAACTTTCGGACAAAGATCAAATACAGCCTTTTTTAGAAGAAGGAAATTATTAAAATCAAATTCAGGAACTGAGAAATTCTCAGTTCTTTTTTTATTTGTAAATTTGCACCCGTTTTACCAAACCTATTTGATCTATTATGAGAACGAAATCCACAGGAAAAAAGAAAATCAACCTTGTAACATTGGGATGCTCCAAAAATGTTGTTGACTCCGAAGTTATTATGGGGCAACTGAAAGCCAGTGGCAAAGATGTTGTACACGAAGGGAAGGGCGATATTGTAGTCATCAATACCTGTGGTTTTATCGACAATGCCAAAGAAGAAAGTGTGAACACCATTTTGGAATACGTAGATCTTAAAAAAGAAGGTAAAGTAGAAAAAGTTTTTGTAACCGGTTGTCTTTCTGCTCGATACAAGCCGGATTTGGAGCAGGAAATTCCCGATGTGGATCAGTATTTTATGGGGCCAAGAGAATTGCCCATTCTTCTAAAACAATTGGGTGCCGATTACAAACACGAATTGGTGGGCGAAAGACTGACCACAACACCAAAACATTATGCCTATCTAAAGGTTTCCGAAGGTTGCGACCGTCCATGTACTTTTTGTGCCATCCCATTGATGCGTGGTGGACATATTTCTACACCCATAGAAAATTTAGTAACCGAAGCCAAAAAATTAGCCGCCAATGGCGTGAAAGAACTCATCCTGATTGCACAAGACCTCACCTATTACGGTTTGGATATTTATAAAAAAAGAGCTTTGGGCGATTTGTTGAAGGAATTGGTAAAAGTAGAAGGTATAGAATGGATTCGTTTGCACTATGCCTTTCCAACAGGGTTTCCGGAAGATGTTTTGGAAATCATTAAGACCGAACCCAAAGTGTGCAATTATTTGGACATTCCGCTTCAACACATCAACGATGATATTTTGAAGAGAATGAAAAGAGGAACTTCCCACGGCAAAACCGACAGTTTGTTGAAACAATTCCGTGAAAAAGTTCCAAATATGGCCATCAGAACTACGCTGATTGTTGGTTTCCCGGGCGAAACTGAAGAACAATTTGAAGAACTAAAAAATTGGGTTCGCGAGCAAAGATTCGACCGTTTGGGATGTTTTACCTATTCGCACGAAGAAAATACCGGAGCTTTCCAATACGAAGACGATGTACCTGAAGAAGTGAAAGAAAGAAGGGTGGAAGAAATTATGGAAATTCAACAGCAGATTTCTTACGAAATCAACCAAGAAAAAGTGGGTAAAACCTTCAAATGTCTTTTTGACAGAAAAGAAGGTAATTATTTTGTTGGTAGAACCGAATTCGACTCTCCCGATGTGGACAATACCGTTTTGGTCCCTGCCGAAAACACTTACATCTCTATGGGAGACTTTGTGAATGTGAAGATTAACTCCGCCGAAGACTTCGATCTGTACGGAGAAATCGTTTAGAAAAACACGAATAATTGAACCATATTGGCAATTCTCTTTGTTGAGAATTGCTTTTTTTATGCTTTTTTAAGAAATATTAACAAAAACCAATGCGGTTTTATCGTGTTAAAATTCTTAATTTTGCCAGCTGAAAAATGAAACTGACTAACCTACATATCAACAATAATAAAGGACTGATCTTGCGATTGCTTCTTGTTTTTTTGATGATGTTGGCCTATCTCAGTTCTTCCACTTCTACCCAGAAATTGGACAGGATTGTTGCTACAGTCTCACATTCCGACTATGTTTCCATTGATCTTTCACCGATAGAAGAACAGAACGACAATGCTCTACTTTCTTCAGGTAGAACCCTAAAAGTGGTGAAGAAGATCGTGTTTTCGGATAAACTTTTCGTTATTCTTGCTTCTTTGGTAGAGATTTTTCCACAGATCTTTTTCGATGCTTTCAATGTCAGCATCCAAGCAGGGATTTTTTCTCACCTCTATCTCTTTCATTTGTTTTAGAGTATTTTTTTCGATAAAATTTAAACAGGCTCAAAACCTAGATTCCTTTTTTCTTGGGTCTGTCGTAGGTATTTTTGATGTTAGGCGAATGCTTTTCATCCACCTCTAATCATTTTTTTGTAACTCGATAAACCATTAAATAATGCGTCAAATTAATTGGATCGTAGCATCAAGTGCAATGCTATTATCAATCTATTCTTGTAATAAGAAATCTGCTGAAAAAACGGAAGACATCAAATCGGTACCGGTAATTACGGTGCAAAAGAAAGATACTTTGGTCAGCAGCGAATATGTAGCTGAAGTTCAAGCTAAAAAAAATATTGAAATACATGCCAGAATTGCCGGTTTGTTGCAAAATGTTGCCGTACATGAAGGTCAGTTCGTAGAACAAGGTCAGTTACTGTTCAAAATTAACGATTCCGAATTGCAAATCGATTTGTTGAAAGCCAATGCCGGAACTAAGCAAGCCGAAGCCGATGTGAGCATTGCAAAAGTAGAAGTAAACCAAGCCGAAAGCCTGTATGCAAAGAAATTTATTGCTAAAAACGAATTGGAAATGGCCAAGGCTAAATTGTCCGCTGCAAGAGCAAAACAAGCTTATGCCGATGCCGAAAGAAAAGCCGTACTTCAAAAAATTAGCTTTACCAATGTTAGAGCTCCTTTTTCCGGGGTGATGAATAATATTCCGCTAAAAGAAGGAAGTTTGGTAGAAAGCGGAACTCTTTTAACCACCTTGTCTCAGCTCAATGAAGTGTATGCCTATTTCTCGATTCCAGAAGATATGTATTTTGAAATGCTGAAAGATGGAGAGTTGGATCCAACAACCCAAATCGAATTGATCCTTCCAAACGGACAGAAATACGATTTCCATGGAGTTATGAACAATGCCGAAGGCGAAATCGACCGATCTACAGGATCCATTCGTTACAAAGTTGCTTTCCCAAACCCGGATCGCTACATCAAGCACGGGACTTCGGGTAAGTTAATCATTTCAGAACATCAACCCAATGCCATTGTTATCCCTCAAAAAGCAACCTTCTCCATTCAAGATAAAGTCTATGTTTTCGTAGTAAATAAAAATAATGTGGTGAAAATGACCCATGTAAATGTGGCTGAAACTCTTAAAAATTCGTATTTGATTGATGGTGGACTAAATCCTGGAGATCGAATTGTTTTGGAAGGTACACAGTCCTTGAGAGACGGACAAAAAGTTAATATTCAAAAATAAAATTCCCCAATTATAAATAATTTATCATGGTTGAAATGTTTATTCGGCGAAAAGTTCTTTCGCTAGTTATATCAATTATCATCGTGTTGTTGGGAGTTTTTGCTTTGCTAAAATTGCCCATCACACAATTCCCAGATATCGTACCACCCTCTGTTACGGTAACTGCAAAATATACCGGTGCAAATGCCGAAGTATCGGCCAATGCTGTAGCTCTACCTTTAGAAAGAGCCATCAATGGAGTGCCAGGAATGACTTATATGTCCACCGTAACTTCCAACGATGGACTTACCATGATCCAGGTTTTCTTTGAAGTGGGCATCGATCCGGATGTTGCCGCAGTAAATGTTCAGAACAGGGTAACCACCATTTTGGACGAATTGCCGGAAGAGGTAATCCGTGCCGGAGTAACTACAGAAAAAGAGGTGAACTCCATGTTGATGTACCTGAACATTACCAGTAAAGACGATAGCCAAGACGAGCAGTTTATCTACAACTTTACCGACATCAACATCTTGCAAGAACTGAAAAGAATTGATGGTGTAGGTCGTGCTGAAATTATGGGACAAAAAGAATACTCCATGAGGGTATGGTTGGATCCACAAAAAATGACCGCTTACAAAGTTTCTGCCGACGATGTCATCAAAGCTTTACAAAAACAAAACATTGCCGCTGCCCCAGGAAAAGTAGGGGAGGCTTCAGGAAAAACCAACAGCCACTTGCAGTATGTTATCAAATATACCGGGAAATTCTTCCAACCCGAACAATATGAGGAAATCCCAATAAAAGCCGATGCTGAAGGAACCATACTAAAGTTGAGAGATCTTGCAAAGGTAGAATTTGGTGCCATGAACTACGGAATGGTTTCTAAAACCGACGGAAGACCCTCTGCATCCATCATGATGAAACAAAGACCGGGATCCAACGCATCTGAAGTAATTAAAAATGTAAAAGCCAAAATGGCTGAGCTTAAGGAAACCTCCTTCCCACCGGGTATGGAGTACAACTTGGCTTATGATGTTTCCCGATTTTTGGATGCTTCCATGTCAGCGGTGATCAAAACATTAATAGAAGCTTTTATCCTTGTGGGGATTGTGGTATTCTTGTTCTTGCAAGATTGGCGATCGACACTAATTCCGGTGTTGGCAGTTCCTGTGGCTTTGGTAGGGACATTTGCCTTCATGCAAACTTTAGATTTCTCCATCAACTTGCTTACGCTTTTCGCCTTGGTATTGGCCATTGGTATTGTTGTCGATAATGCAATTGTAGTGGTAGAAGCTGTCCATGTAAAAATGGAAGAAGGTATGCAACCTTTAGAAGCAACCATTTGTGCCACCAAAGAAATTGCCGGTGCTGTAGTAGCCATTACCATTGTGATGTCGGCAGTATTTATACCGGTTGCGTTTTTGAGCGGTCCGGTTGGGGTTTTCTACCGTCAGTTTTCACTGACTTTGGCCATCAGTATTGTGATTTCCGGGGTCAATGCATTAACGCTTACTCCTGCTTTGTGTGCCATTATCCTGAAACCTCACAGTCACGATAAAAAGAAAGGTTTGATGGACCGGTTTTTTGCATCCTTCAACCGAGGTTTCGATAAAATGACTGATGGATACACCAATATGCTTTCCAAATTTGCTACTAAAACGACAGTAACATTTGGGGTACTCTTGCTTTTTGTAGCTTTGTTAATGGCGACTTCCAGATTTTTACCAACAGGATTTATCCCAATGGAAGACCAAGGTATGGCTTATGTGAGTGTTACCACACCTCAAGGGGCAACGGTAGAGAGAACGGAAAAAGTTTTGGATCAAGTAGAAGCCGTTGCCAAAAAAATTAATGGGGTCGAAAATGTAACCACTCTGGCAGGATACAGTATTGTTACCGAAATTGCAGGTGCCTCATACGGTATGGCGATGATCAACCTTAAAGACTGGAGTGAAAGATCCGTTTCTGTAGAAGATTTTATTGCCGAACTCAAAGAGAAAACCAAAAATATTGCCGATGCCGAGATTGAAGTCTTTGCACCACCAACCGTTCCCGGATTTGGAAATACCAGCGGATTCGAACTTCGTTTGTTGGACAAAACAGGAGGTTCTTTGGAGCATACAGATAAAGTCGTGAAGGATTTTGTGAAAAAACTAAACGACTCTCCAGAATTGCAGAACAGTTTTACCAGTTTTGATGCCACCTTCCCGCAATACATGATCTCAATAGATTATGATATGGCTGCTAAAAAAGGTGTTTCTGTGGACAATGCCATGTCTACCTTGCAAACCCTTTTAGGATCGTATTATGCCACCAACTTTATCCGATTCAGTCAGATGTATAAAGTGATGGTGCAAGCCAGCCCCGAACACAGAGATACTCCAGAAAGTATATTGAATCTTTATGTAAAAAGCGAATCGGGCGAGATGGTTCCATTTTCCACATTTATTAAAATTGAAAAAGTGTACGGACCAGAAGTTTTGACCCGTTACAATATGTATTCGTCAGCGATGATTAATGGTGAGCCGGCACAAGGATACAGTTCGGGTGATGCCATTGCTGCGGTAGAAAAAATTGCGGAAGAAGAATTACCAAGAGGATTTTCCGTGGAATGGTCCGGGATGACCCGTGAAGAAATCCTTTCAGGTAACCAAACCATCTACATCTTTGCCGTTTGTTTGCTTTTCGTTTATTTATTATTGGCGGCACAATACGAAAGTTTCTTGTTGCCTCTGCCGGTACTTCTTTCTTTGCCAATGGGGATTTTCGGATCCTATATTGCCTTATTGGCAGTCGGGTTGGACAATAACATCTATGCGCAGGTTGCACTGGTCATGTTGATTGGATTGTTGGCAAAAAATGCCATTCTCATTGTAGAATTTGCCATACAAAGAAACAAAGAAGGTTACGACATTATTCCTGCAGCCATCGAAGGTGCTAGACAAAGACTTAGACCAATTTTGATGACTTCTTTTGCATTCATCGCCGGGTTGATTCCTTTGGTTGTTGCATCTGGAGCCGGAGCAACCGGTAACCGATCCATCGGAACCGCTGCTGCTGGAGGAATGCTCATAGGGACTGTTTTCGGATTGGTCGTAATCCCAGGATTGTATATTTTCTTTGCAAAACTTGAACAAAAAAAAGTAAAAAAAGATGAACAAATTTCATAAATATAGCCTTGTCGGAGTTGCCTTTTTAGCCTTGGCTTCTTGTGCCGTTCCTAAGGTAAACGATATTAAAAAACCAATGGAAATTCCCGTTGAGAACGCCAATCAACCAACTCCACAAACGGAAAGTATTTCCTTGAAAGAGTTTTTTGCCGATCCTGAACTTCAAATTTTATTTGATGAAGTGGTGGCCGCAAACCCCGATTTCCAAATTGCACAACAACGATTGGAAATTGCCAACAGCTTTCTTCAACGATCCAAAATGGCCTTGTTGCCCAGTTTGGAAGTAGGTGCTGTTGCAAGCATGGATCATTATGGTAAATATACGACGGAAAGCATTGGAAATAGAGAAACCAACGCCACACCCGGTTTGGATAGATCGGAGCAAATTAATGAAAACCTGAACCCCAATTATTGGTTGGGAGCTCGATCTTCATGGGAAATTGATGCTTGGGGAAAATTGAAAAGTCAAAAATTGGCCGCTCAAAAAAGATATTTGGCCTCAGAGGAAGGAATTCGTTTGATTCAGGTAGAATTGTTTACCAATGTTGCTCAACTCTATTATCAGTTGATCATGTTGGATAAAAAATTAGAAATCTACCAGAAAAACTTAAAGCTTCAACAAAAAGCCTACGAAATTGTAAAAGCGCAAAGAGAAGTTGGGAAAGTTACCGAATTGGCAGTTCAGCAGTTTAAAGCCCAAAACAACAACATCTTGGCCGAGTTGGAGTATATAAAAGCCGAAATTGTTTCTAATGAAAAAGCCATTGCAACGCTTACAGGCAAATACGGAACTGTAGTCCAAAGATCTTCCACTCTTTTGCCAACGCAGATTTCTATTTTAAACCAAGACATGGACATCAATAAAATCATCCATTCCAGACCGGATGTCGCTGCAAATTACTTGGTTTTGGAAGCGAGTCATGCAGATGCCAAAGCGGCTAGAGCTGCTTTTTATCCAAAAATTGATCTAAATGCATCGTTGGGTTTGAATTCATTTAACGCAGGGAAATTATTCAGTCCAAGTTCTTTGGCGGGTCAATTGTTGGGCGGTTTTATGGTACCTATTTTTAATAAAGGTCAGTTAAAACACGATTTTAATGTTGCAAGTAAGGAGCAAGAGATTGCTTTTTTAACCTATCAAAAAAGCATTACAACGGCTTTCAATGAATTGCAATCCGTACTGAAACAAATGAGGATTTTTGAAAAAGTTCTTACACTGAAATCCGAAGAAGTTCAGTCGTTGGATAAGGGGATTGTCATTTCCAACGATTTGTACATCACCGGTTATGCCAATTATTTGGAACTGATCAACTCTCAGAAATCAAAACTTCAAGCGGAATTGGATATGCTTCAATTCCAACATCAAAATACACAGAATAATATTTTATTATTCAAAGCTTTGGGAGGTAAATTGTAATTGGTATGCAATTATTTTCATCGGGGATTCACCATTTTGTGAATCCCTTTTTTTTACTTGAGAATCTTTAATATTATTGATTTCAACACCCGTTTTTAGACTAAATATTTATATTTTTACCACTTAATTTTTAAAATTTTATGGCTTCAGGAATTTTTGCAATTTTAGATGATATTGCAGCTTTGATGGACGATGTCGCATCGGCAAGTAAGATAGCAACAGGAAAAACCGCAGGTATCTTGGGCGACGATCTTGCTGTAAATGCAGAAAAAGCAACAGGTTTTGTTTCCTCCAGAGAACTGCCTGTTTTGTGGGCCATCACCAAAGGTTCTTTTCTTAACAAAGTGATCATTGTTCCCATCGCTCTTTTACTCAATGCTTTTTTACCCAAAGCCATTGTCATCATCCTTATTTTGGGTGGTGTTTACTTGGCTTACGAAGGCGTAGAAAAAATTGTGGAATATTTTTTCCATAAAAAACACGACGATCATGACAACCTGAAGGAAGTTTTGAAAGACGACAATGCCGATGAAAATTCTGAAAAAATAAAAATAAAATCGGCCATTACAACGGACTTTATTCTGTCTATTGAAATTGTTATCATCGCTTTGGGGAGCGTCTTGGGACAAGCTCTACCCATACAGATTATGACGGTTTCTGTCGTTTCTGTATTGGCTACCGTTGGGGTTTACGGAATTGTTGCCCTTATCGTTCGTATGGACGATGCAGGTTATAGCCTGATGAGAAAATCCAATGAAAAAGGATTACTAAACCAAGTTGGGAAACTATTGGTCCATGCACTTCCGGTGGTTATCAAAATCCTAGGTGTGGTGGGTACTGTTGCCTTGTTGTTGGTCTCTGGCGGTATTTTTGTTCATAATATCGATGCCTTGCATCATCTTTTTCCGCAAGTTCCTTCGATTGTGACGGAGTTTGTTGCAGGAAGTATTGTTGGTTTAGTAGCCGTCATTTTGATGTCTGGATTAAAACGAATTAAAAAAGCATTTTAAGAGTATTTTAAATTGGATCTAAACACCTCCTTAGAGTTTGTAAAAGGAATTGGCACAGAAAGGGCCAAACTTATGGCATCGGTTCTGGAACTAAGAACCGTGGTGGATTTGTTGAATTTTTACCCGCTCCGATATTTGGACAAATCCAAAGTACACACCGTGAGATCCATCTCGCAATCGGATCAATTAGAAATCCAACTGAAAGGGAAAATCAAAGATCTGAAAGAATTCGGGAACGGAAGAGCCAAACGATTGGTAGCAAAATTCACCGACGGTACAGGAACCATGGATTTGGTCTGGTTTCAGTATTCAAGATGGATGCTCGATCAAATTCCACAAAATACAGAAGTCTATATCTACGGTCGAGTTCAGGAGTTTAACGGTTTTTTTTCCATGCCGCATCCGGAAATTGAAAAGGAAGATGACGCTAAGCAAGAACGCTACCTGAAACCCATCTATCCCAGTTCGGAAAAATTAACAAAAAGAGGACTCAACCAAAAATTTTTTCAAAATTTATTGAAATTTATTTGTTCAGAAATTCCTCAGTTGATTGCTGAAAATCTTAATCCAGAAATCATTTCGGGACTCAAGTTGATGTCCCGACAAGCGGCCTTGCTCAATATTCATTTTCCAAAAGACCTAACCCATTTTCAACAAGCTGAAAGAAGAATAAAATTTGAAGAAGCCTTTTATTTTCAGCTGAGTTTTGGATTGAAAAAACAAAATCACAAAAGCCAAGCGGTTGGCAATCCAATGCCTATTGTTGGGGATTATTTTAATACTTTTTATCAACACAATTTACCTTTCGAACTGACCAATGCTCAGAAAAAAGTGGTCAAAGAAATCCGAACCGACCTGAAAAAACCCATACAGATGAACCGGCTTCTGCAAGGCGATGTGGGTTCTGGTAAAACCATGGTTGCTCTTTTGTCCATGCTTTTGGCTTTGGACAACGGTTTCCAATCGTGCATGATGGCACCCACAGAAATTTTGGCAACTCAGCATTTTCAAGGCATTCAGGAATTGTTAGAAAATACCGGAATAAAAGTGCGATTGCTGACCGGTTCTACTAAAAAATCGGAAAGAAAAATCATTCATGAAGAATTGCTTTCTGGCGAATTGCCCATTTTGGTAGGCACACATGCCGTTTTGGAAAAAGTGGTGGAATTTCGAAATTTAGGATTGGCGATTATTGATGAACAACATCGTTTTGGGGTTGCACAAAGAGCCAAATTGTGGGCGAAAAATAAAATTCCGCCACATGTTTTGGTAATGACAGCAACGCCCATACCCAGGACTTTGGCAATGAGTTTCTACAGCGATTTGGATGTCTCTGTAATCGACGAAATGCCGGTGGGTAGAAAGCCTATCATTACAGCACATCGAAGAGAAAAAGACAGGGCATCGGTGTATCAATTTGCTAAAGAAGAAATAGCAAAAGGAAGGCAGGTTTATTTTGTATATCCCTTAATCGAAGAATCCGAATCGTTGGATTATAAAAATTTAATGGAAGGATTTGAGCAAATTGCTCATGATTTTCAAGGGTTGAACATCACCATTCTTCATGGAAAACTAAAGCCCGAAGAAAAGGAAAATAACATGCAGTATTTTGCTTCTGGAAAAGCTCAAATAATGGTGGCCACCACCGTGATAGAGGTCGGAGTTAATGTTCCTAATGCTTCTGTCATGGTTATTGAAAGTTCGGAGAGATTTGGACTTTCGCAACTTCACCAACTTCGTGGAAGGGTAGGCCGAGGTGCCGAACAAAGCTACTGCATCCTGATGACCGGAGATAAAATGAGTAAAGAAGGGAGGTTGAGGATAAAAACCATGTGCCAAACCAATGACGGATTCAAAATTTCTGAAGTCGATATGCAACTTCGTGGTCCCGGTGATATTTTGGGTACGCAACAAAGCGGTGTAATTGATTTTAAAAAATTGGATTTGGTGAAGGATGGAAACATCATCAAAACTTCAAAAGATATGGTGGAAGATATTTTGACAAAAGATCCTTTATTGCTGTTTCCCAATCATCAGATCTTAAAAAATTATTATCTGCAACAGTATAGAAACAGACATCAGTGGAGTAAGATTTCCTAAAGTTTTTTTCGAACTAAAAGAAAAAGCCGTCCCCAAAAGAGACGGCTTTATAATTTACAAATTGATTCTTCAAATAGACTATTTGAAAGTATATCCCAAACCTAGTTGGAAAACATTGTTTCTAACAGCATCACCAGAATTGTTTTTTGCAATATCGGTAATACCTGCCGTATATCTTGCATTCATGTACAAGTTAGGAGTAAAGTTGTAAGCGGCCCCTAATCCAATTCCGAAATCGAAAGTATTGACAATGTCTTTCATGTCTTGAGATGCAGAAATACCGTTATATTTTGCTTTTGCTTTTGCAGAAGTCAAGAAACCAAATTGTGGACCGGCCTCAACTTTAAAATCTTCTGCCAATTCATACTGAAACATAATTGGAACATTGATGTATCCTAAGTTAAAGTGAACTTCAGCAGAGCTTGGCAAACCAAAACTTCCATTTTTTAATTCAGCACCTTGTGCGCTATAGATAACTTCTGGTTGAATGCTTAATTTTGCTGTCAATGGAGCGTTCAAAGTTAACCCAGCGTAATATCCAAATTGACTTTTAGTATCGTCTTCGGTTAAAGAAGATAAGTTACCTCCTGCTTTTACTCCGATTTTTTGTGCCATAGCCATAGTTCCGAAAACCATTGCTAATCCTAAAATTACTTTTTTCATGTTGTATTAAATGTTTAATTTCTTTATAGTTTTAGATATTTGTCAAAAGGTATGCCAAAATAATATTTTCATGTATTTTTTTATCGAGTACCGTTGTGGTATTCCATTAAGTAATCGTCCATAACATAACCTTCGCCGATGTCAAAAATGCCCTCGGAATAAACGGAAAAGCCTAATTTTTGGTAAAATTCTTTTGCGCGGTTGTACTTGTTCACATTTAAAATAATTCTGTGATTTCCATAATCCATAGATTTCTTTTTTAAAAAATCGATGCATTGTTTTCCGTAACCTTTTCCTTGGGTTTCTGGTAATAAATAAAGTCTGTGAAGTTTTGTGCAACCTTGTTCGTAATCAAATTCAAACCCGATGAATCCTAAGTTTTCATGATTTTCTTGGATCAAATAATAAAAATAATGGGGTTGATCTTGGATGTGAGAAAGAAGCTCACCCTCAGAATACATGGTCGATAGCATGTATTCGATTTGTGAGGTCGAAAGAATGTTGTTGTACGCCGATTTCCAAGATTTGTCGGCTAAATCCTGAAGGGTTTTAATGTCTTTTTTATCGGCTAAAATAAATTGTATCATCGTGCGAAAATATAAAAAAAACATCCACCAATTTTTGATGGATGCTGATTTGTATTATTTTTTGAAATTAAGATCCCGTATAAAATTTAAACAAACCCTAAATTCCGGACATTTCGGATTTAATTTTGTCTTTCAACTCCGGACTTGCCGCCACCAAAGGCAATCTCAAATAATTTTTAATGATGCCCATTTCTGCCAATACGGTTTTGATGCCGCAAGGGTTTCCTTCAGCAAAAATCAGTCGGGTAATTTCAACCAATTTATTGTGGATGGCATACGCCTCGTCCACTTTTCTGTCAAATGCCAACTGCACCATGGTCGAAAATTCTTTAGGATACGCTTGTGCAATTACAGAAATTACGCCGGCACCACCTGCCAAAGTTACAGGTAGGGTATATTCGTCATCACCAGAAACCAATTGGAAATTTTCAGGTTTGTTTCTTAGGATGTCGAAATATTGTAAAATATTGGGTGCCGCTTCTTTGATCATGAACAAGTTTGGAAATTCATGAGCCAATCTCAAAGTGGTTTTAGCATCGATATTCTGACCGGTTCTGGACGGAACATTGTAGATGATGATCTGCTTCCCGGTACTTGCCAAAACTTTGTAATGTTGATAAAGACCTTCTTGGTTGGGCTTGTTATAATAAGGAGAAACCGAAAGAATGGCTTGGAAATCACTAAGATCTGTAGATTCTATCTGTTTTTTTACTTCCATGGTGTTGTTACCACCGATGCCCAATACCAATGGCAACCTGCCGGCATTGGCTTTTACGATATGGTCGATGACTTGCTTTTTCTCTTCAGTAGAAAGTGTTGCCGCCTCTGCTGTGGTTCCTAAAACGACCAAAAACTGAGTCCCGTTTTCGATGTTGAAGTTAACCAGTTTGGTTAATGATTCGAAATCGATGCTTAAATCTTCATTGAAAGGGGTTACCAAAGCAACTCCAACGCCTTTTAATATACTCATGGATGATTTTTTTTTGAATTTCAAAGATATGAATTTATCATAAAAATAAATACCAAATAAAAGTGATTGGCATAAAAATATTCAAAATAAAGTTGTTTTTCAATTGAAAAAACAGTCTTGGGATTAAGAGCAATAAACCATAAAAAAGAGATAAAATAAACATAGACTTCATGATTAAAATTTATATTTGCATTATAATAGATTTTTTTATGCGAAAAAATACAGCCATACTTTTGTTCGCCTCTTTGGCAATGGTTTCTTGTCGGACTTCTGCGCCTTTGAAAGTATCAGAAGTAAAATACGAGAAAAATGCTCCGGTAACTTCAAAAATTAATGAAGATAAAGCCATAAATGCTGTTATTGCTCCGTACAAATCCAAACTAGAAGGAGTGATGAATACCAAAATTTCTCACACAGCAAAGGAACTTAACAAAACAGGAGACAATTCGCCCTTGGGGAATTTATTGGCAGATTATACCCTAGAAGGTGCTGAATCTTGGGGTTTGAAAAATGGAATCTCAAAGATAGATGCTGCTGTGGTCAATATCGGTGGCATCCGAAATATCATTCCGGCAGGAGATATCATCACCAAACAAATTTATGAAGTGATGCCTTTTGAGAATGAATTGGTTATTGTAAAACTGAAAGGGAGCGACCTACAAGGTTTGTACGACTATTATGCAAAAACCGAAAAAAACAATCCGGTTTCTAAGATTCAGATAGAAACGCTCAACCATCAATTGGTGAAGCAACTTATCGATGGCAAAGCAATAGATCCTCATAAAATATACACCATAGCCACTTCGGATTATTTGGCTTTAGGTGGGGACAACATGTCGTTTTTCTCAAAAGGTGAAATGATTTCTACGGGGCTGAAACTGAGGGAAGTTTATTTGGGAAAATTTAAAAACAATCCTGAGATTGTAGCACCCACCGACATCCGATTGGTATTCAAAAAATAAAAGCCATAAACATGAATAGAAAAGACTTTTTAAAAATAGTAGGCGGAAGTACATTGGCAGCAACTTTGGTACCTCAAGGTTTAATGGCAGAATCCTTTGTTGGAAACCGATTGTTAGCCCCAAAGAAATTAACCATTCTGCATACCAACGATCAACACAGCAGGATAGAACCTTTTGACGAGTCCTATACCCGAAATCCCAACCAAGGTGGTTTTGCAAGAAGGGCAACGCTGATCCAACAAATTCGAGAGCAAGAAAACAATGTTTTGCTTTTGGATTGCGGAGATATTTTCCAAGGAACACCGTACTTTAATTTTTTCGGTGGTGAGTTGGAGTTCAAACTGATGTCGATGATGAAGTACGATGCCGCAACCATGGGGAACCACGATTTCGACAACGGTTTAGAAGGTTTTGATAAAGCACTTCCCAATGCCAAATTTCCTTTTATCTGCTCCAATTACGACTTCAAAAACACCCTTTTGGATGGCAAAACCGAGCCGTATAAGATTTTTAATAAAAACGGAATAAAAGTAGGAGTTTTTGGCGTAGGCATTGAACTGGAAGGCTTGGTAGGAAAGAAAAGCTATGGCGAAACGGTGTACCATCACCCTGTAGATGTCGCACAGCACTATGCCGATATGTTAAGAAACGATAAAAAGTGCGATGTGGTTATCTGTTTGTCCCACATCGGTTACGACTATCGTGATAATCCGCAAAAAATATCGGATAAAATCTTGGCTCAAAAAACGGACAACATCGATCTGATCTTAGGAGGACATACCCATACTTTCCTGAAGGAACCCCAATCCATGATCAATAAAAATGGGAAAACGGTACTGGTTAATCAGGTCGGATGGGCAGGATTGATGCTCGGAAGATTGGATTTTTACTTTGATACACAAAAAAATATTCAGAAAATTTCTTGGAATAATTTAGAAATTAACGACCAAATTTTAGCATAATTCATCATGAGAAAGTCGTATTTACTTCTTGCGTTGGCCTTAGGAATTCAGCAGTTTTCGGCACAAACCATATCTTCAAAAAAATGGAACGATTTGTTTTCATACAACAATATTTTGTCCATCAAAGAAGACAAAGGAACCCTGATTGCCGCAACAGAAAATGGAATTTTTTATTACAATACTTCATCTGGAGAAATTCGTAAATTGTCAAAAGCCAACGGTTTGCACGAAGTGAAAATTACGGCATTCGATTATAACCCGACCACACAAATCGGGTTGGTAGGGTATGCCAACGGCTCTATGGATGTTATTGGTCCTGATGGAATTTCTTACATTGTCGATATCCCAATTGCAACGGGTTTTACGGGTAATAAGAGAATTAACCACATCAATATTTCTGGAAATCTTGCAGTGATTTCGGTTAATTATGGTGTGTCCATTTTCAAATTGGATAAAAAAGAATTTGCACAGTCTGCTTTTTTTGTAAACAACGGCATTTTTGAAGCCGCTAGAGAAGCCTCCATAAAAGACGACAAAGTCTATGTGGCAACAGCAACAGGACTGAAGTACCACGATATTAATGTTACTTTTCCGGTGTACAATACCTGGACAACTTTGTTAAATGGAGATTTTACACAAGCCGATTCCGAAAATTATGCTGTGGTATCTACTCCCAACACGGTTTATTTTGAATCTGGAGGCGTGTTCTCGCCCATCGCGCAAAATTTTGTGGAAATAAAAGATGTGGTAGCAACCGATCAAAATATTGTGGTAACCGACAAGCAACGCGTCTATGTATTCAGCAATACCGGACAGTACCAAAGCACTCCTGATTTTGGTGAAGATTGCAATACGGCTTCTTTTGTTGGTAATAAAATCTTTGGCGGAACGCCCAACTCTGGAGTAAAAGACGAGTCGAAAATGCAGTACAAACCAGACGGTCCATATAAAAATACATCGTATAAAATGTCCTTGTTGGGCAATCAGATTTGGGTTGCATCTGGTGGTTTGTCTTCCTACGCTGGTGCTATTGAAAGAAATTTAGGCTATTATCATTTTGATGGAAACCAATGGAATTATCCACAATATTTTGTCAATAATCCAAAGAAATTCAATGTTTTGGATGTCGTTGCCAATCCTCAAAATCCAACAGAAGTATATTTCACCAACTACATTTTTGCAGCCGGTGACAAAGGAATTTATAAGATGGAAGGCAATGTATTTAAGAAGCAATACAAAGGCGACGACTCCAATCAATATTACAATCGACCGGTAGGTATTGCCTTTGACGAAGACAATAAAATGTTTGTATCGGTAACCACCATAGAAAATTCTCCTGCAACAACCGGATATTATTATTACAACGCTGCAGCAGATGATTTTACTTTGGTTCCGTTAATAAAATCGGGCGGTGTGCTGAAACCTTTGGTCAAAGACGGTTACCTTTTTATGCCTTGCCCTTATTTTGGCGACGGCGGTTTGATTATTAACAAATATGGAAATAATCCGAGCATGGCAGGTCCCAATACCATCATTAAAACTGAAAATAATCTACCGGTAAACGGTACGGTTTCTGCCGCTTTGGACAACGATGAAGATTTGTGGATCGGAACTCGTGAAGGGTTAAGGATACTTTCTAACCCAACTTCGGCCATTTCGGATACCGGAATACAAACTCAACCGGTGGTCATCATGCAAAACGGAATTCCTGAAGAATCGTTCAGGAACAATACCATACTTCAAATTGCTGTAGATTCAGGAAATCACAAGTGGGTTTCTGTGGATGGAGGTGGTGTGTATTACCTGAGTGCCAATGGGGAGCAAACCTTGAAGCATTTTACCAAAGAAAATTCGCCGCTACCAACCAATTCGGTTACCGATATTCAAATCGATCATAAGACCGGCAAAGTCTATTTTGTTAGTTTGGACGGAATTGTGGTTTACCAAAGTGATGCGATCGATGTCAATTCCAATTTTGGAAATGTTTTGGTCTATCCAAATCCAGTGGTTTATGCCCAATATAAAGGAAATGTGACCTTCAGAGGATTGGCGATGAAAACCAACATCCGGATTGCGGATGTTGCAGGAAATCTGGTGCATCAAGGGATTGCTAGAGGCGGTTTTTATGAGTGGAATCTCAGTAACCAAAGAGGGAATAGGGTAGCTTCAGGAGTCTATTTTGTACTCATGACCAACGAAGACGGCACCGACAAAGCAACCGCTAAGATTGCGGTAGTTAACTAGAACGATGACCACACAAACGGGTTTTTTATTGTCGTATGTAAAATACGGCGACTACGATGCGGTGTTGAACTGTTTTACAAAAGAAAAAGGCTATCAAAGTTTTTTTATTAAAGGAATTTTCTCATCAAAAAACAAAAAGAGATCGTATCTAAGACCTCTCAACGAGTTGTGTTTTACCTTTGCTAAGCTCAACAAATCCGGGAAAATGGATTTGGTAAGTCAAATGGATTTGGTAGAAAATCCAGACTTTTATCAAAATGTAAAATGCAATACCATCGTTTTTTTTATTGCTGAATTTCTCAATAGAAACCTGAAAAACGAAGCCGCTTCTGAGGTTTTGTATCAGGAAATTCTATGTTTTTTAAATGCTTTAGAACACGAAAATTATTGCAGCCACCATCTTTTTATGTTTCAGTTTCTTCGATTCTTAGGATTTGTTCCACTTTTGGATGAAGGACTGTTTCTAGATCCCGAAAAAGGAAGTTTTGTATCGCAATCCACTCATCATCTTTTTGATGAAGGAGTTTCTGCCGTTTGGAAAGAATTAATTTCCACAGAAGATCCCTATGGCTTTGTCATTCCATCACGGTTTAGAAGAGCTTTTTTAGAGAGCTTGTTGGTGTATTTCCAAATTCATGTCAGCGAATTTCGTGAGCCACAGTCGCTAGAAATTGTTCAGCAACTTTTTGAATAAGGTGTGCGAAATTAAATTTTCACTCGATAGATATCCGTTGCGTTTCTTTTGATGTTCGGGACAAAAAATCCGCCTTCTTCCGGAATAACCTCTTTGAGGTCGAAACGGCTACAATCCTTTGGTAACCCTGTAAATACCAGGGTGAACCAATAGTCTTTCATGGGATGAACTTCTGTCCAATTTGGGAAAATAGAAATGTTTTCTGCATGTACCAATTGACATTCGTGGCCGCTTTCTTTATCGATAAGCACAGTTGTAGGCCAAATTCTAATCATATTTCCCCAAAATGGACTTGCCGGAAACATACAGTGGACAATCACTTGTCTTTCCTCAATCACTTTAGGATCTATAGATCCCTGTATTTCTTTTGCAATAGACGGTTGGTCAATGTTTTCCATAATAATATCCAAATTCTTTTTGGATGTAAATTGATCTTGCAAACTTATAAAATTTTAACCTAAATTCTTTGATTATTTGAGACTTAGTGGTACGAGATCAGAAGTGGAGAGGAATAAATTTGCGACATATTTTAAAATCCCCTAACTTTGCCCAAACCAAAATCTAATGAGTAAAAAGAACACGAAATACATCTTTGTAACAGGAGGTGTAACTTCATCTTTAGGAAAAGGAATCGTTTCGGCATCGCTGGGATTGCTCCTAAAATCCAGAGGCTTCAATGTCACCATTCAAAAATTAGATCCCTATATCAATATCGACCCGGGAACCTTAAATCCTTATGAACATGGCGAATGCTATGTGACAGAAGATGGTGCAGAAACCGACTTGGACTTGGGACATTATGAAAGATTTTTGGACTCACCCACTTCTCAAAACAACAATGTAACCACCGGTAGAATATACCAAACGGTTATTGAAAAAGAAAGAAAAGGTGACTTCTTAGGCAAAACCGTTCAGGTTATCCCACATATTACCAATGAAATTAAAAGAAGAATTAAACTTCTTTCTAAGCAAAACTACGACATCATCATTACAGAAATCGGTGGTACCGTTGGCGACATCGAGTCCTTGCCGTATATTGAGAGTGTTAGACAGCTAAAATGGGAACTGGGAGAGAATAACTCCATGGTGATCCATCTTACACTTTTGCCTTATTTGGCAGCAAGTGGAGAACTGAAAACCAAACCTTCTCAACATTCGGTTAGACAGTTGATGGAAAGCGGAATTCAAGCCGATGTTTTGGTTTGTCGTACCGAGCATAAAATTACCAAAGACATCAAGGGAAAATTGGCTCAGTTCTGCAATGTTCCTGTTGAAAATGTTATTGAAAGTATTGATTTGGATACCATTTATGAAGTGCCAACCTATTTGCAAAAGCAAAATTTTGATGAAGTGGTACTGAAAGAATTGGGTCTAAAATCGGATCAAACTTCTGATCTTAAAGATTGGAAAAACTTCTTGAAAAGACATAAAAACCCTAAAAAATCTGTAGAAATAGCATTGGTAGGGAAGTATGTAAGCCTTCAGGATTCGTATAAATCCATTGCAGAAGCATTCATCCATGCAGGTGCCGAGTTGGAAACCGAAGTCAAAGTACGATGGGTGTACAGCGGTGAAATTACCGATGAAAATGTAGCTGAAACTTTTGCAGGAATCGACGGTATGCTCATTGCACCTGGTTTTGGAGATCGAGGTATTGAGGGTAAAATTCTTTCTGCAAAATTCGCAAGGGAAAACAAAATCCCTATGTTAGGAATTTGTCTGGGAATGCAAATCATCACCATAGAATTTGCAAGAAATGTTCTAAATTTAGCCAAAGCCAATTCTGTAGAGTTTGATACCACCACTCCAGATCCTGTAATCTCTTTGATGGAAGATCAGAAAAATATCGAAGAAAAAGGAGGTACCATGAGATTGGGCGCTTGGAAATGTTCCCTAAAACCAAATACCAAACTTCATGAGATCTACGGAACGAAAAACATCTCTGAAAGACACCGACACCGATACGAGTTCAACTCCGAATATCAGTCGGATTTTGAGAAAAACGGAATGGTCGCTTCTGGCTTCAATCCGGATACCCAATTGGTGGAAACGGTAGAATTGAAAGACCATCCTTTCTATGTCGGAGTACAATACCACCCGGAATATAAAAGTACGGTAGAAACTCCACATCCATTGTTTGTGGCCTTTGTAAAAGCGTGCACCAAGTAGTATAAGCTTGAAAAATTATAGAATCCATCTCATTTTTTTTGAGGTGGATTTTTTTTATTCAAAACAATAAAAAATCCAAGGAGATTTTTCCTTGGATGCTATTTTGATGACGGTTGTTGTATTATTTTACATCATAAAAATTAGGATGTTGAGGCTTGATGTCCTCTATGGTTCCTAAAACTTTATCCGTAAGCGATTGTTGGTATTGAGCCAGTTTTTCTGAAACCGATGCATCGGCAACACCTAAGATTTTTGCAGACAAAATCCCTGCATTGGTAGCGCCGTTCAGTGCAACTGTAGCAACCGGAATTCCCGAAGGCATTTGCAAAATGGACAAAACAGAATCCCATCCATCAATAGAATTGGAGGATAAAATGGGAACACCAATCACAGGCAAAGTGGTACAACTTGCGACCATTCCAGGTAAATGAGCGGCACCTCCTGCTCCGGCAATAATAACTTCTATCCCTCTTTCCTTAGCGGTTTTGGCATAGTCTATCATGCGCTCCGGAGTTCTGTGGGCAGAGACTACCGTAAGTTCGTACGGAATTTCTAAATTTTTTAGGAAATCAGTAGCTTGTTGCATGATGGGCAAATCGCTCTGGCTTCCCATGATTATTCCTACTCGTGGTTTCATATTTTATTCGATTTTATTCTTTAAATTTTTATTCGGCAATTACTTTTACCATTCTTTTAATTTTCACCAATTCGTCCATCAACTCCTCCCTAGTATTGGCCAAAACATTGATGTGGCCCATTTTTCTGCCGGGTTTGGTGTCCAGTTTTCCATAAAGATGCACAAAGGCTTTTGGCATTTTCAGCACTTCGTCTAGACCTTGATAGACAACTTTTCCACTGTGTCCCTCTTCGCCTACCAAATTCAACATTCCAGAAAAAGAATGGATGTCGGTAGATGCCAAAGGTAGATTTTTTAGTGTTCTGTAAAATTGTTCGAATTGCGAATTGAGATTTCCTTCTTGCGTTTGGTGTCCAGAATTGTGCAATCTTGGAGCGGTTTCGTTTACCCAAACTTTACCTTCTTTGTCCAACAACAATTCTATGGCAAAAATTCCTGGAGATTTTGCAGCATCTATAAATTGCTGAGCAATGGTCTGAATTTGATCGTGTACCGAATCGGAAATTTGAGCCGGACAAATGTTGAAATCCAATAAATTAAGGACGGGATCGGCAACCATTTCAGTAACCGGAAATACTTTTACCTCTCCATTTTCATTTTGTGAAACGATGATGGACAACTCCTTTTCAATATCTACCAAAGCTTCCAATACCGATGGTACATCCCACATTTTGGCCAAATCTTCTTCGGTACGAATAATCTGAACGCCTTTTCCATCGTATCCTCCCGTGTTCATTTTTTGTACGAAAGGCAATGGGAAATTGACTTCGGATTTGTTGTGGATGATTTGGAAATCAGGACTTGGTATGCCTTTGTTTTGATAAAATTGTTTTTGTAAAATTTTCTGCTGAATGATGCTGATGATTTTAGGATTCGGAATTACTTTTACCCCTTCGGATTCCAAATCAAACAATGCATCGGTATTGATGTGTTCAATCTCAATAGAAACCACCTCTTTGTCTTTTCCGAATTGGTACACGGCATCATAATCGTTGAAATCTCCCTGTGTAAATCGAGAAATATGTGCGCAAGAACAATCTTTGGAAGGATCTAAGACATAAATTTCGTCATCGTATTTCAATGCACTTTGTATAAACATTCTGCCCAATTGGCCACCTCCTAAAATTCCGATTTTCATTTTTTACTTGTATTAAAAGTCTATTTTTATTGATAAATTTTCTGAATTAATCTCAGATTTTTTTGCGTTGCAAAATTACATGAAAAATATAAGACTTCCATGTTTTGAACTTATTTAAATGGATACAAACAGGTTTTTAAAACACTTTTCTATATTTTTGTGGATTACAATTCTTAAATCAAAAATTAATAAATAGATGAAATGTAACTGTGAAATTTTTATGTTTTCAAAGTTAAAAATAGGTTTCGCAACAACAATCATCATGTTGATGAACAGCTGTGTCGCGTTGCAAAAAACGGCAAAGCAAGAGTTGTCGGATGGGTATTATTATAAAAAATCTGAAAATGGGAGAAAGTTTGTTTATGTTGATGTTAATCAAGAAGATATCAATATTTATGAAGATCCAAACCTAAAGTTAGATACACTTCATGTTCCTAAAGTGTACAATTCATTAACCAATCGTGCCAACACTTCTTCTTTTTCTTTGGTTCAAAACAGTTTTGATGTAGATTTTTTGACCTTTCCGCTTAAATATCGCTTCTCAAATAAAAATGTACCGGCTCAGCTCAATGCCAATTTGAATGGGGCATTGTATCTGGGGTATCGAACAGATGTGTATAGGATTTCTTATCCCAAAAGTCCATTGCAGTTTTCAGAAAGAACCTCCAATCATTTTGGATATTCCGTTGGATTTTTTTCTGGATTAGGAAATACTTTTGTTTCGCCAACAACAACCAAAGAACAATTGTCGCAAGAATACGATGGTATTGTTTGGTCTAAAGGAATTGCAGGGATTGTTGCCGTAAATAATTTTTCAATTGGTTTGGCTTTGGGTTTTGATGAATTGATGGATCGTAACAAAAACATTTGGATCTACAACAACAAGCCTTGGCTTGGTTTGGTTTTTGGACTGAACTTAAACTGATTGTTGCACCATCAAATTGGTCACATCAATAAAAAAAAACTTCTGCTAAATTTTAACAGAAGTTTTTTGTTTTTATTTTACTTTCGCATTCGGATCCGGTACGAAAACCCTTTGTGCCAACTCTTGGTCGAATAGATACAATGCCGAAGGATTGTCTTGTACCATTTTTATTTTACTAACCATTTGAGATGCGTTGGCTTCTTCTTCAACTTGTTCGTTTACAAACCATTGTAGGAAAGATACCGTAGCGTAATCGCTCTCTTCATTGGCCAATTTCATAATATTGAAGATGCTTTTGGTTACCAACTTTTCGTGCTCCAAAGCTCTTTCAAAAATTTCTATAGCATTTTTGAACTCGTGAGGCGGTTGTTCTACAGATTGTAGAATGATGTCGCCACCAACATCGTTCAGATAATCAAACATTTTATCGGCATGCATCATTTCTTCTTTGTGTTGTACACGGAAGTAATTGGCAATACCGTCCAAGTCGTTTTTGTAAAACCATGCCGACATGGACAGGTAATAATATGCTGCAAAATGTTCTTTTGCTATTTGCTCGTTAATCGCTTGTGCTATTCTTTCGCTAATCATTTCTAAATCTTTTTTCAAAATTACAAATTATCTCTTGGTTTCCCAAACGGAATGCTTTTGAAAGTCATGATTTTTTTATATTTGAATAAAATTTAAGGATGTCTTTTTTAGAAAATTCAACCCATATTCTTCAAAAAAAAAATATTGGAATTACCGCCGTCAGGATTTTGGTTTTACAAGAGTTTTTGAAAACCAAACAATCCCTTTCGTTATCCGATTTGGAGGACAAACTGGATCCTTCTGATAGAAGTACTTTGTACAGAACTCTCAAAACTTTCGAGAGAAAAGGCATCATCCACGGCGTACAAGAAAACAACACCACTCAATATTTATTGTGTCAGGATGATTGTTCGGAAAATCGCCACCACGACACACATTTGCATTTTTATTGTTTGGTTTGTAAGAAAACCACATGCCTCAACGAGATTTCTTTTCCGAACATTCATTTACCAAAAGACTATTTACTGAAAGAATTGAAGCTGGTGGCACAAGGCATTTGTCCAGACTGTCAAACTTTGCCATAGGGTTGCACGAAAAGACTTGTTAATTTTGTCTAAAATATTTACAATGTCCAAATCCTGTTGTACCCCTGATAGCCACCAACATACGCATTCTGAAAATCACGATCAGCACAACCACAGCCATGGAAATCATGAAGGTGGAAATTTTAACTTGTTTTTTCCGGCTCTTATTTCTGCATCAATCTTAGGGTTGGCTCTCGTTATGGATCACTTCATCAAGCCGGATTGGTTGGTTGGAGGGTATCGCTTTGTGATTTATTTTATCGCCTATCTTCCTGTGGGTTTTCCTGTTTTGAAGGAAGCATTTATTTCTATCCAAAAGGGCGATGTTTTTTCTGAATTTTTCCTGATGTCCCTGGCTACTATAGGTGCTTTTTCAATTGGCGAATTTCCGGAAGGGGTCGCCGTGATGCTGTTTTACTCCGTTGGAGAAGCTTTTCAGGATATGGCGGTTACCAAAGCCCAGTCCAATATAAAATCGTTGTTGGACCAAAGACCGGATGTGGTAACGATAAAAGAAGGGCACCAAACTAAAACTATTCCGGCTGCGGAAGCTGTTTTGGGTCACATCATTCAGCTAAAACCTGGAGAAAAATTGGCGTTGGACGGAGAACTTCTTTCAGAAAAAGGGACTTTTAATACGGCAGCTCTAACCGGCGAAAGTAAACCCGACACCAAACTGAAAGGCGAAACGGTCTTGGCAGGGATGATCAATATGAATTCCGTTACCGAAGTGGTGGTCACTACAAAATTTCAGGATTCTAAACTGTCAAAAATTTTGGACTTGGTACAAAATGCCAGTTCACAAAAAGCTCCAACGGAACTGTTCATCAGGAAATTTGCAAAAATTTATACCCCAATTGTTGTGGCTTTGGCTTTGGCAATTGTCGTTGTACCGTATTTTTTTGTTGATGAGTATCTGTTTAAAGATTGGCTCTACCGAGCTCTGATTTTCTTGGTTATTTCTTGTCCGTGTGCCCTGGTTATTTCCATACCGCTTGGGTATTTTGGTGGTATAGGAGCGGGAAGCAGGCACGGTATTTTGTTCAAGGGAAGTAATTATTTGGACAGCATTGCAGAAATAAACCATGTGGTGATGGACAAAACAGGAACCATGACCGAAGGTGTTTTTAAAGTGAAGGATGTTGTTATTGATGAAAAATTTGATAGGGAAAAAATCCTGAACGATCTCAATTTTATCGAAAGTAAATCCACACACCCCATCGCAACAGCCATTCATGAATTTGTTGGTGAAGTTGTACCCAACCCTAATTTTAACGCAATTGAGGAGATTTCCGGTCATGGATTGGTGGGGACAATAGATGCCAAGATTTTTATGGCCGGTAATTTTAAATTGTTGGATAGATACCACATTCAGTATCCTGAAAATTTAACACAAATTGCAGAAACCACCATTGTTATGGCTTTGGATGGTGACTTTGTTGGCTACATCACCATTGCCGATAAAATAAAATCCGAAGCGGCGCAAACCATTGGACAGCTCAATCATCTTGGGGTGAAAACGACCATGCTCAGCGGAGATAAAGAAGAAGTGGTGAAATCTGTTGCTGAAAATTTAACGATTCTTAATTATTTTGGAAATCTACTCCCAGAAGATAAAGTCGAAAAAGTGAAATCTATTTTGGCGAAAAAAGAAAGCGTTGCTTTTGTAGGTGATGGGGTCAACGATGCACCGGTAATCGCCATTTCCGATGTTGGAATTGCAATGGGCGGCTTGGGAAGTGATGCAGCTATAGAAACGGCCGATGTGGTGATACAAGACGACAATCCTATAAAAATTCCATTGGCAATAAGAATAGGTAAAGAAACCAAAAAAATTGTAAAACAGAACATCGCTCTTGCCTTTGGGGTAAAAGCCGTAGTGCTTGTCTTAGGAGCAGGAGGGATTGCTACCATGTGGGAAGCCGTTTTTGCCGATGTTGGCGTGGCTTTATTGGCCATTCTGAATGCCGTAAGGATACAAAGGATGAGGTTTAACAATTAAAAATCAACCGATATTTTGAAATATAAAATATTGAGTATTTTGAGTTTAAATTAATTTTATTGCGTTTGACTTGAAAATTTAAAATTCCAAAATCGTTCTAAATTAAATTATGTATTTTTAGCCCAAATTTAAAATTCATGGTAAAAAATACGATTCTAATAGCTGCGTTGTTCCTGGGGACGGCTTTTTCCTATGCCCAACAATACGGCGGAATGTGGATTCCAACGGAAATCAATGAAAAGGAAATGAAAGATTTGGGAATGAAAATTTCTGCAAAACAAATCTTCGACACTCAAAAACCGAGTATTAAAGATGCTGTGGTGCAATTCAACGGTGGTTGTACTGCCGAAATTATTTCACCAAAAGGTCTTCTTTTAACCAATCACCACTGCGGTTATGGACAGATTCAAGCGCATTCTACCGTTGAAAAAGATTATCTGAGCCAAGGTTTCTGGGCGAAAAACATGGGCGAAGAACTCCCAAATCCTGGAGTTACCGTAGATTTTATTGTGGATATCAAAGAAGTTACCGCACAAGTTTTGGCAGGGACTCAAGGTTTATCAGATGCCGAAGCCAAAGACCTTATCAAAAAGAATTTGGAAGCCACTCAAAAAGCGATTGCAACAGAGTCGTATCAAAAAGTCATCATCAAACCGATGTATTATGGCAATAAATATTATGCCTATGTCATCGAAACTTTCAAGGACATCCGTTTGGTTGGTGCACCGCCTCAAAGCATTGGTAAATTTGGTTCGGATACCGACAACTGGGTTTGGCCGAGACATACCGGAGATTTCTCTATGTTTAGAATTTATGCCGATAAAAATAACAAACCCGCAGAGTACAGCAAAGACAATATTCCGTTCACACCAAAATATTATTTGCCGGTTTCCATCAAGGATAAAAAAGAAAACGATTTCACTTTTGTCTATGGATTTCCAGGTCGTACCACGGAATATTTACCGTCCATCGCGATTGATAAAATCATGACCGAGACCGACCCTGCAAGGATTGCCGTAAGAGAAGTTGCCCTAAAAACTTTGGACGAAAAAATGCGTACCGATGCAGCTACTCGTATCAAATATGCTTCAAAATACGCTTCTGTAGCCAACTATTGGAAAAAATGGATTGGCGAAGTCGAAGGTTTGAAAAAATCCAACGCTGTGGAAAAGAAAAGAGCCTACGAAAGCCAATTGTCTTTGAAGAACCCAGAAATCAAAAAGACACTTTCGGAAATGTACCGTTTGTACAACGAGCAAGCTCCGTATGCACTGAACAATGCGTACTACGGCGAATTGGTTAGGAATGCCGAAACGCTAAGCCTTGCCAACCGTTTTCTAAATTATATGAACGCTGCCGAACAAGGCAAGTTGGATGACAAATCCATCAATGCTTTCAAAGCGCAACTTTCTAACTTCTACAAAGATTATAGCGGTGAGTTGGATGCCCAAGTTACAGCAAAATTATTGGCGTTGTACGCACAGAAAACGCCTAAAAACTTTTTGCCAGAAGGCTATAAAGAAGGTTTTGGAGATGAAACTAAAAACTTGAAAGTGATTGAAGAATGGTCCAAGAATTCTTTCATTACCGGAAGAGCAGGCTTGAATAATGCGAATGTAACGACCAACATCAACAAAGTTTTTGAAAATAAAAATTTACTGATGGAAACTTTGGCAAAAGATCCTTTTATGTTGTTGATGGCCGAACTGAGAAAGGCCTATGTGAGCAATGCCGACACCAAATTCAATGCTTTGCAACAAGAGATCGATGTGCTTCAGAAAAAATACATGGCACAATTGATGGAAACCGACAAGGACAGAAAGTTCTTCCCGGATGCCAACTCCACACTTAGGGTAACTTACGGTCAGGTAAAAGGCTCAGAACCTCGCGACGCCGTTCGTTATAACTACCAAACCCATGTAGCAGGAATTATGGAAAAATACATTCCTGGAGATTATGAGTTTGATGTTCCTAAAAAGTTGATCGACCTTTACAATGCCAAAGATTATGGCATTTATAAAGATAAAACGGGCGATGTTCCGGTAGGTTTTACCGCAACCAACCATACAACGGGTGGCAATTCCGGAAGTCCGGCTTTGGATGCTTACGGAAATTTAATTGGTCTTAACTTCGACAGACAATGGGAAGGCACCATGAGCGACATCAACTACGACCCGAAATTGTGCAGAAACATCATGGTCGATACCAAATACATTTTGTTCATCATTGATAAATTTGCCAACTCCAAATGGTTGATCGATGAAATGAAAATCGTGAAATAATAATTTGACTTAATCGAAAAGCCGTCCGAAATGGATGGCTTTTTTTGTTGGATGAAGATTAAAAATCGTCAATGCACTTAAAAATATTGTGATATTTGACATTAAATAGTATTTTTGGCCAATTGCATAAAAAATCGAATGAAATTTTATCGATTGCTAACGAATTTTAAAATAATAAATTAAAACATATGAAATCTAAACATCCTAAAGGCTTGCCTTATCTTTTTCTTACAGAAATGTGGGAACGATTCGGGTATTATCTAATGTTGGGGATATTTGTCCTTTACATGATCGACCCAAAAGATACAGGAGGCTTGGCCATTCCGGACAAAAGTGCCGATGATATTTTCGGAACTTTCATTGCGCTAACCTACCTCACCCCGTTTTTGGGAGGTTTTTTGGCCGATAGAATTTTGGGTTATGTAAAAGCCATCTACATCGGTGGAGCATTAATGGGAGCCGGATACATCGGCCTTGGCGTGTTTCAAGAACAAACCATGTTTTTTGTTTCCATGGCACTCATCATCATCGGAAATGGATTTTTCAAACCGAGTATTTCCACACTTTTAGGGAATTTGTATTCGGAAGAACCGTACAAAGACAACAAGGATTCCGGATACAATATTTTCTATATGGGAATTAATATTGGTGCTTTTGTGTGCAATATTATTGCTGCCTTTATGCGTAACAAATTTGGCTGGGGCGAAGCCTTTATCACAGCAGGTGTTGGGATGTATGTGGGACTCATTGTCTTTTCTTTCGGGTTGAAGCATGTACAACAAGCCAATGTCCTTAAGCCAAAACAAGAGGGCGATGTCGGTATTGCGGGCATCCTATCCAAAGTATTTTTACCGGCAATATTGGTCGGTGCTTTGGGATGGATTATTCCGGGAAATATTTTCGGAAGCGACTCCACCGATGCCTTTATTTTTGCCTGTCTTCCGGTTGTGGTTTTTTATGTTTCTCTTTATGTTAAAGCCAATCAGGAAGATAAAAAACCTATTGGCGCTTTATTGGCCATTTTTGCTGTGGGCATCATGTTCTGGGCGGTTTTCAAACAAAACGGAACGGCATTGACACGATGGGCCAATTATTACACCGACCGATCTGCACCAAAAGCTTTGGAGAAACCTTTGGAAAGCATTTTTTTGGTTGAAACCAAAGAATATAAGGACGATAAGGTTACGGTTTATGATGATCAATTCCGAGCTCAGAAAAATGATCAAGGTGAAAGTGAAAAAACGATGGGCAAAGATGTTTATTTTAAAAACATTGGTTCTGAGCAGAAAGCCGAATTGGAAGGTCAACCCGATCCTAAAGTTTATCTGTACAATACAGAACTCTTCCAATCCATCAATCCATTTTGGGTAATTGCTCTTACCCCGGTTGTTGTAGGATTTTTCATGATGATGAGACGGAAAGGGAAGGAGCCTTCTACTGCAAGTAAAATTATTTTGGGAATTCTGATTTCCGCATTTTCCTGCCTAGTTATGGTCGCTGCTGTATATGCGGGTGACAATGGCGCTACAAAAGTGTCGGCATGGTGGTTGGTGGGTACCTATGGTGTGATTACCATTGGCGAACTTTGCCTCTCTCCGATGGGATTGTCTTTGGTCTCCAAGCTTTCGCCACCAAGGATTACTGCACTGATGATGGGAGGGAATTTCTTAGCCATTTCCATCGGGAACAAATTGTCCGGCATCCTGGCCAGTATGTGGTACGATTATGAAGACAAAGCCAATTTCTTTTGGGTCAATTTTGGTTTACTCCTGTTGGCCTTTGTCATCGGATTGTCTATTCTTAAAAATCTGAATAAAATAATGAAAGAAAAAGGAGTGAGTTAATCACTTCTTTTTTTTTATGATAATTATTAGGTCGTTTCGGAAAATAAACTATATTTGCGAGTCTTAACAAAAATTTAACAATCAAATTCAATATGGATACAGTACAACAAAAAGGACATCCAAAAGGACTATACCTTTTGTTCTTCACCGAAATGTGGGAGCGTTTTTCTTATTACGGAATGAGAGCCATCCTGATCCTCTACCTTACAAAAAAATTAATGGAAGGTGGACTGGGAATGGACGAAAGTAAAGCAATGTTGCTTTATGGATATTTTACCGGCTTGGTATATTTTACTCCGCTAATCGGTGGTTGGCTTGCTGATAAATTTTTGGGAAAAAGACTTTCCATTACCATCGGTGGTATTACCATGATGATCGGACAGTTCGTTTTGTTTGGGATGAATAACATGACTGGACTTTATATAGGATTGTTGCTGCTCATTATTGGTAACGGTTTCTTCAAACCCAATATTTCTACCCTTGTTGGTGGACTTTACAAAGACGGTGATAGCAGGAGAGACTCTGCATTTTCCATTTTCTACATGGGGATCAACTTAGGTGCTCTAATCGCTCCTTTCGTAATTGGGTATTTTACCGATAATTTATTTAAAACCACCAATGCCGATGGGACTGTGGCTTTCGGATACCGTTATGGTTTCTTGGCTGCAGGTGTAGGGATGTTGTTGGGGCAAATTATCTTCAACACTTTTGCACAAAAATATTTAGGTGATTTGGGTAAAAAACCTGTAGGCATCGCACATGATGAAGAAGCTGAAGCCAACAAATCTGTAAACCCGGATACCGGTGAGGTCTTAACTCAAGCTCAAGAAAAACAAAGAATTTCAGTAATTTTCATTTTATTCTTGTTCGCGGTATTCTTCTGGGCCGGGTTCGAACAGGCTGGATCTTCATTGTCACTTTACACGGACAAATTCATCAACAGAAATGTTTTTGGATTCGAGATTCCAACTTCATGGTTCCAATCGGTGAACCCAATTTTTATTGTGACTTTAGCTCCTTTGTTCGCCATGTTCTGGAGTTCTAAATTGGGTAGCAAACTTTCAACTCCAGTAAAAATGGGTGTTGGAATGGTTATTTTGGGTATAGGTTTCTGGTTTATGCTAGGAGCAGTTGCCGAAAGAAATGCAAACGGAAATATTGATGATATTGCCAACAAAGCCGGAATTATGTGGTTGATAATGACTTACCTGTTGCATACCATCGGGGAACTTTGTCTTTCACCTGTTGGTCTTTCGGTAGTAACCAAACTTTCTCCACCGAAATTGGCTTCAATCCTAATGGCCGTTTGGATGCTTTCTTCTTCTGTGGCCAACTTCATCGGAGGTTTTGTAGCTTCAGTTGTAGAAACCATGGGAGCAGGACAAGTATTTACTTACATTTCAGGATTTGTAATTGTGTGCGGTTTACTTCTAATCTTGCTTAATAAATTTATTTCTAAAATGATGCATGGAGTTCGATAATTCCAAATCAAAATAATAAATGAAAACCTCTGCATTGTCGGAGGTTTTTTTTATTTTCGTATGCTGTTTGGTAAATAAAGCAGTGAATTAATTAAACAAAATAAGAGTATGGCAACAACCTTGGACGAAATTCAAAATTTTAAAGGGAAATATCCAAAGCAAATTTGGTCGCTTTTCTTTTCAGAAATGTGGGAAAGATTCTGTTTCTACGGGATGCGTGGGATGTTGGTTTTCTTTATGATTTCTCAGCTTAACTTTCACGAAAAAGAGGCCAATTTACAGTACGGAGCGACCCAAGCGTTTGTGTACGCCTTTACCTTCATCGGTGGGCTATTTGCCGATAAAATTTTAGGCTTTAGAAAATCTCTTTTTTGGGGTGGCTTGTTGATGATTGTGGGTTCTTTGATTTTGGCTACGGATCCGCACCGGTTTTTTTTCTTGGGAATTGCTTTTACGGTTGTGGGTACAGGATTTTTCAAGCCCAATATTTCTTCCATGGTGGGACAGTTGTACAAACCCAACGATTCCCGTGCTGATGCCGGTTTTTCATTGTTTTACGCAGGAATCAATTTGGGGGCTTTGCTCGGCGGTTATATCTGTATCGCCATTGGAAAAGGGCAATTGTTCAGCGATTTAATTTCTGAATCGTCCCGTTGGAATGTTGCATTCGGTTTAGCCGCAATCGTAATGGTAATCTCGTTGATTAATTTTGTTTTCACCCAAAAATCCCTCGGAACGATAGGGCTTCAACCCGGACATCCTCTTTCGGAAGACCAGTCCAAAACCATTTCAAAATGGAAAGAATACGGAGTTTATGCCCTTTCTTTAATCTTTGTACCCATCATACAAATTATGGTGGCAAAGACCGAGTTTACAGATTATTTTATGTACACGATTGGTCCATTAACCTTAATTTATCTATTTTATGAGATGACCAAAGTAAGTTCTGCCGAAAGGAAAAAACTTTTTGCTGCGCTTATTTTCATTTTGTTTTCCATTTTATTTTGGGGAATTTACGAGCAAAGTGGAGGTTCTCTCAGTATTTTTGCCGCAAAAAACCTCAACAACGACCTTTTAGGATTGGATCCCAACGGAGTTAACAATTCCGGAGGTGCTTTTTTCATTATTTTCCTTGCTCCTCTTATCGGTTTGCTGTGGATTTGGCTCAACAAAAGAAAATTCGAACCCAATACCATCATCAAGTTTGGGCTAGGATTTATCTTTTTAGGATTGGGGTATTACACTTTGTTTGCAACAAAATTCTTTGCCAATGCAGCGGGCATTACATCACTCAATTTTTTTACTTTGGCTTTGTTGATCATTACTTTGGGCGAACTTTGCCTTTCACCCATCGGGTTGTCCATCATGACCAAACTTTCCACAAAAAATCTTCAAGGCATGATGATGGGAATGTGGTTTTTGGCATCGGCTTACGGACAGTATGTAGCGGGAATCATCGGTGCCAATATGGCTACCGCCAAGGAAGGAGCTTCCAATTTGGATGTCCTTATCACTTATGCCGAAGGCTACAAGCAGCTGGCAATATATGCCGTTGTTGCTGGGGTTGTGTTAATTGTCATCTCTCCGATGATAAAAAAATTAATGCAAGAAGTAAAGTAGTGTTGTGTAGCAAGTAAAAAGTAGAAAGTATTTTTGGATCAAGATTAATAGAATATTTAGAATTTGAATTAAAATTAAAATAAAAAATATGTCAGAAAATAATAAATCATTTTTACAAACCGTTAAAACCCTGAACAAAACATTCTGGACAGCCAGTTTTATGGAACTTATGGAACGCTGGGCATGGTACGGGATTTATACATTGTTCGGTTTGTATCTCGTAGGTTCTACCGATACCGGTGGTTTGGGCTTCAACCATATTCAAAAGGGAAGCATCATGGGGAATATTGTCGCCATTTTGTATCTATTGCCTTTGTTTTTTGGTGAAATTGCCGATCGTATCGGTTATAAAAAATCTCTGATTGTAGCCTATGTCATCATGATATTGGGATATTATTTTTTGGGAGAAGCCAAGACTTTTTCTAGTGTTTATGTTTTATTTTTATTGGTAGCTGTAGGTGCTGCACTCTTCAAGCCTGTGGCATCGGCAATTGTAGCTAGATCTACGGACGAAACCACCGGTACCATTGGTTTTGGCGTTTTTTATATGATGGTGAACATTGGTGGGTTTATAGGTCCGTCCATGTCATCGGTGCTGAGAACAACTTACGGATGGAAAATTATTTTTATACAAGCAGCTGCAGTCATTACCATTAATCTTTTGGTGGTTTTATTCTTTTTCAAAGAGCCTAAAGTAGAAAAACCCAAAGAGTCTTTGGGCGTTGCTCTAAAAAAATCCATTGTTAATATTTTTGAAGCATTAAAAGATACCCGATTGAGTATTTTGTTGTTGCTGATGATTGGTTTTTGGACCATGTTCAATCAATTGTTCAACACGCTGCCAAATTTTATTGAAGATTGGGTAGATTCTAGAACCATCAGTACTTGGCTCAATGAAAATCTTCCTTTTTTAGGGAGTGGACTTACCCAAGATGGTTTGGTAAAGCCGGAATGGTTTACCAACATTGACTCGTTGATGATTATTTTCTTTCAAATTTTCATTTCCTTTTATGTGACTAAAATGCGACATATTTCTGCCGTAATTCGTGGTGCTGTTATTGCAACCATCGGTGTTGGACTTACTTTTTATACCCACTCCGTTTGGTTCACCATCATAGGAACCATGATTTTTGCAATTGGTGAAATGATGTCCAGCCCTACGGTTTCGTCCTTCATCGCCCTGATTACTCCAAAAGGAAAAGAAGGCCTCTACCAAGGGACTTATTTCTTACCGGTTGCTGCCAGTTATGCCGTTACCAGTTTTATTTCTGGAGACCTCTACCAATCGTGGTCGGATAAATTGAGCCTTTTGCAAAGAGAAATGGGCAAAAGAAATCTGGAAATGCCGGCAGTGGTAAGCCGAGAACAATTTATCGAAAACGGTTCTAAAGCTCTTGATATGCCCATTACCGATTTTGAAAATAAATTCAACCTGAAATCAGAAACCGTAGATTGGAATGGAGTAGGGAAGTCTTTCAACCAATTGGCCCAACAAAAAAATGTGGATGTTAGCCAAATTCATCTCCCTTTTTCTAAAAATGAATATTATGCTTTGGCCGAACAAAAATTGGGGATGAACCATTGGGAAATGACCAATATGTTGTGGGAAAACTATCAGCCCAATAAAATTTGGATGGTTATTGTCGGGATAGGAATGTTTTCCATCATCAGCCTTTCTTTGTACGACAGACTCATCATTCGACCGAGAGAAAGACGATTGCAACAAGATAATTAGAATTTCTTGGTACTGATTTTGATAAGCACAGGGGAGTACTTCAACTTATAATTTTTTATTGTATGAAAAAAATACTTTTTCTACCGATTTTTTTATTCTCTTTTTTGGCTTTTTCGCAAGTTAAATGGATGAATATGAACGAAGCTTTGAAACTTCAAAAAGAAAATAACAAGAAAATACTGATCGATTTTTATGCTACTTGGTGCGGTCCCTGCAAGATTATGGATAAAAAAACATACAACCACCCTGTGATCTCCAAGTACATCAACGAAAATTATTTACCGGTAAAATTTGATACCGAAGGCAAAGAAAATATCGAGTATCTGGGACAGTCCTTTGGAAATCCCAATGCCCAATTGCAAAATTCGAGAAACAAAGTGCACGAATTTGCAGAATATATGAATGTAGTTTCGGTTCCGGCTTTGGTTTTTTTAGATGAAAAAGCCCAACCCATAACGATTCTGAATGGATTGCTCACCGCAAAAGATTTGGAACCCTATTTGGAAATGTTTAATAAAGACGATTATAAAAAAATAAAATCCAAAGAACAGTGGGAGAATTATCAGAAAAAATTCAAATCGAAACTGAAGGACTAAATTAAATTTTTTAAGATTATATTTGGAGTTGTAAAGTGCAACTCCATTTTTTTATGTTACTAAATCGTCTGGATTATAAAACCTTTTTAAGAATCAACTTTCTTATTTTGGTTTTGAAAATTGTTTTCACATTGTTTTTTCAGAATAATTTTTCTGGATATGAAGATTGGAGCATCGCAAGAAACTTGGTGAACTTTGGTGAGTATTCAGAGATTAGAACCGTGGGACCTTCTGCAATGAAATTGCCCATTTATCCGTTGTTTTTGAGTTTTTTTCAGTATTTATTTGGTAGTTATGCTGCTAAATTAGCGGTTGTTGTACAACACATGCTGTTTTTTTTAGTCCCCATTGGGATTGTGAAGATTTTAGAAATTTACAAACTTTCAAAGATCGGACTTATAGCTGGTTTTTTATTTCTATTTTCACCTGCCTATTTGTATTATTCAACCGTTTTAGAGGCTACAACCCTCTTTATATTTCTATGTGTTTTTTGGTTTTGGACTTGGAGCGGGTTTTATATTAATCATTTCTCAAAAACTGGACATTTTGTTTTTTTTGGTTCGCTAACGGCCTTACTTTTTCTAACTCAAGTTGTTGTGGTACCCATTGCATTGGTTCTCATTCTCTATTTAATTTTTAAAAGTAAATTTAATTTTAAGCAAGCTTTTGTCTTCGGAATTACACTTTTTTTCTGTTATTCGCCTTGGATTATAAGAAATTATGTTACTATGCATCAGTTTATACCGAGTAAAAATCCGTATTATCAGAATATTTTTGTTGGTTTTACAGAATCGAATGCAGTTATTTCTGAGCTGAAAATTTTTTCTTTAAAGAAAGAAGAGCAATTGTTTAAATATCGAGCTCAGGTCAGCGAAAAAAGAATGGAAGAAATTTACAAACAAGAGTTGGAGAAAAATGTTCCTACAGAATTATACCTGAAAAAAGCCTTTCAAAACACTGCCCTTTTGTGGTATGTTCCGCCGAGATATTTTTATGATAAGGATGTTAAAATAATAGTATTCAGAAAGATGTATGTTTTATTTCTCAATGCAATCTCATTGTTGTCAATGTTGATTATTTTTAAAAATAACAAAAAACTATTTGCATTTTTTACTCTTATTTTTATAGGTTTTACCATTCCTTATACGATTGGACATGCCAGTAACATTAGGTTTAAGCTGGATTTCGAATGGATACAATTAATTTTAATAGCTTTTTTCATAAACCATTTAATGTCCATTTATCACAAAAGGAAACCGAATAAGTTTTAACAAATTCGTGATTTCCTTTTTAAATTGTATTTTAGCCAAGTAAATTTGAAATATGAAAAAAATAATCTTAACTGCCGGGCTTTTGTCTATGGGACTTTTTGCTCAAGCTCAACAAAAAAACAATGTCGACTCTACCTTTCTAAAAAATTGGATGCACAGCGATCTGGAAGAAACCGGAGTGTACGGCGTGAATACCCTAAAAGCTAAAAAATTCTTAGAAGAAAAGAAAAGAAAAGCCAATCCTTTGGTGGTAGGTGTTTTGGATAGTGGTGTAGAATACTTTCACGAGGATCTGAAAAACAACATGTGGATCAATCCAAAAGAGAAAAAAGGGAACAATAAGGACGACGACAAAAACGGTTTTGTTGATGACCTGCACGGATGGAATTTCCTAACCGATAAAAATGGTAAAAACTACGCTCCGGACAGTTATGAACTGACCAGACAATACAAAAAATTGAATGATTTCTTTTCTGCAAACACCTCAGCTTCTGACCCTGCAAAGTACAAGGAATATCTGAAATTGAAGAAAGATTACTATACAACCATCTATAAATATGAGTTGAATACAGAACTTTCCAAAACCAGAATCAATTATATGACTCCAAGATTAGAGGCCTTGGATAAAGCTTTTGGAAATCAAACTTTAACAAAATCTTTGGTTGATAATTTTACTTCGGACAATGCAATGGCTTTGGAAGGTTTATTTATTTTTAAAGAAATGAAACCTGCCGATTGGGAAAATAAAAAAATAACCGATGTTACCGAAGCATACAAAAAGAAAATGAATGCCGCTTTGGATAATGCCCAAACCAGCTTGAAGTATGCGTATAACCTGAATTATAACCCTCAAGATGGTATCGGTAAAATCTACGGAAACAACGATGTGAAAGGTCTTTCTGACGATCACGGAACCCATGTCGCTGGGATTATTGCTGCTGAATGGGGCAACAACAAAGGCATGATGGGAACCGGAGGCGGAAACAACATCAAAATTATGGGAGTAAGAGTGGTTCCGGATGGTGACGAAAGAGATACCGATATTGCCAACGGAATTCGTTATGCCGTGGACAATGGTGCTAAAATCCTAAACATGTCTTTCGGAAAATCGTACGATGACAATCATAAAATTGTTGTTGATGCCTTCAAATATGCCGAATCTAAAAATGTTTTGATTGTAAAAGCAGCTGGAAACGATAATATGGATGTCGATGTCAATGTCAAGTATCCTTTAACTTTAATCAACGACAAACAGTACAGCCCTACCACGATTACTGTGGGTGCTAACACTCGTTTTAGCGATAATCTGAGAGCAAGATTTTCCAATTGGGGTAAAAAATCGGTAGATGTTTTTGGTCCTGGAACCGAAATTTATGCAACTTTCCCAGACGGAAAATATAAATTTTTGCAAGGAACTTCCATGGCTTCTCCAGCAGTTGCAGGTGTTGCAGCACTGGTTTGGTCTCACTATCCAAAGCTGAAAGCATCCGACATAAAAACCATCTTGATGGAATCGGTGAACAAGAACGAACAACTGAAAGACATTTCTGTTTCTGGCGGTGTGGTCGATGCCTACAAAGCCGTACAAAAAGCTGAAGATCTTTACAAACAAAGAAAATTAAAGTAATCAATTTTAATATATGTAAATAAAAAATCCGCCTTTCTGAAGAAGATAGGCGGATTTTGTTTTATAATTGAAAGCTGAATTAGCTTCTAGGTCTGCGATCTTGTAAATAAAGAACATCACCGGATTTAGGCTCTTCGCCAATACTCATTCTGTTTTTAGAATACAGTTTGTCCAATCGAATGCCGAATTTTTGTGCTATGGTATGCATGTTTTCGCCATTTTCCACAGTATAAGTAGCAATTCGGGCTTCTGTATTTTTAGGTTCTAGGAAAACGATAGAATTTTTAGCCACTTCTTGAAGGGTCGTTTCATTCCATTTCATGATTTTCCCTTCAGGGATGCCGTACTTGCTGGCAATAAATCGGATGGTGGTATTTTCGGGCACAATAACATACTTCAATCCTCCGTTGGGATGGTTCTTGATGAGCATATCGTTCAGTGCTTCTACCTTAGATTTTATTTCTACAAATTGCGGTTTTTCATTAACTGCTGCCAAAGAGCTTGGAATATTTCTAGAGGTTTTTTCCTTTTTGTTGTCCAGCTGTGCCATAAAAGACGAGTCGTCTTTTAATCCAGGATATAACCTAAGAACGGTGTACAATACCTCTTTGGAAGTGGTGTTGTCAAATTCGTAAAGTTTGTATTTTTCAATTTTATTTAATAGAATGTATGCGTATTTTGGGTTGGTTGCATAACCCGCTTTTTTCAGTCCAAAAGCCCAAGCTCTATAATCTTTAGGATCCAATTGGAAAAGTGGGGCATAGTGTTTTCTTTCGACCAAAAACTTCGAATGATCTTCATACGACTCTCTGGGATTGTCATACACTCGGAAGCATTCGTTAGGGGCATCGTCGGTGTGTTTCATGGATTTCCCTGTCCAGGTTTCCTTGCATTTGATGCCGAAATGGTTATTGCCTTCTTGCGCCAATCTGCTTTGTCCGCCACCGGTTTCCAATAGACCTTGAGCCAAGGTGATGGAGGCCGGGATGTGGTATTTTTCCATTTCTTCTACCGCATAGGTAGCAAATTTTTGTATGTATTGTTCTTCAGTTTTCCAAGTCTGTGCTTGGTTTTTAGAAAGTATAAAAAAGCTTGTTATTGCTAAAAGTTTTTTCATATTTTACAATTTATGGTTAATCTATTTTGTTTAATAAGCATTTCATTAGCTCCAGAAATTCCTTGGAGACCTCCGGTATGAAAGGCCAATATTTTTGAATCTTTCGGGAAATAGTTCTGATCGATCAGTTCAAAAATTTTTTTCATCATTTTTCCAGTATAGACAGGATCCAACGGGATGTTGTATTTTTCTTGAAAATCATTGATAAAACGGATTAATTCATCATTTATTATTCCGTATCGTCCGTCGTGTGCATCCATCAGTACGAAATTTTCTTTTCCTGAAAGTTGGATAATTCTGTCGCATAAAGTAGGATCGTCTACCGCTTTGAAGCCAATGCTTTTCTGGTGTTCTTCACTGTATTTTACAATGCCAGAAAGCGTTCCGCCGGTTCCAACTGCGGTGCAAAGGTAATCAAAATATTTTGTTTCGTTATTTAGCATGTGTTGTATCCCGTTTACAGCCAATGAGTTGGTGCCGCCTTCAGGGACAATGAGAGCTTCGGGATATTCATTAGAAATGTCTTTTGAGAGAATTTCTTTATCTCGGTATTGGGTTCTGGTCACAAATCGAAAGTCCATTCCTTTTGTGTGAGCCAAACTCAATGTGGGGTTTTCTTGCCATTTGTCCACCAATTCTTCTCCACGAATAATTCCTAAAGAAGGAATATTGAGGTCGTTTGCAAGGGCTGCTGTAGCCGCAATATGATTGGAGAATGCACCACCAAAAGTAATAAGTTGTGGTTTTTTAGGATTTTGACTAAGATAGTTTTTGATGTTATAGAAAAGCTTCCAATATTTATTACCGGAAATCTCGGGGTGTATAAGATCTTCCCTTTTTATGAAGAGTTGTATGTTTTTGTTTACAAGAATTTCTGTAATAGGGATTATGGTACTTGGAATTTCCATGTAAACAAAGTTAATGATTTTTTATTTTGAACCTCAAGGTTTTTAACTTTTTTTAGAGTGTTTAACACAGAAGTTAATTAAAATATCGTAAAAAACTCCAAAATTTTCTTTTTTTTAGATAATCCAAATCGTCTTCGTTGTCATAAGCTTCCCTTTCAAACGAAATTTTTTTATAGGCTCCGTAACGGGACTTTAGTTTGTATAACCAATAATAATATTCGATGATGTACCACAAATAAAAGAAAACAATCAGCAATTCTAATTGTTGTTTTAGATGTATTTTTTCGTGATTGACCAAAGTTTTATCCTCTTGAAATTCTGGATTTTTCAAAATAATAAAAGGGAAGAGAGCAATACCATTAATTTTTGTATTTTTGAGAAGCTTTTGGCACACAATTATCATAAAACAAAAGTAAGAAAGTATTTGATTAGTATTTAACTCATGGCAAAAATTGATATCAAAGAAGGTGAGGACTTTTATTATAACGAACAAGGATATAAGGTCTTTACAGAGAAATACCACCTAAAAAGAGGATATTGTTGCAAAAATGGATGCAAACATTGTCCTTATGGATACGATAAAAAAACAGATTCCTTTAAAAAAGATTTAAAAAAATAGAATTATGAAAAAATATGCAATTGCAATCTTGGCTTCATTAACATTGGGACTGACCTCGTGTACGCCTTTTAATGTGAAAACCGATTATGCAGAAACCGTAAATTTTGTTCAGTACAAATCCTATAAATTAAGAATCAACGATTTGCAACTGAATGACATCGACAAAGATAGAGTGTTGAACGAAGTTTCCAAACAACTGCAAGCCAAAGGTTTGGTAGTAGCGGATCACCCGGATTTGATAGTTAATGTCAAAGCCAACCACAAAAAAGTTAAAGATATTAATGTGGATAGACCGTATGGCATGTACGGTTGGGGCGGACCTTTTGGTTGGGGCATTGGCATGAGCCGTACTTGGACAAGCAATTACAACGAAGGTGCTTTAATCATCGATTTGATCGATGCACAGTCTCAGAAACTGGTTTGGCAAGGTGTAGGAAGCGGTATTTCGGTAGATTCACCAAAATCGAAACAACGACAGATTCCGGAAATAGTTTCAGAAATCATGAAAAATTATCCTCCACAAAAATCGAAATAAATCGTATAAATCTCAAAAAGCCGTTTGAAACTCCACTTTCAAACGGCTTTTTTTATGATTTTTTGATTTATCACTGGCTCTTAGATGTTAACACAACCTTTAATGCTTTCGGCTCCGTAATAAAAGATGACCAACCAAACCAAACCTTTAATGGTGAAGAAAGCCAATCCTGCCCATCCCACTCTTTTAAACCATTTTTTCAACTTCGAATGGTCTTCTTGATTATGATTCATGAATGTAAACTTTTTTTGAAAATTCAAATTTAATGATTTTCTTTTGAAATAGGGGTATCGTTAAAACTTTCTTAAATCATCAAATGGTTTTTTGCTATTTTCCGAATAATACATATCTTTAACGACCTTATGAATTAACAGCATTATGACAAATACAACTCAAGATTTCGGAATAGAAATCGCCTTGAAAAATTTAGGAATTGGTAAAGAAAACCTCGGAGTTTCTTCCGGCAAAGGATATTTCGCAAATGGCGAATGGATAGAATCCTATTCTCCTACGGACGGAAGCCTCATTGCAACCATTAAGTCCGGCTCGGTAGAAGATTATAGACAAGTTATAGAAAAAGCAAAAGCCGCTTTCAAGGAATTTAGAACCATACCTGCTCCCAAAAGAGGAGAATTGCTAAGACAATTTGGACAAAAACTTAGAGCATACAAAGACGATTTGGGGAAATTGGTTTCCTACGAAATGGGCAAATCCCTACAAGAAGGTTATGGCGAGGTACAAGAAATGATAGACATTTGTGATTTTGCCGTTGGACTTTCCAGACAATTGCACGGATATACCATGCATTCCGAAAGACCGGGACACAGAATGTACGAGCAATATCATCCCTTAGGAATTGTAGGAGTGATCTCAGCCTTTAATTTCCCTGTTGCCGTTTGGTCTTGGAATACCGCTTTGGCTTGGATCTGTGGAAATGTTACCGTTTGGAAACCATCCGAAAAAGTGGGACTTTGCGCCATCGCTTGTCAAAATATCATCAACGAAGTTCTTGCGGAAAACAACATGCCCGAAGGAATTTCGTCCATGATTGTTGGCGATCATCAAATCGGTGAAGTTTTGGTCGAAGACAAAAACATCCCTTTGGTTTCTTTTACCGGATCGACCAAAGTAGGTCGAATGGTCTCTTCGAAAGTGGCAGAAAGATTCGGGAAATCCATTTTGGAATTGGGAGGTAACAATGCCATCATCATCACCGAAAATGCAGATTTGGACATGTCCATCATAGGTGCCGTTTTTGGTGCTGTAGGTACTGCAGGCCAACGATGCACCACCACCAGAAGACTTATCATTCACGAATCGGTGTACGATGAGGTGAAAAACCGTTTGGTTAAAGCCTATTCTCAAATTAAAATTGGCAATCCACTGGATCAAAACAATCATGTTGGCCCTCTGATTGATCAATTGGCGGTGAATCAATATTTAGAATCCATTGAGAATTGCAAAGTCGAAGGTGGAGAATTTGTGGTCGAAGGCGGTGTTCTTACCGGTGACCAGTATCAATCCGGTTGCTATGTAAAACCGTGTATTGCCGAGGTTGAAAACCATTATAAAGTTGTTCAACACGAAACTTTTGCTCCTATTTTGTATTTAATCAAATATAAAACTTTGGATGAAGCCATTGAACTTCAAAATGCAGTACCTCAAGGATTGAGCTCAGCAATTATGACCAATAATCTTCGCGAAGCCGAAATGTTCCTTTCCCATTCCGGATCCGACTGTGGTATAGCTAATGTAAACATCGGAACTTCTGGTGCCGAAATCGGAGGTGCTTTTGGCGGCGAAAAAGAAACCGGCGGTGGTCGAGAGTCCGGATCTGATGTTTGGAAATATTACATGAGAAGACAGACCAATACCATAAATTATACAACGCAACTTCCTTTGGCACAAGGGATCAAGTTTGACTTGTAAAACCATTAACCACCAAATAATTTCAAAATAACTAACATCAACAAAAAATAATAATATGAATAACGCAATAGCTGAACAACCCTTAGCAACCAATAAAGTCAAACAGATACTTTCCAAACACATCCTGGCCGACGGCTTTGATTTTGTAATGGATTTTGAAAAATCTCACGGATCATGGATTTACGATAAAATAAGCAATACCGAATATTTGGATATGTTTTCCATGTTTGCATCGGCATCCATAGGCTACAACCATCCGTATTTGCTGACAAAAACGGAATGGTTGGGCAAAATGGCGATCAACAAACCGACTTTGGCCGATGTCTATTCCGATGAGTATGCCCAATTTATGGAGGTTTTCGAGAGGGTAGCCATCCCAAAAGAATTGCAGTACGCATTCTTTATTTCCGGAGGAACTTTGGCGGTAGAAAATGCGATGAAGGCCTGTTTCGATTGGAAAACCAGAAAGAATTTTGAAAAAGGACTGAAACAAGAAGGCGAAATTTGCATCCATTTCAAACAAGCTTTCCACGGGAGAAGCGGTTATACTTTGAGTTTGACCAATACTTCAGATCCTAGAAAGTACCAGTATTTTCCAAAGTTTGACTGGCCAAGAATCATAAATCCGAAACTGCATTTTCCAATTACCGAAGAAAATTTGGAAGAAACCATGAAGCAAGAACGATTGGCATTATTGCACATCGAAGAAGCCATAGTTACCCATCCGGACAAGGTGGCGTGCATCATTATTGAGCCGATACAAGCCGAAGGTGGGGACAACCATTTCCGTGATGAGTTTTTTGTTGAACTCAGAAAAATCTGTGACGATAACGAAGTGCTTCTTATTTTTGATGAAGTGCAAACCGGTATCGGTATGACCGGTAAAATGTGGGGTTTCCAACATTTTTCAGTAGTTCCGGATGTTATTTCTTTTGGTAAGAAAACACAAGTTTGTGGTATTTTGGCCAATAAAGAAAAATTTGATGAAGTCGAGCACCATGTTTTTGTTGAAAGTTCCAGAATCAATTCTACATTTGGAGGAGATTTTATCGATTTTTGTAGATTTCAGTTGATATTGGAAGTGATTGAAAAAGAAAATTTGGTTGAAAATTCTAAAGTTTTGGGCGATTATCTTTTAGAGAAATTAAAAGGACTTTGTGCCAAATATCCAAGTGTACTTTCTGCTGCAAGAGGCCGAGGATTGATGTGTGCTGTGGATTTGCCGGACGGCGATTTAAGGGATAAACTAAGAGATTTATTGTACCAAGATCATTTGATTATACTCAGTTGTGGTGACCAATCCATCCGTTTCCGTCCGCATCTGAATGTGACAAAAGAAGAGTTGGATCTGGCTTTAGAAAAGATGGATGCCGCTATTAAAAAGTTGTAAGAAGAATTATTATCTAATTTAAAACGCGAAGGATTTTTTCCCTCGCGTTTATTTTTTCCCGATTTCTAAAATTTATGAAGATGGAAACTAAAGTTTTTATTGATATCTTTGCGCTTATTTAAAATTAATCTAAATAAAAATAGTGTTTTTTTAAATAAAGAATAACATTAAAAAGCAGTGCATAAATTGGAAATCATCACTCAGAAAATAACCTATCACTTTGAAGTTTTATATTCTGAAAAGTCAAAATGTACGGTATCCGTTGTAGATGGCATGGTAAGTTTGTGTTACCATTTGTCTTCTGATGATTGTTTTTACAAATTGGACGACAGAGGATATTTGTTTCATTTTTTAATTCATAAATCGTATTTTGAAAAGTACGATGACTTTGTATTGAATGAAGTTTCTTTATCCAGCATTTGCATTCTTACCCAGACCCGACTTTATGAGCTGACCCAATGCAATTTAGAGGGCTCCGAAAGAAAAGTGTATATAGAAAGTTTAATTTTATTTCTTATCGTTCAACTCAATAAAAAACAATCGGACAATTGTAATACTTGCAATGTACTAAGAAAAAGGCTGAAAGAAGATCGTATAGAAACGGCAAAAAACTATATTTTAAAAAACATTTCGGATTCTTTAACCATTTCCACAATAGCTTCTGCAGTGGGTACCAACGATTGCTATCTGAAAGAAGGTTTCAAAGCCTATACCGGAAAAACCATTTTTGAATTCATCCAAGAACATCGAATGCTTTTGGCTCAATGTCTGTTGCAAAATTCTCAGAAAAGCATTCAAGAAATTGCCATAGAGGTAGGATATTCGTCCATCAGCAGTTTTAGTCAGTCCTTTAAAAAGTATTTTGGGATGAGTCCTAAGGTCTATTCTCAGAAAAATTTTTCGAATTTCTAAAGTCTTTTTTTCCGATAACTAATTTTATTTCTCCATTAAGGGAATACTTTTGTCGCGTTAAAGTTATTTATAATTAATCTAAATAAAAATTATTAAAATGAAGAAAGTCACATTGATGTTGGCATTAGGAGTAGCCGTATCGGTAGGAGCGCAAAAATTGGAAGACCAAAAAGCCATCAAATCCATGTGTGGATGCTATGAAGTGAAATTTAATTTTGCTGAAACTTTTAAGTATTCCAAAGATTTGGAAAATTATGTCCCTTCCATGGACAAACACGAAACCGCTTTGGAATGGGTACAAGCAATTGAAGATCAACCTCAGAAAATTTCATTACAGCATCTTTTGCTGGTCGGAAACAACACGGTAATCAAACATTGGAGACAGGATTGGTTGTTTCAAAACACCAAATTGTACGATTATAATGGATTTAACGATTGGAAGGTGGTTAACCTAAAACCCAGTGATGTAAAAGGACAATGGACTCAAAAGGTATATGAAGTCAGTGACGAACCTCGTTACGAAGCCAGTGCCAGTTGGGCCAATGTAGATGGAAGAACCTTCTGGAACAGTACTGCCAACGCTCCATTGCCAAGAAGAGAGTACACCAAAAGAGACGATTATAATATTACCCTAAGAAACAATACCCAAGAAATAACCAAAAACGGCTGGATCCACGACCAAGACAATAAAAAAATCATCAGAAGTGCCGAGGGTAAAGATGTCGTTTTGGCCGAAGAAAAAGGCTACAACACCTACACAAAAGTGGCTGACGAAAAATGTAAAGTAGCCCAAGAATGGTGGGCTAAAAACCAAGATTTTTGGAAAAAAGTCCGTGCAAAATGGCAGGTGGAATTTGACAAAAATCAAAACATTAAATTAAAAAATATGGTGAATGACCAACCCTTGTTTGTTCATCTTTCAAAGTTAAAAACAAACGCATCGCAGGAAGAAATCAACACGATAATTGACCTTTTCATTATTAGATAATTTTTTCAATTTATTTACTTTCTATTTAACAAATAAATGATGAAATCTCAATTTCCAAGCTTGATATTTGGGTTTTTGGTTGTATTTTCTACAGCCAAAGCCCAAATGAAAAGCGATAGTTTGAACGCTCAATCCATAGACGAAATCATCATTACCGGGACCAAAACCAAAAGAGCCATGACCTCTTTGCCAATGCCTGTACAACTTATTACCAGAGATCAAATTTTACAATCAGGTTCGAGTCGGTTGAATGAAATTTTACAAGAACAAACAGGATTGATCACCGTGCCGGATTTTGGTGGTGGCGAAGGCCTACAAATGCAAGGTTTGGATGCCGCTTACACCATGATTTTGATTGATGGGCAACCTCTTTTTGGAAGGTCCGCCGGGACTTTGGATCTCAGTCGGATTACGGTGAACAACATCGAGAGGATAGAAATTATCAAAGGAGCATCGTCTTGTCTTTATGGTTCTGAAGCTTTAGCGGGGGTTATCAACATCATTACCCAAGATCCCAAATTAACGAATAAGGTACAAGGAAACCTTAATTACAAATTGGCTTCTTTCTATACCCACGATCTGTCCACGGTTTTAGAGTATGGAAAAGAAAATTTTAAAATTGAACTTTTTGGGAATTATTTTGCTACAAAAGGCTATAATTTATCAGATAATTCATATTTGCAAACGGTTGAGCCGTATCAGAATTTCACCATTCAACCCAAATTAAAACTAAAACTTTCAGAAAATTGGAAACTTTCGACAAGCACTCGAATTTTTGGTCAAAATCAGGATTACAAATCTGAGGTTGATGGCGAAAAACTTTTAGGAAAATCTAAAATTAATGAGTGGAACCAGTCCTTCATCATCAACCAAAAATGGGGTGAACATGTAAAGTTGGACTATGATTTTTATATAACTCGTTACCAATCGCATGAGTTTTTGAATCATTCGGACGGTCGTTTGTTCGAGGAAAATAATTTTAATCAATTGTTTTTTAGGCCGGAAATTCGGTCTGCAATATCGTTTAACAAAAATTTGTTGAGCTTGGGTCTCGGGATGAATCTAGAATCGCTCGATAGAACTTATTTTGATGATAAAATTAATCTGAATACCAAATATTTATACGGTCAGTTCGAGTGGTTCTTGAGCAAAAAATGGAATTTTTTGGGTGGTTTTCGTTTGGATCATTTTCAGAATCAAACGCAGTTTAGTCCAAAAGTTGGGTTTAATTATCAATGGAATGAAAATTTTTCTCTGAAAGCAACAGTTGGCGCGGGATACAAAGTTCCGGATCTTCGACAGTTGTATTTTGACTTCACCAATTCGGCCATCGGATACACCATTTTGGGATACAATGTTGCCGAAGAAAAACTGAAAATATTGGAAAATCAAGGTCAATTGTTATCCCTAGTTCCCATTGATTTTTCGAGCCCACTAAAGCCAGAACAATCGATGAATTATAATTTTGGAATGTTATACAAGAAAAACAGGTGGACTTTAGACGCTAATTTTTTCTACAATGACATTAAGAATTTAATTGATACCAAAGTCGTTGCACAAAGAACCAACGGTCAGAATGTGTTTTCCTATTTCAATATCAATAAAATTATCACCTACGGAACAGAGCTGAATCTGGGTTATAAATTCAGTTCAAATCTTAAATTATCTTTAGGCTATCAATATCTGATAGCAAAAGACAAGTCGGTGATGGATGCTTTGGAACAAGGAGAGATATACACCAGAGATCCGGAAACCTTAGAGTCATTCAAATTGAAAAAGAAAGAATATTTCGGACTTTATAACCGATCCAAACATACCGCAAATGTTAAGGTTGAATACAGGATACCAGCACTAAAAACGACCATCAATGCAAGGGTGTTTTATAGATCCAAGTACGGATTGTTGGATACCAATGGCAACGATATTTTGGATCGTTACGATGATTTTGTAAAAGCGTATACGACAACCAATATTTCCGTGTCTAAAGATTTTATTCATGGATTTCAGTTACAAGCCGGAGTGGTTAATCTTTTTGATTATACCGACAAAAATAACATTTCCAATTTGCCAGGAAGGCAACTTTTTGGAAGGATCAATTTTCAATTTTAAAAAAATTAAAACAATATTATGAGTACACAAACTATTAAAAATTTATCATTGAGCCTTATGGCCATGCTATTAACCTTTTCTTGCTCTAGATCTTCTGATAATGAAGATGTTAAATCGGAATCGACGGTGCTGACAACGGTGACCCACAAAAATATCCATGCTCCACAATCCGGTGGACAGGGGCAACCTGTAAGTGGAGAATTTACAAAATTTAGTTTTTCAGCCAATGCCGTGGTTACCAATGACCAATGGGATGTAGCATTCAGAGGGACTTCCATAGTCATAAATGGGGGCACTGCAATCGGACTTGCCAACGAACCTACGAGAACAGGAAATGCTTCAGTAAGCATGGTGAGCAGTACTTTGGATGCACTAAAAGCCATTCCTGCTGCTTCTACCTTTAAGCAAGATGCTGCCAATACCTATGCCATCCCGACAGGAAGCGGAAACGGGTGGTACAACTACAATCCTACCAATCACATGATTTCTCCTGTCCCGGGGAAAATATTCGTTGTGAAAACACACGACGGTAAGTATGTGAAATTCGAAATAATTAGTTTTTATAAAGACGCTCCGGCAAGTCCAGATCCTTTGACAACGCCATCTAACTACTATTCTTTACGGTTTGTGATGACCTCACAAAGTAGTGGATTTTAAGTGTATCATTAATTTACTTTTTTCAAATGCATCCGAGTTGTTTACAATTCGGATGTTTTTTTTTGAATTTTATTGTACTTTTAGTATAAAATTTTCAGCATGGATTTCCAACTTACAATCACTCAAAATATTGTTTTGTTTCTTTTTTCGGCAGTACTCATTTGGTTTTTTTGCAATAAACTGTCCACAATTGTCGATTTTATTGATGACGAATTTCATCTAGGAGCCGCATTTGGTGGTACCATCATGCTGGCAATAGTAACCAACCTTCCCGAAATAGCCATTGCAATAAACGGTGCTGTTAAAGGTACAATCGATGTGGCGGTAGGTAATGTTTTGGGCGGCATTGCCATTCAGTCGGCCCTATTGATTTTGTTTGATTTTGCATCCAGAAAACACGATAAAAAACCTCTCTCCACACTTACCAGCTCAGAAACAGGACTGTTGCAAGGTCTTTTTTTGGTAGGCATTTTGTGTATGGTCATGGTGGGGAAACAATTTCCTGAAAATTTTATTTTTTCCAGAACCACACCTCCCGAATTGTTGATTGTTGCCTTGTGGATTACCAGTATTTTGGCCATGAAAAAATTTCAAAAATTCAATCCCAAAACTCCGATTGTGGAAGTTAAAAAAACGACGAAACTCAATAAGAAATCTGCCGTGATAGGACTGTTATTCATCTCAATGATTGTTTTGATTTTTGGGGTGGTTTTAGAAAATACCAGTTCGGCAATAGCTTCGTATTATAAAATAGACGGGGTGATATTTGGGGCAACCGTACTGGCTTTGGTGACTTCATTACCGGAGATTTCTGGTGGTTTGGCTTTTGTGAAAAACAAATCGTACACGCCCATTATCGATGATATTTTTGGTGGAAATGCCTTTTTGCCCACTTTGTTTTTGCCCATGATTTGGATCACCAATTCGGCCATTTTACCCAAAACCCAATCGGTCAATCTTTATTTAACTGCAGTAGCAATGCTTATTACACTCATTTACATTATAGGGATGGTCATCAAATCCAGGAAACGATATTTCGGAATGGGAGTCGATTCTTGGGTGGCTTTGCTCATCTATTCGCTTTCCGTTATTGGATTGTTTTTTATAGCATAGCAACAGTAGTTTAAAATTTTTTACCACAATTTTTACAAAAATTTGCATCTTCTTCATTGTCAGCATCGCATTGTGAACAGTGTCTTTTGTTCATGCTGTGTCTAAATTCTGAAGTCATAATCCCCGTAGGAACTGCAATGATGCTGTAACCCGCCAGCATGATGATGATGGACAAAAACTTGCCCAATGGTGTAGACGGTGAGACATCTCCATAACCTACCGTAGTAATGGTTACCGTTGCCCAATAGATGCTTTGTGGTATGCTTTCGAAACCGTTTTTTCCTTCTTCAACCACATACATAATCGATCCCATTAAAATTATGAAAACCGCGATGAACAAAAGGAAAATATAAATTTTTCTGGATGAATTTTTCAGTGCCGAAACAATGTATCGTCCATCGTGCATGTAATCGGCAAGGTTGAAAATTCTGAAAATCCTGAGCATTCTGAGCATCCTGATGATCACGAAATAATGCAAAACAGGGAAAAATAAACTCAAATAAAAAGGTATGATGGAAAGGAAATCGATAATCCCAAAAGGCGAAAGGATATACTCTCGTTTGTCTTTTATGGAAAAAATTCTTAAAAAATATTCTATGGTGAAGAGTATCGTAATTAGAAATTCGATGATGAAAAAAGCTTTGTGATACTTGATGTCCAAAGAAGGTACAGTCTCCAACATGACCAATCCGGTACTGATGATGATAAGCACCAACAAGGTGATGTCAAAGATTTTTCCGGCTTTGGTGTTGGCAAAATAAATCGTTCTGTAGATTTTCTTTAAAGTTGGATTTTTTACCGGTCGCAAATCGTATTCGGGCTTTATCATCAATACAAAATTTGGGGCTAAGATACTGAATAATATACGATTTTAAGGCTTTTTGATGTGAAGCAAAATTTGGTTCAGATGCATCATTTCTTCACGGTTCAGTTTCTTCCAAACAAAGCCACTTTTTAATCCGTTTCCGTTCAATTGTGGAAAAATTCCTGCATCATAATATTCCTGAATGTATGCTGTAGAAATAGACGGTACGGGGGTGTCGAAATTGTAAGGGTAGTCTTTAGAAACATGAAAAGTTAAATTTCCGAGGCTAAAAGTTTGGTAATTTTTCAGTTCAAAATAAACCGGATGCAAGAGTTGATCTTTTTCGAATCCTGTTAAAAAATAGCCCAATTTGAACGATGGAATCTGGGTTTGTATGATCTTTGGAAAAGATAAAATCAGAAAAATAAATACAGAGCACAGTCCCATTATTACGGTGGATGTTTTTTTGCTAATGGTATTTTGAAATAATAGATAGAATATCACAAAATACAGTTCTAAAAAGAAACGGTACTGTGCAGAAAATGCCAATACAAAAATGGTTTTTATCAGAATGCAGATGTACAAAATCCAGATGATTTTCTTTTTTTGTTTAATTGTAAATAAGGTAAATAGAACCAAACTCAGCATAAACAATAGATGAATTTTGGATTTTATACCTTCCAAGAACAACCAGTTTTTTACCTTTTCTGTAAAAGTGAATTTTTGTATTTCCTGAAAACTGAATTGCATGTCAAAAGTTTTTTCTACAGCCACTTTAGCCGATGTTTTCATGATTTCGCTATTGGGTTTCCAACTGAAGTTTAAATCTAAAAAATCGATTGGAAAAATGGGATAACCGAAACAATATACATTTTTCACGAGAAATAAAACCAAAACAAATACTCCGGGAAGGATGAATTTGAAATGAGATTTTAGAATGAAAAATCCATAAAAAAATGCAAACAGTGGCAACCAAATTACCGTTGGTTTTATGCTGAAAACCCAAATGGATAGGGCGAAAATTAGGGTTGCATTTTTGTTTTTGTCTAGAAATTCATTTAACAATAGCAAAGAAAATGCAAGTACTGGAAGATCTGGACTTGGCGATTGTATAAAGAGAAATAAAAACGGTAAGAAAACCATGTGTGTCCATGATTTTTTCTCGAAAATATAGAAAATATAGACCAATAAAACCAAACCGTTGATGCGCAAATAGAGATCCGAAATATGGCTGAAGCCGGCTTGAAAAATGTGCCAAATGGACATTTGACCCAAGATCAAATCCAAATTGCCGATTCCTTTGACCAAGCCAAATTTTGAAATCCAATTTATGGTGGGAACATAATATCCAAAATGATCCAGAATAAAAGGGTAGAAGCTGGAGAACAAACAGACTAAAAATAGGGTGAAATAAAATAAAATATTTTGGTTTTTAAGGAAATTCCACCCTTCTTTCCACATTTTGTTTAGATATAAAGAAGCATATCCCAACAGCAAAGTGCTTATTTCTACATAAATATTTAGCGGAATGAAAAATGAAAGCACCGTCCAGACCAGCGATGTCGCAACAATACCCAACACGATTTTTGAGCTGATTCCGGGATATAAAGTTCCGAATTTTAGGCTCACAACATGACCAATCCCCAGAAGGCAAGGGATCAATAGGATAAAGGAAAAGAGTTGATAGGCCATAAAAAAAAGAATGTTTAAAAATAAACATTCTTTTTTAGGATTAAAAATTTTTAATCTTTTATCTTAATTTGTTCAATGCTCTTTGCGCATCGTCAACTTCATTTTGAAGTTTTTTGATGGTTATTTTTTGCTTAGAGATTTTACTTTTTGCTTTGTTGATATCATTAGGACTTAATTTTCCTTTGGAGATGTCCTTTTCAAGTTTAACCTCCATATCGGTAAGCCTTTCGGTTTCTTTACTTAGTTTTTTGGTGTATTTATCGAAGTTGCTCTTTGCCTTTTCCGTTTTTTTAATGGCTTTTTCGCTCTCTCGTTTTGCTTTTTCAAGTTTCTTTTCAGCTTTTCGCCTTTCTTTTTCAGCTTTTTCTAATTTTCTTTGTGCTTCTTTTTTTTCTTTTTCAATCTTTTTTTCAGCTTCTAATCTTTTTTTAGCCAATTCTTCTTCAGAAATACTATTTAATTTGTTTTGAGTGCTGTCAATAACCGTTTGTGTAGTTGTTATTTGAGCATTGAAATTTGAAAATGCTAAAGTGCACAGTCCGATAAAAAATAATTTTCTCATTTGTCCGTGTTTTAAAATGATGATAAATAGAATAAAAAAAGCATCCATATTCTGAATGCTTTTTGAGGTGCCTAGCGGATTCGAACCGCTGTAGATGGTGTTGCAGACCACTGCCTAGCCGCTCGGCCAAAGCACCGTTTTTCTTTATGGGTGCAAATATAATAAGTTTTTGCACATTAAAAAAATATTTTTCAAGATTTAATTTTTATTTTTTTTCTGATTTTATTAGGGTTTGTCCTAATCTTTTGTGTTGTTGAGGGTTAGCTTAAGCTCGGCTTCTGTTTTTACCAAAACCATGATGTTGCTTTCTGTTAAATCGATCTCATTGGGTTGAATGGAATACACCGTTCCCGACATCAAAAGTCCGTTCGGATAGCTTTTGTTGAAGCTTTCTTCAATGGATTTTTTAGCATTGTTCTCCATTTCATCCGTAGGGATGCCGTACTCTTGCTCGATGGTATTGATGATTTTACTTTTGAATAACAGGGATGCTGTTTTGTGTAAAATATTGTGGGTTTTCAACTTGAATTTTGTATCCGTCAGTACAATTTTTCTTTTTTCAGCATCGTATTTTGGGAGTCCACTGATCAGGATTTTACCGTTTATTGCCCCTTCGGTATCGGCATCAATCGTGATTTTATCGTTTTCATTTTTTACAGAAATAGCAGTGATTTTTATTTTGTCGTTTCTAAAGTCAAATTCTTTGTTCAGGAATTGCTTTTCGGCGATGGCATTGGCTTCTGTAATTGGGATTTGTGCCGTGGTCATCAATTGGAATTTTTTGTTCGGAATGTCGGCCAATTCCAGAGGCGAAAGTGTTTTGATTGCAGGGTTTTCACTCGGTTTTTCACCTACGAAAGTTTCAGAAATTAGGTTGATTCCGATGGTGGTTTGTATCTCGTCTTTGTAAAATTTTAACGGCGAAAGATTAATTTTTTGTGGGCTAACTTTCAGCCAAGTGTTGTATTCTTTATTGATCAGCATGGGTTGTTGAAAAGAATTCCAAGCCTCCAAAATATTTTTTTGAAAGTTCAGTTCTTTGCCCATTTGCATATCGATGGTAGAGCAGATTTTTTCTTGTTCTTTTTTCAAACTTTTTTCAACCAATGGTGTAATGGGAATTTTTACTGAACCAAAATCCAAGACGGGTTTTTGCACCCATTTGTATCCATTGGCCTTGGTTTTTGTAGCAATACCCCAGTTTTTTGTTAGGATAATGTCGGTGTTGAAGTACATCACAGTTTCAAACGAGGTGGATTGATAATGATAGACTCCTAAAGTTCCGATACCTTTTTCGGCCCATATTTTAAGAGGAACTTCCACCAGAAAATTTTGCGCAGTTCCCGCAACCAGACGGATGTTTCGGGTTTTCCAAACTTTTATTTTGAATTGGTCGTTGTCGTTGTCCAAAAAAGAATTGTCTTCGTACAAAAGATCTTTAGTACTGTTATTTACAATTTTATTGAGCTCCACCAATGGAATTCGCATCGGGATGTTCAGGCTGGAAGCTACTTTTGGAAAGGTCTTGTTGGTCCATTGCCCAAAGGCAAAAGAATAACTTAACAAAAACGAAACGACTAATTTTTTAAGCATGAAATAATTGTTGTTGATGTTGGACAAGCAAAAATACTACCACGATTGTTCCAACTCTACAGAAACACCTTTCATTTCGCCTTTCATCGGCGGGTTGGTCTTTGTGATTTTTATCTTGATGAAGGTGATGTTTCCGAATTTTTCATGAATTTTTCTCAAAATTCTTCCGGCGACATGCTCCAACAATTGCGAGTTGATTTCCATTTCTTGATGAAGGATTTCATTGACCTCGGCATAATTAATGGTGTCATTCAGATCATCGCTTTCACTGGCTTTCCAAAGATCGGCATGCAATTCTAAATTGATCAGATAATAAGTGCCAATTTTATTTTCCTCTTCCAAAACTCCATGGTAGGCGTATATTTTTTTGTCTTCGATGATGATTTTTGAAGTCATAATTTTTCTGGGTATAAGTTTGAATTTTTGTTTAAAAAAGCCTTTCAGAAGATTTCCAAAAGGCTTTCAATTTTATTCTAAAGAAGGATTATTTTATATTTTTACTAAGATCCATCATGTATTCGATAGGTTTCAGAGCTTTCAGTCTTAGGTCTTCATCCATCGTGATTTCAGGAAGTTCGTATTTTAGACAAAGATAGAGTTTCTCCATTGTATTTCTCTTCATGAAGAAACATTCGGAACAGTTGCAACTTTCGTCAAAAACCAATGCTGGGATCAGGGTTTTCTGTGGTGCTCTCTTTTGCATTTCGTGTAGAATACCTTCTTCTGTAGCCACAATAAATTTTTGACACTCGTCTTTTTCTACATAATTCAACAATGCAGAGGTCGATCCTACAAAATGAGCCAAGTCCAATACTGGAGTTTCACTCTCCGGGTGGGCAATTAATTTTGCATCCGGATTATCGGCCAATTGTTGAGCTATTCTTTCCATAGAAAAAGCTTCATGAACGATACAGCTACCGTCCCAAAGTATCATGTCTCTTCCGGTTTTTTTCATAAGATAGCGGCCTAAATTTTTATCGGGTGCAAAAATAATAGGTCGGTCTGTTGGCAATGCATTGATGATCACTTCTGCATTGGAGCTGGTCACAATCACATCGCTTTCGGCTTTGGTTTCGGCGTTGCAGTTGATGTAGGTTGCTACCAAAGCTCCAGGGTGTTGCTCGCGCATTTTTCTAAGTCCTTCGCCGCTGCAATTATCCGCCAAGCTACATCCTGCTAGAGTGTCCGGAAGTACGACTTTTTTGCTCGGGTTTAGGATTTTTGCAGCTTCTGCCATGAAATGTACACCACAAAATGCAATCATATCGGCCTCGGTTTCTTTGGCTTGCCTTGCCAGTTGCAAAGAATCGCCTAAGAAATCGGCAATGTCTTGAATTTCTGCCGGTTGATAAAAATGCGCCAAAATAACTGCATTTTTTTCTTTTTTTAGATCCAATATGGCTTGTTTTAGCTCTTCTCCTTGAGGGATGATCAGGTCTTTGATGTCCAAGAAACCCTTTACTGGTAGGTTGGATTTTGCTGTATTTATAGTTTCGTTCATGATTTTTATAAATTAATGACGGGTAAATATAAAGTTTTTTATAATCGCTTCCACTTCTTTTTTAGCATCGTCTAAGATGGTGTTGGTAACGATCGTGTCAAATTGATCTTGGTGCGAAATTTCTTCAGATGCTTTTGCGACACGGGTTTTTATGGTTTCGGCATCGTCGGTTCCTCTGTGGATCAGTCTTCTTTCCAATTCTTCAATGGACGGTGGCATGATGAAAATGGAACAAGCTTTGTCTCCAAAATATTTTTTTAGAGCAATACCTCCTTTGACATCCACATCAAAAATTACCGTCTTGTTGTGGCTCCATATTCTTTCGACTTCGGATTTCAGGGTTCCATAATATTTGTCGGTATAGACTTCTTCAAATTCAACAAAGGCATCTTCGGTAATTTTTTTTCTGAACTCAGCTGGACTGATGAAATAATAGTCTTTTCCGTTGATTTCTTCGCCTCTTGGAGATCGTGTCGTGCAGGAAATGGAAAATTCCAATTCGGAAATGCAGTCCAAACTGTGTTTTACCAAAGTGGTTTTGCCGCTTCCCGAAGGTGCCGAAAATATGATGACTTTTCCCATTTTTACAAGATGTTTAGGGTTTGTTCTTTAATTTTTTCCAATTCGTCTTTCATCACAACGACCAATTTTTGGATGTCGGAATGGTTGGCTTTGGATCCCAAAGTGTTGATTTCTCTTCCGATTTCTTGGGCAATGAAACCTAATTTTTTTCCACAAAAATCTTCGTTTTTCATGACTTCGGAATAGTAATTTAGATGCTGTGTCAGGCGTACTTTTTCTTCAGAAATGTCCAATTTTTCGGTATAATAAGCCAATTCTTGATAGAAACGGGTTTCGTCTATGTTTTCAAATTCGCTCAGTGTTTTTTGGTAGCGTTCTTTTACATTGGCCAATCGTATTTCTTCAAAAGGAATCACTTGTTGCAAGGCTTGGCTGATGTTTTGGATGTTTTTAGACAATTCCAACTGCAAAGTTTTACCTTCAATTTGTCTAAATTCAATGAATTTTTCTACCGCTTCATCAATACTAGAAATTAAGAATGCCCATTCTGTCTCTTGCAATTCTTCCGGTCTTGTCGAGATGGCTTCAGGAAAACGGATGGCCATCTTTAGGTATTCAAAATCAGGTCCATCGTTGCTGATGCTCTTTAACTCGTTGATGTACGAATTTACCAAATCTTTATTGATCTTTACATCGTTGCTGTCTTCAATGGTTTCTACATTGATGTAGCAATCGACCTTGCCACGAAGGATTTTGTCGCTAAGACTTTTACGGATGTCAAATTCTTTTTCTTTGTATCTGACCGGAACGCGGAGGTTCAGATCCATGCTTTTGCTGTTCAAAGACTTTATTTCTACAACAATTTTTTTACCTTCAAAAGTATTTTCGCTTCTTCCGAAGCCGGTCATGGATAGGAGCATAGTATTTTGCTAAAAAATTGATGCAAAGATAAGGAATTGTAAGATATTTTTATCCTTTTTATTCTTTAAGACCGACTGAGGATTCAGATTTTTTTAACGAAATTTGCCCGCATGAAAACTCTAATCTCCATTGTCGGTACAACAGGAATTGGCAAAACCAAGCTGGCCATCGATTTGGCAAAACACTTTTCTACCGAAATTATCTCTTGCGATTCCAGACAGTTTTTTAGAAAAATGGAAATCGGTACAGCGGCTCCTACAGCTGAAGAGTTGGCTCAAGTTCCTCATCATTTTGTAGGAAATCTTGATGTGACCGATGACTATTCCATTGGGAGATTCGAAACGGATGCCCTTGCAAAATTGGACGAATTGTTTGTTAAATTTCCTGTTGTGGTAATGGTGGGCGGAAGCATGATGTACGAAAAAGCTCTGATTTCCGGACTGAACGATTTGCCAGAAGCCAATGAAGAAAATCAAGATAAGTTACAATCCATTTGGGACGAACAAGGTTTGGAAGGCTTGCAAACGATACTAAAGAATTTGGATGAAGCATATTACCAAAAAGTAGATCTGGAAAACCCCAGAAGATTGCTCCGTGCCATTGATGTATCGTGGCAAACCGGAAAAAAATACAGCGACTTGATAGAAGAGCCCAAAGCAAAACGAGATTTTTCTGTCATTCGAATTGGAATAGAAGCGCCTAGAGAAATTATTTATGAAAGAATCAACAAAAGGGTCGATATGATGTTGGAAAAAGGATTGTTGGATGAAGTGAAAGCCTTGGTAGATTTTCAAAAACTTGTAGCTTTAAATACCGTTGGATATTCGGAAATTTTTAAATTTTTGAACCACGAATGGTCATTAGAATTTGCTGTGCAAGAAGTGAAAAAGAACTCCAGACGCTTTGCCAAAAGGCAATTGACTTGGTACAGAAAAGAAACGGATATTAATTGGGTCAACTATCAAAATTCATTACAAGAATCCTTATCTTTGCTCAAGAAATTAAATTATTCATTATAAAATAAATTTTATGGCAAATACACCTTCCAATATGTTGGCATTGGGCACAAAAGCACCGTTTTTCGAACTTCCGAATCCTTCCAAAATGGGAGAATTGCAATCCTTGGAAGAATTGAAAGGAGAAAAAGCCACTTTGGTTGTCTTTATGTGCAACCATTGTCCTTTCGTACTGCACATCATTGATAAATTAAATGAATTGTATGAAGATTATAACGAAAGAGGAATAGAATTTATCGCAATCAACTCCAACGATGTCGAAAAATATCCGGCCGACGCCCCCGATAAAATGATTGAGTTTCAAATCGAAAAAAGATTTGATTTTCCGTACCTCTTTGATGAAAGCCAAGCCGTAGCCAAAGCATACGATGCAGCTTGTACTCCGGATTTTTATTTCTTTGATGAAAAGCTGGATCTAATCTATCGTGGTCAGATGGACGACTCAAGACCTGGAAACAATAAAGAAATTACGGGTGAAGATTTGATCATCGCTTTCGAAAATCTTTTGAGCGGAGAGGCTCAAGAAGAGTTTCAAAAACCTAGCATGGGTTGCAACATCAAGTGGAAATAATCCTCGTTCCAAATCATATAAACATATAAAAAGCCGGAAATTTCCGGCTTTTTTGCATTGGTTTTGCTTATTTTATTTGGCAGGGCAATTTTATTTTGATCGGAAAACGCTCATGTCCAATTTTAAAGAAAAGAAATTTGAAAAATAATTGGATGCTCCAATTCCGCTGTTGGATATGGCGTAATCCAACTCTAAACCTTTGTATTTTATACCGATACCACCGCTGGGTTGGAAAGATACTTTTCTGCTGAGATCCTCAATGTCTGTGATGGACTGAAAACGATTGACTCCCAAATGGACAAAAATCATTTTTTGATAGGCCAATTCGGCACCTGCATACGGTGTGATGCTCGCAAAGCTGGTAGAAATCACCGCTGCTGTTTTCGCAAAATCGACATTGATGCCGACCTCCGGTAAAAGTTCTAAATCTCTATTGATTTCAAAATTTTTACTCATACCGGCATTCAGTTTTGGCATGGTCAGTTCCATTTTATCTTTTGGAGCCGGGTTGAATTCTTCACCGTTTACAATGGTCGATAGTTCTTTTTGATTGACATTCCAAAAGTTGACCGTAGTCAGGACATCTTTTACCGTGATGCCATAATTCCATTCGTTATCCGATTGGTACAAAGCACCCACATCAAATCCGAAACCGAAACCGTTGGCAAATTTTCCTACATTTCTGTAAATTAATTTGGCATTAACCCCCACATTAAGGTTTTGGCTGCCGCCAGGACTAAAGGCGTAAGAGAAAATCCCGGCATAATCCGCTTGTGAAAATTTTGTAATTTTGTCGTAGTCTATATTTCCTTCTGGATCAATCATTTGAGTGGTGTTCAGGATGTTATCTACACCCAAACGGATAAGGGAAATCCCGATAACACCGTTTCCGTTGTCCAAAGGTTTGGCAAAAGAAAGATAATCGTATTTGGCAATGCTTTCAAAATATTCGGCATGCATGGCTGCACCTTGCCAATCTTTTTCAATAAAATTGAGACCTGCCGGATTCCACATGGGAGCATAGACATCGTTTTGGTTGGAGATTACGGCTCCACCCATGGCGATACCTCTAGCGCCAGCACCGATATTTAGAAATTCATTGGAATATTTTCTGATAATTTGTGCATTTGCAAAAATTTGTGAAAAAACAAAGATTCCCGCAATTATTTTTTTCATATTCATCTTAAAAATACAAATATAAGAGATTATGCATTTAATTGTTTTTGTTTTTTTGCTTTTATAACACCGTTTACCACAATCGCCAAGATCATCACGGCTGATGCGATGTAAAAAATGGGACTCATCTGTTCGGATTGTCCAAAGATAAAATATGCGAGTATGATGCCGTAGATGGGTTCTAAATTGACCGTCAGGATGAGTGTGAAAGGCGAAATGTACTTCATCAATTGTACGGACTCCAACATGGGGAAAGCTGTGAAAACGCCTGCCAGTAAGGTGATGAGACCTAGATCGGACCAAGAAATCTGATCGAAATGGAAAATCTGACCGGAGAATAAATAGAAGATGGAGAGCAATGCCCAACCGCTAAAAATTTCATAAAAAATAATATTTCCCGCACTGGTTTTACCAAATATTTTCCCGTTTAAGACGGAGAACACCGTTCCGAAAAAGGCACAAATAATTCCGTAAATAATTCCGGTTTTGTGTTGAAATTCGGTATTGAAAATCATGCCCATACAAATGACAATCACAATGCCCATGATGATTTCTGATAAATCTATTTTTCTTTTGAAAATTATGGGTTCTAAAATCGCAGCAAACAAGGTGGACAAAGAAAGACAACTCAGTGCAATGGATACATTGGATACTTTTATAGAGGTAAAAAAACAGTACCAATGCAACGCCATAAATCCGCCAATAATCGCCAAGTTGATGAAAAGATTTTTGGAAACTTTCAGACTGTCTTTTTTGAAGAATCGTATGTAAACAAACAAAAAACCTGCTGCCAACAGCATTCTGTAAAACACCAGAACATCGGCATTGGCATGGATGAGTTTTCCTAAAATGGCTGTGAAACCCCAAAGAAAAACAATAAAATGTAATCTAAAAAGTGCTGTTTTCAGCATGATGGAATTGAATTTTAATATTTTGCAAAGCTACAAATCCATTTTTCGTTTTACAAAAATCAAAGCTAAAGAACGGAAATGTTTATTTTCCCAAATAAAAACCCCGAAAGTTATTCACCTTCGGGATCTTCAAATAATAAACTATTAAAAATTAAACTAGGAAATCGAAAAAATAAGATTGTGTTATTATCCTAAATCCTCGATACAAAATTAGAGAAAGATTGTATTATAAAAATGTTAAGGAGCGTTAAAGTATTTATAAATAAAATATTGTTTTTCAGTAGGTTATTTTCATGTGAAGGATCGTTTTTGCTTCATTCAAAAAAATCGTACTTTTAATGCATAAAAAATAAAGCTAATTTATGGACTTAGAATTCAACAAAAGAGAAGATCAAAATAAACTGAAGTGGTCAGAAATCAATAGGATTTTTACAGAAATTAAAAAAGGTGGTGGAGAGAAAAGACTTCAAAAACTCCGCGATGAAGGGAAAATGACCGCAAGAGAAAGAATTGATTATCTTTTGGATAAAAATTCGGATTCAATAGAAATTGGTGGTTTTGCCGGTTACGAAATGTACAAAGAACACGGCGGTTGCCCAAGTGCGGGTGTAGTTGTTGTGATGGGCTATGTTTCTGGAAAACAATGTTTGGTCGTGGCCAACGATGCCTCTGTGAAAGCGGGAGCGTGGTTTCCGATTACCGGAAAGAAAAATCTTAGAGCTCAAGAAATCGCCATGGAAAATCGTTTACCCATAATTTATTTGGTAGATTCAGCCGGTGTTTATCTTCCGATGCAAGACGAGATTTTCCCGGACAAAGAACATTTCGGGCGTATTTTTAGAAACAATGCCAAAATGAGTTCCATGGGAATTGTTCAGATCTCTGCCGTGATGGGATCTTGCGTTGCCGGTGGTGCCTATTTGCCGATCATGAGCGACGAAGCTATGATTGTGGACAAGACCGGATCTATTTTCTTGGCAGGTAGTTATTTGGTGAAAGCAGCTATTGGAGAAAGTATCGATAACGAAACCTTGGGCGGTGCCACAACGCATTGTTCCGTGTCCGGAGTTACCGACTATAAAGCTAAAGATGATAAAGATGCTTTGGATAGGATAAAAAACATCATGAAGTCCATCGGATCTTATGATAAAGCAGGTTTTGACCGTGTTGAACCTGCAATGCCAAAAGCAAAATTGGAAGATATTTATGGGATAATGCCTGTGTCCAGAGCCGAGCAATACGACACCTACGAAATCATCAAATGCTTGGTGGATAACTCTGAGTTTGAAGAATACAAAGAAGATTACGGAAAATCCATTATCTGTTGTACTGCAAGAGTCGATGGCTGGAGCGTTGGTATCGTTGCCAACCAAAGAAAATTGGTGAAAAGTGGAAAAGGTGAAATGCAATTTGGTGGTGTGATTTATTCGGATTCTGCCGATAAAGCCACACGATTTATCGCCAATTGCAATCAAAGAAAAATTCCGTTAATTTTCCTACAAGATGTTACAGGATTTATGGTGGGTAGCAAGTCCGAACACGGCGGAATCATCAAAGACGGAGCGAAAATGGTAAATGCCGTTTCCAACTCTGTGGTTCCAAAATTCACCATCATCACCGGGAATTCTTACGGTGCCGGAAATTATGCCATGTGTGGTAAAGCCTACGATCCAAGATTAATCGTTGCTTGGCCTTGGGCAGATTTGGCCGTGATGGGTGGAGCTCAAGCAGCAAAAGTTCTGGCACAGATCCAAGAAGCAACTTTGAAAAAGCAAGGAAAAACTATTTCTGAAGAAGAGCACAATGCTATTTTGGACGAAATTTCAAAAAAATATCAAAAACAGACCGAAGCAACCTATGCTGCAGCGCGTCTTTGGACCGATGCCATCATCAATCCAGTGGATACCAGAAAATGGATTTCCATGGGGATAGAGGCTGCCGACCATGCTCCAATAACCGAAAAATTCAATTTGGGAGTTATTCAGGTTTGATAGCGTTGGATGTTGACTTTTGTTGATGAAACTTAAAGATAGAAAGTGAAAAAATGAAAACTTTTAAACACAAATATTATGAAAAAGCTGTTTGTATTATTTCTATTAAGTATGTTTCATTGGGTTGAAGCTCAGTGTTTTATCAACGGTAAATCTACAATTTATGTGTCTCAAGAAGAATCGTTTACGGTAGATCAGTTGGCGCAATGCAAAGAGTGTTATCAATGGTCGGTAAGCAGTACCAACGATGCGACAATCGTTTCTGATTACAAAACCAATGAGGTTAAAGTAAAAGGTTTGCGCGTAGGAAGGGTAACGCTTACCCTCTCTATGCTGACCAATAACGGCTTGGTACAATGCAACAAAAGTATTGATGTGATTGAAGGAAATTCAGTTACCGGAACTTCATCAACCACAAAAATTTTGAATTGCGATATCGATATCAACGATTTTAAAGAGTTGAGGTATGCCGACAACCAAATTATTTTTGTTCCCAATGACAGTTCCAAAAATCTGACTTATCAGTGGGTGGTACGCTATCAACAAGGTGACGAAAAAAGATTTGAAGGTCGTGTTCCGAATGTGGATTATTCCGTAGCCAACCCAATTAATGAGGTCCGATTGATCATCAATTCGACCGTTTGTACCCGAAAATTTTCCAAAACTTATCCTGAGAGTTTCTGGAAAGTTTTAAAGTAAATTTTATAATTGTTTATGATTTTAAAAGAAATAATTTCTAAAATAGAATCCATAATTCCTTTGCAACAAGCAGAAGATTTTGATAATGTCGGCTTGTTGTGTGGAAATCCGAATCGAGAAATCCAAGGAATTTTAATTTGCCACGATGCTTTGGAATCCGTTGTGGATGAAGCCATTGAAAGAAATGCCAATTTAGTGGTCTGTTTTCATCCCATTATTTTTTCGGGGTTAAAATCGTTGACCGGGAAAAATTATGTAGAAAGAGCCGTAATAAAAGCCATCGAAAATAAAATTGCAATTTATGCCATTCATACGGCATTCGATAACGATTTTTTCGGGGTCAATTATGGAATTTGTAAGGCTTTGGGTCTGGAAAATAGGCAGATTTTGGTGCCAAAAACTCAAGCATTGCAACAATTGGTTGTTCATGTTCCGCTTACGCATATCGAAGTGGTGAAAGAGGCTCTTTTTTCGGCTGGTGCCGGGCATATTGGATTTTACGATCAATGCAGTTTTTCGGTATCTGGACAAGGAACTTTCAGACCTTTGGATGGGAGCAACCCGTACAGTGGGAAAATAGGTCTCAGAGAGCAGACCGAAGAGGTTGCCCTTTCTGTAATTTTCGAATCGTACAAACAATTTTCTATTCTTCAAGCTGCAAAAACAGCACATCCTTATGAAGAAGTCGCGTATCAAATTTATGCTTTAGAAAATGAAAATCAGTACCAAGGATTGGGAATGTTTGGGGAATTGGAAGAAGCGATGGACGAGGTCGATTTTATGAATTTTTTGAAAGAAAAATTCGAATTGAAACTCATTCGTCATTCCAATTTAATAGGAAAAAAAGTAAGAACCATTGGTGTTTTGGGTGGTAGCGGAGCTAGTGGGATCAAGAAGGCATTGTCTCAAAAATGCGATGTGTACATCACTGGCGATGTCAAGTACCACGATTTCTTTTTGGCCGAAAATAAAATGCTCATTTGTGACATTGGCCATTTTGAGTCAGAACGATTTGTCTGTCAACAATTATTTGAAATTTTGTCAGAAAATTTTCCTAACTTTGCAATCTTGAAAACAAACGAGAATACCAATCCCGTAAATTATTTTTTATAAAATATGGCTAAAAAAACTTTAGAAATTTCTGTTGAAGAAAAATTAAGAGCATTATACGATCTTCAAATTATTGACTCTAGATTGGATGAAATCCGCAATACAAGAGGAGAATTGCCTATTGAAGTAGAGGATTTGGAAATCGAAATCGAAGGTCTTGAGAAAAGAACAGAGAAATTTCAAAACGAAATTAAGCAACAAGATGACGACATTAAGATGAAAAATGAAGTGATCAATCATGCTAAATCGTTAATCGAAAAATACAAATCGCAACAAGATAGCGTTAGAAATAACAAAGAATTTGAAGCCCTAGATAAAGAAATTGAATTCCAAGATCTGGAAATCCAATTGGCTGAAAAAAGAATCAAAGAAGCGGGTGCTAGAAAAGCACACAAGCTAGAATCTTTGGAAGAACTAAATACTAAAATTGAAGGACTAAGAACCCACTTAAACTTCAAGAAAACCGAATTGGACGGTTTGATTTCTGAAACTCAAAAAGAAGAAGAATTCTTGATCGAAAAGTCAAAAGAATTCAGCACACTAATTGATGAGAGATTGTTAAATTCATACAACAGAATTAGAACCAATTCTTCCAACGGTTTGGCAGTTGTAGGTCTAGAAAGAGGTGCACCTAAAGGTTCATTCTTTACTTTGCCTCCTCAAAAACAAATGGAAATTGCTCAAAGAAAGAAAATCATCATCGATGAGCACAGTGGGAAAATCCTTGTGGATGACGAATTGGTGATTGAAGAAGATCAAAAAATGATGGATATTATTAAATTCTAATTTCTATTATTTATAAATGAAAAAAAGTTCAAGTGAAAACTTGGACTTTTTTATTACTCAAAAAGGGTGGTTTTCCTGTTGTGTTTTTTGGAAATCAATCTACCTTTGTCATGAATTTTTTTCTAAAGAACATAAAAACACAAGATGAAAATGAGAAAGCCGACCCTAACAGTCGGCTTTCTTATCGTTTATGATGAATGATTTGGAATTAGTCCAACCATCCTTGTTCTTTCATCCATTCGTCGTTGTAAATTTTACCAACATAACGAGAGCCGTGATCGTGCAATAAGACAACAACAACATCGTCTTGGGTGAACTGATCTTTCATTTGTACCAATGCCGAAATGGCTGATCCTGCAGAGTATCCGCAGAAAATTCCTTCTTCTTTAGCCAGTTTTCTGGCGTAAACGGCACCGTCTTTATCGCTTACTTTCTCGAAATGATCGATGACAGACATGTCATAATTTTGCGGAATAATATCTTCACCAATACCTTCGGTAATGTAGGTGTAGGCATGATCCGGGTGGAACTCTCCCGTCTCGTGATATTCTTTCAAGATGGATCCATAAGTATCAACTCCTAAAACTTTTATATTTGGATTTTTCTCTTTAAAAAACTTACCACAACCGGTAACGGTCCCTCCTGTTCCGGCTCCGGCCAAAAAGTGAGTAAGTTTTCCTTCTGTTTGTTCCCAAATTTCTGGTGCGGTTTGCTCATAATGCGCCAATCGGTTCGAAAGATTGTCGTATTGGTTGACATACCATCCGTTTTCCGTTTCCTCGGCCAATCTTCTAGAGACAGAGTAATAAGATCTTGGGTCGTCTGGAGTAACATCGGTTGGACAAACGATAACCTCGGCACCCACTGCTCTTAGAATGTCGCATTTTTCTTTGGATTGCTTGGAGTTGGTCACAAAAATACATTTGTATCCTTTGATGATGGCGGCCAATGCCAATCCCATACCGGTATTACCACTGGTACCTTCTATGATGGTTCCGCCGGGCTTGAGGCTTCCATTTTTTTCGGCATCTTCAATCATTTTCAGAGCCATACGGTCTTTTACAGAATTTCCGGGGTTAAAGGTTTCTACCTTTGCCAATACCAAGGCTGGAAAGTCTTCGCCCAAAACTTTGTTCAGTTTAATTAATGGTGTATTTCCAATGGTTTCAAGTATGTTATTTGCGTATTTCATAATCAATAAAAATTAAAGTTTGCAAATATACTTCTTTTATCCATGATAATCGTTTTGAACGGTGTTGTAATCTGAGATATTGTGTATATTTTAGTATTTTTAGGACGCTAATTTTTTAGAAATATGAAAAAGTTGTCTCACTCGATTTTTGGACTTGCAATCGTTTGTAATTCTGTGTTTTATGCTCAAGGAAATAAAGTTGACCATTCGGATAAAATGGATTGGTTTGGAGATGCTAAATTGGGCATCTTCATCCATTGGGGGATTTATTCGGTAAACGGAATTGCCGAATCGTGGGCTTTTTTCAACAATTACATCAGTCATCCCAATTATATGAAACAATTGGGTGGTTTTACAGCAAGTAAGTATCAGCCTGAGCAATGGACGAAATTAATTAAAAATTCAGGTGCTAAATATGCTGTCATTACAACTCGACATCATGATGGAGTTTCGCTTTGGGACTCTAAAGCCGATAAAGCCATCACCACAACCCAAGATGCTGCAGCCAAAAAAGATGTTTTGAGTCCTTTTGTGAAATCCTTGAAAACAACCGGACTGAAAACCGGATTGTACTACTCGCTGCCCGATTGGAGCCATCCGAATTACGATGTAGAAACCCGATTAAGAAAACGATATGAACTCAAGGATCAGCCTGAAAAATGGAATAATTTTGTGAAATATTATCAAGATCAACTCCGTGAAATTTCGGTGCAATACCAACCGGATCTCCTTTGGTTTGATGGCGATTGGGAGCACAGTGCCGATGAATGGAAATCCAAAGAAACGGCAGATTTGTTGAAGAAATACAATCCCAACATCATCATCAACTCCAGACTTAACCATTACGGCGATTATGAAACTCCAGAGCAAGGAATCCCGGTTTTGGCGCCTCAATCCAAATATTGGGAGTTGTGCTATACCATGAACGATTCTTGGGGGTATCAACCGTATGATTTGCATTACAAAAGCCCGAACATGATCGTAAGAACCCTGGCCGATGTTGTCGCTATGGGTGGGAATTTATTAATCGATATAGGTCCAAAAGAAGACGGAACCCTACCGCAACAACAAGTGGATATTTTGAAAAACCTAGGAAGATGGACCAAGAAATACAGCCAGTCAATTTATGCAACTCAAAGAGGGATTGAACCTGAGTATTTTATAGGAAAATCGGCGTTGTCTAAAAATCGAGAAAAGTTGTTTTTGTATTTGGAAGAAAAGAAAAATAAAGTTCGATTGTACGGGATAGATTCTAAAATAATTTCCGTAACCACAGCCGATTCCGAAGAAATACCTGTACCGTTTCAGCAGGATTCTTTTGGTAATGCCGTTTTGGATGTTTCCAAAATTTCTTTTGATCAAGATGCTACCGTGTTGACGGTTAATTTTAATGAAAGCCTGAAACTAAAGCCAAATGTTGAACTGGAAAAATCAGATTTGCAAAGTGTTTTACAACAAAATAATTCTCAAGATGCGGTTTATTCTATTGCCTATAAATTAAATTCTGGTACGAATTTGTTTAAAAATTCAGGAATTTCAGTTGATGGTGATGTAAAGCATCTTTCAAAGTTTAAAAATACCAATCCTATTACTTTGGATTGGGTGTCAAAACATACAGAAGTTTTGTACGATACCGAAAAAGGAATGCCATCTGGACATTATTCTGGGTTGTCGGCGCTTTCTAAAGACAAACAAACACTGTATCTTTTTGTAGATGGCAAACCCAACGGACCCATCGCACTGAAAGGATTGAAAAACTCAATTTCCAGAATTCGTATTGTGGGAGAGGGGACCATGCTGTCGCACGATATTTACAACAAATTGTATTGGAGCCCAATTCCGGGAATTGTGTACATCGATGTTCCGGAAGACCGATTGGATAAGCAAATGACGGTTATTGCCATTTTGTTGGACAAACCTTTGGATCTGTATCGAGAAAGTCACGGCGCTTTGGAGTTCAATCTGTAATCTGAATGAAATTAAAAAACATTATTGTCCGATGAAAATATAAACAATTAATAGGTCGCTCCTATGGAGATTAACTATCTTAAATAAATATTAACTATTAACAGTTTTACTCCTATCGGAGCAGCTTTGGTCTCGGAGTGACCTACTGTTAATAGAAAAAATTAAGCAGTAAAAATAAAGCTCCAGAGGAGCGACCTGTCCTATTCTCCCATAGACATTCAGTTTTTCGAATCATTTGTATATTATTAAGATTGCAGGTTTTACTTTTTAATTGTATTTGATGGATTTCACGGGCGAAATTTTACTTATCAAATAACTCGGGATTACCAAGGCAAGTGCAGCAACCATTAATATTCCTAATGAAATAAAAATAATGTAAATGGGATTCAAATCAACAGGAACAGTACTCACATAATAGTTGTCAGGGTTCAGTCGAATCAAGCCAAAATATTTCTGACAAAGCAAGAGTCCCAAACCGATTAGATTTCCGTAGAGCAGTCCCGGAACCATGATCAATAAAGTATAATTGATGAAAATGGTACGGATCTGGCTGTTGTTGGCGCCTAAAGTTTTCAACACACCGATGGAGTTGGTTCTTTCGATAATCAAAATCAACAATACCATGATGATGTTAATGATGACCACCACCAACATCAAGGTGATGATGATGGCGATATAATTATCAAAAAGATTGATCCAGTCTTTGATCATCGGATATTTATCAGTCGCTTTTTCTGCATAATTTTTTATGCCAATTTCCTTTTCAATAACCGGGAAATCCTTGTCAATGGTGTTGATGTCTTTCACAAAAATATCCAAACCACCAATATCCTTTTTGTCCATATCCAAAATTTTACGGACATGGTTGATGTCGCCCAAGATGAATTGGTCGTCAATCATTTTTATATCGGTTTTGTAGATGCCTACAATTTCGAATTTTCTGTATATGGGCTTTTGATCGGCTTTAGAAAAGATTGCAACAATACTGTCTTTAACTTTCAGGTGCAGGTCGTTGGCAACTTTATTGGAAATGGTTATGCCGTTGTTGTACCCTTTGCCATCAATTTTTGGAGTTTCTCCCTTGAGTAAGAATTTTTTGAATCGCTGGTGGTCAAAATCCTCGGCAATGCCTTTGAAAATTATTCCTGAAAAATTATCTTTGGTTCTCAAAATACCGGTTACCGTCGCAAAAGATTGCGTGGCAGCAACATCAGGGTTGGATTTTATTTTTTGCAATTGCAAACCCTGTTGGTCCAAAACCGATGTGTTGAACGAAGCGTTGGATTGGGTAGATTTTACCGTAATGTGTCCGCTAAAATCGGCAACCCGCTCTTGGATGGCTTTTTTAGATCCCAAACCGGTAGCAATGGTGATTAGAGAAACGATGATGCCTAAAGCTACAGAAATTCGACCAATTAGGACAATCACTCTGGAGAGTGTATTTTTGTTATCTTTGGATCGTGCAATTTTTCTAGAAAAATATAATGGAAATTTCAATCGTATGAATTTAAACTTCAAAATTAAAAATTTACTTCTTATTTGCCTAATTTTTTTGAGTTTTGGCTCGGTTAAAGCTCAAATAAACAAAGACCATCCTTGTTATCTCGCCGGAGCAGATCGTCCAGAACTTTATTTGCCCATGCTTCAAAACAAGACCATTGCAGTAGTAACCAACCAAACCGGCAAGCTGAAAGACGGTACTTTTTTAGTGGATTTTTTGGTGAAAAATAACATTGATATTAAAACCATTTTTGCTCCCGAACACGGTTTTCGTGGAGATGCTGATGCTGGAGAACATGTGAAAAATGGGGTAGATGCCAAAACAGGAATCCAAATTGTTTCCTTGTACGGAAAAAATAAAAAACCAAATGCCGAGCAACTAAAAGGCTTGGATGTCATTTTATTCGATATTCAGGATGTTGGCGTTAGGTTTTATACCTACATTTCGACTTTGGCTTTGGTTATGGAAGCCGGTGCCGAGAACCGTGTAGAAGTGATGGTTTTGGACAGACCCAATCCACACGATGGATATGTTGATGGTCCCGTTCTGAAACAGAAATGGACTTCTTTTGTAGGGATGCATCCCGTTCCTGTAGTGTATGGATTGACCATTGGCGAGTACGGAAAAATGGTAAATGGCGAAAAATGGTTGAAGAATGGTGTTCAAGTGAATTATACTTTGATCCCAATGAAGGATTACCATAAAAAAATGCGTTATCCAATATCCGATAAGCCGTCTCCAAATTTACCCAACGACTTATCCATTAATTTGTATCCCAGCCTTTGTTTTTTCGAGGGTACTCAAGTTTCTGTTGGTCGTGGTACCCATTTCCCTTTTCAGGTGTATGGGTCACCGTGGACCAAGGATTTCCCTTTTCAGTTTACTCCCAAACCCAATGCCGGCGCAAAAGACCCTTTCTTGAATGGGAAACTTTGTTATGGCGAAGATCTTAGAGGTACTACAGAGCTTAGATCTTTGGATTTGCAATGGTTGATCAAAGCGTACAGGGATTATAAAAATCCGGCGCAAGATTTCTTTCTAAAGAATTTGTTTTTTGATACTTTGGCAGGAAGTGATGAGTTGAGGAAGCAAATTATATCGGGTAAATCGGCTCTTGAAATAAAAGAATCTTGGCAAAAAGACTTGAACGATTTTGAGAAAATAAGATCCAAATACATTATCTATCAAGACTAGACGATGAAAGATAGTAAAAAACCCAAGCCATAAGCTTGGGTTTCTTTATTGATAACAAATAGATTACGAATTATTTTACTTGATCTACAACAGCTTTGAAAGCTTCAGGGTGGTTCATTGCAAGGTCTGCAAGAACTTTTCTGTTCAATTCGATGTTGTTTTTCTTAAGAGCTCCCATGAACTGAGAGTAAGACATTCCGTGCTCTCTAGCACCAGCGTTGATACGCGTGATCCAAAGAGATCTGAAGTTTCTTTTCTTCTCTTTTCTTCCGCGGTAAGCATATTGCATAGCTTTTTCAACCGCGTTTTTAGCTACAGTCCAAACATTTTTTCTTCTACCGAAAAAACCTTTAGCCTGCTTCATTACTTTTTTTCTGCGTGCTCTAGAAGCAACGGCATTTACTGATCTTGGCATAATTTGTTGTTGTTTTTTGGAATTGAGCGGTAATTATTTTATCACTCTTTGGTGCTCTAATCCCGGGTTAAACTTTTTAATTGAATTGTTTGATGAATTCTTATAAACCGATATGGATTTATAAAAACTACTTAATCGCTAATTGACGCTTAACGCTTTTCTCGTCCACAGTAGCAACATAAGAAGTTTGCGTAAGATTTCTCTTTTGCTTAGTTTCTTTCTTTGTCAAGATGTGGCTTTTATAAGCATTTTTTCTTTTGATCTTTCCGGTTCCGGTAAGAGCAAAACGCTTCTTAGCTCCTGATTTAGTTTTTAATTTTGGCATTGTCTTGCTTTTTTTGTTTTTGTTATCAATGAGTTTGCAAAAGTACAATTTTTTATTGATTGTTAATAATTTGTGTTCAACAAAAATTTATTAAAATCGAATATGTTCACTTGTTAAACCAAACTTTCAGTTTTTATTCCATTTAAAACCATAAAAAAAGCCATACAAAAGTACGGCTCACGATATATTAATTTTAGTTCAAGTTATTCTTGGTCAGCAGGTCTTGCGCTACTTTTATAAACTTGAAAGTTGAAAACAAAAGAACGGTTTCTCCAGTTTACATTTTGATACGGGTAATGGTTGTCTCTGGCAAATGCAGACCTAGAAGGAACAATGATGACGCCTTGTAGGTTGTAGTTGTCACTATCCGGAATGTTGTACGCCAAAAATTTTCGTATCCCCTCTTGGAAACCTTCCATTTCGTAGTACGATCTGCTTTTACCGGAAGCGGTCATGGTTGCATTTTTCACATAATAATACATTGGGTCTATCTGTGGTACACCATTTCCTTGTATGGTATTTACAAATGCTGCTGGAGATGAATATTTAATAACTCCATCAACGCTCATGGCTACATATCCAAGTCCTTTGTTCATGATTCTGATAACATCGGTATTGCCAATGCTTGTACCGGGATTGGGTTGTGCATTGTTTCTCACGATGTAGATAACTCCAGAGCCGGGAAGGGTTTGTGGGTTCATGTTTGCCAAAGAAGTATTGCTGTCGTCAGAGGTGTCGTTGGCATCAAATGCTTTGATGTTGCCTTGTGCATCCAAGTAGTTTTCCGTCATGAATTTTTTAGCAGCCTCGTCATCGTAATAGTTTTGAGTAGCAATGTCTTCAGGCTCTTTGTAAGTTTCTACGGTTTCGTCTTTTCTGCAAGAACTAAGAGCAACCGAAAACATGATGCTATATAGAAATAATTTTTTCATTTTTGTTGAGTTGTAAATATTTGCTTTTAATTTTATAATTGGACAAAAGTATAAAAAAATATGAGAATTGATAAATTTTTGTGGAGCGTAAGGCTATATAAAACCCGAACGGTAGCTGCTGAAGAAATAAAAAAGAATAGAGTGTCTATTGGTGAGCATGTTGTAAAGGCATCAAGAGAGGTGAAGCCAGGGGAAATTATAAAAATTCGGAAAAATCAAATCGATTATACGATTAAAGTTTTGGATATTCCTAAAAGTAGAGTAGGAGCCAAATTGGTACCGGACTATATCGTTGATAAAACGGAGAAAGAACAATACGAGATGCTTCAGCTGAGAAGAATGGAGCAAAATTACTATCGTGCAAAAGGAGAAGGAAGGCCAACTAAAAAAGACAGAAGGGATATTGAAGAATATGTTTCTGCGGATCACTCAACAGATTCCGAAGAAGAGAAAGAGACCAATTGGGACAGTTTCTTCTCTTCCTTGGAAGATGATGTAGAGGATTAGTCCATTTTAGAAAGTATTTCATCTACGATAGCCGTAGCTTCTTTAGCATTGGTGTTTATGGTAAACTGTGCTTTGGTATAATACGGATTTCTCTCGAAGAGATGCTTTGCAACAAACTCGGGTAAATCAAGATCATTAATATTAGCAATTAATGGTCTTTTTTCTTTTTGTTTCAAAAGTCGTTCGACCAGTTGGCCTACGGAAGTTTGTAAAAAGAATGATGTAGAATTGTGATTGATGATCTCCATGTTGTTAAAATAAGCAGGAGTACCACCACCCAAACTCAAGACAAGATCTTTTCCACTGGCTAAGATCTCTTCCAATGCCTGTCTTTCCAGCTTTCTAAAGTACAATTCACCCTTGTTCTGAAAGATTTCAGCAATACTGCATTTGTTTTTTGTAGAAATGAATTTATCAAGGTCAATTAATTCAAAATTTTTCTTTTCGGATAAGAGTTTGGATATGTGTGTCTTACCGCTTCCCATGTAGCCTAGTAGAGAAATAATCATGATTTTTTTTTGACAAATTTCACAAAAAATTTTGAGATATAAAAAAAAGCTGTATCTTTGCACCACTTTAAAACAGGAACTAATCCTGATGACAAAGTGGCCGACCTGGTAGCTCAGCTGGTAGAGCAATACACTTTTAATGTATGGGTCCTGGGTTCGAATCCCAGCCAGGTCACTTACTATTTGCGAAAGCAAATGCCTGTGTGGTGAAATTGGTAGACACGCCATCTTGAGGGGGTGGTTTCCTAAGGATGTGCTGGTTCGAGTCCAGTCGCAGGCACACAGACAAAAATATTTTGAATTGCAAAATTCAAAGACCTGGTAGCTCAGCTGGTAGAGCAATACACTTTTAATGTATGGGTCCTGGGTTCGAATCCCAGCCAGGTCACTAATTTGCTGAAAAGTAAATTTTTTTCATATTAATATTTTGTGATTTGGTGTTGAAATCCCGCTCTTACGAGCGGGATTTCATTTTATATCCTAGCGAATCGTTATTCTAGTGTTTCCTTCTATGGAGTTTGTACTATACGATACAATCGTTTTTCCTTTACACAACAGTTTGTTCCAATAATGGCTGCCGGCAAATCGACTTTCTATCACCAAAGCGTCCAGCCCTTCTTCAGAAACCTGAATCTCTTCCGGAAAATAAAATTTCTTTTCAAGTCCAAACTCCACTCTCTCATCTTCGGTCCAAACATTTACTTCGCCCATCAATCGAGCTACATATTCACTTTTAGGGTTCTGGTACATGTTTTTTGGATTGTCATTTTGTATCAGTTTTCCATCTTTTATAACCGTAATCTGATCCAACCACGGCATGATTTCTTGGATTTCGTGTGTTGAAATTAGCAACGATATGTTCTCTTTTTTAACATAGTTAAAAAGTTTTTCCCTCAGAATAATTTTTCTAGAATAATCCAAGTTACTGAACGGCTCGTCCAAAAGCAATAGTTTGGGTTTTACAGAAAGCGCTCTGGCTATCGCAACCCTTTGTTGTTGTCCACCGCTCAGGTTTTTTGGAAATTCATCAGCATAATCCTCTAGACCTACTATGGTAAGCAATTCCAAGACTTTTTCTCGTTTTAGCGCAAGGTTGATGTTCGAAATAAATTTACCAACATTGTCGTAAACCGTGGAATAAGGCATCAAATCATAGTTCTGAGCTACAAATTTCATTTCTTTTTCACCGGGAACTAAGTTTTTCTTAGGTCCATATAACTTTTGATCTTCCAAGAAAATCTCACCGTTTTCCCAATCGTATAAGCCGTAAATTAGGCTCAATAAGGTCGATTTTCCACAGCCGCTTTCTCCAGCCAAGGCAATGATTTTTCCGGATTCTATTTCGTAATTAAAATTTTCGAACAAAGGTTTGTTCGGAGTATATGAAAAGTAAAGTTGATTGATTTTTAATAACATACCACAAAAATAAGATAAAATTTAGCAGAATTAAGGAAATATTGCTTAGTTTCGCTAAAATAATAAAATCAAAAAGATGAACAAAAAGTTAATGAACCCGGTTTTGGCAATTGTGCTGTGTGCAGCTGTTTTTACTTCATGTAAAAACGATAAGCCATTGACCAGCGAAACCCAAGAAGTAACCACAACCCAACACGGAGATACTTATCTTGTGGATGTGGTTGAAAGTAAAATTGAATGGAAAGGGTATAAGGTTTTTAAATCTGAAAATACCAGCCATTTCGGAACCATTAAATTCCAAAGTGGAGAGTTGACCGTAAAAGACAATAAGCTAGAAAGCGGAAAATTTGTTGCCGATGTTACCAGTCTAGAAAATGTGGATCTTAAAGATGATGCCGAGCAAAAAGCAAAACTAGAAGGACACCTGAAGAGCGGCGATTTTTTTGAAGTAGAAAAGTATCCAACAGCCACTTACGAAATTACAAAGGTTAGCGATGCAACAGGAAATGCAGATTACAACACGGTATTGGAAGGCAATCTGACCATGAAAGGCATAACCAAACCGATCAAATTTAATGCGAATGTATCCGTTGCAGACGGTGTGGTAACGGTAGCTACGGAGCCAACCGACATAAAAAGAGAAGATTTCGGGGTAAAATTCCAAATCCCAGTAGCCAACGGAATGATTAAAAACGATGTCAATGTACAAGTTTTAATCAAAGCCAAAACAAAATAAATTTTGGTACAATAAAATAAAATGATCTGTTTTGTCCACGGACAAAACAGATTTTTTTTTCAATACGACAATAGATTGTAAAATTCATGGAAAAGCGTCGTATTTTTTTGTAATTTTGCCATCCTATGAGTTTAGCTATGTTAGATAAGATTGATGCGCATTTGTTGGAGGTACACAACTTCAACAGTACCAACAAAGAAGAGATTGAACAATTCAGAATTCGTTTTTCTGGAAAAAAAGGAATATTAAATGATTTTTTTGATCATTTCAAATCCGTTCCTAACGAACAGAAAAAAGAATTCGGACAAAAAATCAATACCCTAAAGCAAGCTGTAGCAACCAAGTTGGACGAACTGAAAGAAGCCAGCCAATCCAACATCATCTTAGAAAAAGAAGACCTTACCAAGCCGGGATTTCCGTTGGAGTTGGGGTCTAGACATCCCATCAACTTGGTGAAAAACCGAATTATAGAGATTTTTAAATCCATAGGATTTTCCGTAGCCGATGGCCCGGAAATAGAAGACGATTGGCACAATTTCTCAGCACTCAACATGCCCGATTATCACCCTGCAAGAGACATGCAGGACACATTTTTCATCGAGCAAAATCCGGATATTTTACTTAGGACACACACCTCTTCGGTACAGATCCGTCACATGAAGGACAACCAACCGCCCATTCGTACACTTTCCCCAGGAAGGGTGTTTCGTAACGAAGCCGTTTCGTCCCGATCGCATTGTATATTCCACCAAATCGAAGGTTTGTACATCGACGAAAATGTAAGTTTTGCAGATCTCAAACAGACCATACAATTTTTCACCACCGAACTTTTTGGGAAATCCAAAATCCGTATGCGTCCCTCGTATTTCCCATTTACAGAACCCAGCGCCGAAGTCGATGTCTATTGGGGTCTGAACTCGGAAACCGATTATAGAATCACCAAAGGAACCGGTTGGTTAGAAATTATGGGTTGCGGAATGGTCGATCCTGCCGTATTGAAAAATGTGGATATCGATGCCGATAAATACTCAGGTTACGCCTTCGGAATGGGGATAGAAAGAATCGTGATGTTGCTGTACCAAATGAGCGACATCCGTATGTTCTTCGAAAACGATAAAAGGATGTTACAACAATTCGGTGCTTTATAATTTTTTAGGAGCATCACAATTTCGTTTTTTTAGAAATGCAGTACCGGCTGTCCGCTGTATCTTTTGTGCCTGGGCTTGTCCCATCGCTTACAAAAGGATGCCGCTCCCATCCGGGCTACAACAAAAGGAAAAGATTTTTCTCAAAAAAAAAAAGAAGCTGCTCAATTTGGGCAGCTTCATTTTTATTTTCTAAAATTTAACGGGTATTTTACATTTTCGTAACCGCTGATGTCGGCTTTCAGAGAACCAACAGCAAGTTCAGCTTTTATGGATACCGGGATGTGGTTGCCGTCGTTGGTTACCCAAAGGGTTACCCCTTCCTTAGCTTTAAAAACCCGTCCACTCATCACCGAGGGTATAATTTTTAGACAGTTAATCTTTCCAAATTTGGTTTTCACATCTTCAGTGCCTACCACTCTTAGTTGGAATGGGAAAAGTTCGTCATCAATCCAAACATTCAGGTTAAAGTGTTTTCCAACTTTTATCTCGCCGGCATCAAAACTTCTCAGGTAATAAAAAGCCGAAAGCATGTCTTGCACTCCTTTTACAGACTTCAATATTTTTGCCGGCGTGTTTGGTTTTTCTTTATCTTTTAAAGAAAGCAAAAGACTGTCGTGGTTGAAGCTGGTTTCCAAATGTTGGGTATAGTTGCCTTCTTTCACATTTCGGATGTAGTAACTTGGCAAACCGGTGTTGTAGTCCATAAAACTTTCGTAGATGTCGTTTACCGGGAAAAAAGTTTTTACCAAACCGGTACTAACTCCGACCCCTTTTACATGGAAATGGGGTGCGCCGCGAAAGGTGGTTTTTTGTGTCGTTAGAGTCGCAGTTCCCGCATTTAAGATGCCGTAATGGATGCGGTATTTCAGGACTTCACCGGATTGTATGTTGTCTAATTTTTGGGAGAATAATAGTCCAAAAATCATAAGAGTAATAATGCTAAAAATCTTTTTCATAAATGCAAAATTAACAAAAATGTTGCCAATGTATTTTTTTTATGGCGATGATGTTGATGCCGGAGTGGTCAGTACTTATTTTATAAATGTCTTTTAAGCTGATAAAACTACTATTTTGTCTTTTAAAATTCATAATTTTGCATGTCAAATTTTTTAGATAAAAAAGAAAAGAAATACTATGAAATATCAAAGAAGTTCGGCTTTGTTTGATGAAGCTCAAAACTATATTCCAGGTGGTGTCAACTCTCCGGTTCGTGCTTTCAAATCGGTTGGTGGTGTGCCGTTGTTTATGAAATCGGCAGAAGGTGCTTACCTTACCGATGAAGACGATAATACCTATGTCGATTACATCAATTCTTGGGGACCGGCAATTTTGGGACATACCCATCCAGAGGTTTTAGAAGCCATCAAAAAACAAGCTGAGAAAGGTTTTTCATACGGGACTCCAACAGAATTGGAAACGGAAATTGCCAAATTCATCATTGGAAATGTACCGAATATCGACCAAATCCGAATGGTGTCTTCAGGTACAGAAGCGTGTATGAGTGCCGTTCGTTTGGCTAGAGGTTTTACAGGACGAAATAAAATTATAAAATTCGAGGGTTGCTACCACGGACATTCGGATTCTTTCTTGATAAAGGCAGGTAGTGGAGCTGCAACTTTTGGCAATCCCAATTCGCCGGGCGTTACTCCAGGTACCGCTCAGGATACTTTATTAGCAAGATATAACGATTGGGAGCAGGTTCAGGATTTATTCATAAATAATTCCGGTGAGATAGCAGCCATCATCATAGAGCCCATCGCAGGAAATATGGGTTGTGTACTTCCGGAAAATAATTTCTTGCAAAACCTAAGAAAAATATGTGACGAGAACCAAAGCCTTCTGATTTTTGACGAAGTAATGACGGGCTTCCGTTTGGCTTTTGGTGGGGCACAAGAGGCCTTGGGTGTGAAAGCCGATATCGTAACCTACGGAAAAGTTATTGGAGGTGGACTTCCGGTGGGTGCATTTGCTGCTAGAAACGAAATTATGGATCACCTGGCTCCTAAAGGTGCCGTGTACCAAGCCGGAACACTGAGCGGTAATCCTTTGGCAATGAGAGCCGGACTGACCACGCTGCAGCTTATTAAAAATGATGAAAATTTTTATAATAAATTAGAGAAAACAACGGAAACTTTGGATTTTGAGATTGGAAAAATTTTGAATGAAAAAGGCATTGGACACCGCATCAACAGAAAAGGATCCATGATGTCGGTTTTCTTTCATACCAACAAAGTCTCTAATTTTGATGAAGCCATGCAAGCCAATCATCCGCTTTTTAATAATTTTTTCCACCAATTGCTTTCTCAGGGGATTTATCTACCACCAAGTGGCTACGAAACTTGGTTTATTTCGCATGCCATTAACGATGTCGAAATCGAAAAAACATTGGATGCCATCCGAAAATTCCAATATTCTTAATACAAATTTAACACAAGGCTTTCTTTTTAGGAAGCCTTCTTTAATTTTAAATGAACAAAAACCTTCCAATGTTAAAAATACATGAACAATAAAACAAAGCACAATACCGAAATATATTTTCATTATTTTTGAAAAGTCAATTGAGGGGTTCATTCATGTTTTTTCGGATAAAAGGAAATTAACATTGATGAAACTTTTGATTTTAATAAACTGTAAACTAAGACCGACTGTAGATGAACAGAAAAAAAATTCTTATGGTAGATGACGAACAAGATATCCTAGAAATACTTTCCTATAATCTAGAAAAAGAAGGATACGAAGTCCATACCGCACAAAACGGTATTGAAGGTATTGAAAAAGCTAAGGAAGTGTTGCCGGATTTGATCTTATTGGATGTCATGATGCCCGGAAAAGACGGAATAGAAACTTGTGAAGAACTCCGACAAATAAAAGAATTGCAAAAAACTTTAATTGTTTTTCTTTCTGCTCGATCAGAAGAGTTCTCTCAATTAGCAGGTTATAACGCCGGAGCCAATGATTATATCGTGAAAATCATTAAACCAAAAGTTTTGATTTCTAAGGTGAATGCCTTGTTAAAACTGACCTCTCAGGTTGCTGAAGCTACTAAAAATATAAAAATTGGCAAACTTTTAATCGATAAAGACAATTTCAAGGTAACCCAAGACGGACAAAATTTTGTACTGCCCAAAAAAGAATTTGATTTGCTGTATCTCTTGGCAAGCAATACAGAAAAAGTCTTTACACGAGACGAAATTTTGGATAAAGTTTGGGGAAACGAAGTGGTGGTTGGCGAAAGAACCATTGATGTACATGTAAGAAGATTGAGAGAAAAATTGGGTATGGAATCCATACAAACCCTGAAAGGTATTGGTTACAAATTGGTGTTGGTTCAAAACAAATAATCAATGAAATTCAAGTTTCACAGACTTACTTTTCTAGCCTCGGTCTTGCTCACCACCATCATGCTGTTGGTGGCTTTGGTTTTTGACCTTACCAAAGACCGGCTTCAAGAAACAGGAGTTGCGATGTACACTTCATTATTTCTAAGCTTTATGATGATGATGGCTGCCAACTATTTGGTCTTAGAACTCTTGTTTAATTTCTATGGAAAAAGACAGATAAAAAGAATTTCCACCATTCTGCCGGATGAAATAATCAATCAAGAAGAAGAGATGAATCTGAGAACGCTTGGTGAAAAAGTATCTGAATACAGCCAGAAAAATGCCGATGAAATCGATACCATGAAATCCATGGAGAATTATAGAAAAGAATACATGGGGAATATTTCTCACGAACTGAAAACCCCACTTTTCTCCATTCAAGGATATTTGGAAACCCTAATGGATGGAGGGGTCGAAAACATCAATATCCGGGACAAATACCTAGAACGAATCAATACCCTAACGGAACGATTATTGGCCATAGTAGTTGATTTGGACATGATCAATAAATTTGAAACCGGAGAAATAGAACTCAATATCTCTAGTTTTGATCTAATCTCCATGATTCAAGAAATTTTTGATCTTTTGGATTGGGAAGCATCAAAGACCCAAGCAAAGTTTAATCTAATTGCACCACAACAAGTTATGGTAAAAGCCGATAAACAGAAAATCTTTCAGGTACTGATCAACTTAATTTCCAATGCCGTATATTATTCTAACCGAGAAAATGCAACCATCACGGCAATCGTAGAACTTCAAGGTACTAAAGTGAATATTGGTATAGAAGATAACGGGATGGGAATAAAACCCGAATTGTTATCCAGGATTTTCGAACGATTCTATCGTGTGGAGAGCAGCAGGAGTAGGAGAGAAGGCGGTTCTGGATTGGGCCTGGCTATTGTGAAACATATTTTAGATGCACATCACGAGAATATTTCAGTAAAAAGCATCTATCTGGAAGGTACAGTTTTTACATTTTCATTACCACGGTCTTTAGACTCTAAAATTCCTAATTCTTATCCGTAATAATTCAAAATAAAAGATTGGTTTTTTGAAGAAATTATAACGATTTATAATTTTCTTTGGCTAAAGATAAATTTTTCGTACCAACCGTTAACAGAGTTTAAAATCCTTTGAAATAGAGCGAAATGTAAACATTTTTTTTTGAAAAAAACAGGGATAAATACTTTTTTGTCCACTCTCAATTGTTTTATATTTGTAGCCGAAAAACTAAAGTAAAACAAATTATATTACAAGAGAATGGTTTATAAAATAAGGGTAATTTTAGACGCCAAAGATGACATCTTCAGAGACATCGAAATTAAAGAAAAACAGACACTTTGGAACTTGCATTTGGGTATTAAATCTGCTTTTAGCCTGCAAGGAGAAGAGTTGTCAGCATTTAATTTAATCGAAAATGACGGTACCATAACCAAAACGGTTCCTTTGGAAGACATGAGCGATGAAGGTGATGCGGAAATTATGTCGGATGTATATCTGTCCGAAGCTTTTGAAAAAGTTGGTGATAAGGCTCAGTTTCAGTATGGATTTATCGACCTTTGGGAATTTTTCTGTGAGTTGATCGAGGTAATCGATGAAAAACCAGCAGTGAACTATCCCATTACGGTATTTAGATTCGGAAATGTACCGATGAAAGCTCCAGGGAAATCCGGTGCCACATCCAAATCAAAAAAATCAGCAATGCCATTGATGGACGATGATTTTGGATTTGATGATTTTGAAAATTCTAATTTTTCAGATGAAGATGACGACAGCTTTGATGATGATGAAGAAAACGATGGCTATGGCGATGATTTCTATGAAGATGATGATAACGATTAAGAAATCGAAATAACAATAATGAAATTAGGCTTTCTGGATAAACAGAAAGCCTAATTTATTTTTGCTTGGAAAATTAATTTTAGTTTTTAATCTTTTTCAGCTCTGCAACCACTTTTTCCGCGTTGATGCCGGCACCTTCTTCCTGACTCATCATTTCTCCTTTTTTATTGAAAATGGATATGATATTAGAGTGAGAAAACTCGATTGGAGAGATTTTTTTATACTTCATCGATAGGATGTTGGCAAATTCTTTGGTATCGTCCTCGTTGCTTCTTAAAAAGATCCAAGGTTCTCCGTACATTTTATTGGTTTTAGCAAAAGAATTCAATTTCTCAGGAGTGTCGGTTTCCGGATCTATGGATACCAAAACCAGATTGGTTTCTTTTAATAAATCCTCAGGGATTTGAGATTTCACCTTTTTCATGTCGGCAACCAAAAGTGGACAAGCCGTTTTGCAAGTGGTGTAGATCATTACCACAATCATGTTCTTTCCTATCATGTCACTAAAGTGCATGTTTTTGCCATCCTGATTGGTCCATTCTGAGGATAAATTGTAAATGGAATTGGAGGGTAGGTATTCTATTTTTTGTTTGTCCTGGCAAGAGATCAGTCCCAATCCCAGCATCAACATAAGAATTAACTTTTTCATACTATTAAATATTTTTTTTAAGAAAATTATTTTTGATTTGTATAATTTTCGGGGGCATCTTTAGCACATCTAAAACCGAGATTCGACACAGAATAGTTCGCTTGAACGCTGGTTCTGAAGGCGAATCTCATAAATGCAGCATAATTGTAGATGTCGTTTGCAGAGATGGCAGATCCGGCACAACTAAGCTGTTTGTCGTCGAACTGACTTTTTCTAGAATCTCCCGTTGTTAGGGTTGAATTGAAATCCTCTGACCATTCCCATATCAAATCGAACATGTTGTATATTCCGTATGCATTGGGTTTGGATAGGGCAATCTCGTTGTATTGCTTGTTTTTTACATTGTACAAGTCGATGATATCCGAAGAGTACGAAGGTTTTTTCGTGGCATTCTTTACCACATCATCGGCTTGGGCAACAAATTCCCATTCGTCTTGGGTTGGCAATCGTTTGCCCACACTTTCAGAATAGGCTTTGGCTGCAAACCAAGAAACATTGCAAACCGGACTGTTGGGTTTGTAATTTTTGGGCAATTCAAAATCGGATGGCCAATCTTTCAAATAAGTAGAGTCTGCATAGATGGCTTTTATCTTGCTTTTGCTCCATTGTGGATTTTTCTTTACAAATTCTAGAAACTCTGCATTGGTTATTGGCGTTTCATCCATCAAGAAAGGTTTTACGGTGACCAAGGTATCTTTTCTCCCGTAAAAAGGAGTGTATTGTCCACCTTCAATAAAAATCATTTTTTTGTTGGAAACGATTTTTTCATTCTTAACTTTTTCTTTATTGGCAACATATTTTTTCTCTTGACCGGATTGACAAGAGTGTAAAAATGCCAGACATAGGATGATCCAAAAATTCTTCATAGAAAAAAAATGGGGCTCTTTAGGAGCCCCTTCAATTATTTATTTAACTTTCTTAAAAACTTTTTCGTTTTCGGCTCCAGTAACTTTAAGTTGCGCTAAAGCTCCTTTGTTGAATACTCTAAAGATCGAGTGATCCACGATGTTGTACACACCCGGAACCTCTACTTTGAACTCTACAATTGCAGATCCACCAGCAGGGATTAGGGTTGTTTGTACATTTTTGTTGATCATGTCTCCACCTTCTACATATACTTTGTCAAAGATTTCTCCGATAACATGGAAAGAAGAAGTTAGGTTTGGTCCACCGTTACCAACGAATAGTCTTACGGTTTCTCCCACTTTTGCTTCCAATACTTTTGGACCTAACATGGAGCCTTTTCTACCGTTGAAAACTACATAATCAGGGTTTTCAGCGATACCTTTTTCTAGATCAAATTCGTGGAAACCTTTTTGCTCGTACTTCCCTTTGATGTAGTACTCACCTTGCATGATGTAGTATTCTCTATCTACTTTAGGCAAACCTCCTTCTGGTTCTACCAAGATCAGACCGTACATACCGTTAGCAATGTGCATTGGTACTGGTGGAGCAGCACAGTGGTAAACATACAATCCAGGGTTAAGAGCTTTGAAGTTGAAAGAAGCTTCTTTACCAGGAGCTACGAAAGTAGCTTCTGCACCACCTCCAGGTCCATTTACAGCATGTAAATCGATGTTGTGTGGCAATGTGCTGCTTGCTTCGTTTTTGATGTTCAATTGAACTTCATCACCAACTCTTACACGGATGAACGACCCAGGTACGGTGTGGTTGAAAGTCCAAACTTTATATTTTACACCTTCATCAATTTCAGCTTCTTCTTCAGTAGTTACTAGGTTTACGATTACTTTTTTAGCTGCTCTATCCAAAACAGGTTTTGGTACATTAGGAGCTGCTGTTAATTCTAATGTTTCAGGTGTACCTTCTGCAGCGATTTCAATTGCATTGGTTCCAGCACCTCCATCAGTAGATTTTGCTTCACCGGGATTTTGTTTACAAGCTGTTAATCCTCCCATTAAGATTACAGCGGTCATGATTTTCAAAATTGACTTATTCATACGACTAAATTTTTTTACAAATGTAGATCTTAATCAGATAAATCTATCCTAATTGAATATGATTTTTATTAGTTTTAAACTTAATAAATGATGATAAATATCATTACTTGATTTAAGATGCGCAAATATATCAATATTATTTACATTTTTTGATAAATTTAATAATTAGAGGTTAATTTAGGATGATTATAAATATTATTAAAGTTAGTTTTTTATGATCTTTCCTGTTTCACCAATCATAATGCATTTGTAGGATGGGAATTTTTTCATCAATCGCAGTCCTTTGTTGTTGCCCATCACCATGATGGATGTACTCAGTCCATTGGCAAGGGTGGCATTGGGACCCATGACGGTTACGGAAATTAGCCCGGTTGAGGGCATCCCGGTTTTTGGATTGATGATGTGTGAGTATCTTTTTCCATCGATTTCAGCGTACTTTTCATAACTTCCCGAAGTGACTACCGCATTGTTGTTCATTTCGATTACATCATCGACTTCGTCGGGTTGAAACGGATTCTGCACTCCAATGTACCACGGCTCTCCATCGGGTTGTTTTCCCCATGTCGTAACATCGCCGGCAGCGTTGATGATTCCTGCTTTTACTCCAATTTTCATCATCAATTCTTTGGCTTTGTCGGCAGCATAGGCTTTTCCTATAGATCCAAAACCGATTTTCATGCCTTTATTTTTTAAATATAAAGTTGAATTCTTTTCATTGATGATGATGTTTCTATAGCCCACATTACGAACCGAGTTTTTGATTGCTTCAGCCGATGGCATGATTTTCATAGAGCCGTCGAATTTCCAAATTTTGTCCATGGCAACAATGCTGATATCGAATGCCCCGTTGGTGATTTTTGAAAAATACAAAGCTGTTTTTGTCAAATTTATGATCTCTTTGGATACGACAACAGGCTGTATTCCAGCAAATTTATTGACTTGTGAGATGGGAGTTTCTGACCTCCACTCAGAGATTTGGTTTTCTATTCGGTCTATTTCGCTTACTGCAAGGTCTATATTTTTGTTGATGCTCACAGTATCTTTTCCTACCAGTGTGATGTCGAAACGACTGCCCATCAAAGTCACCGAACGGGTAATTTGTATTTGTGAAAAAACAAATACTGCTTGAAGTAAGCAGAAAAATGAAATGAATTTTGAAATTTTCATGATGATTAATAACAGTCGGTCAACAGATACCCTTGGTTTTTATATTCGTCGAAGCTCAAACCATTTTCCAGGCTCAGTTCCTTCAATAACTTTTCTATGTCCTGTTGCATTTTTAGAGCACCACAAATCATGATGTATTCTTTGTTTTTAATAAGATCGATGAAAGTTTCAGTATCCTTTCTCACCAAATCCATTACATAGTGTTGTTGCTCGCCTTTAGAAAAAGCCATTTGAAAAGAGGCCAGCTTTCCTTGTTCTATTTGTTTTTCCGAAAAGTTTTGATACGATTTTGTCAATTGATTGTCGTGCCTAAAGCCGCAGTACAGATGGCTTTCGATCTTGTCCATATTTTCTTCTATCATACCAAGGAAAGGTGCAATGCCGGTTCCGTTGGCGATCATGATGACTTTTTTTGCTTTTTTGGGGAAATGAAATTCTACATTTTCCATCAATCGTGCTTTTATTTCGTCGCCTTCTTTCAAGCGATGAAGAAAGCCCGATCCCAAACCGTTTTCGTGTAATTTTACCACCAATTGTACGGTTTCTTCCACTTTTCCTACGGAATAAAATCTTTCGGTATGATCATTTTTTGGGTAAATAGCCATCAAATCTCCGGATTGGAATTTTAATTTTGCCTTAGGTTTCAAATAGACTTTGAAAGTGGTTGCTTCATCTACAATCTCACTTCTGCCGGTAACAACAAATTCCTTTAGATGCTCGACTTTTTGTTGATACAAAGCCGGTGTTGTCGCTAATGGAATAAGAGTTTGGCTCGCCCAATTTTTCACCCATTCAGTAAATTCAACGGTCGATTTGTCGTTTACTTTATGCATAGAAGTGATGATCTCTGCCCAATCTTTTCCAGAAATTTTTTCCTGAATTTTTTCAGCATAAGCACAATAATCGTCATAGGATTTGGAACCAAAACCGACGATGCTCACCTGTATTTTTTTATTCTGATGGACTTTGTCCAATAGATTTAGAAAATGATCGGCATTGCTTGGGGCATCACCCAAACCGTAAGTTGAGGTCATAATGATCAGATGATCGGCTTTTGGAAACTCTTGATATTTGTTAAGTTCGGCTACAAATACTTTTTTGTTAATTGAAGTCAATTGCTTGCAGATGTGGTTGGCAAATCCCAGGGTAGAGCCGTTCTCGGACCCTATCAATAGGACGATTTCAGCATCATTTGCATTTCCGTTGTTCTTTATTTTATTGCGTGTTCTCTTGAAGGTAATTGCAAAACCGGTGTAGATGAATGCCAAAATGGAAAATGAAGTAATCCCCAATACCAAGGCCAAGGTAAAATTGCCTCTTCCGGTGTGCAATTTCAGATTCATATCTTCCCAAATCTCTGTTTTTGCAAGAGCTTGTTCTTCGATCACGGTACCGTTTATTTGATTCACCGTGATGTTTTTGTCTTTTAGTTTGATGATGAAGTTTTCTTCAGGATCGTCTTCGATAAAAGGGAATTCAATTTTTTTAACCTGAGACAATGCCGTGTTCTGAAAGATTGGGAATTCAGAAATTTTCAAGCTTTTGTACTTATTTACTTCATATTTTATTTTCTCAGTTTTTGGTTTTGGTAAATAATCAAAACGATATAAGAAAAGATAAGTTGCTGTAAGTGTGATGAATGCGATTGGAAGGAGCAGCAGTCGCCCGGATATCACATGTAGATATTGGGGAAGAGAATCTTTTTTTATTTTATCAAAAAAATGTTGTGCCCCTTGTTGCCTTTTCAAGATCAAAATTAAACCAGAAAAGCCCATCAGAAAAAGTAAAATAGAAACGATACCCACTAAATATCTGCCGGTTTCTTTTAAAAATAATGAACGGTGCAGTTGGATATTCCATTCGATAAATGAGCTTTTTACCAAAGGCTTTCCTAAAAATTTCCCGGTGTTGGGATCGATGTATCCTTTTACCGAATTGCCATCCGCATCCGATCCTTCTAAAAGCACAAAACCATTGTCATCAATATTAATCTCTGTGATTTCAGGATATATTTCTTTTATTTTTGGAATGGAAGTAGCAAGATTTAAGGATTTGAAATTTTCAACTTTGTAAGGTTGTAGATTTTCTTGTGCTGCATCATAAGCCAAGATAACACCTGTAGCCGAAGCCAAGATGAGAAACAAACTTGCGATAACAGCGATGGAAAGATGGGCAAATCTCCAGAGGGATACGGTCATTTTTTAGAAAAAATTATGGGTTAAAAACGACTTTTCCAAAGTCTCAAACTTTGGAAAAGTGTTTGTAGTATTGACAATTAAATTAAGATTTGATCAATTTTACATATCGGATGTAACCTTTACCTTCTGTTTTTTCGGAAACTCCAGCCTTTGTGAACGGAACTTCGGCATCAGAAACATGGTACTTGCCATCTTCAACTGCGGTTTCAAAACGGATTTTATACCCTTTGTCCAGGTATTTGTCATCCACGGAAATGTTGACAATACTTCTGTCGCCACCTGCAACCGATGCACCGGTTATTCCGTTAAGTTTTACTTTGTTTCCGCCCGATCTGTACCATTGTTTTAGCGTGTCGTGCCATTTTTTTTCTGGTCCCATCATGTAGAGTGTTTTCTCATATTTTCCTTGTGGGTTAACCAAAGAAACCACAATGTATGCACCTTCGCCACTATAATTGGTCATTTGTAACATGCATTTGTATTTGGAAGTTTGTGCGTTGGCAAATCCAAAAGATGCAAAAGTGAATAGGGTTACGAAACCGATTTTCAGAATATTTTTCATGTATGATTTTTATTTTTGATGAATAAATAGGAGTTGGGTTAAATGCTATTTTAAGAAATTGATGTCCACATTTGATTTTTTCAAGGCTTCATTTTCATTGGCCAAGTCAAAAGCAGTTTCGTCAAATTCAGTTTTCAAAGATTTATCTGCACCCAAAGATACTAAGTATTTCAAAACAACATCGTCTTTGGCAACCAAGGCAGCTTTGTGTAGAGCCGTCATCTTATCCTTATCCGTTGCATTAATGTTGATGTTGAAGTCGGCTAATTTTTTGAAAAGGTTAATGTCGTTTTTTGCTACCGCAAGGTGCAGTAGGGTAGAGCCGTCTTTTTGTGGATTTGCGAAATTAATCCCTGTTGTTTTTAGAATGTTTAACTTTTCAGAAAATTCATCTTTTTGTCCAGGTCTGCTTGGTCTATAGGATTGCACAAGATAATAGGCAAGATTGTTTCCTTTGCTGTCCAAAACTTTAGCATCTGCTTTTTTGTCCAATAAAAATGCAATGATTTCTGGAGCTCCATTTTTTACAGCGAAAGAAAGTGCAGATTCCCCATTTTTATTTACGGTATTGATGTTTTTTGTATGTGCTGCTAATAATTTGACATTGTCCAATTCATGACTTGCAGAAGCCATCATCAGAGGAGTGTTGCCTTCGGTGTCGGCTTTGTTGGCATCTGCACCTTTAGAAATTAGATAGGTAATAATTTCGGTTTGTTTAGGTTTTCTAGCAATAATTTGCAAAGCCGTTGTTCCATCCTCGGATGTTGCCATAGGATTTACTTTTACATCTTCAATCAGATATTTAAAGATTTCAATGCCATTAGAAGATCTTCTTGTTCCTTGTGCTGCATTGATGATGGCAGAACCGTGTGCTTTTATGCCTTGGGCTTGCAGTTTTTTTAGAAAATCTAAATTTCCAAAAGTTGCAGAATAGTCGAAAGCGGTATTTCCTTTGTCATCTGTATCGGTGATTTTCAATCCTTTGGATTCGAAAAGTTTTTGTAATTCACCATTTTTATCGTTTCCGATAGAAAGCAAAAGTACATTGGCACCGTTTTGATATTTTTGTTTGGGATTAACCCCTGCGTTGAAGAGCAATTCATAAATTTTAGGATTGTTTACTCCAAAAATTGCAGCGAAAGAAAGAGGTGTAAGACCTTTGTCATCCAAAAGATTGACATCCGATCCTTTTTTTATTAGGAAATCTACCGCTTCTACATTTCCAGACATGGCAGCCCAATGCAGGTACAAGCGACCATCGTGCGTCAGTTTGCTAGCAGAATTTCCGTTTTGCTCTACCAAAAATTTTATGGTTTCTATGGGGGCACCGTTGGTGATGGAAAGTGCTGCTGCATCAAAAGTATTTCCATTAAATTGGGATGGGCTGTTTCCTTTTTCAACTTCAGCTTTTACTACATCCACAGTGGGTTTGGATTTCCAAAATTCTGGACTTAGTAAAGAGTTTTTCTGTGCATTGAACATGAGTGAGCAAAGAAATAGGGCTGTATAAAGAATCTTTTTCATAACGATGCTTATTTTTATTTATTCTAATTAACGGCAAAAATAAAACATCGGAATGAAATAAAAAAACTTTTTTATCTTAATTTTAAACTACAAAACATGATTTTTATACATGTGTGTAAAATGCTGTTGCATTTAGAACCCGTTTAGAATTTTACCGAAATAATAATTCGGCTATTTCTAATCTTTCTTATCTGACTTTTTGTTTTCTATTTAGCGTATTTTGCATTTTAAATTTTTGTTTAAGCCCTCTAAAACTTCAATTTTAAAACTCAAAATCCACTAAATATCTATACAAAAAATCTAGATATAAAATTTATACAGGCTCTAAGAAGTTTTTTTTAAGGTATATTTCATTTTAAAAATAAAAAGCAAAGTGTAGAATACTCCCAATCCTACCAAATGAAATAAATTAGGAAGTTGGTCTATAATTGATCCACCACCTTGAACTACTAAAGTATAAATCCTTAAAAATGGAGTGGTTGGTAGTAAATTTGAAATCCATTGTATGGCTAATGGTAGATTTTCAAAAGGCATGGAATATCCGGTAATTAGAAAAATAGGGTAGGACGAAAAACCCATTAGTTGGATAATCAGCAAGGTGTTTTTGAAAAAACTTCCTATTAAAAACGCCATTGGAATCAGGCTAACAAAAAATACAGCGATCAAGAAATTAACCTCCCAAAAGCTCCCCCGAAAAGGCATATCGAAAACTGAAAATACTACGGTAACAAAAAATTGAGAAAAAATAAGATATACTAAAAAGTAAAATAAACCTTTACCTACCAATATGTTAGATGAAGAACCTGAAGCTAATTTGTTTAGTTCGCCTAATTTTTCATCTTTTCTTTCCAATGACATACTCACACAAAGTCCGATTAGTAAAGTTTGTTGAAGGATAACTGCCATTAATCCGGGTAAAAGAAAATTTCCATAACCTGTTTTTTCGTTAAATAAAGGTCTGTAATCTAATTTAATAGGATTGGTATTTGCCATTGCTTGGCTATCATTCATCCCTTGTTTGTTAAAATAAGTTTTCCGAACACCACCGCCAACGGTTAAGCAAATCGTAGTGAGATGTGCCGTAAGGTCGCTCGCTGGGAGAAATTTGGATGCGTTCACCGCCAAAGTTACATTGGATTGTTGGAGAGAAAGTATTCTTTTTTCAAAATCTTTATCGATAAAAAAATATCCGGCAGCTGTTCCTTTTCTCATCATTTCCTGAGCTTCGTCTAAACTAAAAGCTGGCAAAACTTTGACCATAGGATCTGAAGAAATTTCTTGGATTAAAGTCCTAGAAAGTGAGGATTGATCCGCATCCACTAATGCTAATGGGACTTGGGTTTCTACTTTGTTTATGTAGATACTTCCGTACATAAAAGCATAAAGCAAAGGAGCTCCTAACAAAGTAAGGAGTAAAGAATGTTCTTTAACAACCAATCGGATTTCCCGAAGAAAGAGTATTTTAATGGATTTGAACATTGGAAATTTTTCTATTTATTTTAAATTGATACGCCAAAATCGACAAACTGATGAATCCGAAACTCATCAATCCTAGAATCCATAATTCTTTTGAAAAATACCGTACTGGTAATTGCATAAAATAACCTTTCAAAAAACCATCTAGAAAATAAGTATAGGGCATAATGGCAGCATAATATTGGTCGTACCACGGCATGGCGGTTCTCGGAAAGGTAAAGCCACTAAAAACAAAAGCCGGTGAGGTGAAAAACAAAGCGACATCCGCACAAAGCATAACATCATCAAATATTGCAGAAACCAACATTCCAAAACCTATACAAGCGATGACCAAACCATTGTAGAGCAAGAAAAAATTAAAAGTTGTTCCTGTTTTTTCTAAATCAAATAAAGGAAAAACGATATACTGAATCATTAAAAAATGGATCCATGAAATACTCAATAATGCCAATAATTTACCTATGATAATATTGGAAGCCGAGTTTCCAGAGATTTGTAATAATTCTTGTAAGGAATTGGTTTTTAATTCCCAGTTGAGCAGTAAAACCGAAACAATGATAAACGCCATTTGGATGGCTACACTAATCAGTCCTGGAGTGAGATATTCCTGATAATTATAATCCGGATTGTATAAAGTATAAGTATTCAGTTTTATAGGTTGTATTAAAGCTGATGCTTGCTGTATCGGCATTCCTTGTTTGGTGAGTTTTTGTAAAACCACAGCCAAACCACCTTTTATCACAACGCCGGCAGCATCTTTATAAATCATCTTCGAGGCCACTAAAGAAGCAGCGTTGGTATAAACAACAATGGTTGCGGTTTTTGAATTTTTAACATCCTTTTCCAGATTTTTCGGAATATATACCGCACCTACTACTTTTCCGGAAAGGATAAGATTTTCGATATCTTTTTCACTTTTTGCTACTGTTGTAAAATTAATGGTTTTCGTAGCATTCATCATATCGGTAAGCTTTCTGGAAACTTCAGATTGATCTTCATCCCAAATAGCTACCGGAAGGTTTTCTGCAAATTTATTTTGATAAAGATATCCATAAAATAAAAATAATATCGGTGGCACGATAATTCCTACCACATAAAATACGGGCAAACTGAAAAGTCGTTTCCATTCTCGGAAGATGATTTTAAGAAGATTTTTCATTTTATTCTTCATTATGATTATCAAATCCATATTTCTTAAGAAAACCTTCATATTCATCAATAAAATTTTTATGTAAATGATGTTCTTTTTGATTTTTAATGTAGAAATAGATTTTTTCTAATTGTGATTCTGAAACCGAAAAAGCAGCATATCCAGTTTGCCATGCGAATTTTCCAGACATCAAATTGGATTGATTAATGATGTGCGAACTTACTCCTTTTACTGTTTTTATTACCTCGGCAATGGATTTTTGAGGATTTAATAAAAATAAACAATGTACATGATCTGGCATGCCATTAATAATCCTAACGGGACAGCCTAAATCTTTAAATTCATCATATAAAAATTGATGAATGGTTTTTTCGATTTCGGGATGAATAAGCGACTCTCTTAGTTTTGTTGCCCAAATTGCATGTATCCAAAGTTTGTTGAATGAATGTGACATGACATTGTTTTTTTATTTTTTTTCATTGCCCACGGTTTCAACAGTGGTGCTTTTGTAATGTTCCATCGTTGAAACGATGGGTTATGATCTCAAATATTTTTTAAAACCCAATCGCTTCATTATTTTTTTCATTGCCCACGGTTTCAACAGTGGTGCTTTTGTAATGTTCCATCGTTGAAACGATGGGTTATGATCTCAAATATTTTTTAAAACCCAATCGCTTCATTATTTTTTTCATTGCCCACGGTT
>NZ_REFA01000007.1 GCF_003852705.1 Amniculibacterium aquaticum
ATGAACGCTTGGATAGATAGCTTTAAAGCGCTATTAATACGATATGAAACTAAAGAAAAACATTGGAGGGATTTTCATCTGCTCGCATTCTGTTGTATTTTGATTAGGAAACATTAAACAAGTTCATAATAAAAAAAAGAAAATGATAGAAATCACTTTCTTTTTTTGTGTAAATTGTTAAAAATAATTGTATATTATTTTGAATGATTCAAGGTGTTGGTGTCTATATTAATGTTGAGTCCCATGGCGATCTTCATTCCTAATTCAATATTGGCACGGAAGAAATGGCAGAGTTGCCTGTTGATGATTTCCTCTCGTTTAGGACCAGAAATTTTGCTCATATGATCAATAATATTTTGTATTAACCGTCCCTTTTCTTCAGGATTTAAGACTTTAGTATATAGAAGTCCTGGTTGAGTATAGTGATCGTCTTCGTTTTCATTTCTATTGTAGTGTCCTACCCAATTGCTGTCCAATTCGTAATTGTTGTTTTTGTATTTTTCATCAGTAACAATGTCATCAAAACTATTTGGAGAATAATTTGGTGTGTCACCGGCTGGGTTGGTTGCCATTGCGCCGTCTCTTTGATAGTTGTGATAGCCGTATGGACAGGCGTTTACCGGAAGTTGGTGGTAGTTGGCACCCAAGCGATAGCGTTGTGCATCGGGATAGGAAAATATTCTGCCTTGCAGCATTTTGTCGGGAGAAAATCCTATTCCGTTTATAATCTGACTTGGTGAAAAAGCCGCCTGCTCAACATGCGCAAAGTAATTGTTCGGGATTTCGTTGAGTTCTAAAATGCCTACTTCGATAAGTGGAAATTCTTGATGAGGCCATACTTTGGTAACATCAAAAGGATTCCAGCGGAATTCTTTTGCTTGTTCATCAGACATAACCTGAATGTACAGCTTCCATTGTGGAAATTGTCCTTTTTCTATAGATTGGCAAAGGTCTTCTTGAGCAAAATCTGGATTTTCTCCCGCTAATTTCGTCGCTTCGTCATCCGACCAATTTTTTATCCCTTGCAGTGTTTTAAACTGAAACTTTACCCAAACTTGTTGGTTGTCGTTATTGGTCATGGAAAAGGTATGAGAGCCGTAGCCGTTCATGTGGCGGTAACCGTACGGCGTACCTCGATCCGACATTAAAATTAAAACTTGATGTAAGCTTTCGGGATTCAAACTCCAAAAATCCCAAATCGCCGTGTGGCTTTTCAAATTGGTTTTGGGGTTTCGTTTTTGAGTGTGGATGAAATCGGGAAATTTTTTAGCATCTTTTATGAAAAAAACCGGAGTGTTGTTTCCAACAATGTCCCAGTTCCCCTCTTCGGTATAAAATTTCGTGGCAAAACCTCGCGGATCTCTTGCGGTATCGGCTGAGCCTTTTTCTCCACCAACAGTAGAAAATCTGGTGAAGGTTCTGCACGAGTTGCCCACCTTAGAAAATAGCTTTGCTTTGGTATAAGAACTGATGTCTTGGGTTACCGTAAATGTCCCGTAAGCACCGCTGCCTTTTGCATGAACCACGCGTTCTGGGATTCTCTCGCGGACAAAGTGTGCTAAGTTTTCTTGCAACATGAAATCTTGTAACAATACAGGGCCTCTAGGTCCTACGGTTTGCGAGTCTTGATGCTCAAAATAAGGGTTTCCTTGTGCTGAAGTTAATTTTTTGTTGCTCATAATGAAGAGATTTGTATGAAAAATACAAGTAAATAAAGAGTGGTGTATCCTGTATTTTTTTGTCCACCCAAATTTACCACGAAAAATTAGAAATAAAAGAAAAATCGTAATATCTTTGTGATAGATAATATATATCCAATGAACATTCAGCAATTAGAATATCTTATCGCGGTAGATAAGTACAAACATTTTGGTAAGGCAGCACAAGCGTGTTTTATTACCCAACCGACCCTTAGTGCAATGATTCAAAAGTTAGAAGACGAGTTGGATGTGAAAATATTCGACCGAACGACTCATCCTATCCGGACGACAGATGTTGGGGTGAAGATCTTGGATCAGGCCAGAAAAGTGATAGATGAAGTCAATGAACTGAGAAACACAGCCAGTCTTCTGAACAATGTTTTGGCAGGAAGACTTAATTTGGGGATCATCCCAACGGTATCTACTTTTATATTGCCCAAAGAAATTTTTGATTTTTTACAGTTGCATCCAAAGATTGAACTGAATGTGAAAGAAATGACCACGGAAAATATCATAAAGTCTCTAAAATCCGGTGAGTTGGATGCGGGGATTATTGCAACGCCTTATGATGCCGCCAATGAGTTTTACCAGGATTTTATTTTCAATGAAGAACTCATGGTCTATTCGGCAACGCAACAAAAGAAAAACGAAGATTCTTTTGTCATTCCGGAAGAAATAGACATCGATAAAGTTTGGTTATTGGAAGAAGGGAATTGTCTAAGAACTCAATTTGAAAATATTTGCAATTTGAAAGAGAATACCCTGAAACCCAAAAATCTGGATTTTATGGCATCCAATATTCATACATTGTTGCAAATGGTGGATCGTGTAGGTGGAATTTCAATTTTACCGGAGTTGGCTGTTAGTCAGCTTTCAGAAGAGAAAAGGTCAAAAGTCATGAGGTTCAGAAAGCCGTTTCCGTATCGTGAAATTAGCGTGATCTATTATAAACCCACCTATAAGCAAAAAATTATCGACGAATTGGTGAATGAGATAAAAAATACCATTAATCCAAAGCTGAACTATAACAGTTCGCCAGAAGATTTTGTGAACATTAAACCTCAAAAAAAATAAAAAGAGGCTTGTTTTCTTTGTTAATCAATTTATTGTCTGTAATTTTGCTCCATTAAAAAAGTAGAGGAAAAATTTGAACTGATTGCAACCTCCTAAAAAAATGCTAAAACAGACTTTCTATTTTAGTTTCTGCTGTAATCATTTCTTGTTTTTCTATTTGTTAAATTAAAAAATACAAGAAAAATTATGTCTTATTTATTCACATCAGAGTCCGTATCAGAAGGACATCCAGACAAAGTTGCCGACCAAATTTCCGATGCGCTTATCGATAATTTTTTGGCCTATGATCCCAGTTCTAAAGTAGCATGCGAAACTTTGGTAACTACCGGTCAGGTGGTTTTGGCAGGTGAGGTAAAGTCCGATGCGTACTTGGATGTACAGACCATTGCAAGAGAAGTCATCAACGGAATAGGATATACCAAAGGTGAATATATGTTCAACGGTGACTCTTGTGGGGTTATTTCGGCCATTCACGAACAGTCAACCGACATCAACCAAGGGGTGGATCGTGTGGTATCTAATGACGATTTCGAAACCCGTGCCAACGCACAAGGTGCTGGTGACCAAGGAATGATGTTTGGTTATGCCACCAACGAAACCGAAAATTATATGCCTTTGGCTTTGGATCTTGCGCATTCTATCCTGAAGGAATTGTCTGATCTAAGAAGAACAGGGCAGATCTCTTACCTTAGACCCGATGCAAAATCTCAAGTAACCATCGAGTATTCTGATGATCACAAGCCGGTTAGGATTGATACCATTGTTGTTTCTACTCAACACGACGATTTTGATAGCGAAGAAGAAATGTTGGCTAAAATTAAAAAAGACATCATCGAAATTCTAATTCCTAGAGTAAAAGATACTCAGAAACCAGAGATTCAGGCTTTGTTCAACGATCAAATTCAATATCACATCAATCCAACAGGGAAATTTGTAATCGGTGGACCGCACGGAGATACAGGACTTACTGGTCGAAAAATTATTGTGGATACTTACGGTGGAAAAGGAGCTCACGGTGGTGGTGCTTTTTCAGGGAAAGATCCTTCAAAAGTAGATAGAAGTGCAGCTTATGCAACTCGACATATTGCGAAAAACCTAGTGGCTGCAGGTGTTGCAGATGAGGTTCTGGTGCAAGTTTCTTATGCAATCGGTGTGGCAAAACCTTGTGGTTTGTACATTAACACTTACGGGACAGCGAAAGTAAATCTGAACGATGGTGAAATTGCAAACTTGGTGAACGAGATTTTTGATCTTAGACCTTATGCCATTGAAAAGAATTTGAAACTTAGAAACCCAATTTATCAAGAAACGGCTTCTTATGGACACATGGGAAGAACGCCTTATGTAGCAGACAAAACCTTCAATGCAGGTAAGCCAAATGAAAAAACTGTAAAAGATTTAGAATTCTTTACTTGGGAAAAATTGGATAAAGTAGATGCTATAAAAGCAAAATTCGGAATTTAAATTTTTAAATATTTTATAATTGAAAAGCAGCTTTACTCGTTAAGGCTGCTTTTTTATTCATCCAAATGAATGTTTTTCGTTTTTTTTGACTTTAAATTCTGAATAATGCTGATGATGTATTTTCTAATGTGCCCGTTAAGGAGGAGTTGTATGAATTTTTTCTCCAGCCAATGATGGGTAGGGAAAAGAAAAGAAAGTAATACGATTTTGGAAAGTAAGATGGGTATGGGTGCTCCATGAGTAATCTCGTGAAGCTGATGATCGACCAAAAGAATGATGAACTCAAAAAACATGATGAAGGAAATATAGCCCATGGATTTGATCCACCAATCCGGAATTTTGTAAAATGAAATTACCACCATGGCCATGGCCACCAAAATGATGAATAGGATGATGATGAGGTATTGGGTGAAATGTTTTCTTTCCAAAGCATCTTGACTTTTTTGATGCTCCAATTCCTTCTGAGCAAGTATGTTATTGAGTTCGATGTTTTGAATGTTTTCATTACTCAAAACCTTAATCCATTGACTTTTTGCAGAATTAAGTTTTTCGAGAATCTGAAAGGCTTTATCGCTTTGTTGGTGATCCAAATAATGTTGGGCAATTTGTTCGCCAAGCTCCACTTGGTTGGAGTAGATGTTGGTTTGTAAGCAATACTGGAAAGCCTTTTCCAAATCTTTAATTTTTTCATTTTCCAGACCCATTCTCTTTTCAAATTCTGCTTTTCGTAAGTAATAGTTGTATTGAAAATGCGGATTAAGATTGTCTTCTTCTTTAGCTAAATTCCAATAAAAAATAGCCGAATCTTTTTCACGGTCATGCTCTGCAATTCCCGCTTTTATCCGGTGGTAGATGGTGGGCCTGTCGCTTTCAAGAGCTTTTAGATCTTCCGGATTTTCTTTGTACCATTGCTTTAATTTGCCAAATTCCAGTTGGTTGAAATAGTAAGTTCTTAATGAACTTTGTGCATTATACGACAGCTGTTTTAGATTGTGTTTTTTAGCATATCGAACGATTTTTTTTGTGATTGCTGCAATGGCTTCGTTGTTTAGGAATTGAGTCAGGATTAGCACTCTGTTTTCTTCTGCATAGTACCATTTTGTAGAGTCGATAGGTTGGGATTGTGAAATTTCAGTTTTTACTTTCATGTTGTACTCTAATGCCTTTTCATATTTTTTTTGAAAATAATAGTAATCGGAAAGTAGCCCTAGAGTCACTACTTTTAAGGAGTCATGTCCTAAATCATAGGCCAAATAATGGGCATCCAATAAATTTCGCAATTGCTCTTCCGGCAGGTTTTGTTTTTCTTCGATTTTGCTTAGGATAATGAGTTGTATGATCTTGTACTTCGGGTTTTCTTCGGAACTGTTAAGTGTTAGGTTTAGATAGTTTAGTGCTTTGTAGGGTTGGTTTTTATTAATTAGAAAGTTGCTATACGCATAATACACCTGTTTTTTCAAATTGGTTGAGTTGCTTTTTTCTGCGTTTTCTTTGGCTTGTGAATAAAGATCGTACCCTTTTTCGTCACTAATGTTTTCGGGATCTGAGTGTTCCAGAATTGAAATATAGCATTGTGTATTGGTTTTTGGATCATTAAGCACAATGGCTTTTTCTAACGCTTTGTTTAAAAGTGAATCGGCTGCTTGAGAATTTTGCAAAGTGTCTTTTTGTCGAACAGCTTCTTGTAAAACAACATCAATAGGCCCAGTACGGTTCGTGTGTGTTTTGTTGCAAGAATACAATTCTAGCAAAAGAAAAATATAAACCCAAGTGGTGAAAAGTTTTTTGAAATTTAACATTTGGGAACGCTTTCTTTAATAAAGTGAATAAAATTACGAAATAAATTAAAAATAATTAACTTTGTAACACTAAAAACATCGAATCATGAAAAAATTATTATTGATAGCTGCACTTTCTCTAGGTGTAGGCTATGTGTTGGGAAATTACCAAACCTTATTGAAACTGGTTCAAGGAAAATATGAAACAGTCGATCTTCCGGATCAAACGAATGATGTGTTAGAATATCGAGAAGCCAGAAAGCTGTTTCAAAATTATCGTGTAGAAAGAGGTTTATCAGGGAATAACCAAACAGAAGGTTATTTTGACTTAACACAAAATCAAGCAAAAGAATTGTTTAACCTGATGGTTGCCAATAATTACGAAAAGGCCAGAGTATATTTTGGATACGACGGAAAAGGTATACATTGTTTATTGATCAATGGAATTGTAAGAGATGTCGAACAAAATGAAATGACCGGAAAAAGGAAATTGGATTTTATAACCATTGGCGGAGGCAATAAAGACTGTCCAAAACATTGTGACATTGAAGCTACCGTTGTTGGAGTTCAGGAAAATTAACTCAATTCAAAAACTGTAATTTCAGGCTCAATTCCCACTCTGCCGGGATAGCCAATCACACCAAAACCTCGATTGACATAGAGGTATTTGCCTTCGGATTCGTACAAGTCGGCCCATTTGGGATATTTGTATTGTACCGGAGACCATTTTATATTTTTTAGATCCAGGCCAAATTGCATACCGTGGGTGTGACCAGAAAGAGTAAGTTGTATGTTGGACGAATGTTTTTTTACCACTTGGTCGAAATGTGTGGGGTCGTGGCTCAATAATATCTTTGCCGACTCAGTAGGAAGTCCAACAGTAGCTTTGTTCAAATCTCCAAACTGAGGAAAGGGCTTTTCGCCCCAGTTTTCAACCCCAATTAGGTATAGTTTTTCTCCATTTTTTTCTATGGCAACAGCCTCATTTCTTAGCATTCTGAAGCCTGCCTGTTTTTCATAATCAATAAGTTGTAGGAGATTGGCATTTTTTTTCTCCATGCTTTCCCAAGCCACATAGTCGCCGTAATCGTGATTGCCCAAGATGGAAAATTTGCCATCTTTGGATTTTATTTTTGAAAAAAGAGGGATGAACGGACGGAATTCGTCGGCCAAATTATTGACCATGTCACCCGTGAAAACTACCAAATCAGCATCTTGATCGTTGATGAGCTGAATGGCTTTTTCTAATCTATCTGGATGAAGGAAACTTCCGCTATGGACATCGGAGATCTGCACAATTTTGTATCCTTTAAACGCTTTCGGAAGATGCCGAAGTTTTAATCTCACCGTTCTCACCTTATGTCTGTATTTACCAAAAATCACCCCATCCACCACCATCGCCGAGACCAATCCTCCTAAGGAAAGTCCAAGCAGGCTCAAGAATTTTCTACGGTCAGGAAAATGTTCTGCCGTATTGTTGAATTTTTGAAAAAAGTAACCTAAAGTACGGACGATGTCATCGCTTAAAAGAAAAATGGCAACAATAATCTTAGGCACGATAAAACCCAAGATTATTGTTGCAAGAAGTTGTATGGTTGAAGTTGCTCCTTGATCTGTTTTTTGAAAAGTAAGAATTTTGAAGAGGATGAAAACATAAATTAATAAGGTAATTATCCGATACAAATTTCTAGACCAAGTTGCATTAACCAGTGTTTTGAATGCCTGATAGACATAAAATTCCAGCAGAAAAAATAGACCAATAAAAATTAAGATGTTTTTCTGCATGACTAATCGTTATGATTTACAGAATTTGTTTTTTAAGTTTTTGATCATGTCGATGGACATTTCGCTCACGCCAAATTCGTAGGTCAATCCCCAATCCTTTTTTGCCACAGAATCGTCTATGGAAGCCGGCCAAGAGTCGGCAATGGCTTGTCTAAAATCCGGTTTGTAATCGATTTCGAATTCGGGAATGTGTTTTTTGATTTCTGTAGCCAACTCGTTTGGGGTAAAGCTCATTCCGCCTAAGTTGTAAGAGGTTCTTACCGTAAGGTTCTCGGAAGGCGCTTGCATCAATTGCAGTGTGGCATTGATGGCATCGTCCATGTACAACATGGGCATGGCGGTGTTTTCAGAGATAAAACTGGTATATTTTCCGTTTTCGACCGCTTCGTAATAGATTTCAACTGCGTAATCCGTTGTGCCTCCACCTGCAGGAGTTTTCCAAGAAATAAGTCCGGGATAACGGATGCTTCTTACATCGACACCGTGTTTTTCATTGTAATATTCGCACCATTTTTCACCTGCTAGTTTAGATATTCCGTAAACCGTTGACGGGTTCAGGACTACATCCTGACCTACATTTTCCTTAGGGATTCCTTTTCCGAAAACAGCAATGGAGCTTGGCCAAAAAATCTTATTCAGCTTTTGTTCTTTCGCCATTTCTAGGAAATTTAACAAAGGTTCAACATTGAGTTTCCATGCAAATTGTGGATTTTTTTCTGAAGTTCCTGAAAGCAAAGAAGCCAAATGGTACACCGTGGTTATTTGGTACTTGTTAACGATTTCTTTGGCCAATTCGGTATTGGAAACATCTAAGATTTCATAAAAACCAGCATTGGTGTGGTTTTTTTCCGGCTGAGCAATATCGCTAGCGATAACATTTTCTTTGCCGTAGATTTCTACCAATTTATTCGTCAGTTCAGAGCCGATTTGACCAAGAGCTCCGGTGATTAATATTTTTTCTGTACTGTTGGACATTGTTGTTGTTTATTTTAATTTGCAAATGTACTAAAAATATAAATTTTATGGGACTTGTAATACGGATCGAGAGAGATTCATTCCAACTTATTTCGCCGACCAATTTTTCAGTTTGTACAAGAATTTCCAACCCCAATCATCCAGTTTTTTTACAAGTTTTGCCAGTTGTACTGCAATGGCAATGTTTAGGACAAACATCAAGACCATTAAAATGTACCAAGGCATTTGATCTTTCAACCCAACCACTGCAAAATAAATTAATGACGAACTCAGACCTTGTGCAAAATAAAAGAAAATAGCGTTGGTCCCGATGTTGGTGATGAAGTTCGGCTTCTCAATTTTTAGTCGGTTATATAGCGTGAACAATACGGTTAGCGAAAAAATTGACCAGAAGATGTACAAGAGTTTTGGAGGGAATTTGGCCTTGTTCATCTTCATCAAAGCCTCGTAGCCAAGATCGGCATACAAATATATTAAGATCAGGAACCATAAACTGAACAATACAATAGACCAATTTATTGGAAGTTTTTTACCTTTCATTTGATGGGCTATTAAAAATAAACCGAGATAGAATGCAACATAACCCACCTGACCTGTAGGGTAGTATTGTGTGTTGAGGTTGATGAAAAGCGTATAACCTAAACAGATCCCGATGAACCACAAAATATGTCTAGGAAAGAATTTTAATATTAAAACCCCCAAAACCGTCAAGATATAGTACACTTTCAGATACCAAAAACTGCCCATCACCACAGGAAAAGTGTCGCACATGGTGTATTGGTGCAGGTACCAGTTGCCCAAGTTTTCCCATGCCGGCATGGTGGATATGCTTGTTGGAGTATATTTGGTCCCGAAGGTTGAGTAGAAACTTTTTAAGCTGTCCAAACCAAAAAAATACAAACCAAAAACTTTGAAAAAATAATCGGCAAAAAATAAAACAGTCACAAAAATCATGTAGGTGATCTGTAATTTTAATAACCGATAAAATGTCTTTTCTATATTTCCTCCAGAAGTCAATCCGCTGAGTGCATAAAATAAAGGGACATCAAAAAGTAAGGAGAGTACCCGGAATTCGGTTTTTATATAAAACTGTCCACTCCAAAAAGCCGTATGGATAAAGATGATGGAAAGCGTAGCTAAGCCTTTGGCATAGTCGATGTATAAATCTCTTTTCATATTTGGGAAATAGAGTTCAAAAATAGGAAATTAATTGAAAAATGAGGGTTTTCTTAAGAATGGCAAAATTAATTTTTAATACTTTATTTTTGCATCATGTTTAACATCGATCATCATTCTTTTCAAAAGATGGACAACTTGTCCATGCAGAAGCAGCCTTTCTTTTTCATCATCAATTTTTTGATGGATCGGGTGGAAGTTTTCACCGAAGATCAACTAAAAAGCTCTGGTGTTTTGGTAGAATTTAAAGGCATGTCGAATGTTGATACTCAATCCTATTCAACCCCAAAATTAGAATTTGAAGCCTTGATCGAAGATGTAGAAAGCTATAAAAAGGGATTTGAAATAGTACAGAATCATTTAAAATACGGGAATTCTTATTTGGCCAACTACACCAGAAAAACCGAAGTGAAAACCAATTTTTCTTTGGCTGACTTTTTTCATCAATCCAAGGCGAAATATAAAGTCCTATATCCCGAAAAATTTGTTTTTTTCTCCCCAGAAACCTTTGTGGAAATCAAGGGGAACCGAATTTTCACCCATCCCATGAAGGGCACCATCGATGCAAGTGTAGAAAATGCAGCTGAGGTCTTGAAGAACGATGTTAAAGAAAAAGCGGAGCATTACACCGTGGTCGATTTGCTTAGAAATGACCTGAGCATGGTGGCCGATGAAGTTGTAGTGGATGAGTTTCAAAGGATCGATCACTTGGTGACGGCACAAAAAAATCTTTTGACCATGAGCTCTGAAATTTCAGGAGTATTAAAGCCTGAATTTCAAAATAAAATAGGATCTGTACTGAAGAAATTGCTTCCGGCGGGCAGTATTTTGGGGGCACCAAAAACCAAAACTTTAGAAATTGTTTTAGAAGCTGAAGGGCATGAAAGAGGTTTCTATACCGGAGTTTGCGGTTGGTTTGATGGCGAAAACCTGGATTCTTGTGTCATGATTCGTTTTATTGAACAAGAAAATGAAAAATTTTATTTCAAAAGTGGTGGTGGCATCACACATTTGAGTAAATTAGAGGACGAATACCAAGAAGTTAAAAACAAAATCTATGTCCCGATTTATTGAAAGCATAAAAGTAGAGCACCAAAAGATGCATCTTTTGGAATTTCATCAGCATCGTGTGAACCAAACTTTTTCTCATTTCGGAAAAATGGGTTCCTTGGACTTGATGGCGATTTTTAAAAAATTGGATCTGGATGAAGACGGTTTTTTCAAATTTAGAATCGCCTATGATTTGGACAAAAATTACAACTGCTCGCTAATTCCCTATGCCTTGCCGGAAGTAGAAAGCTTTGCCTTGGTCGAAGCCAATCAGTTGGATTATGCCTTCAAATTCGAAGACAGAAAAGAGTTGGATCGTTTGAAAAATTCAGCAAAAACCGAAGAAATAATCTTGGTGAAAAACAATCACCTGACCGATACCTCGATCAGCAATCTGATTTTTTTAAAAGACAAAACCTGGTACTGTCCAGATACCCATCTCCTGAATGGAGTGATGCGTCAATCCTTATTGAAATCCAAAAAAATTAAAGAATGTCCGATTACCCTTCAAAATTTAAAGGATTTTTCCCATTTTAAAATCATCAATGCAATGAATAATCTGGATGACTCTTTTGTCTATCCCATTGAGAAAATAAAAAATCTCCCCGAAAGTTCTGCTTATTTAGAAGTCTGAATTTAGGACTTCAAATGTTCGAAATACGATTTTAAAACTTCAGAATTTTCAATTTCTTGGGTGCACACTTCCAAAATTTTTGGCTTGCTGTCCGGTTTGAAAAAATTGTCCAAAACCCTACCCAAAGTGGTGTCGTCATCTACTTTTACATAGCCGTATCCGAAATGCTTAGCAATGTGCTCGGCATTCAAACGGTGTTTGGTAGAGATGAATTCGTTCAAAGTATTTTCGTTGGTATTGCCCGGGCCGGGGATGATTTTGAAAATGTCGCCCTGTCCGTTGTTGCAAACTACAATTCGTGTAAACGGTGGTATGTACGGATTCCAAAGGCCGTTGATGTCATAAAAAAAACTGATGTCTCCAGTAACCAAGACCGTAGGATTTTTGTCTTTTATGGCAAATCCCATTGCGGTAGAAGTAGAGCCGTCTATTCCGCTGGTACCACGATTGCAATAGACTTGTTTGTCGTAATAGTCGAAGAGTTGTGCATATCGAATCGCCGACGAATTGGAGAAATGGATGTTGTAGTGCTCAGGAGTTTTCAGAGCCAATAAATAGTAGAAGTAAAAATCCGAGAAGCCTACTTTGTTCAAAAATGCATCGTGTTTTTTATCTCTTTTGTCTTTCAGTGTAGACCAAAGATTGTGATAAGCTTGTGGTTCGAGGTTTACGGAACCGATGAATTGAGCAAAAAAATCTTCGGCTTTGGTTTGGATTTTTTCGCTCAAGCAAAAATAAGTATCGGGTTGCCAATACGGATCAATGTGCCAATGCGATTTGGGCTTGGCTTGTCTTAGGAATTGCTTCACTTTTTTCGAAACCACATTTTGTCCCACCGTGATCAGCAAATCCGGTGCATAAGTTTTGTAATCCTCTTCGGTAAAGTTGAAGATGTAACGGTCGATATGCTGGAAAAATTTTTCGTGGTGAATGTTGGAGTTGGCCTCGCTGAGGACCACTGCCGTATGGTTTTTTGCCAGTTGTGCCAATTGCGCATTTAACTCTGACGAATGCGCCTGAGAACCGACCAAGATCAAAATTCTTTTGGTGGTGTTCCATTCAGCAATCAATCGGGACGGGATTTGGTACCGGTTTTTTTGTAGATTTTTTTCAAAGCTCGGAAAGCTCGGTATCTCGGCAACCAAATCGTACAAAGGCTCATGAAGTGGGATGTTGATGTGTACCGGTCCCGATTTTTCTATACACAATTCCACCGCTTTTTGAATGATTTCTCTGTTGATGAACTCGGCATCTTCAATTTCATCTTCAATCATTTGAAAATCGCCATAAGAATGCTGATGAAAAATATTTTTCTGACGGATGGTTTGTCCATCAAAAATATCAATAAAATCTGTTGGTCGATCTGCAGTCAGTACCAACAAAGGGATGTTGGCATAGAAAGCTTCGGTTATGGCAGGGTAGTAGTTGGCTACAGCCGAACCACTGGTACAGGTTATGGCAACCGGTTTTTTCTCGGACATCGCCATGCCCATGCCTACAAAAGCGGCACTTCTCTCGTCAACAACACTGTAACAATGGAAGCTGTCGGTTTCTGCAAAATGTATGGCAATGGGCGCATTTCTTGATCCTGGAGAAATGATGATGTTGTTAATGCCATATTCCTTCAGGATATGGGTGAGTAGTTGTATGCTTCTTTTGGAAGAGTACTTTTTCATAATGCTACGGTCTGAGAAGTCGGTAGTTTCCTACTTTTTGTTGTGTATAAAATTCCAAATTTAAAGAAAAAAAATAAGGATTTTCATCACGAGGTTAAAGTTCTCATCATTTTTTAACTTAAATGTTATTTCGTTTTGTCATTTTTGTAAAAAATAAACTATTGAAAACGGTATTGTTGCTCGGAGCCAATTCGGATGTGGCCAAACAAACGATGATGAAGTATCTGGATATGGGCTGTTTTGTGATGGCTGCTTCACGGGATTTGGTTGCTTTGGAAAATTTTATTCAACAAAACAATTTGGCTGTCGAAAGATTAAAAGTTTTGTATTTTGATGCAGAAGATTTTGATGGGCATCAAAAATATTATGAAACTTTACCCTACAAACCACACATTGTGGTGTATGCTGCCGGATTTTTGTCTCAGAACGAAGAAGCGCTGCGTCACTTTTCTGCAGCTCATCGCATGATGAAGGTCAATTACATTGGGGCGGTGTCCATCCTGAACATTATTGCCATGGACGGAGCCAATAAAAATTTAGAAAAAATCATAGGTCTCTCTTCGCTTTCCGGGGTTAGGGGTAGGAAATCCAATTTTGTGTACGGCAGTACCAAGTCGGCTTTTACACAGTATTTAGCAGGTCTTAGACAAGAGTTGTCGGCGAGGAAAGTTGTGGTCAATGTGATGATTTTGGGCTACATCGATTCTAAAATTAATCAAGGTTTGGATCTTAATAAAAACCTGATCATGCAGCCCGAATATGTTGCCCGTCATGTGGTGGGTGCCGGCTCTTCTTTTGTCCAAGTTCCGAATTGGAAATGGAAAATAATCTATTGGATTTTGAAGCTTCTACCTGAAAATTTGGTGTCCAAACTGCCATAATTATACTTTGTTTTCTTGTTTTTATAATTTTCTTATTTTTACGGCTTCTACCGGAGCGCTTATTGTGAACTTTGATTTAAGAAATCTTAGGGCACTTTTATTCTGGTGTAAACAAGAAACAAATGAAAATAGAAATGGATAATCCACCCGTGTTGGATTTTAAGAAAAGAAAGGTCGTACAGTATTCACTAATTTTTTGCGTGTTGTTGGTTCAGTTGGTAATCGCTGGATTTTTCTACAACGAATACAAAAATAAGGAGTCTCTGATGTTTATTGAGAAACAATTGAAAGAGGTACAGCATTTGGAAGGTTTGACTTCTGGTGCCAAAGTTGAACTTTCCCAAGCTCAGGATCATCTACAAGATTATCTTAAAAATGACAATCCCAAATCCTTGGACGCCTATTTTGCTTCTTTAAACAATTTGAATTCTAAAATTGAGTCCATCAGCCAATTCAATAACCAACATCCTAAGTTTAGTAAATTGGTTTCCGAAAAAACTCGTCGTACTACCAATCCCAATGACCTCAAAGTTCTAATCGACTCTATGCGATTGCTCTCGACACAGACTGTTCTGAAAAAAAATGAAGCACTTCCGAATCTTAAAAAGTACAACCTGGATTACGATTTTGGAAAATTAGAAGTGGAGACCAAAACCTTCTCCGATTCAACCAAGAAAAAAGGACTTTTTGGCCGTTTGAAAGATGCAGTTGCTGGTAATGTTACTACAAAAAAAGACAGTACTGTGGTAACGATAAAAACTGGAGCATCACCAAAAGCCATCAACATAAAACATGAGATGGACAGCCTGTATCGCTCCGTGGTAAACCACTATACCAAAGAAGTGCAAAGGATAAAAGTGAAAGCCATTCGCAATCAGAATGCACGCGAGAATAATGAAAAATTCTTCAATGCCTTCAACAATCTTTTCGTGTACTCTGCCGGGATGATGGAAGTCTATGATACCGCAGCGAAAACCTCTAAAAGCGATTTGGAAAATGAATTTGCCAAACAAAATGCAAAAACCAGTAAAACCCGATATCTGTTGCTTTGGATCTTGTTCGGACTTTTGTTTTTGATGTCTTTGATGATCCTTTATTTTACCAAAATCGCCTTCCAATACGAAACCAAGTTGAACGAAGCTAATAATGAAATCAAGGAAAACTTGAAATTCAAAAATAGAATTTTAGGCATGTTGAGTCATGAAATTCGTTCGCCTCTAAAAATTATGGGACTGTTCATCAATAGGATTGCTAAGAAAACCAATGACGATACGGTGCAGGAATATTTGAAATCCATTTCTTTTACCAACGATTCCCTATTGTTACAAGCCAATCAGATTTTAGAATACACCAAAAACCAACAGGTAGGAAATAAATTGGTTCCGGTTGTGTTTAATTTGAAAAACGAGATATCGTCCATCCTTACTGCAATCCAACCTTATGTAGAGTCCAGACACAATCAGTTGCTGGTTCAAGAAACGATAGATCCTCAGTTTATGGTCTATTCCGATAAGGCAAAAGTGCATCAGGTTTTCATAAACATCTTGGCCAATGCCAATAAATTTACCGAAAAAGGTAAAATCACAGTGCATACACAAGCCGAAAAACTGAACGATGAGGTGATCGTTCTGAAAACAGAAATTACGGATACCGGAGCCGGAATTGCCAAAGAGGATTTGGAAAGAATTTTTGAACCGTATTATCAAGGAGTGCTTTCTGAAGAAGTGGATAATTTAGGTGCAGGCTTGGGCTTGAGTTTGTGTAAAGAATTGCTAGCTCTATTTGATGGCGAAATTTCTGCTGCAAGTGAATTGGGCAAAGGAACAACCGTGTCGTTCTCGTTTAATTTTCAAGTGAAAAAATAAAAAAGTATGAAATCACCCATCCGTTTTTTATTGGCCGATGATCATGCTTTGATCCGACAAGGTTTGGTTTTTCTTTTGGAAGATCTGGATGTTGAAGTCGAAATTTTGCAGGCTTCTACTTTGGGACAAACTTTGTCTTGCATTCAGGAAAATCCCATTGATATTGCGATTGTTGACGCTCAGTTTCCTGATGGATCCAGTCTTTCAATTCTACCGAAAATAATAACTCAAAATCCTGAAACTCTAATCTTAATTTTTTCGGGTGTTGATGAAAATCAGGCGTTGAGGTTTGTGAGTGCCGGAGCTCACGGGTTTTTGTCTAAACTGAGTGAGGAAGAAGAAATTATCCATGCTCTGCAAAAAATGATCAGTCAAGGCGAATATCTCAGTGAAAAAACACAGTCGTTGTTGTTGGATTCCTTGCGGAATCCCAGCTTGGCAAATCCTCTTTATGCGTTAACCGATCGTGAATTGGAGGTCTGTAAACTCTATGCTGATGGTTTAGGAAATTTGGAGATCGCCAACAAGTTGGACATTAAACAGAATACCGTCAGCACCATGAAAAAAAGAATCTTCGAAAAGTTGAAGGTTGAAAATATGGTGGATTTGGTGGAAATAATCAAAACGAATTTATAACAAAAACGGGTTCTGATATTAATCAAAACCCGTTTTTTTATGTTAAAAATAAGATTATTTCAATCTCAATTCCAGTTCGTCCAATTGTTCGTTAGCGATTGCACTTGGTGCATCGATCATCACATCTCTTCCCGAATTGTTTTTTGGGAAAGCGATATAATCTCGAATCACTTCGTTGCCGTCCAAAATCGCAACCAATCTATCGAAACCGAAAGCCAAACCTCCGTGTGGCGGAGCGCCATATTTGAAGGCGTTCATCAAGAATCCGAACTGAGCCTCTGCATCTTCTGGTGTGAAGCCTAATAAATCGAACATCTTTGCTTGAAGGTCTTTGTCGAAAATACGGATGGATCCACCACCAATTTCGTTACCGTTCAGTACCAAATCATAAGCGTTCGCTCTTACTTTTCCAGGATCTGTGTCCATCAAGGCGATGTCTTCTGGTTTTGGTGAAGTAAACGGATGGTGCATCGCGTGGAATCTTTCAGTGTCCTCGTCCCATTCCAAAAGTGGGAAGTCGATCACCCAAAGTGGCGCAAACTCGTTTCCTTTTCTTAAACCTAAACGGTTTCCTAGCTCCATTCTTAGGGCAGAAAGTTGGGTTCTCACTTTATTTTCTCCACCACAAAGGATGAGCATCAAATCTCCGGCTTTTGCACCGAATTTTTCAGCAATCGCTTTCAGGTCGTCTTCGTTGTAGAATTTATTCACCGATGAGGTTACCACACCGTCGTTTTGGTATTTCACCCAGATCATTCCGGTAGCGCCAATCTGTGGTCTTTTCACCCAATCGATTAGTTCATCAATTTGTTTTCTGGTATAGTCGGCGCAACCTTCTACATTGATCCCTACCACCAATTCGGCATCGTCGAAGATTTTGAAGTCTTTACCTTTTACCAAATCGTTCAGTTCCACAAACTCCATCCCGAAACGGATGTCCGGTTTGTCGTTACCGTATTTTTGCATGGCATCGGCAAAGGTCATTCTTGGGAAAGAACCGAAATCCTGATCGGTCACTTCTTTCAACATCGCTTTTGCCATCCCTTCGAAAACATTCATCACATCTTCTTGTTCTACAAAGGCCATTTCACAATCTATTTGGGTAAATTCCGGTTGTCTGTCGGCTCTAAGATCCTCATCGCGGAAACATTTCACAATTTGAAAATATTTGTCCATACCGCCCACCATCAATAATTGTTTGAAGGTCTGTGGCGATTGAGGAAGAGCGTAGAATTGTCCAGGATTCATACGGCTTGGCACCACGAAATCTCTTGCACCTTCTGGAGTAGATTTAATGAGAACTGGAGTTTCCACCTCGATAAAACCTTCGTCTGAAAGATAATTTCTCACTTTCTGAGCCATCTTGTGACGGAAAATTAATTTTTCCTTCACCGGATTTCTACGGATGTCCAAATATCTGTATTTCATTCTCAATTCTTCGCCACCATCGGTTTCATCCTCGATGGTGAAGGGCGGAAGTTGAGATTCGTTTAAAATGGTTAATGTATCAACCAAGATTTCGATTTCTCCGGTTGGGATTTTCGGGTTTTTGGAAGCTCTTTCGATGACTTTTCCTTTCACCTGAATTACAAATTCTCTACCCAATTTTTTGGCATCGCCCATCAATTCGGCAGTAGAACGATCTTGATCGAAAACCAATTGGGTAATTCCGTAGCGATCTCGAAGGTCGATCCAGATCATAAAACCTTTGTCTCTGATGGTTTGTACCCATCCTGAAAGTGTGACTTCTTCGTTTAGATTTTTCAGCGAAAGCTCGCCGTTGGTGTGTGTACGGAACATATTCTTAAATGTTATATTATTGAGTTAAGGTATGGAAACGATTTTTCTTTCTAAAATTCAAGATGCAAAGATAAGAATTTGTCCAAAAAGCGATGTTTTAATTGTCGTACTTGTGGTATTTATTTTTTTTAGTCGGATGGTTTTGTGTTGTTAAAATTTAGAAAAGAGGTTTTTTTGTAGATTTAAGATGTTTTTATCTTGAAAAAGTAGGACTTAAATAATGTTTAATACCTATGAATGCTGGTTTTCTGAAAAAAAAATAAAAAATATTTTGTTTTTCAGGAATAAATTGTATATTTGATACAGGTTAAGTGATAGAGAGGTTGAAGTATTTAATTAAATCTTCAAAAAAATAGAACACTTACTGTTTATTTTACAAATTGCTTGTTTTGTATTGTAAATGTGTTTTATCTTTGACATCACTTTTGCTTTTGATGTTAAACTTTAAGTATATGAAAAACAGCGTTTTGCTCAAGTATTTCATTGCGCTTTTTCTACCGATGTTCGCAAGTGGTCAGAGTACCTCTTCGGCTTCAGTAACCATTCGATTGGGAGATTTTCACCAATTGGGGGTTCCGAAGTTGGACGAACAAATGGTGTTCTTAGATTTTAACCCTTTGAAAAATTTTATTGAATCGGAAGAGGAAGGTACGCCGGTACTTTTGTCTTCTACGGGAAATTTTAATTTGTTTGCACGCGCAGCGAGTCAGAGTTTTTCGACCCTAAATTATGCGACTGGAATTTACCATTACCACACAGTCTTTGAGCAGCATTGTGTTGCAAGGTTCTCCGGATGTGAATTTTAATTTTTCTTCACCTTCTGATTATCAGACCGGTAAAAGCCAGAATATGCCCAACCATCTTTTGGTAACCAATTATAAGTCGTATGAAATTTATGTGAAATCGTCTTCTAATTTTTTCACTCTAAACGGAACTCCGACTACGGTACCGGCATCTATTGTACAAATCCAAAATGGAAATGGGCAAACCGGAATTGTCACAAAAAATCTGAGTACAACGCCACAAGCCATTGTGACCGGAGCCTCACCAGAACTCAATAGAAACATCTCTTTAAAATATGTGATCCCTGCAGACAAAACCTCCGTGCTTTTGGGACAAACGACGGGAGCGACACCGTATATTTTGAATGTGATTTATAGTTTTACCAACCAATAGTTGGTTTATAGAATTTGACATGAAGTTTTTCGCTAAAGTATTTTTTTTAAGTCTTTTTTTCTTCAATTTTTTTTACGGACAAGACCAAAAGCCAGCAGGGTTGGAGACCTTCTTCAGGGAAGATAGCATTTTGTTGAAAGCTGGAAAGGCGTTTTCCAATGTCATTGTTCTGAAAAATACAAGCTCTTCTCCTGTGAAAATTGACAGTGTAAAAGCGGTAGAAGCCTATCCCGGCTTGTTGTTTTCGCCGAGTTTCAATGAGAGAATTGCAGCCAATGACTCTCAGGAACTGAATGTGAGGATGATTGCCGGCAAAGACCTTTTGATATCCAAGGTATCGAGAGTCGAATATTTGGTTTATTCTACTGAAAATGGAGAAAAAAAAATACAGAAAATAGGATTCACCCTCCTTAGAGAGAAAATGGATTTTGTGTCCATCATGCCTCTTGGTGAGCTGTATTACAACCCGGCAAGTCCCGAAAATTTACTCAGAATTTTTGTTGAAAACCAAGCATACGCTCCAAGGGTGTTGAAACTGAAAATCAAGTTGACTCCCGATGATTTTCTTGCGGCATTTCCTGAAGAGCAAATTCTTAGATTGGACTCCAAAGAAAAACAGCTGATCACCGTTCAACTGAAAAAAAGACAAAACATTACCTATTATCCGGATTACAATTTGTCGGTATCTGTTTTTGACGAGACCAGCAATACCATGGTTTCATCGGTGATATTGGCCATTCGTTCTTTGTCCACTTATCGTATGGTCAATTACGACAACAACCCGGTTCAGTATAAAAATTATGTAGAAGCATCCTACAACAATTCGGACAATCTGAACACCTATTATAAATTTAGAACCAATTACGAAAAGAAAATTGGCGAAGATGGAAATATAGGATTCAACTCGACCGTAGATTATTACAGCAACACCAAGCAGACCAATGTCTATGACACCCGATTGGATCTGGAATACTCTAAGTACAGCGCCAGTTTGGGGAATATTTATGGTCAGAATTACGATTTCAACATCAGCGGTCGTGGTTTGAAATTGGGTGCAAAAGTGGGTGAAAAAAATACGGTTGAAGTTTTGGGATTGGAGAACAATTACATGCTTTATTCCGATTTTTCTAACGGGGTTTCAGCGGGGAAAACGGCAGGTGTACAAGCAACACATCTTTTCAAATCGGGGAATTCGGTACAGTTAAATTATGTGTACAATCAAAATAATTTTTCTAAAGTAACCACCAATTTGGTCAACTTAAAAACTCCTGTATATACCGATTCTCTACAGGTTCTAAGTTTTGAGACCGGACTAAGTGATGAGTTTCTGGACGGAGTCAACAACAAGATATCCAAGCGAGGGTTTTCTTCCGGAATCAATTACCGATTGATGAAGCCTAAATTTTCTTTGTATTCCAACAATTATTACAGCAGTCCGTACTACTCCGGTGTCCGTCGTGGCTCTTTTACAATGGACGAAATGTTGAATTATAGAATTTCTAAAAGTCAAAACCTCTACATCCGATACAATACCAGCAACAATACCTCAGGATATTTGAACGATATGGAAGCTTTGGGTTATGTGGAAAACAGCAAGTTTCTAAATCATTTGATAGAAGCCGGATGGGGATGGAATGGGAGTTGGCTGCGTGTGTCGTTGGCACCCAATTATACCTATCAATACATCCGTACGGTCTACAATACTTTAGAGTATCAGGCGTATAGAATGCGTGTGAATGTTGGGAAATCCTTAAAATCTCATAATTTCAATTTGTCTTGGGACGGTGGATTGTCGCAATTTTCTAGCCGCTCTGGAAATGTTTTTGCGCAACGATTCGTGTTTAATTATTCGTATAAATTCATCAATTGGTCGGCAACGGCAGACATTAACCCTACCAATGCCTACGATCTCAATTGGTACAACGGAGGTACTTTTGTCAATTACTCGACCAGTTTGGGAACCATGATCAATGCAATGAAAAATAAATTGAACGGTTATTTCAGTTTGGGATATAATTTTATGAACAGCCAAAGGTCGGATAATTTGTACATGAATTCCAATATCGATTACAAATTATCGCCTTCGTGGAGCTTGACCGGAATGGCCTATTATAATTTTTTCCACGGAAGGGGCAACGATACGAATCCTTCGTATCAATACAGCAACCTGCAATTCAAGGTGGGAGTTAAGATGTCTTTGGGATCGTCCAAAGGAAATAAATTGACCTTGAAAATCTACGAAGATGAAAATCTGAACAATAAAATAGATCCCGACGAAACTTTGGTATCCGATGCTATTGTAAAACTGAACCAGAATATTGTGGCACTAACCAATGCCAAAGGTTTTGTAAAATATGCCAACTTGACACCGGGAAATTATACTTTGTCGGTAACCAAAAACAACCAAAGGATACCTTTGCTGGGCTTGGATAAGCTAACGGTGAAAAAAAATACAACAATAGAAATTCCTGTGGTAAAAACCATGCCTCTGGTTGGGCAAATGATTCAGATAAAAGACAAATACGACAATCAGAAAGCCGATTTTATGGGAATCAACATCTATGCTCAGGATCTGAAAACCGGAAAAACTCTTGTGGCGGTAACCGACATTGATGGTAATTTTAATTTCCAATTGATTGAAGGTCTTTATAAAATTTACATTCAGAATGACCGTTACGAAATTGTCAATAACAACCAAGAAATTCAGCTGAAGAAAGGCGAAACTGCAAATAAACTCATTTTTAATTTTAAAAATAAAGAATTAAAGATCAGAAAGAAACAGTTCTAAACGGGACAATATTAAAGGCCAACTTTTCGTTGGTCTTTTTTGTTTTTTCTCCATTCCCATGGGGCAATAGGATGTTGTTCTTGCCAAAGCCCAAGTCGTTTACCTCTGGCAATTTTTTCCAACTCGGCATAGACCTCGTCTTTAGAATATTTTTTGAAATGCCAAGCCAGACCATTTCGGATCAGTTCTTTGTTTAGATTTTGGTTGTTGTAAAAAATCTCGGCAATCCATCTTCCGTACCGATCGGGTTTGGATGAAATAATGATCTCCACAGTTTTTCCATAACAAAATCGGGAGACAAATTCTTTGGCACGCATCCCAAATGCCTGTTTTTTCTCGGGACAATCCACATGCGCCAATCGCACGGATTTGCCTTTGCCTTCCCAAAGAATTTCTATCGTATCACCGTCTTTCACCCCGATGACTTTGGCTTGATGTCTTTGTGCTTGTAAGACGATGTGTATAAAAAGGCATAAAAATAAACCGATTCTAATGTTCATGAAAAATGTTTTAAAAGATGCAGATTGTGGATGTGCAAAAATAGAAATATCATCGATTTTTCAACGAGAATATAAAATTCAAACTTAGTTTGTTAAAGTTTAGATAATTATGTGCAACTATTTCATGGATATAACGAAAAGAGTATCTTTGCGAAATTAAATTTTTTAAACTATTCATGAAAAAGTATTTATTGTTGCTTTTAATGGCAATAACTTTTATTTCTTGTTCTAAAAAAGTAGAATTAACAGGAAAGGTTTCAGGGGGATCTCCTCTGGAAAGAATTGAACTTATCGAAGGTTCTGGTGTTGCAACTTTGCCTCTAATTAACATTGGACTGGACAAAGACGGAAAGTTTTCAGGAAGTTTTGATGCTCCAAAAGACGGTATCTATGTACTTTCTTATGCCGGAAAACAAAACCTAATCTATCTGAAAGGTGGACAAACTGTAAACATCAACGGTAATGCAGCCAATTTCCCGGCAGAATATGTGGTGACAGGAGATGCGAAAGAGAACAACGACTTCTTGAAGCAAACTCAAAAGTTTTTGGTTTCCTACGCTCAAAAATTTAATATGCAAGATTTGGTGACTAAAAAAGAACCTGAATTCTTGAAAGCCATTCAAAAGATAGAAACGGATCTTAATAAAAATATCGACGAGGTTGCTGGTACAACAAAAGCCGATAGCGATGTGGTAAAATGGAAGAAAAACGACTTGGTGTCCACCCTTCTTAATGTCATGTCTCAATACAAAATGAACTACGGTAAGCTAACCAACAACCCGGCATTCAAAGTGTCAAAAGCATTTACCGATTACGAAAACAAGTTGCAGCCCAACAAAGACGAGTTGATCCAACAAAGTCCTTCCTACAGAAATTATTTGCTAAGCACAATGGGCGAAGAGTATATGAAATACTCCGCAGAAAAAATGAAAACCAATGTAGATGCCAGCACTTCTGAAGTTTTTGCAGATTTCTTAAATTCAAAAAAAGAAATCTCTCAATTGGAAAAAGATTATCTTTTGGCGTATGTAATTGCTCAGTCCGACATCACCCCAAGTGCCGATGCAAACATGGTTAAGAAAGTGAACGACATCATCGAGAAAAACATTAAAGATGCAACGGTTAAAAAAGACATTCAGCACCTACAATTTGTGATTTCCGGAGTTAAATTGGGTGATCTTGCTCCAGATGCAGCTCTTACAAAAGAAGATGGAAAAGCATTCAAATTTACAGATCTTAAAGGAAAGCCAAGTTTGGTGATGTTCTATGCTTCTTGGAATCCTGGTATTGCCGAAAACACCGTTTCTGTTCTGAAGGATGTTATGAAACACTACAACGGAAAAATCAATTTGGTGGCCATCAATATGGACGATACCAAAGATCAATTTACAAAAACGCACAAGGCTTTGCTTAACGGAATTGCTGCAACACATGCCTATGCCGATGGCGGTATGAATTCAGCAGCAGCCAAAGCATTCGGAATTTACGGTTTCAAATTGCCAAGCTTTGTCATCATTAACAAAGACGGAAAAATTGCTTCAAAACCAATATACAATTTAGGAGAACCTGAGTTTATAGAAGCGATGACCAAAGAAACTGGAGTAGCCGCTCCTGCAGCTCCTCAAGCTGAACTAAACATGGATCCTAGCATTTTGGCTCCAGAAATGGCAGCGCCTCAACCGGCAAAGTAATTCCAAAATATTTGGAGGTTTAATCATATCCAAGCCTTGTCGTCTTTCGATTGACAAGGCTTTTTAAAATTTAAGAAGATGAAGAAGAAAAAGAATATCATTCTAGAAAATATTCAATTGGTAACCGCAGGTGCCAAAGGGGTCGCTGTAGGAAAAACGGAAGAAGGAAAAACCGTTCTGGTGTCCGGAGCTGTCCCTGGTGATGTGGTAAATGCACGAGTGAAAAAATCCAAATCCAAATATTACGAAGCCGAAGCCCTAGAGATCGTTCAGCCGTCTCCAGATAGGGTAAACGCTTTGTGCAAGCACTTTGGTGTTTGTGGAGGATGCAAATGGCAGAATCTGAGCTATGCCAAACAATTGGAGTTCAAACAAAATGAAGTGGTCAACAACATCACCAGAATTGGTGGCGTCTCAGACTTTGAAATTCTCCCTATCCTCGGTGCCGAAGAACAGTATTATTACAGAAATAAAATGGAATTCTCCTTCTCCAATGCGCGTTGGCTAACTTTGGATGAAGTAAATTCCGGAACGGATTTCCAAGACAAAAATGCACTAGGCTTCCATATCCCTGGGATGTGGAGTAAGATTTTGGATCTTACCGAATGTCATCTGCAAGAAGATCCTTCCAACGAAATTCGTTTGTCGGTGAAAAAATATGCAGAAGAAAACGGGCTGGACTTTTTTGATGTCAAAAATCAAGAAGGTTTCTTAAGAAGCTTGATGCTGAGACAAAATTCCAAAGGCCAATGGATGGTGTTCTTCCAATTGTACAGGGAAGAGAAAGAAAATCGTGAAGCGCTGTTTCAGTTTTTGCTAGGCCGTTTTCCACAGATTTCGACTTTGCTATTTGCCATCAACTCCAAACAGAATGATTCGATCTACGATTTGGATGTTCAAACCTATTTTGGTGATGGATTTTTGATGGAAGAAATGGACGGATTGAAATTTAAGATCGGTGCCAAGTCTTTCTTTCAAACCAATTACAAACAAGCTCTAAATCTGTATAGAAAAACTTTAGAATTTGCCGACCTAAAAGGAGGCGAAGTGGTCTATGATTTGTACACCGGAACCGGAACTATTGCCCAATACATTGCTCGATCTGCAAAAAAAGTAATTGGGATAGAAGCCGTGCAAGAGGCCATAGATGCCGCAACCGAACATGCTAAACTTAACGGATTGGAGAATTGCGAATTTTTTTGTGGCGATATGAAGGAAGTATTTACCGAAGAGTTTTTGGCCAACCATCCCAAAGCCGATGTCTTGGTTACCGACCCACCAAGAGACGGTATGCACCAAAAGGTGGTGGAGCAAATTTTGAAACTTTCGCCTAAAAGAATCGTTTATGTAAGCTGCAACTCAGCAACACAAGCAAGAGATATTGATTTGATGAAAAACGATTATCGTTTGATTAAAATTTTGCCGGTAGATATGTTCCCACAAACCCATCATGTGGAGAACATCGCTTTGTTGGAAAAAATATAATTTTGTAAACATGAATTTCATAAAGACCGTCTTGCTTTCTATCCTTGCGTTGTTGCTCTTTTCTTGCAACAGCGACGATGATATTTGTACCAATGGCGAAGCGACACCGCGATTTAAGATGAAGTTTAAAAGCCAATCCACCGGAAAACTGAAAACCTTGGACTCGCTCTATCTGACCGTTGATTATGGAAATGGAAATCTAGGAGTCTTGACGCGTGCAAAAGTAGATTCGGTATTGGTGCCTCTTCGTATCGACGATTCTGGTTTTACTGAAATTTATGTTAAAACGAGTAAAAATGGACCTCAATCTAAGTTGAGGTTCATGTATCAAAGTAAAACCGAATATGTGTCACCGGCTTGTGGAGTAAAGAAACTCTACGAACAATTGAGCGTAGAGTTGTTAGCACCCAATCCTGTTTTGTCCGTAGAAACCATAGAAAACCAAATCATCAATGAGAACAAAACTCCTGTTTATCTGCATTTTTAGTTTTTCCTTTCCTTTTGTTTTTTGCCAGGAAAAACCTGTCCAAAAGCAAGGTGTTCTTAGGAATTATCAGCCCAATTTTATGCTGGGTTTTGATGTTTTGAATGCCGGTGTCGGTCTTTTCTCGGAAAGAAAATTGTATCAAGCCTATGTTTCTACAGAGCTTAAACCAAGACTTCATGCTATTGTAGATGCGGGTTTTGAAAAAAATGTGTTTCAAAAAAACGGTTACGATGCCAAAGCCAATGGGACATTTCTTAAATTGGGTGCTCTTTACATGCTGATTTCGGATCCCGAAAACCGTTTCAATGGTTTTTATGTCGGTGGAAAATTAGCAGGATCTTTGTATGAACAAGAATATTTTGCAATACCCATCAAGGGTTTTCAGTCAGGAGATTTTTCAGTTTCATATCCATCGACCACGCAATCGTCGTTTTGGGCAGAGGCACTTTTGGGTGCGAGAATTCAGTTGTTTCAATCGTCTTTTTACATCGATGCCAATGTTCAGCCCAAATATTTGATCCATTCAACCAAACAAGATCGCATTCAGCCCATGATTGTTCCGGGTTTTGGAAAATCGACTTCAGCTTTTGGTGTTGGATTTTCTTGGGCTTTGGCGTATAAATTCTAAAATAAAAATTACGAATATTTTTTACAACCTTCTAGGAATAGAAGGTTTATTTTTTGTTTGAAAATCTTGGGTCAACCGAATTATTTCATGGTACAGTTCTTGAAGTTCTGCTGGAGGATTTCCGAAATCAAAACTTTTAGAAGTATAGGTGTTTTTTTGATCGGTAAGGATGCTGATCTCACTGCTTGGAGCAGCATCGTTGAAGCGGTTTTGAGTTGGAGATTCGTAAGAATTAATTTTTTTGAGATTTATTTTTTGTACAAGATCGTTCAGGTTGTTCCAGTCGCTTGTTTTCAGCTCTTTCTTCTGTGTCCTGTTGTTGTTCTGATAGACAATGTGTTCTCCTTGTATTTTAAAACTCTCTTGGCTTCCTCTGGATTGTTTCGTCAGGGTTATTTCGCTAAAGTGCTCATTTTGTTTTGCATCCATCAAGGACAAAGTGTTGCTTTTTTTCTGAGCCGTGCAGCTAAGTTGTAACAATGAAAATAAACAGATGATGAATGTTAAAGTTTTCATGATTTTAAATATTATGTTAAATTTGTTTTGATGAGAAGTCAAAAATAAGTTATTTTTGCCAACCTTTAATAGTAAGTTTTAAAAATATGAAAAAGCAATTATGTTCTTTGGCAATCATCATGATGGCATCGTCATTTATGAATGCCCAAGTTGTTAAAAAAACGGAAACTGAATCTAGGTTTCTGGGTAGAGGTGTTGCACGAGAAGATAAACACAACGGTTTTGTTAGATGTTTGACTACAGAGTATGAAAACTACTTGCAAGAAAAAAATCCAAAGCGACTTAATACCGAACAGTTCGAAGAATGGTTGTCACCATTGATCAAAAAACAATTGGAGAACAGATCTCAAGTGGGTAATGTGATTACCATTCCGGTTGTTGTTCATGTGATCCACAATGGTCAGGAGATTGGTGTAGCTCCTAACATTACCGATGCCCAAATCCAATCTCAACTTACTGTGATGACCCAAGATTACAGAAGAATGGCAGGGACAAGAGGGTTTAATGACAATCCCGTAGGTGCCGATGTAGAAATTGAATTTGTATTGGCAAAAGTAGATCCTAATGGAAATCCAACAAACGGGATCAATCGTGTTAATCTTTGCGAAGAAAGCTGGTCAACGACTGATATCAATGATATTGTAAAACCCAATACCATTTGGGATCCTACACAGTATATGAATATGTGGAGCGTCAACTTTAGTGATAGCTCGTTGTTGGGATATGCTCAATTCCCGTCCAATTCCAACCTGGGTGGTCTAAATCCAAATATGGGTGATGCAAGTACCGATGGTGTAGTTGCCAATTATTCTACTTTTGGAAGCAGCGATTACAATGACGGTACCTTTTTGTTATCCGCTCCTTTTGATAAGGGGAGAACCATGACCCATGAAGTAGGTCACTTTTTAGGACTTCGTCATATTTGGGGAGATAACAGCAGTTGTACGGTTAATGCAACAGACAGTGCCAAAGATTTTTGTCCAGATACTCCAGCAGCCAGCACTTCAAACGGAGGTTGCTCGCCAACGGATACTTGCCCATCTGCTCCAGGTATGGATATGATTGAAAATTACATGGACTACACCAACGATGCGTGTATGAATATTTTCACACAAAATCAGAAAACAAGAATCAGAACGGTAATGGATAATTCTCCTAGGAGAAATACTCTAAAAACTTCAACGAAAGGTGTTGCAATACCATTGTTTCCTAACGATGCAGAGCTTAGAGTGGAAGGGATGTGTGCAGATGCTTTCAAATGTGGAAGCGATGTGCTAAACTTCTCCATCATCAACAGAGGGACCAGTCCTTTAACATCTGCAACCATTTCGTATACAGTAGGAGGTACAACCAAAACATACACTTGGACGGGTAATTTGTCTCAAGATAAGTTGGATTATTTTTCTGTACCAATCAGCTATACCATACCGAGCGGTGCCGTAAGTGCGAATGTTGTAACGGTAAATGGTGTTGCCGACCAAAGGGCTACCAACAATGCATCTACCGGTTATTATAATAAGATTAATAATCCTGATTATTTCGATACAACAACCGTTAATTTCAAATTACAAAGAGATCAGTACGGATCTGAAACGGTTTGGGGATTGTTTAACAGTGCAGGTCAATTGGTGAAAACCGGAGGCCCTTACAACGATACGGCCAATCCTGGATTGATTACTCAAACATGGAGCTTACCAGCAGATTGTTATGAATTCAAATTGTACGATGCTTATGGAGACGGGATGACCTCTATCACCGGGACTTATGTTGAAATGAAAACATCAGCAGGACAAACCATTTTCTATGCCGCAGGAGATAGTTTTACCACAAAAACAGGTAAAAACTTTACGACTCAAGTGTTGGCAACCGTAGAAAAAGATATTGCTAACGATATCCAAGTGTATCCAAACCCAATAACCGATGTTTTGAATGTTACGAAAGTGAGCGCAAAGGCTACTTTTGAAATCCATAATGCTGTTGGACAATTGGTGAATAAAGGCAAAATTGCAGATAACAAAGTGCAAGTAGTTCACCTTGAAAAAGGAGTGTATTTTATTACCATATCAGAAGCAGGTGTTTCTAAAAAAGTAAAGTTTATTAAAAAATAATTTTTCTTTTTCCAACCTAGTAAACTCCGACTTTTTAGTCGGAGTTTTTTTATTTTAAAAGCCTTTTAATGATTTTCTATTATTGTTGAAAAAAAGGTTGGAATACTACAATTAAATCACAAAAAATTTTTAGATTTGTGGGATTAATATGTTAATAAGTATAATTATGAAGAAACTCTTTACATTTTGGCTTCTTCTCCTTATGTCAACGGCTTCGTTCGCGCAATGGAGTCCAACAGATTATAGGCGAGAAGGGAAAAGTAGAGCCGATAAGGACATCTACTTCAAGTTAAATCTAAACGAGTTAAGATCACAATTGGCTTCTGCACAGGAAATGGGAAGAAATTCCCGCCCTGTTCTCGTGTCCATACCAACCCTTGATGGGAAAATTGAAAACTTTAATGTGTACAGTTTCCCGGTGATGGCTAGTGAATTGGCACAGCAGTATCAATTGGGGTCTTATTCTGGAGTGTCGGTTAACGATCCTTCCAAAACCGTTAGATTTAGCCTTGCTCCCAACGATTTTCAATGCATGATGATCGTTAATGGCGAGTATCAATTTATCGATCCTGTAGATAAGGGACAATCCATCTACAGCGTTCATTCTAAAACAAAACCTACAGGAGGCAAAGCTTTTGTTTGCTCAACAAAAGAAAGTGCCGTTTCTCAGCAAGAGATGCAAAGGTTGTATGCGAAAGGAAATTCGTTTGCAAACAATCCTGCAGATTTTTCTAGAAGCTCAGATAAAAAATACAGAACAATGCGTCTAGCAATGTCTGTGACTGGTGAATATACTCAGTATTTCGGAGGTACGGTAGCAGGTGCATTAACAGCGATTAATGCAACCGTAACTCGTGTCAACGGAGTATATGAAAAAGATTTTGGCCTTCATTTGAATGTTCAAAACTTTCCACAACTTATTTATACCAATGCAGCAACGGATCCCTATTCTCCGTCTGCTCAGATGAACAATTGGAATAACGAACTTCAACAAAATTTAACAGCAACGATAGGAAATGCTGCCTACGATATCGGCCACCTTTTCGGTAGAGATGGTGGAGGTGGTAATGCAGGCTGCATCGGTTGCGTTTGTATCAATCCAACGGGGCCTGCGAGTAACCAAAAAGGTTCTGGATATACTTCTCCTGCAGATGGAATTCCACAAGGAGATAATTTTGATATCGATTATGTTGCTCACGAAATGGGCCATCAGTTAGGAGCAAACCATACTTTTTCAAATTCATTAGAAGGTGCTGGTGTAAATGTAGAGCCGGGTTCAGGATCTACCATCATGGGTTATGCCGGAATTACCGGTCCTAATACCGATGTGCAACCGCATTCGGATCCGTATTTTCATACCGTAAGTATTGGTCAGGTTCAGACGAATTTGAATAATAAAACTTGTGATGTAGAAACAACTACAACCAATAACCCACCGGTAATTGCTGCATTTACGACCTATACCATACCTAAAGGAACGGCATTCGTTTTGACGGGTTCTGCAACGGATCCAGAAAACGATCCGATGACTTATGTTTGGGAACAAAGGGATAATGCTACAGTTACTATTAATAAAAACAATCTTGGAAACACCACTTCAGGTGCGGCATTTAGATCTGTAGTACCCTCTACAAGTCCGGTGCGATATTTCCCAAGACTGTCATCGGTGTTGGCAGGTGTTCTTAATAATACCAACAACCTTTGGGAAGCAGTTCCTACTGTAGCTAGAACAATGAACTTTGCATTTACCGTTAGGGATAACAACCCAGCGGCTAATCAAAAGCAAACACAAACTGCGACTCAACAAATTGTTGTAGGGAACGATGGGCCGTTTACCGTAACAACAACAGCGGTAACCAACAATGTGGCGTCTCCTGTTACTTGGACGGTAGCCAATACCAACAATGCTCCGTACAATGCAACCAATGTACAGATCGATTATACGGCTGACAATGGGGCAACTTGGACTGTGGTATCGGCATCTACACCAAACGACGGAACAGAGAATGTTACTTTTACAGGTCTTACCAATGGACAAGTCATCAAGATAAGAGTTTCTGCAATTGGAAATGTATTTTATGCAGTGAGCAGTGCTACGGTAGCAGCAGCGCCTATGGCTGCAACTTTGCCATACACGCAACCGTTTACCAATAACGATTTTACTTTTGTGAACGGTGCCTCAGCAAATAAATGGGTTTGGGGATCAGCAGCAGGTAATCCAGCGAACTCAATCTATGTGTCCAATGACAATGGAGTGTCCAATACTTATACAACCACCTCAGCTACTACAATTCATGCATATAATGATTTTTTAATTCCTGCTGGAACGGTTAATGCTACATTATCTTTCGACTGGAAGGCCAATGGAGAAACTTCTTATGACAGAATGAAAGTTTGGTTGGTACCGGATACTTATGTACCGACATACAATACTCAAATCCCTGCGGGTGGAGGAAGATTACAAATTGGAGGAAACTGGAGTGCGACTACTTCATGGCAAACCTATTTTAATCCGACTTTGAATATTTCGACTTTTGCGGGACAAACCATGCGTTTGGTATTCGAATGGAAAAATGACGGAAGTGGTGGTAACCAAAATCCGGCAGCTGTGGATAATATTAATTTATTGATCCCGACTTGTCAGGTTCCGACCAATGTTGCTGTAAGTAATATTACACAAAATTCCGTTCAGGTTAGCTGGACTGCCGCTAACCCGGTACCGGCAATGGGTTATGAATATTATATTTCTACATCCAATACACCACCAACAGCCGCTACACCAGCATCTGGTGTGTCAGCAGCTTCTCCAGTGGTTATCAATGGTCTGACTCCTAATACCGTTTATTATATTTGGGTTAGATCCAGATGTACAGCATCGGATACCAGCTTATGGATGCCTGCGCCAATGGTTTCTACTACTCAGATTCCGGCGACTCTTCCATACAATGAGAATTTTTCTGGACCTAGTAATTTTACCTTTACGAACGGTACACAACCCAATAAATGGGAAACCGGTGCAGCAGCAGGTAACCCAGCAAACGGATTGTATATTTCTAACGACAACGGACTTAACAATGCGTACAATGTAAGTGCAGCTTCCATTGTCCATGCGTATAGAGATATTGCCATTCCATTTGGAACAGTAAATGCTACTTTTGGCTATGATTGGAGAGCGGTAGGACAAGCTTCTTCAGATTATATGAAAGTGTGGTTGGTGCCAACTTCTTATATCCCAGTAGCCGGTACTGCCATCCCAACTGGTGGAGGTAGGGTACAGATTAATGGTTTCCACCAACAACAAGCCAACTGGCAATCGTATTTCTCTTTTACACAGAATATTTCCGCTTTTGCAAATCAAACCATGCGTTTGGTTTTCGAATGGACAAACAATGCCAGTATAGGTACGCAAACACCAGCAGCGGTAGATAATATTACTTTATTTGTGCCTACTTGTCAGGTGCCTACCAACATTGTATTGGGTACAGTAACACAAAATTCAGCTACTATTTCTTGGACGGCTGCCAACCCGGCTCCTGCCAATGGATATGAATATTATGTATCGACAGTAAACACACCACCAACAGCTGCAACAGCTCCTACGGGAACATCGACTGCATCACCGGCAACCCTTACTGGATTGTTACCGAATACAACTTATTATGTATGGGTAAGATCTAAGTGTATTGGTCCGGATAGAAGCTTGTGGATGACAGGTCCTTCGTTTACAACGGGGCAAATACCTGCGAACATGCCGTATCTGCAACCGTTCAATAACGGACCGGTAGATTTTACTTTTGTTAATGGTACCCAACACAACAAATGGGAATTTGGTAATGCAACGGGTAACCCAGCGGGTTCTATCTATATATCTGATGATAACGGAACCAGCAACAATTATAGTACTTCTGCAAGTACCGTGTTTGCTTATAGAGATATTACTGTTCCTGCTGGTACAACGATGGCAACTCTTACCTACAATTGGAAAGGTATGGGAGAAGGTTCTTTTGACTTTTTACAAGTATGGACAGTTCCTGTATCTTTCTCACCAACTGCGGGTACAGCAATTGTTGGAGGAGGTGGTAGAACTCAGATAGGTGGTAACCTTAGTCAACAAGGTGCATGGCAAAATTATTTTAACCAAAATGTTAACTTAACCGCATTTGCAGGTAATACTGTACGATTGGTATTCCAATGGAAAAACGATGGTTCTATATTTAACCAAACACCAGCAGCGGTAGATAACATTAATTTAATAGTTCCTACTTGTCAGGTGCCAACCAATGTTAACATCAATACCGTAACAACGACTACGGCTAACATTACTTGGACGGCAGCCAACCCGGTTCCTGCAGGTGGTTATCAGTATTATGTTTCTACAAACAATACTCCGCCAACAGCTGCTACCGTACCTACTGGAAACTCTGCAACTTCTCCAGCTGCACTAACAGGTCTTACGCCTAATACAACTTATTATGTTTGGGTAAGGTCTAAATGTATTGGTACCGATACCAGTCTTTGGATGCCTGGACCTAGTTTCACAACGCAACAAATTCCGGCAAACTTCCCGTACATCCAACCGTTCAACGGTACCACGAATGACTTTGCATTTGTAGGTAACACAGCGAATAAATGGGTGCAAGGAACGGCTACAGGTAACCCTGCAAACTCCATGTACATTTCTGATGACAACGGGGTAAGTAACAATTATACATACACAACTACGGTATCTCATGCATACCGTGATATCAATATTCCTGCGGGTCTTGGAAACTTCATTTTAGAATTCGACTGGAAATCTGAAGGAGAAGGTAACTGGGATAACTTGCAAGTGTGGGTTGCTCCAACAACATTTGTACCTACCAACGGTAATGCAATTGCCGCTGGTGGTGGTAGAGTACAAGTAGGAGGAAATTATGTTGGGCAAAATACTTGGCAAACATTCTCTGATCAAAACTTTGCTGTACCAGGATTTATTCCTGCAGCAGGTGGGGTGATGAGATTGATCTTCCAATGGAAAAATGATGGATTTGGTGGTACGCAACCGCCAGCAGCAATTGATAATGTTCGTTTGACAAAATGCGACAATGCTGCACCGGCTAACTTTACTGCAACCAACATTACCAGTACTTCTGCTACAGCAACTTGGACTGGCGATATGGGTGGCGCAACTTATGTGTTCAAGTACAGACCGGTAGGTTCAACAACTTGGATCATCGTACCACTTGCACAAGGTTCTACTTCTTATATCATGCAAAACTTATTGCCATTTACACAATACGAAATGGAAATTACAGCATTCTGTAAGAATATTGCAGGTACACCATCAACAGGTACATTTACAACTCCATGTAGTACAGCGGCACCTTTGAACCTTACGGTATCCAATGTGTTGTTTACTTCCGCAGATATCAGCTGGTCTGCTTCTGCAGGGGTAACTTACTCTGTACGATATAGAGAAGTGGGTGCTGGTGTTTGGACTGTATTTACAACAGCGGCAACCAATGCACAACTAACAGGTCTTACACCGGGTAAAACTTATGAAGTTCAGGTAGCCAATATCTGTAACAATGTGGTAGGTGCTTATTCGTCTTCTCAAGTATTTACTTGTCCTACGACTTGTGATATGGCTCCAACAGGATTAACCATTACCCAGATCACCAACTCTTCTGCAGTTGCCAACTGGAATGCTTTCCCTGGTGCTTCGTATATTGTAAGAATTAGAAAAGTAGGATCCCTAATGTGGAATACTTTGAACTCTGCAACCAACACTTATACTTTCACTGGATTAACTGAAAATACTCAGTATGAAGTACAAGTAGCGAATGTATGTAGCGGTACTCCGGGTAACTTTACTCCACTGTACTTGTTTACAACTTCTGCAGTAGTTTATTGTGATCAAACTTCACACAACTCCGGATCCGAGCATATTGCTAATGTAACGGTGAAAAACTCTAACGGTATTACCATGAGTAACGATTCTGGACCGTCTAACTACACCAGCTTTGTTCCAGTTAACGATGCTTTGGTTAGATTGTATAAAGGAACATCCAACAACCAAATCTCAATTGAGAAAAAATGGGCATCTACCACTTATGATGAAGCGGTAGTGGTTTGGGTAGATTTCAACAGAAACGGTATGTTTGAAGCTTCTGAAATGATTGTTAATTCACCAGCGAATCAAGTAACTCCAATTACTGCAACTTTCAATGTACCAAGCAATGCTTATGTTAGCATTACCGATGATAAGTACATCTTGATGAGAGTAGCGATGAGAAGGGATGCTGCACCAGATCCTTGTGTTGATTTTGACAACGGTGAAGTGGAAGATTATAAAGTCTTAATCATCGAGCCACCAATGAACAATGTACTAGATCCAAACAGCATCCAGATCTATCCAAACCCGGTTAAGAATAACCTATTCGTAACCAAAGTGAAGGATGGTGCTAAATACAAAATCTATGACAGTGCCGGTAGAGTGATTAAGTCAGGAGTGATCTTGGCGAATAAGATTGATCTTTCTCACCTGATCAGCGGAGTCTATATTATCGATGTCGATAACAATGGGGAAACTGCTCAGAAAAAATTCATCAAAGAGTAAGATTCAATTTCTTCAAATTATATTTTTAAAGCCCTTCGAGAAAATCGAAGGGCTTTTTGTTTTATATATTGTTATTGTGGATTTTGTAATGCATTTTTGTTAATGTGTAAAGTATACTATTTTTTAAAATATAAGAATTTATTAGAAAGCTGATGGATTATTTGGTTTTCTCTTTTTTTTCTTTGTCAGGTATTTGATCATGTTTTATATTAATGTTAAGGAATGTACTGCCCCAATGTTGATACTGTATAATTTTGATAATGGTAATATGAACAATCTTAACATGAGTTAATATTATGTTTAATCAACTAAAAATTATTTGTAAAAAATTTAAAATCTAAAAAATTATTGATTATGAAAAAATTTATTTTACTTACATCTTTATGTATAATTGGATTTGCAAATGCTAATACGATGCTAGGAAACAACGACTTATCTACTTTAGAAAATGAAACCAATTGTACTCACATTACACTTAGTTGTGGAATTGAATATGATATTTGTAATTTTAAAGGAACTACAAGTCAATTAGTACAAGTAGTAATTAATGCAAATAATAGTAATTGCAGATCAGAAATAATTGCACCTAAAGAAGATCATTCACTTGAACCTTAATTAAAAAAAGTCCAATATAAATATAAGATTTATATTTGTCATTCTTATTTATTGTCTTCAGTATTTTATGTTGGACTTTTATATGTGAATTCTATGAAAAAAATGACTTTTATTTTGTTATTCCTATTTTGTTTTTTTACTGTAAAATCACAGACAAATATAGATGTAACTTATGAATATACCTTTACGCCTGATTCCGAAAATAAAGCGAATAAAATAAAAACAGAAAATTTTATTTTAACAATAGATTCTGATCAGAATTCGGTTTACAGAAGTATTAGGAAATATAAATTTGACTCAGCAATGGTTGATTTGGAAAAGCAAGGCTTTCATGAAGCATTTGTAAAGTTGTCATCTATGCCACAACCAAGTACAGATAGGAAAGTATTTGTATTCAAAAACCAGCAAGGATTTCAAATAACCAATACAATCTATGGTAGCACTTATCTGTATCATAAAAATAAGCCAAAAAACAATTGGGTTATAGGAAAAGAAACAAAAATATTGAACGGTTATAAAGTTACGAATGCATTTTTAGATTATGCAGGGAGACATTACGAAGCCTGGTTTACACAAGATTTACCTATAAATGCAGGACCATATTTGTTTTGTGGATTACCGGGACTTATATTAGAAGTGTATGATGTCGAAAAAGATTTTTACTTCAAAATGATAGAAATCAAAAAATCAGTTTTAATATTTGATGAAATAGAAAATGGTGTTCGTAAAGTATCCATTCAAGAGTTTAGTAAAATTGCTAAAAATTATAAAGAAAATCCAATTTTTGAGATGGTCGCAAATGGAGCTGTGATAGACGAAGCCAATCGAAAAAAAATAATGGATAAAGCTAAGTTAAGAAATAGTGTAAAAGCTAACTTAATGGAATTATCTCCTGAGTACTAGTTTTTCATGTTCAACTATGACTCATTTTTGAATTTATTCTAACCCTTCGATTTTTTCGAAGGGCTTTTTTTTACAAAATAAACCCTCTAAGTTTTTAGCTTAAAGGGGATTTAATAGGTGTAAATTTTTATTGTTTTGTCAATTGCCAACTTCCGGTTTGCGTACCCATTTTCCAAGTACCACTTGTAGAATGGTTTGCGCTGATGCTTCCTTCTAATTGAAACCCCGTATTCTGAGAATATGCGGTGTTGAACGCTCCATAGTCGTTAACAGCACCATGAAATGTTTCTGAGTAGTTGTTTGCATTGGTTCGGATTACTTCAATAGATCCGGATTTGAACACTTCTACAGACAAGGTTCCGGATTCGTTACCCGAGTAGCTGCCTTTATAAGTACCTTTGTAGGGCGAAGTATAATTTTCTATACCTTTTTGTTCCCAATAATTTTCTAACATCCTGTCACAGGAAATCATAGTTATAAGTACTGAAAATGCAAATAGTGCAATCGCTTTTCTTTTCATTTGATGGATTTTAATTTTGTATTTTTTCGAGTAGGCGTAGCGTTTCCTTTTCTACTTCATCCAGTGTAGAATTGTTGTAGATGATGTGGTCGGCAAGTTTAATTTTATCTTTTTCTGGCATTTGTTTTTGCAAAACAGCCTCCACCTCTCGATAGGTTTTTTGGTCTCTGTTCATGACTCTTTTTATCCGGATATTGTCATCGGCAGTTACCAAAATGGTTTGGTAGCAGTTTTTGTAAATGCCCAATTCATACAGCAGTGCCGATTCTTTAAAAACCCATTCTGATTTTTGGGCTTTTACCCAATTTTCGAAATGCTCTGCGACGGCTGGATGGATAATTTGGTTGAGCTTTTTTAAAAGTTCATCGTTGCCAAAGACTTGTTCGGAAACCCATTTTCGGTTGTAATTGCCCAAATTGTCGTATGAAGAATTCCCTAAAAGCTGAATTATTTTTTCTTTTAGTTTGGAATCCAAATTGACCAATTCTTTTGCCCAATAATCCGAGTTGTACACGGGAAAACCTTTTTCTGTGATGAAATGGGCAACGGTTGATTTGCCACTGCCAATACCTCCGGTTATGCCTATTATTTTCTTCATAATGTTGTTGTGTTCTAACCTGCAGCCCGACTTGAGTGGAGCTCTTTTTATTTTTTTATAAGGTCTTTTCGAAGTCGAATTGTGACCTTATAAAAAATAAAAAAGCGGGAACGGAAGGCGGTTAAGCTGCCCAAATGAAAAAATTAATATCCAAAAACTTCGTTGAAGCTAAAGGTTTGGTCCAGTTTTACGCCACGATCGGTCATTTTAAGGCTTGCCAATTCGTTGTGGGTGTCGTGTTCAAAGAATAGCAGGTAGTCATTGTCCACGCATTGTTTTAGAAATTTTCCTTTTTCTTCCAAAGTGAGTAAAGGTCTGGTGTCGTATCCCATGACATAAACTTGTGGGATGTGCCCAGCGGTTGGGATCAGGTCGGCTGCAAATACGATTGTTTTTTCTTGGTATTGCAAGACGGGTAACATCTGTTTTTCGGTATGTCCATCGACAAAAATAACATCCATTTTCAGATCAGGAGCAAATCCGTAATTTCCAGTAGTGGGCAACGGTAAAAAGTTAAGCTGTCCACTTTCTTCAATGGGAATGATGTTTTCTTTCAGGAAGCTTGCTTTTTCTCTGGCGTTGGGTTCGGTAGCCCATTTCCAATGGTTTTCGTTGGTCCAAAATTGTGCATTTTTAAAGGCAGGTCGGTAACCGTTTCGCTCGTCGTTCCATTCTATGGCGCCGCCACAATGGTCGAAATGCAGGTGGGTTAAAAAAACATCCGTAATGTCTTCTTTTACAAAACCGTATTTTTTAAGGTTTTTGTCCAGGGTGTCATCTCCAAAAAGGGAGTAATGTCCGAAAAATTTTTCGTCTTGTTTGTCTCCAAGTCCACAATCGATAAGGATTAGTTTTTTCCCGTCTTCCACCAAAAGAGAGCGAGTGCCCAATTCGATTAGGTTTTTTTCATCGGCGGGATTGGTTTTTTCCCAAAGGTTTTTTGGTACTACACCAAACATGGCGCCTCCGTCTAGTTTAAATTTTCCACACTGTATAGGATATAGTTTCATATAAATTTTATTTTTTACTAAAGTAATCAATTTATATGAAGTAAGAAAAAGCTAAATTTAAAGGACGGTCTGTTATTGGGGTTTAATGAAAATTAATTCTTTAAATGTTTCATGATTTCTGCCACCTCCAAGTCAGATTTTGATGAAGATTCCTCTAGTTGGTGGATGATGTTCTCATAATCTTCTTGGTTTCTATTTTGTGACATTTTCTGAGCGATATAAATTTCTGTAGGATAAATTTTAAAACCAAAAGCTCCTTTCATCGCTTTGTTTATAAAGTCGTTGCCCATTTTTTCTAAAGTCATGGGGCATTTTTGGTGATTTTCGTATTTGTTGGTCAGCTTATCCAAATGGTGTTTCAGTTCAGCATCGGTCATCAACTCAACCGTTCCATAGATTTGTACGGCTTCATAATTCCATGTGGAGGCGTTGATATGATTGTACCAAGAGCTGGAAATGTAGGTGTGTTTACCCAAAAAATCACACAAAACCACATCACCATTATTAATTTCTTTTGCCTGTGGATTGGTCATCGAGATATGAGCTTCTACAAAAGGTTTTTCAATGTTTTCTTCGTTCCATAAAAGCATGGAGTGGGTGGCTCTTATTTTTTCTTTTGATGAAATGATCAATGCAAAACCATTTTCTGCAATGATTTTTTTCATAACTTCACGGTTCTCAGTTCTGTACGGTTTGGGTATGTGCATGGTGGTTTTTGGGATTAAAAAAGTTCACCTGGTTTTTTAGGTATTTTGATGTTTAGGTGTTTATATGCTTTTTCGGTGACTTCCCGGCCTCTCGGAGTACGGATAATAAATCCTTCTTGGATCAGGAAAGGCTCGTAGACTTCTTCCAAAGTTTCGGGGTTTTCGCCTATGGATGTGGCAAGGGCCGAAATTCCAACGGGTTTTCCACGGAAGTTTTCTATCATTACCCTCATGATTTTATTGTCCATATCGTCCAGTCCGTATTCATCAACATTTAGAGAGTCTAGAGCAAATTTGGTGATACCAATTTCTATTTCGCCGTTGCTTTTAATTTCAGCAAAATCCCGAACTCTTCTCAACAGAGCATTAGCAATTCTTGGTGTTCCACGGCTTCTTCTGGCAATTTCTAGTGCTGCATCTTCGTAGATTGGTACACCCAAAACTCGGGCACTTCTTTCGATAATCATCCCGAGCAATTCAATGCTGTAATATTCCAGTCGGCTTTGTATCCCAAATCGTGCGAGCATCGGTTTGGTTAGCATTCCGCTGCGTGTGGTGGCGCCAATTAAGGTAAATGGGTTCAGTCCAATTTGTACACTTCTGGCATTGGGACCGGTCTCCAACATGATGTCAATTTTATAATCTTCCATTGCCGAATACAAGTATTCTTCTACAACGGGCGAAAGTCTATGGATTTCGTCAATAAAAAGGACATCGTTTTCTTCTAAATTGGTCAGCAGTCCGGCTAGACTTCCCGGTTTGTCCAAAACAGGACCAGAGGTTACTTTGCAATTTACGCCCAATTCATTGGCTATGATATGGGAAAGTGTCGTTTTTCCAAGACCTGGAGGTCCATGCAACAAAACATGATCCAGTGCAGAGCCTCTTTTTTTGGCAGCAGCAACAAAAACCTCCAAATTGTCCAATGTTTTTCGCTGTCCGGCAAAGTCTTGAAAACTCTGGGGACGGATTTTTTCTTCTTGCGAAAGGTCTTCGGAAGAGTAATTATCTTTTTCTGGGCGTAAAAATTCAGACATTATTAAGAATTATTTTTAGTTGCTAAACTTTACAAAAGTAATCATTTTTAGAGCGTCTTCAATATTTTGGGCTATTAAATGATTTGGGCTAAAGTTTTATTTTTTACTTTTACAGCTATGAAATTAATAGGACCATTTAAGCAAATCATAACCCTGGATCACTTGGATCTTCGGGGCAAATTATCCGATGAACAATTAATAATTATAGAAAACGGTGGCATCTTGATAAAAGATGAAAAGATAGAAGCAGTAGGCGATTTTGAAGATTTGAAAGCCCAAAACCCATCTGTTTTTGTTGAAGCCATCGACAGCGAACAAATTGTACTTCCCGCTTTTGTAGATTGCCATACACACATTTGTTTCGGTGGAAATAGGGCCAATGATTTTGCAATGAGAAATGCCGGTAAAAGCTATTTGGAAATTGCCGAAGCCGGTGGTGGGATTTGGAGCTCGGTACAACATACCCGAAATGCATCAGAAGAGGATTTGCTAAACCTACTTTTAGAAAGAATTAATAAGCTTTTGTCCTTGGGAATTACCACCATAGAGATCAAATCGGGCTACGGATTGAATGTAGAATCCGAACTGAAAATGCTGAGAGTCATAAAAAAAGCACAAGCCCTAACCAAAGCGACCTTAGTCCCAACTTGTCTGTCTGCACATCTGAAGCCACGAGATTTTGAGGGAAGTTCGGAGGTGTATTTGGAGTATATTTTAAACGATATTTTACCCATTGTGAAAGCTGAAGATCTTGCACACCGAGTGGATATATTCATTGAAAAATCTGCATTTTTACCCGATGAAAGCAAGGCATTTTTATTAAAAGCTAAAGAAATGGGCTTCAAAATTACCGTTCATGCCGATCAATTTACACCGGGCAGTTCTAGAATTGCGGTAGAAGTGGGAGCGCTGTCTGCCGATCATTTGGAGGCGACATCAGCTGACGATATTCAGTTTTTGGCGAGTTCCGATACGGTTGCAGTTGCTTTGCCGGGTGCCAGTGTCGGACTGGGAGAGCCGTTTACACCGGCTAGGAAAATTTTGGATGCCAACGGAATTTTAGCCATTGCCAGCGATTGGAATCCTGGATCTGCACCCATGGGAAATCTAATTACCCAAGCGAGTATTTTGGCAACTTTTCAGAAATTGTCCACAGCAGAAGTCTTGGCGGGGCTTACCTTTAGAGCTGCAAAAGCACTCGATTTGTGCGATAGAGGGATTTTAGCAAAAGGCAAAAAAGCCGATTTTGTTGTTTTTCCTACGGATAATTTCCAAAATATAATGTACCAGCAAGGCGAACTAAGACCTTCTAAGGTTTTTGTAAACGGCGAAATGATAACCATCTAAAATTTTTGCGATTGTCATCAATATTTTCGATGATCTATCTCTTCTTGGGATAGGTCATTTTTCTTAATTTTGTTTCCTTAAATTTTTTCAGTTTTGAATACAAATACTACAATTTGGCAAGGTCGATGGGATGGTGATGAAGATGAATTTCTAAGAATTTTTCAAAAAGTTACAGTTTCTACGGAATATCAAACGATTGATGCTAACAATTTTGTTCTGCACGGATTTGCTGTAGATGAAGGTGTTAGGCGGAATAAAGGTAGGGTAGGTGCCGCTCAGGCTCCGGACATCATCCGAAAGAATATGAGCAACTTCCCCGTGAAAAATTCATCGTTTAGACTGCTGGATTTTGGTAATGTACTATGTGAAAATCAAAATTTGGAACGAGCACAAGAAAATCTTGCTGAAAAAGTGGCTTTGGTTTTGCAAAAAAAAGCAAAGTCTGTGGTTTTGGGTGGCGGACATGAAGTTACTTTTGCACATTATTCTGGATTGAAGTACGCCTTTCCAAATGAAAAAATAGGAATCATCAATTTTGATGCTCATTTTGATAACCGCGAACCCGAAATTGGAGTAGGACCTTCTTCCGGTACTGGATTTTGGCAAATTGCTCAGCAAGGTGAGATCCACTCTTTGCACATCGGTATTCAGAAGAATTCGAACACCAAAAAATTATTTAATACCGCCGATCATTTTGGGATGAAGTACATTTTGTCTGATGACCTGTACATGGAAAATCTGGATGCAATAAAATCGAAGATTGATGCCCTGTTCCAGTCGGTGGACAAAGTTTATGTAACGATTTGCATGGATGTTTTCAATGCCGCTATCGCTCCCGGTGTGTCAGCAAGTGCATACAACGGCATTTTTGCAGATGCCGTAATGCTAAAGGTGTACAGACACATTCTTCAAAATCCTAAGACGGTAGCTCTGGATGTTGCAGAGGTCAACCCCAACTACGATATCCAAGAAAGAACTGCAAGATTGGCGGCGTGCCTTGTCAATGAATGGCTGATGCTGTAACTTTGCACTCTAGTTTTTATTTTGAAGTATTGGGAATTTTTAATCTTTAATTTTCAATATTTCTAAAATCAATTGAACATGAAAGACCAAAATTTTAAAAATATTCAAAATGCTCAAGATCAACACCAAGTTTGGAAAGGTTTGGATTTTGAAGCTCGACAACTTTATTTTTCTCGTTTAGCAACTCTGCTTTTGGATAAGAAAGAAGACTTAGGATTGATCATCACCGAAGAAATGAACAAACCCATTTCGCAGTCGGTTTCCGAGATCGAAAAATGTGCAGGCTTGTGCCTCTATTATGCCAAAGCAGAAAATGTCTTGGCTGTTGAAACCGTAGAAACTCAGTTTGAGATTTCTGAAGTTCATCATGAAGCTTTGGGAGTGATCCTTGGAGTTATGCCGTGGAATTATCCTTTTTGGCAGGTGCTTCGCTTTGCTGTTCCAACTTTATTAGCCGGAAATGCTGTGGTGATGAAACACGCCTCCAATTGTTTGAGAAGTGGAGATGCCATCCAGAATTTGTTTGAAGAAGCGGGTTTTCCTATAGGCTTGTTTCAACATCTTAGGTTGGGACATGAGGAAGTGGAAGAACTGATTGCTCATCCGATTATAAAAGCAGTTAGTCTTACGGGTAGTGAAGCTGCTGGACGAAAAATTGCAGAAATTGCGGGGAGAAATCTAAAAAAATGTGTCCTGGAATTGGGTGGCAACGATGCTTTTATAATCTTGGCCGATGCCGATTTGCAACTTGCTGCTAAAAATGCCGCTACGGCAAGACTGCAAAATTGTGGTCAGACTTGTGTGTCGGGCAAACGATTCATCATTCATCAAGAGGTTTATGAAGCGTTTCTGCATTTGTTTGTGGATGAATATAAAAAATTTGTACCTACAAATGCCTTTGATAGAGAGACCAAACTGAGTAAAATGTCTAGAGCGGATTTGGCTGTGGAGCTTAACAATCAATATCAAACGGCTCTTGATCATGGTGCAGAAATTATTTTGCCTCTTGAGCAAAAGGATGACCTTACTTTTATACCTGGACTTTTGAAAATGAATGTCCATAATCCCATCTCGGATCAGGAGCTTTTTGGTCCCTTAGGAATGGTCTTTTGTGTAAAGTCGGATGAAGAAGCGCTGGAAGTTGCCAACAACACTTCTTTTGGTCTGGCAAATGCTGTTTTTACTCAGGATAGAAAGAAAGCTTTTTATTTCGCTAATAATCTTGAAAGTGGTTCGGTAGCGATCAATCAATTGTTCAAGTCGGATGTGAGATTGCCGTTCAACGGTAGAAAAAATTCGGGTTACGGAATTGAACTTTCGACCAAAGCGTTGTTCGAGTTTACAGCGATTAAAACGATTATTGGAAAAGTTTAGTCTTGTAGACTATTTTGTCATAAAAAAAATAAGCTGTCCTGAATGTGGATAGCTTATTTTTTTATTTTTTGTGGGGGGCGAGCCGAAGGCGAGCCCAAAAAGACGAATCTCACAAGATTGAATAGAGTCTTTACCTGATGTCCTAGCCCAGATGGAAACGGCATCCTTTTGCTTGGCGATGGAATTTTGCGGTGGCAAGCAAAAGATAGAGTGAACAGCTGGACCGAATATCGAAAGAAGCTGTTCTTTTGAAGCTCCTAAATGGTGGTCAATCGTAGAGAATTGGTTTTGCCTCCTTCGTGTGCCGGTGTGGCATTGAGGTTGATGACGAAATCTCCGGGTTCTACATATCCGTGGTTCCAAGTGAGCATGTTGACTTGGATGATGGTTTCGTCGGTGGATTTTTTTAGATCATAATAATACGCTCGAACTCCCCAAAGCAGGTTGAGCATCGTGAGTACCCTTTTGTTGGAACTGTACACGATGATGTGCGAATTGGGTCTGTGAGAGGATATTTGAAATGCGGTGTACCCGGAATATGTCAGAGTGACAATGGCCTGTACATTGCTGGATTTTGCAATTCTAACAGCAGCCATGGAAATCCTGTTGGTGATGTATCTTTCGTCTACACAATTATAAACTTGTTCTATGGGTCTGTTGTTGTTTTTGTAAAAGGTTGTGTCCTCGATGCTTTTGATAATCTTAGTCATGTTTTTCACCACATCCACAGGATATTTGCCAACTGAAGTTTCACCGGAAAGCATTACGGCATCGGCACCGTCCAATACGGAGTTTGCGACATCGTTTACCTCGGCTCTTGTTGGGGTTAGGCTGTTGATCATGGTTTCCATCATTTGTGTGGCAATGATGGCCGGTTTTGCACATATTCTGGCTTTTTCGACAAGATTTTTCTGGATGGCAGGTACTTCTTCCATCGGAACTTCAACTCCCAAATCGCCTCGGGCAACCATTAATGCATCGCATTCCGCTAGGATTTCATCGATGTTTCTTACGCCTTCTGGCTTTTCAATTTTTGCAATGATGGGGGTGCGGAATTCTTTACCGTTCGGATGATTGGCTATTAATTCCTTAAGATCTTTGATGTCTTGGGCATGTCTTACGAAAGAAAGCGCAATCCAATCGAACTTTAGATCCATCATGAATTGTGCGTCTTGTATGTCTTTTTCTGTAAGTGCCGGTAGCGAGACATTGGTATTGGGTAGGTTGACTCCTTTTTTGGAGCTCAACGGTCCACCTTGTATGGTTTTGGCTTTTACAATGTCTTTTTTGTTAGTTTCTATAACTTCCAATACCAATTTGCCATCGTCGATTAGGATTCTTTCCCCCACTTTTACATCATTTGGAAATTGGGTGTAGGTCATGTACACTTTTTCCGAATTTCCCTCAATATTTTCATTGGTAAAGGTAAGGATGTCTCCAGGGTTAAGATAAGAGCCGTCTTCTACAATGCCAATTCTGAGTTTAGGTCCTTGCAGATCACCAAGAATACCCACAGAATAGCCAAATTCTTTGTTGATTTCTCGGATAAGTTTGACATTTCTTTTTACCAAATCGTAATCGGCATGTGAAAAATTTATTCTAAAAACATCGGTTCCGGCTTTTACCAAGTCAAGCATGGTTTCTTTGGTTGAAGACGCTGGTCCTAATGTTGCGATGATTTTTGTTTTTTTTGAATATTTATTCATAGTTTTGAATTATGTGGAATAGCTCGTCATTTGAAGAAATGGCGATGCTCTCCATTTGAAAAAGATTCGTTTCTGGTTGCAAAATTAACGAAAAATTACTACTGGAATATGAACAAGTTGTAATATAGCGGATGTTTTGCTTATTAATGAGCATCAAATTCTCGTTTTCTTCTATGAATAGCTCGGTTACTTCTTTTTTCTGTATCCGGTGTGATGATTGATTTGAGAAAAATCGGAAAACAGTTTGTGTATTTTCACAAAAGGCTTCGAATACGGGAAAATAATAGTCAAAGTATTTTCCATAGACTACGATGTCTTTTTTTCTTTCAAAAAAGAAAGTGTTAGCGGAATTAAGTTTATAGAAAAATGAAAAGTCCTGAAAGTTTTGAACACAAGTTACCAAACCAATGAAAAGCAGTTCGTCGGCGGTATCACAATCTAATTGGAGTATTGTTTTTTGCTTGCTCAAGGATGTTTTCTTTTTTATTTAGAATATAAAATGCTCTTTGGGCGGCTTTTTCTTCGGCTTTTTTCTTGGAAGAGTCCGTTGCGTTAGAAATGCTTTTGTCGTTCAGCCAAACCACACATCGAAATACAATGCTTTTGTTGGCTTGGTGTTCTTCTGCAGTTTCGTAGCGAATGGCAACTTTCTTTTTTTGACTCCATTCCAAAAGAATGCTTTTGTAGCTGACAATTTTTCGCTCTAATTTAGTGATTTCTTCCGGAGTAAGGAGCTTGTTGAGAACAATCTCTTTGCATTTTTCATATTCTAAATCCAAAAAGAGAGCACCCACCAAGGCTTCGAACAAGTTTCCGGTGATGTTCTCACTGAGCGTTGTCGTTTGATTGGTTTGGATGAATTTTTTTAAATCCAATTGCTCACCGATCTTATTGAGATTTTTGCGGTTTACAATTTTAGATTTCAATTGGGTAAGGTACCCCTCATTGGCTTTGGGGTAGTTGTGGAATATATAACAAGAAATTATGGTTCCTAAAACGGAATCGCCCAGAAATTCTAATCGTTCATAATTGTTTTGAAAATCGATGTTTTTAGACTGCGATTTCAAAGAAAAAGCTTCTCTGTAAATCGAGACATCACGAATCTCTGTACCTAAAAGTTTGTTTAATTCCTGTGAAAGATAAAAATCTTTTTCCGATAATATTTTTTTTCTTTGCTTTAGGAATTTAGAAAAATATTTCTTTAACTCCATAGTCAATAGAGTGGATTAGATTTTTTTAAATAAAACACAAGCGTTGTGTCCTCCAAATCCGAAAGTATTGCTCATGGCTATCTTAACTTCTTTTTTAACCGAATGGTTAAAGGTAAAGTTCAGCCTGCTATCAATTTTTTCGTCATCGGTAAAATGATTGATGGTTGGTGGCACCTCTCCATGGACAATGGTACCCAATGCTGCAATAGCTTCGATAACTCCGGCAGCTCCCAATAAGTGACCGGTCATGGATTTGGTTGAATTGATTTGGATGTCGTACGCATGATCGCCCAATAATCTGGAGATGGCACTGGATTCTGCAATGTCTCCCAATGGAGTAGATGTACCGTGCATGTTGATGTGATCGACCTCGTCAGCGGTTACACCAGCATCTTCCAAACAGTTTTTCATTACGAGATAAGCTCCAAGACCTTCAGGATGTGGCGCTGTCATGTGATGTGCATCAGCACTCATACCGCCTCCTTTTAGTTCTGCGTAGATGGTTGCACCTCTTTTTAGAGCGTGTTCATATTCTTCCAAAATCATACATCCTGCACCTTCTCCCAAAACAAAACCATCTCTGTCTTTGTCAAATGGTCTAGAAGCGGTTGTAGGATCGTCGTTTCTTGTAGAAAGTGCCATTAAGGCATTGAACCCACCAACGCCACTAGCACATACAGCAGCTTCTGAACCTCCACACACGATAACATCTGCTTTGCCCAATTGGATGAGCATTTTAGCATCAATTAAAGCGTTGGCAGATGATGCACAAGCAGATACAGTAGTGTAGTTAGGGCCGTGGAAGCCGTACTCGATGGAGATTTGTCCAGGCGTGATGTCGGCAATCATTTTAGGAATAAAGAACGGGTTGAATCTAGGGATGTCCGATTTTGCCCAATTAACCACTTCGGATTCGAAAGTTTCAAGACCACCAATACCGGAACCCCAGATAACTCCAACTCTGTTTTTGTCAACTTCGGTATTCAAAATCTCAGAATGTTCAATGGCTTCTTTAGCAGCAACCATTCCCAACTGAGTATTTCTATCCATTTTTTTAGCTTCTTTTTTGTCGAAGTGTTGCAATGGATCAAAGTTTTTTACTTCGCAAGCAAAGCGAGTTTTAAAATTTGTGGCATCAAAAAGAGTAATCGGAGCGGCACCGCTCTGACCTTTTACAAGATTTTCCCAGTATTCTTTTGCATTATTGCCTATTGGCGTTATTGCACCAAAACCTGTTACGACTACTCTTTTTAATTCCATAAATTATAATTTTTTATTTCTGAAACTAGAAATATTATTTGTTAACTACTTCTTCGATGTAAGCGATAGCATGACCTACAGTGGTGATTTTTTCTGCTTGATCATCTGGGATTTGAATGTTGAATTCTTTTTCAAATTCCATGATAAGTTCTACAGTGTCCAAAGAGTCCGCTCCTAAATCGTTGGTGAAGCTAGCTTCTGGAGTTACTTCTGTTTCTTCAACGTCAAGCTTATCAGCGATGATAGCTTTAACTCTTGATGCAATGTCTGACATAGTAAATTGTTTTTATTAATTGTTATTCGGTGCAAATATATAAAAATCTTTAAAACTATAAATTGTTTTATTGTTTTTTGATGAAATATACGATTGTATTTTGTGTAACGATTTAGGAATGAAAAATTTAAAAAAGCACGAAATATTGGTTTGTTTTTGTATTTGTCATAAATATGTGTATTCGATGAATAATCAAGAAAAAGTAAATAAAACATAAAGGATGAACGATAAAATTTAATTTAAAATGTTAAAAATCAATTATTATTGCAATAGAATGAAAATAATATTTATATAGCAACAAATTAAATTATATTAAATTAATAATTATGAAAGTAAAATTACTATGCTCTGCATTGCTGATTGCATCCTTGTACAGCAATGCTCAAGTTTATCAGTCTGTTCCCATACAATCTGGGTTTAATCATGATGTTATAGCTAATGGAGTAGGGAATTCCATCAGTTCTACAACTTCTGATGTCGATGGGGTAGATTATGCTTTTTTGTCAAAAGATTTTAAACCTTTAGCGACAAGTCCGGATCTTACCTATGGTTTACCGATAGATGGAAGCTTTAGTTCAATGGTTGCATCAACCGTTGGTTTGCCGTTTCAGCTTGCATCTTATTCTGGTAATAATGCTCTACGATTGGTGTTGCCTGCGGATAGTGGTCTTTTAAATTTTTCGACTCCAATTTCTGCGAATCGTTTATTTATGTTAGCTACTTCAGGAAGTGGAACTTCTGTGGTAGATGTTACGATTACATTTACAGATTCTAGTACTCAAACCATCAGTGGTATTTCATTATCGGATTGGTACAATGGAACTAATTATGCGATTTATGGTATTGGTAGGGTGAAAAGATCATCGAATGCTTTAGAATCTGGTGGTGGGACTAACCCAAGGTTGTATCAGGTTGAACTTGGTATTGATGCTGCAAATCAATCCAAACAAATACAAAGCGCTACGATTACCAAGGTTTCAGGTGGAGGATTGCCTAACATATTTGCGTTTTCTGCAGATGCAATAGTTTCTTGTATGCCGCCTTCGGCCTTGACAACAACAGCTGTTTCTGCCAATTCTGAACTTTTTCATGGACGGCTCCAGCTTCAGTACCTTCTCTAGGGTATGATGTGTATTATAGTACTTCAAGTACGCCACCCACAGTTGCTACAACTCCCAATATGTCTGCTGTTACGGGAGTGTCGACTACAATTGCTGGTTTAAGCCCAAATACGGAATATTATGTATGGATGAGATCTTTGTGTACATCGGAAACAGGACCATGGAACGGATCTTATTTGAAATTTAAAACATCTTGTGCGCCTGTTGCTTCTCTGTATGAAGGTTTTGAGACGACAGCTACGGGGAATTTTGTTCCTACTTGCTGGGAGAGAATGGCTCCGTCTGCTTCAGCGGGATCCATGTCGATTTCTACAGCAACTCCTGCTGCAGGTACGAAAAATGTTTATCAATATGCATCAACAACACAAAGCCCAACAATTGTTGCTTTACCAGAGTTTTCTAATGTCAATGCTGGGACCCATTGGTTGAGGTTTAAGGCTAGAACGACTGTTGCGGGAGGTACATTGTCAGTTGGTTATGTAACCGATGTGACGGATGTGATGAGTTTTGTGACTATTGAGGATTTGACGATCAATAATACTTCATATGCAGTTCCGTCCGCTGAATATAAAGTGATTGTTCCGAATACGCTTCCATCGAATGCTAGACTGGCAATTAAAAATAAAAATGATGGTAAGGCTTATTATTGGGATGAGGTGAATTGGGAACCGGTACCAACTTGTCTTGAGCCATCCGACTTAGCGGTAAGTAACATCACTGCTGATGGAGCAACTTTAACTTGGACAGCATCTACTTCTAGTCCAACAGGGGGTTATGATGTTTATTATAGTACAACGAATACTGCGCCAACATCTACATCTACTCCAAATGTGAATGTTAATTCAACTACTGCTAATCTTAGTTCTCTTACAGATAACACGACTTATTATGTTTGGGTAAGAAGTCATTGTAGTTCTACAGACCAAAGTACTTGGTTGGCATTGCCAAGTTTCAAAACATCATGTCTGCCTGTTGCTTATATGTATGAAGGTTTTGAAAGTTATGCATCAGGAAGTATTGTTCCGGATTGTTGGGTAAGAATGGCAGCTGCTACTTCTGCGGGATCCATGTCCATTTCAACGGTTACTCCAGCAACAGGAACCAAAAACATATATCAATATGCATCGGCGACACAAACGCCAACCATTGTTGCCTTGCCTGTTTTTTCTAATGTAGATGCAGGTACTCATCGATTGAGATTCAAAGCCAGAATATCTTCAGGAACCGGTGGGACTCTTTCTGTTGGATATGTAACGGATATTAATGACCTGAATAGTTTTGTGTCTTTAGAAGATCTTACGATTAACAATACCACTTATACTGGAGCAGCGGCTCAATATCAGGTTGTGATTCCGAATACGGTTCCTTCTGGAGCGAGATTGGCATTAAAGAATAAAAATGATGCTAAATCGTATTATTGGGACGATATCTATTGGGAACCTAACTCATCATGTGAAGAGCCTACAACATTATCTGTAACGAATATTACAACGACCGCAGCAACTGTTAACTGGGTTGCTCCAGCAACAGCTCCAGCCAATGGATATGATGTTTATTATAGTTTGGTAAATACTGCACCTATACCGACTACGACTCCTACAACAACGGTGTCGGCTCTTTCTGCTAATTTAACATCATTAAATCCAAGTTCAGTATATTATGTATGGGTGAGATCCAGATGTTCATCTACCGATCAAAGTCCATGGGTTGCTCTCTCTAATTTTGCTACAGCTTGTGATGCGGTTAATCTTCCTTATGTTCAAAACTTTGATGCGGTTACAGTGCCGGCTCTACCTAACTGTACCACGAATCAAAATGTGGGAAGTGGAAATAATTGGACTACAATTGCTAGTCCAGGATACGGATTTAATTCTCAAGTTTTAAGGTATTCTTATAGCTCGTCTAATGCCGCTAATGCATGGTTTTATACCGCGGGTATTAATTTAATTGCGGGTACCAATTACAAAATCTCTTTTGACTACGGTAACAACAGTACAACTTATGTTGAAAAAATGAAAGTGGCGTTTGGAACTTCAGCGGATGCAACTGCAATGACAACACAGGTGGTTGATTTGCCAAATATTACTGGTTCTGCTAAACAGACCGTGACATATTCTTTTACGGTTCCAACAACTGGAGTGTATTACTTTGGATTCAATGCTTATTCTATTGCAAACCAATACGCTTTATATGTGGATAATATAAACATAGATCAAGATGTTTTAGGAACTTCAGAAGTAAATACAAAAGATGGAATTATGGTATATCCAAATCCTTTCCATGATGTTGTTACAATTTCTGGGACTAGAGACCTGAAATCGGTACAGGTTATGGATGCTTCTGGAAGATTGGTAAAAACCATTGAAAGACCTGCTGCACAATTGCAATTGGGTGATCTGAAATCCGGAATGTATATTTTACAACTGGTTCATAGGGACGGAACAACATCATCTGTCAAAGTGATGAAGAAATAATAATTAATTTTTTAACCATGAATAAGCTGTCCAAAAAGTCTGGGCAGCTTTTTTTGTTATAAAAACATAATCAAGTTATGAGATTCATAATTACAAGGAATGGTATTTTTTTTTCATGAACGGGTACAAAAAAATCTCTCAAAAAAATGAGAGATTTTAAGAGCCATTATCGGGAATTGAACCCGAGACCTCTTCCTTACCAAGGAAGCGCTCTACCCCTGAGCTATAACGGCGGTTTGTTGAAAAAAAATCACAATCCTAAGTTGGTTGTGATTTTAGAGCGGAAGACGGGGGTCGAACCCGCGACATTCAGCTTGGAAGGCTGACGCTCTACCAACTGAGCTACTTCCGCATTAAGTGTTTACTTAACAGTGTTGGTAAACGGTGTGCAAATTTAAGAATTAAATTTTAATCTGCAACATTTTTTTTAATCTTTTTTTTATTTAAAAAAAATAGTGGGGAGAGCAGGATTCGAACCTACGAAGCCGAAGCAACTGAGTTACAGTCAGTCCCATTTAGCCACTCTGGAATCTCCCCGATCCATTTTTTTAAAGAGCCTCCAGAGGGATTCGAACCCACGACCCCGAGATTACAAATCACGTGCTCTGGCCAACTGAGCTATGGAGGCAAAGATTTCAAAAGAACTTCTCTTTCTGCAAACAGTCAAACTTGTTGTGTTTGTTTCTGTTTTACGGGTGCAAATATGAGCACTTTTTTTGAAATCCCCAAATTATTTTGAAAAAAAATTAACTTTTTTTTGAACTTTTTTTCTAAGCCATTTCTTTCTTCTTGATTAAGAGTTTCTTAGCGGCTTCGGCGCAAAGGTCTAAACTTTCTTCAAAACTAGCACCGGTCTTCTTAACTACGATGTCATCGCCGGGAACGACTAAGATGATCTCTGAAGTTTTGTTCTCCTTGTCGGAAGTGTTTTCAACTTTTAAGAACACTTTGCATTCTTGGATACGATCGTAGAAGGTCGCAAGTTTGTTTAATTTTTTTTCGATGTGGTCTTCTAGTGGTTCGTGAGGAGTCAATCCCATTGACTGAACTGTAATTTTCATAATCTGTCAATTTTAATTTGGTTAAACTTTGAAACCTTAAGTTTCTTCTTCATTGTTATTTGCTCTTGGATGAGCTTTGTTGTATGCTTTTTTTAATTGTTCGATGTTGGCGTTGGTGTAAACTTGTGTTGATGCCAACGAGGCGTGCCCCAAAATCTTTTGTACTTTAGATATTTCGGCCCCGTTGTCCAAGATGTGTGTTGCGAAACTATGTCTTAGGATGTGTGGGCTTTTTTTGTCTTTTGAAGTAACAAGACTAAGGTAGGAAGTAACCGTGAGATAGACAAATTTTTCTGTGAGTTTTTTCCCTTTTTCATTTACAAAAAACAGATGTTGGCTGTTCTCATTTGGTTTTCTGAGGCTTAAATATTCTGAGAGTTTGTTTTTAAGCTCAATAGAAATGGGGATGATTCTCGTTTTGTTTCCTTTTCCAGTGACTTTTATTTCGTTATTGGTAAGATCGGTGTTTTGGTAGAGTAAGGTGCATAGCTCTGCTCTACGGATGCCGGTTTGGTACAATACCTCTATGATCAGCTGGTGGAGTAGGCTGGGTGAGTCCTCCCAAGTGTTGCTGAGGTCTTCCATTTCGTCCTTGGATATGGGGATTTGCTTTTTGGGATAGAATTTTAATGAGTTTATGTTTTCCATTGGAGAAGTTTTTAGTTCTCCAACTCTCATAAGGAAGGTGAAAAAAGATCTAAGACTGGATAATTTTCTGTTGATGCTTCTTTTGCTCAGTTCTTTTTCGCTTAAAGAAATCATGAAATTTCTGATGATTTTTCTATCTGCTTTAGCAATGCTGTTGTGGCCTTCGGTTTTCGCTAGAAAATTTTCAAAATCTTCTAAGTCTTTTTTATAGCTGCTGATGGTGTTGGGGGAGTATCTTTTTTCTTTGGTGAGATACTCTAGGAAACGCTGGGTCATAATAAAAAAATCTCTTTCCAAATTTACAAATTCGGAAAGAGATCAATATTATTTTATTGAAAATAATTAAGCTTGTTCTTCTCTACTAGCTTCTCTTTGTTTGTGAGCCGCTTTTAGTTTAGCTTGTCTGTTGGTAACGGAAGGTTTGATAAACTGTTGTCTCGCTCTTAGTGATCTAACAACTCTTGTTTTATCATATTTTCTTTTGTACTTCTTAAGTGCTCTGTCGATAGACTCTCCGTCTTTTACTTGAATTATTAACATATTTTACATCTCATTTCGGGTGCAAAAGTAAGAACTATTTTTTTAACTCACAAATTTATTTCAGTAAATGCAAAAAAGCCTAAAAAATCTTACATTTGTAGAAATATTATCAACGATGAAATTAAATTCATACATATTATTTATTTTTCTTTTGATGAGCGGATTTTCTTTTGCTCAAAGAAATCGTGCGGCTCGGGTAGAAACGCCTTCAGCTCAAACTTTAAGGGCCGGAGCTTTTATTGATGTTAACGCTGCAGGTTATGCTCCGAGCGCTTATACCATCGATCAATTGATAAAAAATATATTGATTACGGGTGGCAATAGCAATTGTGCGACACCAAATATTTCTAATGTTCAGGTTTCTCCCAATTTGGCAGCTACAGATGTTAATAGATCTTGGGGATATTTTAACAAAGCGCTTACGGCTTTTCCTTTTACAGATGGTATTGTACTCACCTCGGGATATGCCAGAAGAGCGGGAAATAATTTCGCAAATGGAACTTTAAGTGATGTATTAGGAACAGGTGGTGATACGGATTTGGCAACTGCAATTAATGTGTCTAATGGCCAGTTGAATGATGCAACATACATTTCGTTTGATTTCGTGCCTTCGGTTTCTACCATTTCGTTTAATTATATTTTTGCCTCAGAAGAATATTCCAGTTCTTATCCATGTACATTTACAGATGGTTTTGCATTATTAATTAAGAAACAAGGAGATCCCAACTATACCAATTTGGCCGTATTGCCCAATAATGCCGGTCCCGTGAGTGTGACCAATATTCACCCAAATATTCCGGGGAATTGTGGCTCTGTAAACGAACAGTATTTCAACGGCTACAACTCCAATAACATAGAAACTAATTTTAATGGAAGGACAATTCCGTTAACTGCTACTGCTACTGTCATTCCAGGGCAAACCTATCATTTCAAAATTGTTTTGGCGGATTATTCAGACTCTTCTTTTGACTCTGGAGTTTTTATCCAAGCTGGATCTTTTAATATTGGTGTTCAAATTGGCGACGGAACCGGTGCTGCGTTGCCACCAAATGTAAATGTTTGTGGCCCGATTTCTCAGACCATGGTCGCTACTTCACAGGCGAGTGGAGCAACTTATCAATGGTTTTTGAATGGCAACCCTATTGCCGGTGCAACCAACGATACTTACACAGCAACACAGCCAGGAACTTATTCTGTAGAAGTTACAGTTCCGGGAAGTAATTGTCCGGGTACCGCTCAGGTGGTTGTCACATCTACACCCGCGCCAACGGTACAGAATACTTCGTTGGAAGTCTGTTCCAGTACCACGACGGGAGTTTTTAACCTGACCAATGCACAACCCAATATAAGTACAACCCCGGGTGCGGTTTTTTCGTATTATCAAAATCAGGCAGATGCCTTGGCGGGTAATACCAATGCCATAGGAAATGCTACGGCATTTTCTTCGGCCAATACCACTTTATATGTGCGAGTGCAGGTGGGTAATTGTTTTAATGTTGCTCAACTGCAATTAACCGTAAATCAAACTCCGGCAATACCAACCGTTACGGCTTCTTCCGGTGTTTTGTGTGCCGGTGGAACGGTAACTTTAACCTCAAATTATACTTCTGGAAATCTATGGTCAACAGGTGCAACAACTCAAAGTATTGTTGTGAATGCAGCGGGAACTTATACCGTAACCAATTCTGTTGGTACTTGTACCAGTGCACCGGCTTCTGTTACCATAACGGACTCTGTAGATCCCAATCTTCAAATTTCTGGTAACTTGGCTTTTTGTCAAGGTGGTGCATCGACACTCACGGCAAGTGCAGATGGTACAGGAAATACTTATGCTTGGAATACCGGTGCAACAACTCCGGCAATAACCGTAACTGCGGCAGGTGTCTATACGGTAACGGTGACTACGGCAGCAGGCTGTCAGTATGTTAAATCGGTAACTGTTACTACAGATGCGCCACCAACCGCTCAGAACGCTCAGTTGAGTGAATGTTCGGCAAATGCAACAGCAACTTTTAATTTGACATCGGCACAAAATGCAATCAGTACCACGCCCGGAGTTACCTTTACATATTATCAAAATCAAGCGGATGCTGTAGCTGCAAATGCCAATACCATTGTCAATTCCAATGCCTATACTTCGCCCAACGCAACCGTTTATGTTTTGGTGAAAAAAGGAACTTGCTCTACAGTTGTACAACTTCAGTTGACGGTTTCTTCTACTCCTGTGGTTCAGAATGCGACATTGAACGAATGCTCGGTAGCAACTACAGCGTTGTTCAATTTGACTGCGGCGCAAAATTTAATTTCCGCCAATCCAAATGCAATTTTTTCTTTTTATCAAAATTTAGCCGATGCACAAGCAGGAAGTGCCAATACGATTGCCAATCCAACCGCATATACATCTGGAAATGCCTTAATTTATGTTTTGGTAAAAGCAGGGACATGTACTTCTATTGCTGAGTTGCAACTGAATGTTGTGGCCATTCCGGTGACAAACATTACACAATCTGCACCGGCAATTTGTGGAAATACGCCTGTGGTTTTAACTTCTAATTATGCGGTGGGGAATCTTTGGTCCAACGGTTCAACCAATCAAAGCATCACGGTGACGGTACCTGGGACTTATACGCTAACAACGACTAACGGGAATTGTACAGGAAATACAGCATCGGTAACTTTGGTGTCGACTCCAGATCCTAACATACAAATAACAGGAAATCTTAATTTCTGTCAAGGAAGTTCGACAACGCTTACGGCTACAGCGGATGGAACTTCGAACATCTTTTCTTGGTCAAACGGTGCCAACGGCAATACAACGCTCATTACAACTCCCGGTGTTTATACCGTTACGGTGACGACTCCTTCTGGTTGTGTGTTTCAGAAATCGGTTACGGTAACCATGGATCCGGCGATTGTGATTAATATTGCAACTCCTGGACAAATTAACTGTACCAATTCACAAATCACCTTGAATGCTTCAAATTCTGTTTTTGTGCCAAATTCTACCTTACTTTGGACGGCTTCTGGGGGTGGAAATATTGTTTCGGGTGCCAATACAACAACACCTGTGGTGAATGCAGCAGGAACTTACACGCTGACCATTACCAGTCCAAACCCTAACGGTTGCTCGGCTCAAAGTCAGGTGGTGGTTGTTAAAAACATTACTCCACCAACCATTGCGGTGAATGCCTCTTCCATAAAAATTTGTAAAGGACAATCGGTAATTTTGACGGCAGCAGGTGCTGTTACCTATATTTGGACTGGACTTACAGGAAACGGAAATACACAAACGGTTACCCCAGATGTTACAACAACTTATTCTGTAACGGGGGTTGGAGCAAACGGTTGTGCTGCCGCCAATCCTACCAATATTACCATTGAAGTGGTTCCTGCGATTGTATCTGTACTTCAAAACGGACACATGTGTAAAGGCGATGCTCTGACTTTGGATGCAGGTGCAGGTCCTAACTATACCTATCTGTGGAGTACGGGACAGACAAGTCAGACCATAGATGTTGTGCTTCCGGGGACTTATTCTGTGGTGATTGATAACGGAACTTGTACCAAATCCGTTACCGCAATTGTTACTTATACCGTTGTTCCCGAAATTAAAGAAGTGGTTTTCGAAAACCATACTTTGACCATTACAGCGACCAATCCGCAAGGGACACCGTTGGAATATTCATTGGATCATGGAGCTACATGGCAAAGTTCTAATGTCTTTTCCGGTATTGAAAGCAATATGAACTATACCATTACGGTAAGAAATCAAGGAATGAATTGCTCGAATTCCGTACTGTATTTTACCGTTTACATTCCGAATTTGATTACTCCAAACAACGATGGCAACAACGATACCATCAGTTTTGCAGAGTTGGCAAAATATGACAATTTTGGTGGAGGCATCTACGATCGATACGGAAAACCGGTTTTCAAAGCCAGTAAGTCCAATTACATTTGGAACGGTCAGTACATCAACTATCCATTGCCAACGGCAACTTATTGGTATCAATTGCATTGGAAAGATCCTATTTCTTCTAAGCTGATTGAAAAAACAGGATGGATTTTGTTGAAAAATAGAGATTGATGTTTTTTTGAATGTATAACTTGATTTCCACAATTATATAATGTACTTTTGCAAGACTTAAACATGGGGTTGACTGGTTTCGACAGCAAGACCAATGGGTAAGTAAGCATGCAGAGAACCGTAGCGCGATCTCTTTAATCCCTTGCTACAACATTTTAACTGGCAACGAAGAGTTCGCTCTTGCTGCTTAATCTGAAGTTTAGTAGGATTCAAGCGTTCTCCCGAAGATAGTAAGGAGGCAAGATGTCTCACAAATGCTCTGTTCTGCGGCATTTGATTCTGGGGCATAGCAATGCAGGAATAAGTCACTAAAAGCTTCGGTTGGTGATCGAAAATCTTAGAAGATAAGCTGAAAATTGGGTGTCTGTGCTCTGTTTTTGGTCGAAAATCAATTGCAGAATAAGCATGTAGAAAGCTTGCGTGTTGCTTGTTTGGACGAGGGTTCGAATCCCTCCAACTCCACAAAGTGAAAAATTAAGGTACTCAATCGAGTGCCTTTTTTTTCGTTATAACACCGATGGATACAACAATTAACGCCTATTGGTGGGGGTGGCAAGGATTGCAAAAAATACGAGCTTAGTTGTTGGGCTTTGGCTACAGGGTGAGGAATGGCTGAAAATAGTTTTTGTTTTTTATTGAAATAAAAAAACAAAAAAAAGAGACTTACATTTCTGAAAGTCTCTTTTTACAAGCGCATAGTCTTTATTTCTTAATCACTTTGTACGGTTTGCCGTCAATATTGATGATGTACATGCCGTTGATCAGTTGCCTAAGGTCTATGGTGTTTTTCCCTTTGTTTAGAGAAAGTTCTTTCACTTTTTTTCCGGTCATGTCAAAAAGTTGAGCCGTTGTTTTAGAAAGCGATTCTATAAACAGTTCTCCTGTGGTTGGGGTAGGGTATAGCTTTATTGGGTTTGCAGCACTTATTTCTTGGTTGGCAAGGTTGGTAACACAAGAGCTGTCGTACACATCTCCAGAGATGCTCCAGCCTTTGGTGTTGATCAAGATGTTTCTGTAGGTTTGTGCTTGTGGTCCGTACAAGATGTTGTCGGCTTTCATAGTTCCGTTTTGTGGGAAGTTTGGGTTGTTGGCCCATCCCATCAGGGTTTTGGAATAATTTTCACAAGTCATACCGGTGTTTGATAGAAAGTCTAATAAATTATATGCTTTAATATCCCAACTACCCAAGTCTTGGTTGAAGTTGAAGGCATTGGTAAACATATTGTAGATTTGAGTAGCATTGCTTACATTCCAATTGCTGATGTTGCTGTTGAAGTTGTATGCCGATTGAAACATGCTGGACATGTTGGTGACATTGCTTACATTCCAACTGCTGAGGTTTCCGTTGAAATTTGTAGCATAATAAAACATGTTTTGCATATTGGTAACATTGCTTACATTCCAATTGCTGATGTCGCTGTTGAAATTATCAGCACTACTAAACATGCTGAACATGTTTGTAACATTGCTTACATTCCAAGAGCCAATCGGAGCATTAAAGTTGGTACAGCTAGAAAATAAACTAGACATATCCGTAACATTGCTGACATTCCATTGGTTGATGTTGGGTATGGTCGTGATGGCATAACAATACGAAAACATTTTTGCCATGCTGGTCACATTGGAAAAGTTCGGGATGTCGGTAGCGGTTATTTGTAAATCAGGACATCCTTGGAAAGAACTGGAGAGGTCGTTAAACCATTGTACATTCCCCCATTGTTGCAATTCTTTTATCTCATAATTGTCATTATAATTCAATGCGGGGTGTCCAAAGACAAATTTAAAGTTCCGCTTGGGGTAATGTCCAAAATGTAATCTCCAGCTATAGGAAGGGCAATGGTGTTCAGTCCAGAGTTTACCGTAGCAGTACCGGTAACACTGGGATCGCCTACTTTTGTGTATTGATAGCTATAGCCTCCTAGGGTGAAAAGTTTGATACTTCCATCGCTCACCGACCATTTGGTCTTAATGGGATTGTTTTGCGCAAAAGCATGTGTTCCTGCGATCATCAGCAGGAAAAAAGAAAGAGTTTTCATGGTTATTGTTTTTTAAAAAATTGCCGCAAATATAAATCTTCAACCGCGATAAATATTACGGTTTCCCGTAAGAATTGAAAAATAATGGATAAGCTTTTTGCTGTCAACCAATTATTTGTTTAATTAAAAAAATGGATGCGACACAATGATGGGTCGAAACAGAAAAAACAAGGATTATTTCGTACTTTTGTGTAGGCAATAATTTTTATGAATATTCTTTTGTTAGAAGATGATCTGATACTGTCATCTGAGATTTCAAAATTTTTAGAACAAAAAAATACGGTGTGTACCAAGGTCTATTCCGGCGATCAGTTTGTAGATCAATTTAAAAAGGACAACTACGATGTTTTTCTATTGGACATCAATGTGCCCAACGGAAATGGTTTGGATATTTGTTCGATGATCCGAAAAGAAGATGTTTTGGTGCCCATACTGATGATTTCTGCCTACGGCGAACTTTCGGATAAAATGGATGCGTACAACCGATATGCCGATGATTATTTGGTGAAACCTTTTCATTTTGATGAATTGTGGATGAAAATAAACTCCTTGCTCCGCAGGACATCTAAAGAAGAACCTTCGGATGTGATCCGGATTGAAGATTTGGTCATCAACAAGCCGCAGAGAAAAGTGACCCGTTGCGGAAAAGAAATTACCCTGACTTTAAAAGAATTTCAACTTTTGGTATTCTTGGCCGAAGCCGAAGGAAAGATTGTCTCCAAGCAAGAAATTACCGAGCAAGTATGGGAGCATAATTTTAATACCAATACCAATACCGTTGAGGTGTATATTAATTTTTTAAGAAAAAAAATTGATAAAGATTTTTCAACCAAACTCATCCATACCCGTTCGGGATTTGGATATTACATGAGTTCAATCTAAGCAAGAAGAGATGTCTTTAAAACGAAAAATAGCCATCAGAATCAGCATCGTGTTTTCCATCCTTTTTGCGGTGGTCATGGTGGTTATCTATTTTTCTTTCAGCGATTTCAGACGGGACGAATTCGAAAACAGATTCAAGCAGCGTTTGGTTTTTACCGTTCGTTTTATCGAGCAATCCAAAGATTTTGATGAAGAGGCTCCTGTTTTTTTTAATGAAAATTCGGACAATGTTTTGCTCAACGAACAGATTCTGATCTTTAATGAAGAAAAAAAACTCATCTACAGCACGGTGAAAGACGATGTTATCCACTGGGACGATCATCTTTTAGAAGATTTAGACGCCAACAATACCATTTATAAGGAAGGCGGCTCACCGGATATTTATGCCGCATTGCGAAAGATTAACCGTAGAAACTACTACATACTGACCAGTGCTCAAGACATAACGGGAGTGGCAAAACTGAATTATTTGAAATATTTATTACTCTTTTCGTTTTTAATCACAGGGTTAAGTATTGGCTTTCTGAGTTATTATTTCATGGGGAAATACCTGTTGCCTTTGGAGGTGCTGAACACAAAAATTAAAGACATCACCTCGAGTCATGAATTGAGTCCTATACATTTTACAGATTCCGGTGACGAGATTGCAACATTGACCAAATCGTTTAACATCATGCTAAGTCGTTTGAATGTAGTCTTCGAAGCTCAGAAAGGATTTACGGCAAGTGCATCGCACGAAATTCGGACACCTTTGGCCAGGATGGCATTTCAGTTGGAAAATTTGTCGCATGAAAAATCCGTGTCTCATGAAGATCGTTTGCGGGTTGATAAGATTCTTCAAGAAGTATATCAGCTTTCGGATCTAACGCAGTCGCTATTGCTGTTGGCAAAAATGGAGGATCAAAATAAGGTGAACACTTTTGAAGAGGTTAGGGTAGATGAGGTAATCTTTGATGCCTATCAAAAGGTGAAATCCAATTTTCCGGAATTGGAAATGAATTTTTTAATCGTCGAAAATGTTCAAATGGACTATACCTTTAGCATCATGGGGAACAAGTCTCTGCTGGAAATAGTTTTAATTAATTTATTGAAAAACGCAGCGCTTTATTCAGATCAACCCAAGGTGGATGTACTTGTTGATGAAACCGAAACGGGGTTGAGGATTGATGTAGATTCAAAAGGAAGTGCCATTACAAAGGAAAAGCAAGAGAAAATGTTTCAGCCTTTTTCTCGTGGAGAAAATGTACAGAATGTTCCGGGATCGGGTTTGGGCTTGGTTATTGTGAAAAGAATCATGGATTTTCACAAAGGAAAAGTTGCCTATTGCAACCCAATGAAAGGGACAAATCGATTTACATTGCTTTTTGGTAAATAAGATCATCGTGGAAACAAGGCTTATTAATAGGATTAAATTCTGTAGATGGATAGTAGAAGTGTTAATTTTTTCTAAAAAGTTAAAAAACATCATTTTGTAAAAGAAAATATTTCCTTACATTTGCACTCTGAAAACGGTTGCTATTGATATCAATGCGAGATTTTAATAAAATTGAATAAATTTTTATTAAAAAAAGTTTTGGTATTCAAAAAAATACTATATTTGCAAACCGAAAATTTGATAAATTAATATTAAATAACATAAAATCATGGCAAAGGAAACGTTTAATCGTAACAAACCACACTTGAACATTGGTACTATTGGTCACGTTGACCATGGTAAAACTACGCTTACTGCAGCAATCTCTGCTGTATTGTCAAGTAAAGGTCTTGCTGAGAAAAAAGACTTCTCTGCAATTGACTCTGCTCCGGAAGAAAAAGAAAGAGGGATTACTATCAATACTGCTCATATCGAATACGAAACTGAAAAAAGACACTATGCGCATGTTGACTGTCCAGGTCACGCGGATTATGTTAAGAACATGGTAACGGGTGCTGCTCAGATGGATGGTGCTATCGTAGTATGTGCTGCAACAGATGGTCCAATGCCTCAGACTAGAGAGCATATCTTGCTTTGTCGTCAGGTAAATGTACCTAAGATTGTTGTTTTCATGAACAAAGTTGACATGGTGGATGATCCAGAATTGTTAGAGCTTGTTGAAATGGAACTTAGAGACTTGTTGTCAACTTACGATTTCGATGGTGATAACTCTCCAGTAATCCAAGGTTCAGCTTTAGGAGCACTAACTGCTGCTACTGCATCTCCTGCGAACACTGAAGATCAATGGTTCAAATCTGTTGAGACTTTGATGGATGCTGTTGATGAGTGGATCGACGAGCCGGTAAGAGATACAGATAAGCCATTCTTGATGCCTATCGAAGATGTGTTCTCTATTACAGGTAGAGGTACTGTAGCAACTGGTAGAATCGAAGCTGGTGTTGTTAATACTGGTGATCCTGTTGATATCGTAGGTATGGGTGATGAAAAATTGACTTCTACAATTACAGGGGTTGAGATGTTTAGAAAGATCCTAGATAGAGGTGAAGCTGGTGATAATGTTGGTCTATTGTTGAGAGGTATTGAAAAAACTGACATCAAGAGAGGTATGGTTATCGCTAAGAAAGATTCTGTGAAGCCTCACAAAAAATTCAAAGCATCTGTGTATATCCTTTCTAAAGAAGAAGGTGGTCGTCACACTCCATTCCACAACAAATATCGTCCTCAGTTCTATGTTAGAACTACCGATGTTACAGGTGAGATCTTCTTACCAGAAGGTGTAGAAATGGTAATGCCAGGTGATAACTTAGAGATCACTGTAGAATTGTTGCAACCAATCGCTCTTAACGAGGGTCTTAGATTCGCGATCAGAGAAGGTGGTAGAACAGTTGGATCAGGTCAGGTTACTGAAATTATCGACTAATCAATCTAAAATATTAAATAGTTCCGCGAGGAAACTTGCGGGACTATTTTAATCTACGGGCATCGTCCAATGGTAGGATACCGGTCTCCAAAACCGTTGATCAGGGTTCGAGTCCTTGTGCCCGTGCAAATAAAAGAACAATGAGTTTAGCAAATTTTATAAAAGGATCTATTACCGAGTTTAAAGAAAAGGTAGAATGGCCAAAATGGCCAGAGCTACAGTCTTCTACTATCGTAGTTTCTGTTGCTACACTTATCTTGTCGGTATTTACTTTTGGAGTAGACGAAGTTTTCTCTAAATCCTTAAGAAATATCATCGCGATGTTAATTAATGTCTTTAATTAATTAAATATTTTCCACCTATGAACGATTTGAAATGGTATGTGCTGAAAGCAGTTAGCGGACAGGAAAATAAAGTGAAAAACTACATCGAGAATGAAATGAGAAGATTGGGTTTTGAAGCCTATGTAACTCAAGTAGTTATTCCGATGGAAAAAGTAATCCAAGTAAAAAATGGAAAGAAGTCGGTTAAAGAAAGACCCTTCTATCCAGGATACTTAATGGTAGAAGCTAATTTGTTAGGAGAAGTACCCCATGTAATTAAAAATATTCCGGGCGTAATTTCTTTCTTGAGCTTAACCAAAGGTGGCGATCCAGTGCCGATGAGAAAACATGAAGTGGATAAAATGCTTGGTAAAGCAGATGAATTATCTGAATTTGCACAAGATATTGCCATTCCATACTTGGTTGGAGAAACTGTAAAAGTTATTGATGGACCGTTTAACGGATTTAACGGGACCATTGAAAAAATCCTTGAAGATAAAAGAAAAATTGAAGTTTCTGTACTTATCTTCGGTCGTAAAACACCAATGGAACTCAACTATATGCAAGTAGAAAAAATAGTTTAATGAACTATTAAAAAAATAAATAAGCTTTCTGAAAACAGTTAGCTTATTTTTTTTGTAAAATATTTTTGCATATAAAATATTATTCATACTTTTGCAAACCAAAATACCGTCTTGTGAAGTGAGATAAACAATTCGGTATGAATAATAAATGCTTCCAAACTCATTTAATATTCAAAATTTAAAAATCATAAAATGGCTAAAAAAGTCTTTAAAATGGTAAAACTTCAGGTGAAAGGTGGCGCTGCTAACCCTTCTCCACCAGTAGGTCCAGCATTGGGTTCTGCAGGTGTGAACATCATGGAGTTTTGTAAGCAATTTAACGGAAGAACCCAAGACAAGCCAGGACAAGTTTTGCCTGTAGTAATTACAGTGTACGAAGACAAATCTTTTGAATTCGTAATCAAAACACCTCCTGCTGCAATCCAATTGATGGAAGCTGCAAAGATCAAGGGCGGTTCTGGAGAACCTAACAGAAACAAAGTAGGTGCTGTAACATGGGCACAAGTACAAAAAATCGCCGAAGATAAAATGAGTGATTTGAACTGCTTCACCATGGATTCTGCCCTTACAATGGTTGCTGGTACAGCAAGATCTATGGGTGTAAGAGTAACAGGAACTAAACCAACTAACGCTTAAAACTAATTACAATGGCAAAATTAACAAAAAAGCAAAAAGAAGCTTTAAGCAAAGTAGAGAAAGGTAGAGTATACAGTTTAGTAGAAGGTACTTCTTTGGTAAAAGAAGTAAATACTGCTAAATTCGATGCTTCTGTTGATATCGCAGTTAGATTGGGTGTAGATCCTAGAAAAGCAAACCAAATGGTAAGAGGTGTAGTATCTCTTCCTCACGGAACTGGTAAAGATGTTAAAGTATTGGCATTGGTAACTCCAGATAAAGAAGCTGAAGCTAAAGCTGCAGGTGCTGACTATGTGGGTCTAGACGAATATCTTCAAAAAATTAAAGAAGGTTGGACAGATGTTGATGTTATCGTAACCATGCCAGCTGTAATGGGTAAATTAGGTCCATTAGGTAGAGTGTTAGGTCCAAGAGGTCTAATGCCAAACCCTAAATCCGGTACTGTAACCCTAGAAGTTGGAAAAGCGGTTTCTGAAGTAAAGTCTGGTAAAATCGATTTCAAAGTTGACAAATACGGTATCATCCATGCTGCAATTGGAAAAGTATCTTTCGATGCTGATAAATTGAAAGAAAATGCTACTGAATTGTTGCAAACTCTTATGAAATTGAAGCCAACTGCTGCTAAAGGTACTTATGTGAAGTCAATCTATTTGTCTTCTACAATGAGCCCAGGTATTGCAATTGATACAAAAGCTGTAAACTAATAATAAATCCTAAAGACAATGACAAAAGATAATAAAGTTGTAGCAATACAAGAGATCAAAGACTTGCTTCAGGATGCTAAAGTTGTTTATGTAGCTGATCTTGAAGGTTTGAATGCTCAAAAAACATCTGATTTCAGAAGACAAGCATTTAAAAATAACATCACTGTAAAAGTGGTAAAAAATACATTGCTACAAAAAGCAATGGAACAATTGGATGTAGATTTCTCTGAAATGTACGGTACATTCAAAGGTAACTCTGCTTTGATGGTTGCTGAAACGGCTAACGCTCCAGCAAAATTAATCAAAGACTTCAGAAAGAAGGATACTAAGCCAGCTTTGAAATCGGCTTTCGTACAAGAAACTTTCTATTTAGGAGATAACAACCTAGAAACTCTTGCAAATATCAAATCTAGAGAAGAAATGCTTGGAGAAATCATCGGATTGCTTCAATCTCCTATCCAAAGATTGGTATCTGCATTGCAAAACAAAGCAGAAGCTGCAGGTGCAGTTGCTGAAGAAGTTGTTGCCGAAACTCCAGCAGTGGAAGAGGCTCCAGCAGCAGAAGCTACTGAAACTCCAGAAGCTTCAGCTGAGTAATTTTACTCATAACAAAAGTCCAAGTCTAAACTTGGCATAGAGAAAGACTCTCAAAAAAAATAAACATAATCGTTCAACAAAAAACATTAAAAAAATGTCAGATTTAAAGAATTTAGCGGAAACGCTTGTTAACCTAACGGTAAAAGATGTAAATGAATTAGCAACTATCCTTAAGGATGAGTACGGAATCGAGCCTGCTGCTGCTGCTGTAGTTGTAGCTGCTGGTGGTGGTGCTGATGCTGCTGAAGAAAAAACAGATTTCGATGTAATTTTGAAATCTGCAGGTGCTTCTAAATTAGCTGTTGTTAAATTGGTTAAAGATTTAACTGGTGCTGGTCTTAAAGAAGCTAAAGACATCGTAGACGGTGCTCCTTCTCCAATCAAGCAAGGTGTTCCTAAAGACGAAGCTGAAGCTTTGAAAAAACAATTAGAAGAAGCTGGTGCTGAAGTTGAATTGAAATAATTTTCAGTTTCAAATATCGAGAAACGGTGCAATTTATTGCACCTTTTTTTGTGAATTTTAATACCCCCGATTGAGATATACATATTGAAGATGCTCTATTGTTGAAATTGAAACGAAATCATTATAGACAACCGTTAATTGTATTGAGGTTCTCTTTTTCACAGTGATTGAAAGGGGGATTCTATATGTGTAATACCCTCTCTTTTAGAAAATCTTTTTGCTGAACAAATGTACTACATAAAATATTCTTTTGGCTTGCTGATTGGTGTAGTAATTTTTTTTACCTTTGCGCTAATAAAACACAAATAAAGGTGGGGAAAATTTATTTTTATAAAAACTCCGTCCTAGAAAGGAACTTAAAACTAAAGGATTTCTTTTCTGGGGTTTCTTATCGTTGTTTTATTGTAGCATTTCTTTTGGTCTGTTCGGGTTTACTTTTCCAAGAGTCTGTTGTTACTGGGTTAGAAAATATTCATATTTCAGAAGGAGCTACTATTATAACAGAACATACTGATAATAAAATTACAGTAATTACTTCTTCATCCACAAAAACTTACTCACAAGAAGAAAAATTCCTAATCACCAAAATTGATGTTAACCAAAACAAAAAAAAGGTTTACACGAAGAAAAATATAGCAAAAGATAATTCGTTAAAAAAGTTCGAAAACATTAAAAACTCTGCTTTATTTTGCAATACAAACTCAGAATCTAGCAGTTCTTTTGAAATAACAATCATACTCCAAAAGCAATGTACCAACGGGTCTAATAATAGAAATGAATCTTTATTAAAACCAGAAAACAGCTGGAAAATAGCTTTAGTTAATTACCAGACTAAAGATAACATTCTATATCTCTTTTATCTTTCTAAAAAAGCAAATGACTCTTTATTTGCACGTCCTCCACCTAGTGATTTGGTATAAAAATTGCTAACAAAATTAAACATTTGTTTAGATTTTTAATTTCATTAAAATTTAAACACCTCATATAATAATATACAAAAACAACAATGATAACAAATTTTTCTAAAATTTTTGCGTTGATATTAACCTTAATATTTTCTGCAAATTATTACTCACAATGTACAGGTTGTACAGTAACAAACCCAGTATCATCTGGCAATTATACATTTCCTGCTAATAGTACTGTTTGTTTTACTACTAATACAACTCTTGGAGATGTAACATTTGAAAACAACAGTAAAATATGTGTAGCACCAGGTGTTACTGTAATTATTCAAAATGATGTAACAACAACTACTGGTGATAACATTACATTTGAAATTGGTGGTACATTGCATTTTAATCAAACCACTAATATTGATGCTAATCTAACCATTAATATTCAATCAAATGGTCTTTTGAAAGCAGGAAGCACTGGCAACAATAACTTTAGTTTCAATGGTGGTTCAAATAATACATTAAATAACTTTGGAACGATGCAAGTAAACGCTTTACAATTTCAAGATAGTGGCGCTACAAACATTGTTGATAATTATGGCACTCTTACGATTGGATCCAACATTAATATTGAAGGAAACACTACTTTTAGAAACTGGCAAACCATCAATATTGGACTAAGTTATAACAATAACGCAACCAGCACTTACATAAATTGTGGTACCATAAACTCTTCTAATGGGTTTGATCTAGGCGGTGGTAGGGTAATCAATACTGGGAATTTTAATGTTTCAACTTCCGGTAGTGGTGGTAGTTTAGATTTACCAACTGGCAGTAGTTTTGAAAATTATGGAATTCTAGATTCTAGAGGATCAACCAATAATAATGGCACAACTAGTACTATTTATAATGAAGGTCTTGTAAAATTTAACACCTATCAAGGTGATGGCTGGTTAAGAGGACCAAGCAGTTCCTCAAAGAAAGGATATTTTGAAGTAGCAACTATATTAACAAATAATACTGCAAATGTAGGTCCTAATCTAGATTTTAAAAAGACTGGTGGTGTATCATCACTCGTTTTTAATGCTACCCCTACTTATGTTACTTCTACTGGCACTACCACTACACAAGCTGGAGCAAATGTTACTTTTGATTGTATAGCAGCTGCAAACTGTTCTGCACCTTTGGTAACTAATATTGGTGTTTGTCCTAATATAGACGGTACATTTCCACCCCAGGCAAATGATGATGCGTTCACAATTTTTGCAGGCAGTTCTTCTGCCACCAATGTTTTAGCAAATGATTTTGAGCAATTTGATGGTGCAGCAGCCACTACTTCTAATGTTACCATTACACAAGTATCTAGCACCAATTCTGGAGTAACCTTAAACACATCTGGTATAGTTTCTGTAGCAGCTGGTACACCAGCTGGAGTTTATACTATTGTGTATGGAATATGTAGGATTAGTATTCCTTCAAGTTGTGAGCCTGCAAAAGTTACTGTTACAGTGCCATTAGACTCTGATGGTGATGGGGTGCCAGATTCTACAGATTTAGATGATGACAATGATGGTATTTTAGATACTGCAGAATGTGGAAATATTTTACAACTTTCTGGATTTGAAAATATATCTGGTTTGTCAAATGGTAATAATATTGGCGTTTCTATAGCTCCGTGGATACTAGGACCTGGTAATGCTGCTAACGTTGTACAAGTAGATGGAGCTGGAGGTTATGATTATGGTAGTAGCGGTCCTTTTGAAGATGCTGACCCTTCAACTGGAGCTGGGGTTCTTCAGCATTATCTAGATATTACAAATGGATCTAATAGTTTCTATCAAGTATTTACAATTCCTAGCACAACCACTGTTACTTATTCTGGGTATTTTTCTTCTAGAGATAATGTCTATGGAAATGCTAGCTTGTCTATATATACTGGTTCAAATGGCATTGGGGGTACTTTGGTTGACACATCGGGATCAATTGCAATTTCTGCAATTGGCGGAAGTGAGATTGCTCCTTGGGTTTTTGTAAAAAGAACTGTAACACTAACTCCTGGTACATATTCATTCGTTGGTTATATGAATAATGATGCTAATTTTGATGACGGTAAAGTTGAAGGTTGTAGGGATACAGATAATGATGGAACTCCTGATTATTTAGATTTAGATAGTGACGGAGATGGTTGTCCGGATGCTATAGAAGGAGACGAAAACGTTTTGGCTACACATTTGTCTGCATCTGGTGCAATTAATGTTGGTGCAAATGGAACGGGAACACTTTCAGTAAATGCAAACGGAGTTCCTAATTTGGTAAATGCGGGCGGACTGGCAGATGTAGGTTCAGATGTAGGACAGGGATTAGGCAGTTCTCAGGATGCTTTGGTTACGGTATGTTTCATTGATGCTGTTAACGACATCAACCAGACGCCAATAAACACCCCAGTTTCAGGAAATGTATTGACGAATGATGAAGCCGGAAGTACAATTACAGTTCAGTCTGCAACGTATATTAATGCTGCAGGAGCAACCGTTCCTCTTCCATTGGGAACTGCAACACAAGTTTACACTTCAACAGGAACATTGGCAGGATCAATGATTTTGAATGCGGATGGAACCTATACTTTTACGCCGGCAACAGTATTTACAGGAACAGTTCCGGTAAATTACACTGCGGTAAATTCAGTTGGAAGTACAGATACGGCAACGTTGGAAATTTCCGTAATTCCATCGGTGAATACAACATCAAATGACAATCCAATTGCTCAGAATGATACTGCGGCCACAGAATCAGGAACTCCAGTTTCTTCCAATGCATTATCCAATGACAGCGATCCGGACGGAAATATGCTTACTATCGTTCAGACAGGAACTAGTGTAACTTTGGGCACTGCGACAGTGGTTTCAGGAATAGATGCAGCAGGAAACCCTGTTGCAAATGCAGGAACTATAACGTTGAATGCAAACGGAACCTACGCTTTTGTACCGGCTGCAGGATTTGTCGGAACAGTAAACCCAATCAGTTATACAGTTTCTGACGGAAACGGCGGAACAAGTACTGCGGATATCAATATCACAGTATATCCTAATGTTGCAGGAGTAAACAATACCTATGCAAACGACGATGCGAATACCGCTCCGAAAGGATCTTCAATGACAGGAAATGTGAAAACAAATGATACTGATCCTGAAGGAAACACTTCTGCAGTTACTGCAGCAAGCGCAAGTTTCGGAGGAACAACAACCGCTATAACAATCGGCTCAGCAACGAACATTCCTGGAGTGGGAGCATTGACTCTTAATTCAGACGGAACTTACAGTTTCGTACCGAATGCAACATTTGTAGGAACTGTAGTAGTACCTTACACAATTTGCGATAACGGCACGCCTCAAGCATGTGATCAGGCAACATTGTATTTAACCAGCTTAGATGCACTTGCAGGATATTGCTATAAACTTCCTGTCACTTCCGTAACAGCCGTACCTTCAAACCACGGTATCACGGCATTAGGCAGAGCAGGAGCCGACAACAGCAACTGGCCAATGGTAAGACAAAGTGCTTGGACAGTTCTTGAAGCCAAAACCAAAGGATTTGTAGTGAACAGAGTGGCGAACCCTACCACAGATATCGCCAACCCTGTGGAAGGAATGATGGTATTCGATACTACAGCACAGTGTTTGAAAATCTACAACGGAACAGTTTGGTCTTGTTACTCAACACCGGCTTGCCCATAATTAGATTTAAAAGGTTAAAATTTTAATTCAACAAAAAAAATTAAAACAAAAGACAAAATGAAAAACATTATAGCATTACTAACACTTACGGTATCTACTTGCGCATTTGCGCAGGTAGCGATCGGAAAGTCATCGGTAACCAATACTTCCGTTTCACTTGAATTCGGAGATTATGTAGCAGGGCAAGCAAGAGGAATTATCGTTCCTTGGGCAACACCACAAACCAATATGCAACAGGGAACCATTTTATTTGATACTAGTGATAAAATCATGAAGTACCGTAAAGCTGACGGAAGCTGGTTTAATTTAACAAAAAATGAAACCACAACCGTTGACGGACAGGCGAATTACGATACCACAGGAGTGGTGAACATCACACTTCAGGCATCATTAACGGACAAGCCTGATGCAAAGGCTGCGATTGGAACCCCAACAGCAACTCCCGGAATTTTAGTTCTGGAAGACGCCAACAAGGCCATGATTTTACCAAAAGTTCCAAGTCCACACCAGAACATCATCAACCCAGAACCGGGTGTAATGGTTTACGACGCCACCACAAAACAACTCGCTGTTTTCAACGGTAAAGTTTGGAGCTTCTGGAAGCCGTAAGCGACTTAGTTAAATTTATTTTTAACAAAATTTTATAACAGAACCATCTCTTCGGAGATGGTTTTTTACTTGTGGAAATGAATTAATTTTCCTAAATTTGCACTCCTTTTGGCGCTAATAATTGTTTGTAAATCAGTAAAATATTGAAATTCAACTCTTTCGGTAGATCCGGAAGGGATTTCGTGTTTTAGGGATCTATGTCCTTTTATCGCCCAAAGCAAAAATTCAAGAAAAATATTTTGCACTACATCGTGAAAAGATATACCGGTGTTGCACTTAGAAATCATATTTTTTTAATTATTTAATTAAAATTCTAAAGATCATAAGAAACGGAAAATTCTGATTGCGCCAAAAATCAACCGATCCAATCTTAGAAAGCTAGAATTTTAATTTTATATTTTATTCAAATAGAGTTTCTGATATTTTTTAGTGAAATCAAAATATTTTTTAACCCCACTTTCTTAAATTTTTATGAGTAAAACAACAAAAACTCAGCAAAGCGAAAGAAAACACGAGCGTGTAAATTTCTCAGCCGTGAAAGGAAAAGTGATCACTCCGGATTTCTTGGATATTCAGATCGAATCGTTCAAGGAATTTTTCCAATTGGATACACTTCCAGACGCTAGAAAAAACGAAGCGCTATACAAAACTTTCGAAGAAAACTTCCCAATTTCCGACTCTAGAAACCAATTCGTATTAGAATTTCTAGATTATTTGGTAGACTCTCCTCGTTATTCCATCAACGAATGTGTGGAAAGAGGACTAACCTACTCTGTGCCTTTAAAGGCGAGATTGAAATTGTATTGTACCGACCCTGAACACGAAGAATTCCAAACCGTAATTCAAGATGTTTACTTAGGTCCGGTTCCGTACATGACCCCTTCTGGATCTTTCATCATTAACGGTGCCGAAAGGGTAGTGGTAACACAGTTACACCGTTCTCCAGGGGTTTTCTTTGGTCAGACTTATCACGCCAACGGTACCAAATTGTATTATTCCAGAATTATCCCTTTCAAAGGTTCTTGGATGGAATTTACAACCGATATCAACAGCGTAATGTACGCCTATATCGACAGAAAGAAAAAATTACCTTTAACTACATTGCTTAGAGCCATCGGTTACGAGTCGGATAAAGACATCCTTCAGATTTTCGACTTGGCTGAAGAAATAAAAGTATCCAAAGCTGCCCTTAAAAAAGTTGAAGGTCGCGTTTTGGCTGCAAGAGTTTTGAATACATGGTTTGAAGATTTCGTAGATGAAGATACCGGAGAGGTAGTATCCATCGAAAGAAATGAGATTATCTTGGATAGAGAGACCGTTCTTGAAAAAGAACACTTGGATTTGATCTTGGAAGCCGGTGTTAAAACCATCTTGATCCACAAAGAAAATTCAGGAGAATTCTCCATCATCCAAAATACACTACAAAAAGACCCTACCAACTCCGAAAAAGAAGCGGTAGAGTACATCTATAGACAGTTAAGAAATGCCGATCCGCCAGATGAGGAAACTGCAAGAGGAATTATCGAAAAATTATTCTTCTCCGAACAAAGATACTCTCTAGGTGAAGTAGGTCGTTACCGTTTGAACAAGAAATTGGGTCTTAATATTCCAACTTCAACAGAAGTTCTTACAAAAGATGACATCATCGCAATCGTTCGTCACTTGATCGAATTGGTGAATTCTAAAGCGGAAGTGGACGATATCGACCACCTTTCCAACAGAAGGATTAAAACCGTTGGAGAGCAGTTGGCAGGACAGTTTGGTGTTGGTCTTTCTAGAATTGCTAGAACCATCCGCGAGAGAATGAATGTTCGTGACAACGAAATCTTCACTCCGGTAGATTTGGTAAATGCAAAAACACTAACCTCTGTTATCAACTCCTTCTTTGGTACCAACCAGCTTTCTCAGTTCATGGACCAAACCAACCCATTGTCCGAAGTGACTCACAAGAGAAGACTTTCGGCTCTAGGACCTGGTGGTTTATCAAGAGAAAGAGCCGGCTTCGAGGTGCGAGATGTTCACCATACGCACTACGGCCGTATCTGTCCGATCGAAACTCCTGAAGGACCAAACATTGGTTTGATCTCTTCATTGGGGCTTTTCGCAAAAATCAACAACCTTGGTTTTATCGAAACTCCATATAGAACAGTAGAAAACGGAAAAGTAAATCTTAATGACGCTCCAATTTACCTAAATGCTGAAGATGAAGAAGGTAAAGTAATCGCACAGGCGAATGTGGAAATGTCCGATAAAGGTGAATTTGAAACCGATAGAATTATCGCAAGATTGGATGGTGATTATCCGGTTGTTAACGGTAGCCAAGTTGACCTGGTCGATGTAGCTCCTAACCAAATCTCGGGTATTTCAGCATCTCTAATCCCATTCTTGGAGCACGATGATGCGAACCGTGCATTGATGGGATCTAACATGATGCGTCAGGCAGTACCGTTGTTAAAGCCTGAAGCTCCAATCGTAGGTACAGGATTGGAAAAACAAGTTGCCGCAGACTCTAGAGTATTGATCAATGCTGAAGGAACAGGTATTGTTGAGTATGTAGATGCTGAAAAGATTACCATCAAATACGACAGAACCGAAGATGAAGATTTGGTACAATTCGAGTCCGCAACGAAAACTTATTTCTTGCCGAAATTCAGAAAAACCAATCAATCGACCACCATTACTTTGAAACCAATTGTAAGAGTTGGAGAAACGGTAGAAAAAGGTCAGGTTCTTTGTGGCGGTTACGCGACCGAAAACGGAGAATTGGCATTGGGTAGAAACTTAGTAGTGGCCTTCATGCCTTGGAAGGGGTACAACTTCGAGGATGCGATCGTAATTAACGAAAAAGTAGTTCGCGAAGACTGGTTCACCTCTATCCATGTTGATGAATATTCATTAGAAGTTAGAGATACCAAATTGGGTATGGAAGAATTGACTTCCGATATCCCGAACATTTCCGAAGAAGCCACCAAAGACTTGGACGAAAACGGTATGATCCGTATCGGTGCCGAAGTGAAACCTGGTGACATCATGATTGGTAAGATCACTCCAAAAGGAGAGTCCGACCCAACTCCGGAAGAAAAATTGCTTCGTGCCATCTTTGGTGACAAAGCAGGTGATGTTAAAGATGCTTCCCTAAAAGCAGACTCGTCTCTAAGAGGGGTAGTAATCAACAAGAAATTGTTCTCCAGAAACATCAAAGACAAAAAGAAAAGAGCCGAGGAAAAATTGAAACTTGAAGAAATTGAAAACAAATTCAAAGTTCAATTTACCGAGCTAAGAAATACCTTGATCGAAAAATTGAATACTTTGGTAAGCGGAAAAACTTCCCAAGGTGTGAAAAACGATCTTGAAGAAGAAGTAATCGGTAAAGGTGCAAAGTTTACCTTGAAGTTGCTTCAATCTGTTGAGGATTATGCGAACATCTCCGGATTGGATTGGACTGTAGACCAAGACAAAAACGACTTGATCAACCAATTGATCCACAACTATAAAATCAAATTCAACGATATTTCCGGAGTTAAAAACCGTGAGAAATTTGCTATTTCCATCGGGGACGAATTGCCAGCAGGTATCATGAAGTTGGCCAAAGTGTATATCGCGAAGAAAAGAAAACTGAATGTAGGAGATAAAATGGCGGGTCGTCACGGTAACAAAGGTATCGTTTCGAGAATCGTTCGTGAAGAAGATATGCCATTCCTAGAAGATGGAACACCGGTAGATATCGTTCTGAATCCACTAGGGGTACCTTCTCGTATGAACATTGGACAGATCTACGAAACCGTACTAGGTTGGGCCGGTAAAAACATGGGCTTGAAGTTCGCAACACCAATCTTTGACGGAGCTAGCTTAGAGCAAATTACCGAATATACAGAACAAGCCGGAGTGCCGAAATTTGGATCCACTCACCTTTACGATGGTGGTACAGGAGAAAGATTTACACAACCTGCAACTGTTGGGGTAATCTATATGTTGAAACTGGGACACATGGTAGATGATAAAATGCACGCTCGTTCCATCGGGCCATACTCATTGATTACGCAACAACCGTTAGGAGGTAAGGCTCAATTCGGTGGTCAGCGTTTCGGAGAGATGGAGGTTTGGGCTCTAGAAGCATTTGGAGCATCCAACATCCTAAGAGAAATCTTAACGGTTAAATCCGATGATGTTATGGGTAGAGCCAAGACTTATGAAGCCATTGCAAAAGGGGAAGCAATGCCAGAACCTGGTATTCCGGAATCTTTCAATGTATTACTTCACGAATTGCAAGGTCTTGGACTTGATGTAAGACTTGAGGAATAATTTTAATTTTTTGTTAAAGAAAATTTAATCTAAAATTTAAAATTTATAATTCAAAATTAAAAAAGTTATGTCAAATAAAAATAAATCAAGCAGATTTACAAAAATCACGATCGGTCTAGCATCTCCGGAATCCATTTTACAGGAATCCAGAGGAGAAATCCTAAAACCGGAAACGATTAACTATAGAACTCACAAACCGGAAAGAGACGGTTTGTTCTGCGAAAAAATATTCGGTCCCATCAAAGACTACGAATGTGCTTGCGGAAAGTACAAGAGAATCCGTTACAAGGGGATTGTCTGCGATCGTTGTGGGGTAGAAGTAACCGAGAAAAAAGTACGAAGAGAAAGAGTTGGGCACATCAATTTGGTAGTGCCGGTAGCTCACATCTGGTACTTCCGTTCTTTACCTAACAAAATTGGTTACCTTTTAGGTTTGCCTTCCAAGAAATTGGACATGATCATCTACTACGAAAGATATGTAGTGGTACAACAAGGTATAGCTAAAAAAGCCGACGGTTCAGATTTCGACCCAATGGAATTCCTTACCGAGGAAGAATATTTGGACATCATGGATACCCTTCCAATCGAGAACCAATATTTGGACGATAGCGATCCTAATAAATTCATCGCCAAAATGGGTGCTGAAGCCATCGAGGAATTGTTGAAAAGAATCGATCTGGATGCCTTGTCTTTCGAACTAAGACACAAAGCACACAACGAAGGATCCAAACAAAGAAGAACAGAAGCTTTAAAAAGACTGAATGTTGTTGAAGCCCTAAGAGGCGCCAACACCAGAATGATCAACCGCCCAGAATGGATGGTGATGCGTGTTCTTCCTGTTATCCCACCAGAACTAAGACCGTTGGTACCGTTGGACGGTGGTCGTTTTGCAACATCAGATTTGAACGATCTTTACCGTAGGGTAATCATCAGAAATAACCGTTTGAAGAGATTGTTGGAGATTAAAGCTCCAGAAGTAATCCTAAGAAACGAGAAGCGTATGCTTCAGGAATCGGTAGATTCATTGTTCGACAACACCAGAAAATCTTCTGCAGTGAAGTCAGAATCCAACAGACCGTTGAAATCTTTATCCGATTCCCTAAAAGGGAAACAAGGTCGTTTCCGTCAGAACTTACTAGGGAAAAGGGTAGATTATTCTGCTCGTTCCGTAATTGTCGTTGGACCAAGCTTGCAATTGCACGAATGTGGTCTTCCAAAAGACATGGCTGCCGAGCTTTACAAACCGTTTATCATTAGAAAACTAATTGAAAGAGGAATTGTAAAAACGGTAAAATCAGCAAAAAGAATCATCGACAGAAAAGAACCTGTTGTTTATGATATCTTAGAAAATGTGATGAAAGGTCATCCGGTTCTATTGAACAGGGCACCTACACTTCACAGACTTGGTATTCAAGCATTCCAACCTAAGATGATCGAAGGTAAAGCCATCCAACTTCACCCGTTGGTAACTACGGCATTCAACGCCGACTTCGATGGTGACCAGATGGCGGTACACTTGCCATTAGGTCCAGAAGCAATTTTGGAAGCTCAGTTATTGATGTTAGGTTCTCAAAACATCCTGAACCCTGCGAACGGATCGCCAATTACGGTACCTTCTCAGGACATGGTTTTGGGTCTTTACTTCATGACCAAACAATTGGATTCTACAGAAACCATGAAAGTGAAAGGCGAAGGTCTTGCTTTCTATTCCCCAGAAGAAGTAGAAATCGCTTATGCTGAAGGGCAAGTTTCCCTAAACGCAAAAGTGAGATGTAAACTTCCTGTGAAGGATGAAAACGGAGAATTGGTAACGAAATTAATCCCAACTACTGTGGGTAGAATTTTGTTTAACCAAATCGTTCCTAAACAAGTAGGATACATCGATGAATTGTTGACCAAAAAGTCACTTAGAAATGTCATTGGTAGAATCTTGGCCGAAACCGATTTCCCAACTACCGTGAAATTCTTGGACGAAATGAAAGACTTAGGATATTCTAACGCTTTCAAAGGTGGTCTTTCCTTCTCACTCGGAGATATTGTAGTTCCTGAAGAGAAAAAAGGAATGATTGCCAAAGCGGTTGAAACCGTTACTGAAATTACAGGAAACTATAACATGGGTCTTATTACAGACACCGAAAGATACAACCAGGTAATTGATGTTTGGACCAATACCAATGCCGGACTTACCGAAATGATTATGGGTAGAATGAAAACCGATCAAGGTGGTTTCAATTCCGTTTATATGATGCTTGACTCTGGTGCGAGGGGGTCTAAAGAACAGATCCGTCAGTTGTCCGGTATGAGAGGTTTGATGGCAAAACCACAAAAAGCGGGTGCTGTGGGTGCCGAAATTATCGAAAACCCAATTGTGGCAAACTTTAAGGAAGGTCTTTCCATCTTGGAGTACTTTATCTCTACCCACGGTGCGAGAAAAGGTCTTGCGGATACCGCTCTTAAAACTGCCGATGCAGGTTACTTAACCAGAAGATTGGTGGATGTAGCACAAGATGTTATCATTACAGAAGACGATTGCGGTACACTAAGAGGTACTGAAATTACTCCACTGAAGAAAAATGACGAAATCGTTGAAAAACTTTCTGAAAGAATCTTGGGTAGAGTATCCCTACACGATATCTACGATCCAGAATCGGACGAAATCCTTTGCCACGCAGACTCTATCATCAACGAAGAGTTGGCTAAAGCAATTGAAGAAGCCGGAATTGATGCCGTAGAAGTACGATCTCCATTAACTTGCGAGGCCAAAAAAGGGATCTGTGCGAAATGCTACGGTAGAAACTTGGCAACAGGTAAACCTATCCACATGGGGGAAGCCGTTGGGGTTATCGCAGCACAATCCATCGGGGAACCGGGTACACAGCTTACCCTAAGAACCTTCCACCAAGGGGGTACCGCGGGGAATGTCTCTGTTAATCCTTCCATCGTTGCCAGAAGAGACGGTATCGTGGAAATGGACGAACTTAGAACAATCGCTTCCGAAGACGAATTTGGAAATGTTCGTGAGGTGGTAATCTCTCGTTCAACTGAATTCCGTTTGGTAACGGATAGCGAGTCCAGAACTCCATTGATGGTGGCCAACATCCCTTACGGTGCCGAAATCTCTGTTAAACCAGGCGATAAGGTGAAAAAAGGTGATGTGATCTGTAAGTGGGATCCGTATAACGCGGTAATCATCGCAGAAACTTCTGGTAAAATTGAGTACGAAGACATCATCCAAGGGGTTTCTTTCCAATTGGAAATCGACGAACAAACCGGTTTCGAAGAAAAAGTAATCTCCGAATCTAGAAATAAAAAAGCCGTACCAACGCTTAAAGTTGTAGATTCTAAAGGTGTTGAACAAAAAGGATACAACTTACCTGTAGGGGCCCACCTTATGGTAAACGACGGTGAGAAAATCAAAGCCGGTAAAATTTTGATCAAGATCCCAAGAAAGTCTGCAAAAGCAGGGGATATCACCGGAGGTCTTCCAAGAGTTACCGAACTTTTCGAAGCGCGTAACCCATCCAACCCAGCTGTAGTAACTGAGATTGATGGCGTTGTATCGTATGGAAAAATCAAGAGAGGTAACCGAGAATTGATCGTTGAGGCGAAAACTGGCGAAAGAAAAACCTACTTGGTAAAACTTTCCAACCAAATCTTAGTACAGGAAAATGACTTCGTGAGAGCGGGAACTCCACTTTCAGACGGATCCATCACTCCTGAAGATATCCTAAGAATCAAAGGTTCAACAGCCGTTCAGGAATACTTGGTAAACGAGATCCAAGAGGTGTACCGTTTGCAAGGGGTAAAAATTGACGATAAACACTTCGAAATCATCGTAAGACAGATGATGACCAAAGTATTGATCGTTGACGGTGGAGATACACAATTCTTAGAAGGTGCTCTGGAACACAAACTGGATTTCTTGGAAGACAACAACCGCATCTTCGGTATGAAGGTGGTTGTAGATGCCGGAGACTCTACAAGCCTACAACCGGGTCAGATGATTACGGCAAGAGAATTGAGAGACGAAAACTCCAAGCTGAAGAGAGAAGACCTACAATTGGTACAAGTAAGAGAGGTGCTTCCTGCAACCGCAACTCCGGTATTGCAAGGGATTACAAGAGCCGCTCTACAAACCAAGTCCTTCATGTCTGCAGCGTCCTTCCAGGAAACAACCAAGGTGCTTAACGAAGCAGCGGTAGCCGGTAAAGTTGATAGCCTAAACGGCTTGAAAGAGAATGTAATTGTAGGACACAGAATCCCTGCAGGTACAGGTCTTAAAACTTACCAAAATGTAATCGTTGGTTCAAGCAAAGAGTTTGAAGACATCAACTAATAAAAAGTTTTAATTTCTGGTTTCAAGTTTCAAGTAAAATGATATATTTGCATACTTGAAACCAGAATTATTAATATAAAAATTTAACTTAAACAAAATTATCATGGACAATCAAAATCCACAAGACGGGAACATCAACATTCAACTTAACGAAATGGTAGCTGCTGGGGTATATTGTAACTTAGCTTTAGTAAATCACTCTCCATCTGAATTCATCTTGGATTTCATCCAAATGATGCCGGGTGTACAACAAGCAACGGTAAGATCTAGAGTAATCCTAGCTCCTTTGCACGCTAAAAGAGTATTGAATGCGCTTCAACAAAATATCGCAAACTACGAACAACAATTCGGAGAGATCAAAGAAGTAGAGCCTTTCGTATTGGGAGCAAACAATGTAAACGCGTAAGATTCATCTTATTACCGCATAAAAAATGCCTCAGCAATCGCTGGGGCATTTCTTTTAATTTCAATAGAGAATGGTTATTAGTTTCTAATATTTGAAATATGTGTTTTGTTGGGTGCAAAAGTAAATGAAATTTTCATGCTCTTTTTGTACATTTTTGTACATTTTACAGCCATTAAGTTTTCCTCTCTCTTTGTATTTCGTGCGTTTTTTATACTAATTTCAATATTTTTGCAAGATGAAATACCGGAAAATCATACATGTTGATATGGATGCTTTTTATGCATCGGTGGAGCAACACGACAATCCGGAACTAAAAGGCAAACCCATTGTTGTGGGTGGCGAACACCGTGGTGTGGTAGCTGCAGCCAGCTACGAAGCTCGAAAATTTGGCGTCCGATCTGCCATGCCCAGTAAAAAGGCCAAAGAAAAATGTCCCCAACTGATCTTTGTCCTGCCCAGATTTCAACGATACAAAGAAATCTCAAAACAAATCCACGAAATTTTCCACGAATACACCGATTTGGTAGAACCCTTGTCCTTGGACGAAGCCTATCTAGATGTGACCGAAAACAAAAAAGAAATAGCCTCCGCCAACGATATTGCCAGAGAAATCCGGCAGAAAATTTTCGAAAAAACAGGTCTCACCGCTTCGGCAGGGATTTCTATCAATAAATTTTTGGCCAAAGTGGCTTCGGACATCAACAAACCCAACGGACAAAAAACCATACATCCCAATAAGATTGCAGAATTTATGGAAGCCTTGCCCATCGAAAAATTTTACGGAATAGGGAAAGTAACTGCCAACAAGATGCACCAACACCACATTTTTACCGGGAAAGAGCTCAAGGAAAAATCCCTGGACTTCCTCATGCGCCATTTCGGGAAAAGCGGTTACTACTATTACCATGTCGTTCGAGGTGAACACAAAGGCGAGGTAAAGGCCAATCGTTTGCAAAAATCCGTAGCTGTAGAACACACCTATTGGGAAGACATCTCCGACGATACCGAAGTGAAAAGCCAACTGAAAATCCTTTGCGAGGAGCTGGAACAAAGGCTGGAAAAAAAAGAAATAAAAGGCAAATCCCTCACGCTAAAAATTAAATACAAAGATTTTACCCAATTCACCCGATCCAAGACACAAGACTGCTATTATGAAAATGGGCAAGATTTTTTAGAAATCGTGCAGCAACTCTGGGATCTGCGCCCTTTTAACAAGTCGGTGCGCCTCTTGGGGCTCTCCATGTCCAACCTGAACATCAACGAGAAAAAACAAATTTCCGTACAACTCAAATTTCCCTTCGACGAAGGGTTCGATTAGTTTTTTTGGAGCATCAATTGGGTCGCTTTTTTCAAGACCCGTCCAGCTGTCCGCTCTATCTTTTGCTTCCCACCCGCATTCCAAGGCAAAGCAAAAGGATGCCGCTCCCATCTGGGCTACAACTTCTGGGCTTGCCCTCTATAAAAGTTTTGAATGTATTGCGTGGCTGTCTATTCTTCTTTCATCACCACATCACTTCATTACCGCATTACTTTATCACTTCATCACCCGATAATTTCAACAATTAAAAACAACTTATTATCAAAAATTCGCTATTTTTGTCGCTTTAATTTTAAACACCTATTAAGTCGGGTCAAAAGGCTTAATTTTAAATATTTAAAATGGAACAAAACAAAGGTTTAGACAAGAAGCAACTGATCAGTTTCTTCGTATTCTCCATGATTTTAATGGGATTCTTATTTTATTTCCAAACTAAGGATCAAAAAGAAGAAGCAGCAAGGCTGGCAAAAGAAGCCAAAACGGCAAAGCAAGCATCCGGAAACCCAACGGTACCGGTAGCAACCATCAATCCTGCCGTTGCAGCAAGTGATATCCAAAAAGTAAACTTGAAGAACGACGAGTTGAATTTGGAGTTTTCCAGTTTGGGAGGTCAGATTTCATCGGTGGAGTTGCTGAAATACAAAGCCTACAATACCAAAACCGACGAGGCCGATTTGCCTTTGAATTTATTCTCAAAAAACAATTCCACTTACGGTTTCCAGTTCAAAGATAAGACGGGAAAGATCATCAATACCAAAGATTTGGTCTTTACACCGGTTGTGGAGGGTAACAAGGTTACGCTATCGACCAACATCAACGGTGCGGTTTTGCAATTTATCTATACTCTTTTACCAAAATATACGGTAGATTTTAAGGTGAATTCCAAAGGGCTATCTCAGGTTACTGCAGATAATCATACCGAGTTTTCTTGGGATTATCAAGTGAGAGGTTTAGAAAAAGGTCGTGCACAAGAAGAGCAACATACAGAATTTGGATATGCCTTCGATAATTACAGCGGATACGACTACGATGGTAGAAACGATATGGACGAAACTAAAGAAACGCTGAATTGGTTGGCGGTGAAGCAACAGTTCTTCACGGCGGTTATCGAGCCAAAGTCAGGTTTCACACAGTCCAAAGGAAAGCAAGAGGCTTTTCCTGAAGGCGAATATTTGAAAAAATTTGATTTCCAAGGTCAGGTTGCTATGAACGGAGGCGAGTTTAACCAAGATTTTACTTGGTACTTTATGCCGTTGGATTTGGATTTATTGAAATGGTATGAAGGAAAAGAATTTCAAGATATTTTACCTTTAGGTTGGTCGTTCATCGGTTGGCTGAATAGGGTTTTCTTTATTCCGGTGTATGATTTTATCGCAACTTGGGGATTGGCTGCCGGTTGGGTGATCTTTATGCTGACGATTATTGTTAAGCTCATCACTTCTCCCATCATGTACAAGCAGCACAAACTGAGTGCTATGATGAAGGTAATTCGTCCAGAAATTGACGAGGTGAATGCCAAATACAAGGATGCTGATCCTATGAAAAAGCAACAAGCAACCATGGAAGTGTACAGAAAAGCAGGGGTAAACCAAATGGCAGGATGTCTTCCGGCACTTATCCAGATCCCGATTTTCTATGCATTGTTCCGTTTGTTCCCGAATTTAATTGGATTGAGAGGCGATAGTTTTTGGTTTGTAAAAGACCTTACGGCTTATGATGATTTGATAAAGCTTTCATTCAATATCCCATTGATAGGAAACCATATTTCCATTTTCGCAATTGCGTGTACGGTGGTTATACTCATTTATACCGTAATGACTTCTGGACAAATGCAGCAACCGCAACAGGAAGGAATGCCAAATATGAAGGTACTGATGTATATTTTCCCCATTACTTTCTTTTTCTTCCTTAACTCGGCGCCATCCGGATTGTCTTGGTATTATTTTGTGTCCAATGCCATTAACATCATTATTATTTTGGTGATTAAATATTGGATCTTGGACGAGAAAAAAATCCATGCTCAGATCCAAGCCAACAAAGCGCAACCTAAAAAGGAAGGTAAGTTCCAAAAGAAAATGAGAGAGATGATGGAACAGGCTCAAGAGCAACAAAAGTACAACGAGCAACAAAAAAATAAAAAGAAATAAACAATCGTTGATTGTTATATGAGAGCAACTCCCTGTTAGATTAGCAGGGAGTTTTTATTTTGAGTCGTTATAAATTGACCAATATTTAAAAATATCTGTAGTCAGCTTCTTTTTTATTTGCTTTAATTGTAAGGATTTTTTACTGCAACCAAAATCATGAATGGTTTTTAATATTTTGATAGTTCTAAAAGTTCAAATTTAGTCGTAGTCCAATCGGAAAGATCTCCTATGGTGTTCGGTTGGTCCGTATTTTTTCAAAGCTTCTCTGTGTTTTTTCGTTGCGTATCCCATGTTGTTTTTCCAGTCGTACTCAGGAAATTCATCGTGCAGTTGGATCATGATGTTGTCCCTGTAATTTTTCGCTATGATAGAAGCTGCAGCGATGCTTAAAAATTTTGAGTCTCCTTTTATGATGCATTGGTGAGGAATGAAGTTGTAAGGATGGAATTTGTTACCGTCAACCAATATCAATTCCGGACGGATTTTTAGCTGGTCCAGAGCCAAATGCATGGCGTGTATGGACGATTGCAAAATGTTGAACTCATCAATATGAGAAGGCGAAAGCTCGGCTATGGCATAATCAACAGCGTTGTCTTTAATGTATTTGTCCAATTCTAATCGTGTTTTAGCACTCAGTTTCTTTGAGTCGGTGACGAGTTGGGATTCAAATTTTTTATCTACAATTACTGCAGCTGCCACAACCGGTCCGCAAAGACAACCTCTGCCTACTTCGTCACATCCCGCTTCTATGTATTGATTGCTCCAACTGTTTAGTAGTCCCATTTTATAGTTTAAGTTAAGTTGTAAAATTAATTTAAAAATAGAGAAAGTTCCCCATTGTTTTAATGGATTTGTTAAATATTGAAGTATATTCGACAATGTGGTTGATATGTTTTATATGTATGTGTGTGATTGGAAGTTGTTTAATATTTGTTAAAAAGTTTATAACACAGGGTTGTGGTTCTAAAAAAACGCATTAAATAAATAAATTATGCAATAAATAGCTTTATATATTGAAAATACTTTAAATCTTTTAAATTGAAAATTAACAATTTCTGTATTAAAAATTTACCGAATTTTATTTATAATCAATCAAAACGACTTAAAAATTACTGATAATACATGTTAATCGATTGATGAAGGTTTGTTATATAATAATTTAATAAAATTTAACAAAAAGTTGTGAATATGTTAAATATTTTTTTCATTTTTGTGCCTATAAATTAATTGATATGAAGAAAATAACTGCAAGTGTTTTAGCGGTAGTGATTACTTCTGTATTTGGTGTTGTAAATGCACAGTAAAAGAAGGATTCCGTAAAAACAAAAGACATCGAAGGGGTGGTGGTGACTGCTCTGGGTATAAAAAGAGAGAAACAGTCTCTAGGTTATGGATCGCAATCCGTAAAAACAGAGGATATTTCCAAAACACCTTCAGCCAACTTTACAAGCAATTTGTCCGGTAAGGTTGCAGGTTTACAAATTAAAAATTCTGGTAATGTCGGAGGTTCTGTGGATGTAACTCTTCGTGGTTATCGCTCCATGACGGGAAATAACCAACCTTTGTTTGTGATCGATGGGACTCCGATGCTCAATGTGTCTAATTCCATTAACAGTTCTTCTCTAAGTGTGGATACTGGAAATACGATTTCCGACATCAACCCGGACGATATTGCAGAGATGAATGTCTTGAAGGGTGCAGCTGCAACAGCGTTGTACGGATCTAGAGCGGCAAACGGTGCGATTATTATTACGACTAAAAAAGGAAAAAAATCCGGAAAAATAGGAATTGATTTCAGTTCGAGTATTTCCGTTTCAGCGATCAACAAAGAGACTTTCCCGGTGTATCAAAAAGTGTACGGTCAAGGTTATGGCTATGGCTACAGCTACGGTCCGGATTCTCGATTTGATGATTATAACGGACAACCAATGTCTCCAATGTACGAAGATGCTTCTTATGGAGCACCTTACAATCCAAACCAGTTGGTGTGGCAATATACATCTTTCCTTCCAGGATCGCCTAATTATGGCGTTGCAACTCCTTGGGTAGCGGCAGAGCACGATCCTTCTTATTTGTACGAAAAGGCTGTAACTTATAATAATTCAGTTTCTTTTGGTAAGGCCGATGAAAAATCTTCTTTTAGATTGTCGTATCAAAATGTAAACGGTACGGACATCTTGCCTAATACGAAATTGAATAAAAATGCCATTACAGGTACGGCTTCTTACAAGTTGACGGATGGTTTAACGGCAAATTTATATGCAACCTATGTCTCCCAAGGTACTGTGGGGAAAAACCCTACCGGATATCACGGTATCAATGGTAACTTCAGACAATGGTGGGCTACCAATGTGGATATCTTGGATCAAAAGAATTTCTACATGAACTCAGGGAAAAATTATTCTTGGAACATCAACTCTCCAACGGATATTGCTCCTTTGTATTGGGATAACCCGTACTTCAGATTGTATGAAAATTATGTAACGGACAGAAGGGATCGTTTTGCGGGTAACTTCAACCTTAGCTACGATATCAATGAAAAATTCAATGTGATGGCGAGAATGTCTCACGATGGATTTACCTATTTCATAGACGAAAGAAGAGCGGTAGGATCCTTGCCGGATGCAATGTCAATAGGTCCATCAACAGGAAATCAACCATCGGGTTATGCTGTTGTGAACCAAAGAAGAGGAGAAGACAACTATGATTTGATCGGTACTTATAAAGACGATTTCTTGGGTAAGAGATTGAGCTTGACTGCTTTATTGGGTACGAATATCAATGTTCAGAAGTTCTATTCCAACTCTCAAAGTACTCAAGGTGGCTTGTTTATCCCTGGGGTTTATAGCGTAACCAACTCTGCAACAACGCCTCCGTTGCCGTCCATTACAGATACTTCTAAGAAAATTTATGGTGTCTTCGGACAAGCGAGTTTCGGATGGGACAAAACCTTCTATGTTGAAGGAACGGTAAGAAACGATACTTCTTCTGCTTTGCCTTCAGAAAATAGAAATTATTGGTATTATTCCGGTTCATTCTCTGGCGTGTTGTCCAACTTGCCGGGGTTGAAAGATTGGGATGCTCTAACTTTTGCTAAACTAAGAGCTTCTTATGCTGAGGTAGGAAATGACTTGGGTGCGAACCAATTGATGAATCAGTATGGTGTGGCAACTCCTTTCGGAACTCCTTCTTATGCGTTCAATACTTCTGCAAAAAATCCAAATTTAAAACCTGAAAGAACAAAAGCTAAAGAGGTAGGATTGAATATGCAGTTCTTCAAAAACCGTATCGGTTTTGATGTTGCATGGTTCCAAAATGACACTCAAGACCAGATCTTAGCATTGCCGGTAACGACATCTACAGGGAATACTTCAAAAGTTCAGAATGTTGGAAATATGAGATCTAAAGGTTTTGAAGTAGCGTTGAATTTAGTACCTGTTAAAACATCTAACTTCAAATGGGAAATGGATCTAAACTGGTCCAATCCAAAATCTAAAGTCACAGAATTGGCTTCTGGTGTAGAGAATATTACTTTAGGATCTTTCCAAGGTGGTGTTACGATCAATGCTTCACTTAACGAAGATTTTGGTACCATCAAAGGAACGGATTATGTAAGAGATAACAACGGAAATCCGATTGTTGCCTCTACGGGTTCTAGTGCTGGTAAGTATTTGAAAACAAACTCCAATGCTGTAATTGGTAACATGCAGGCAGATTGGTTTGGAAGTATCGTAAACAAAGTGTCTTACAAAGATTTCGCTCTTTCATTCCAAATCGATTGGAAACAAGGTGGAGACATCTTCTCTCTTGACCAATATTACGGACAAAATACGGGTGCTTATGTAGATCAAGTTTTCATGAATGACCTAGGAAATCCTGTTCGTAACACAATTGCTGACGGTGGTGGTCTAATTCTTCCAGGGGTGAAAAATATTGGTACGGCTACCAATCCTCAATATGTAGCCAATGATATCCGTATTGATGCTTCTAATACCGGTGCTTTTGGTTACCAAGCATATCCTAACTCTCAGTTTGTCTATGACGCAACATACATTAAATTAAGAGAGTTGGCTTTAACATATAGTATTCCTAAATCTTTATTGGATAATACTTTTGTTAAAGGTGCTTCTGTTAGCTTAATCGGAAATAATCTTTGGATCATTAAAAAGAACCTTCCGTATGCAGACCCGGAAACTGGACTTTCTGCAGGGAATGTACAAGGGTATCAAGCGAGTGCAATGCCTACTACAAGAACGATATCTTTCAATGTTAAGTTGAACTTCTAAAATTTAAAAAAAATGAAAAAAATATTTACAACCATACTAGTCGCTACCTTATTGCAGTCGTGTGATAATGATGCGCTTACGGAAATTAATTCAGATCCGAACAGTTATTATACAACGGTTCCATCAACTTTGTTAACTTATTCTCAAAAGCAGTTAACGGACTATGTAACCACGCCCAATGTGAATGTTAATAACTTCAGATTGACCATGCAGTATTGGCAAGAAACGACTTATACAGATGAGAGTAGATACGACTTCGCTACCAGAAAAGTGGCAGACCAAGTTTGGAACTATCTGTATGTAAGATCTTTGAAAAACCTAGAGCAAGCCAAGAAATTGGTGAACGAATATCAGCCAACAGCAAATGAAGTTGCAACATGGCCAACAACCAAGAAAAATCAATTGGCAATCTTGGATATTCTCCAAGTGTATTCTTACCAATTGTTGGTAGATGCTCATGGTAATGTGCCTTATTCTGAGTCTTTAGATGTGGATAAATTTCCGCTTCCTAAATACGATGATGGAGCAACCGTTTATGCTCAACTAATCACAAGGTTACAAGCGGATATTGCTAATATTGATGCTGCAGGCACCAGTTTCTCTAGTGGAGAAAAATATTACAATGGGAATATGGCAAAATGGAAATTATTCGCCAATTCTCTATTGCTAAAATTGGGTATTGCTATTGCAGACTCTAACCCTGGTTTGGCTCAATCTACTTGCCAAGCTGCCATTGCAGGTGGTGTGTTTACAAGTGCTGCGGACAGCTGTGGTTTGCAATATCTGTCGGACTCTCCTAACTACAGTCAGTTGTACACCAACTTAGTGGCTTCTAATAGAAATGACTATGTTGCTGGTAAAACATTGGTTGATTATATGAACGCAAGGTCGGATGCTAGAAGATCTGCTTATTTTCAGTTGAAAAACGGTAGTTATATCGGAGGTGTAATTGGTAACAACTCTTCATTCTCTACACACTCTGCTCCAGGTACTTTTGCTTATGCAAAAACAACACCTGGTATTATGCTCAACTATACAGAGGTGGCTTTCTATCTTGCAGAAGCTTCAGCAAGATGGGGGATTGGTGGGGCTCCAGCAACATTGTATGATAACGCAGTTACGGCATCGTTCTTACAATGGGGGAAAACGGCTGCAGATGCAACAGCATATTTAGCAACCAATGCTTACGATCCTGCAAACTGGAAAAAATCCATCGGTGAGCAAGCTTGGGTAGCAATGTACGATCAACCGTTGGTAGGATGGAATTTCTACCGTAGATTGGATTATCCTCAATTGGCGCCAGCAAACAACGCTGTTACTGAAGCCAACAACAAAGTACCTGTAAGGTTGATGTATCCTGTAGGGGAGATCACAACCAACCCATCCAACTACGATGCAGGTTCTAGTGCAATTGGCGGAGATAAGCTTTACACTAAAATTTTCTGGGACAAATTTTAATATTTTTATCTATACCCACGAACCGCTTCTTTGGAAGCGGTTTTTTATTTTTTATCTTTGCCCATATTTTTATTTAGATGAACATTAAATTACAAATACAAGAGAAAATTTCTGAAATCCTCATTCAACAGTACCAGCTCGAAGGTGTTGTGCTGGAGGTACAAGAAAATAAAACCGATTTCGAGGGAGATTTCACCATTGTTATTTTTCCATTGGTTAAATTATTGAAAAAAAGTCCAGATGCTTTGGGAAATGAGCTGGGAGAGTTCTTGAAGACTGCTACCAATTATGTGGAAGGTTACCAAGTGGTTAAAGGTTTCTTGAATTTAATGCTGAAAAACAATTTGTTTGTAGATCAGTTTCAATTTTTGAAAACCGATTTGGGAACCGTGATGCCCAAAAATCAAACCGTGATGGTCGAATACTCTTCACCCAATACCAACAAACCTCTCCATTTGGGACATCTTAGAAATAACCTTTTGGGTTTCTCTGTAGCTCAAATTCTGAAAGAAGCAGGTTACGATGTAATCAAAACTCAAATCATCAACGATAGAGGAGTGCACATTTGTAAATCCATGTTGGCTTGGCAAAAATTTGGTAACGGAGAAACTCCACAAACCAATAACCTGAAGGGGGATAAATTGGTGGGGAATTATTATGTGGAATTTGATAAGCAATACAAAACCCAAATCAACGAGTTGAAAGCTCAAGGCATCGAAGAAGAAGTGGCAAAAAAACAAGCGCCAATCATGTTGGAAACTCAAAAAATGCTACTGGATTGGGAAAATAACGATCCCGAAGTGCGACAACTTTGGGAAACCATGAACGCTTGGGTCTATGCCGGTTTCAACGAAACTTATAAAAGAATGGGTGTCGAGTTCGATCAAATTCAATACGAAAGTCAAACCTATATTTTAGGAAAAGATCTGATAAAGGAAGGCTTGGAAAAAGGTGTTTTCTTTAGAAAAGAGGACAATTCCGTTTGGGTCGATCTGACCGATGAAGGCCTGGATCAAAAGCTGCTGCTTCGTGGTGATGGGACTTCCGTGTACATGACTCAGGATTTGGGAACGGCCGTGGAGCGATTCAAGGATAACGACATTCAAAAATTAATTTATACGGTTGGAAACGAGCAAGATTACCATTTCCAAGTATTGTTTAAGATTCTGAAAAAATTAGGCTACGCTTGGGCAGATCATTTGTACCATTTGTCTTACGGAATGGTCGAGTTGCCGGAAGGTAAAATGAAATCCCGTGAAGGTACCGTCGTAGATGCCGATGATCTCATGCAGGAAATGTACGAAACCGCCAAGCAAAAAGCTCAAGAATTGGGCAAGCTAGAAGGCTTGACCGATGATCAGAAAGAAGCTTCCTATGAAACGGTAGGCTTAGGAGCTCTAAAATATTTTATTCTAAAAGTAGATCCTAAAAAGAAAATGCTTTTCGATCCTAAAAAATCAGTGGATTTCGAAGGAAATACGGCGCCGTTTATTCAGTACACCTATGCAAGGATACAGTCTTTGCTTGGCAAGTCCGGAAAGACCGAATTCAGCAGTTCTACGGACATCGTACTGAATGCTTCTGAGAAAAATGTACTCCTGCTTCTGTCCAGTTACAAAGAGGTGGTACAAAAAGCAGCGGATGCGCTTAGTCCGGCTTTGGTGGCCAATTTTGTTTATGATTTGGTAAAGTCGTACAATTCCTTCTATCAAAACAATCCCATCCTGAATCACGATGACCAGAAAACCATAGATTTCAGACTTCATCTTTCGTTTCTCACGGCTGCGGTCATTCAGAAATCGTTGGCGTTGCTGGGTATCGGTACCGTGAATAGAATGTAATTTTTTTTTCAAAATTTAAGGCAAAACCATCCATTTTTGGGTGGTTTTTTTTTGTAGCTTCAACAGGTGGAGTTTCTTTCAAGACCAGTCCAGCTTTCCGCTCTATCTTTTGTTTCGCTAGGCTCCACAAAAGGATGCCGCTGCAATCTGGGCTAGAATTTCCGGGCTTACAAATGGTGAAATGGCTTGAGGTGGTTAGGCTAAGGTTTGTTGTGATAAAAAAAATATTGACGGTTGATAAAACTGCAGTATTTAAATAAAAATAAAACTCGAAAGATCAATTGGGATATTTATTAATAAAGCCGACTTTTGGTCGGCTTTATTCAACATCAATTGATGTTATGAAGAAAATAGAAAGTATAGGCCAAAGGTATGCTGATTTTGATTTTGACAAAAGAGGAAAAACACGGATTTTAAATACCGTTTAAAATTCTTGTCTTAAACCTCATATTTTCATCTTCAGAGGATTCGACCTTTTAGCGAAACCCAATGTTTGTTCTTGATCTTCGGAAGGATGTCTAGAATGCAAAAAAAAACGCTGGAAATTTATTTCCAGCGTTGTAAGTAGACCCACAGGGATTCGAACCCCAACAAACGGTACCAAAAACCGGTGTGCTACCGTTACACCATGGGTCTCTTTGTTTTCAACGGTGCAAATATACGGCTATTTTCAATACTTGCAAGTGTTTTCTCAAAAAAAATGTCTTATTTTTGAATAAATTTTTATGCCCATGAGGTTTTTGGATTTTAATTCTCTTGAAACGAATAACTTACGCACTTCGGATGATTTTGAAGAAAAAGTAGTTTTTTTTTGCAACGATTGGTTTTCGGCATGTGAAACGGTAGAAGTCCAGACTTCAGGTTCAACCAGTGAACCTAAAAAATTGCAAATTGAAAAATCCCGAATGAAAAATTCGGCTCAAATGACTTGTGATTTTCTTAAACTGAAAAATGGAAACACGGCTTTGCTTGCACTGCCCGTAGAATATATTTCCGGAAAAATGATGTTGGTAAGGGCTATCGAAAGAAAATTGAAAATCTACATCACCCAACCTTCGCTGCACCCACTTTCAGAATTAAAGGAAAGTGTGGACTTTTGTGCACTTACTCCTTTGCAAGTCGAACGATCTCTGAACCACTTGCATAAAATTAAAAACATCATCATCGGTGGTGCGGCGGTTTCTGAAAATTTAAAACAAAAAATTCATCAACATCTCTTGGGAAACGAAAATAAGGTTAGGGTTTTTGAGACCTACGGAATGACGGAAACGCTATCTCATATTGCTTTGAAACAAATTTTCCCTAAGTGTGAAGATTTTTTTACGGCTTTTGATGGCGTGTCGCTGTCCCAAGATGCCAGAGGTTGCCTCAAGATTTTTGCTCCCTCTTTACACGATGGCATGCTTCAGACCAACGATGTGGTCAGCATTATTAACGATCATCATTTCAGATTCTTAGGCCGTGCTGATTTCGTTATCAACTCTGGTGGTGCCAAAATTTTCCCCGAAGAATTGGAACGAAAGGTGAAATCCACAATAGAAAATGAATTGGTATTTCTCGGTTTAGAAGATGAGGTTCTAGGTCAAAAACTGGTCTTGGTGGTAGAGTGTAAAGGGTGTTCTGAACAGGAAAAACAACAGATTAAAACTGAGATTTCAGAAATTAATTTTGAGAAATCTTTTCATAAGCCCAAAGAAATTATTTTTATCAACGAAATCCCAAGAACCAAAAACGGAAAAGTGAGCCGACTGAAATTGTTGGAATTCTTAAAGTCTTAAAAACGATATCCAACATCCACCAAAAATAAACCTTGTGCTGGTGCCGATGTTCCGGCTGAATTACGATTCTTATCTTCGATAATTCGTCTGAGTTCTTCCACCGGATATTTGCCACTCCCAATTTCAATCATCGTTCCGACAATGGAGCGCACCATGTTTCTTAAAAAACGATCGGCAGAAATGGTGAATTTCATTTCATCACCAATTTGCTCCCACTCGGCTTTGTAAATTTTACAAATGTTGGTTTTGTTGTCGCTGCCTACTTTGGCAAAACTGCTGAAATCCTCATATTCAAAAAGAATTTTGCAGGCTTCGTTCATTTTGTTGATGTCGATGTTTCGGCGCCAAATTTGCCAAGAAGATTCTAGGGCAAAAGGATTTTTTTTGGAGGAAATGTAATATTCATAAGTTCTGAAAGTTGCATCAAATCGAGCATGCATGTCATCTTTAACTTTAAAAATGCTCTGAACGACAATGTCACTTGGGAGAAAAGCATTCAGTTTATAACAGAAATTGTCATCGATTTCTTTTGAAGTGTCAAAATGAGCAAAAATTTTCTTCGCATGTACTCCCGTATCGGTTCTGCCTGCCCCTGTGGTTTTTATTTCTTCGCGAAGGATGGTGCTTAATGCTTTTTCCATTTCCTCCTGAATGCTTATTTCATTCGGCTGAATCTGATAGCCAAAATAATTTTTTCCATTGTATGAAAATTCAATAAAATACCTCACAGAATTTTTTTTGCAAAAATAATCAATTCCATTTTACAACAAACTATGCTTTTGAAAATGAATTTTTTCATTTAGAACTTGACTTTTTTCTCTTGAGTTTCTTTATTGATTTTAGATTTGCTCAATCCCTTGCTTTGTAATATTTTTGTGAATTGTTGATGGGCTTCAGTGCCGATTTGTACTGTAAAGTCACAAAAAATAACCATGAAATTTAATTTATAACCGATGAAAAGATGGTATCTCTTTCCTTTTTCAATCCTTTATAACTTGGGGACTTCCACAAGGAATATGCTTTATAACATAGGTCTAAAACGGTCGGTGAAGTTTCAGACGCCCGTGATCTGTGTAGGGAATTTATCGGTTGGGGGTTCTGGGAAGTCACCGATGGTCATGTATTTGGCCGATCTGATTTCAAAATATTACCGTACAGGAGTGCTTTCCAGAGGGTACGGACGGATTACTAAGGGATACGGCATTACCAATTACGATAGCAATTATAAGTCGGTAGGAGATGAGGCGATGCAACTTTTCGAACGATTTAAAAATCGTTTTGTGGTTGGCGTATGCGAAGATCGTGTTTCTGGAGCTAAAAAGATGATTTCTGAAATGGATCTGTCCGTTCTTTTGCTGGATGATGCTTATCAGCACCGTGCCATAAAACCGGGATTCAATATCCTGATGACGGATTATAACGATCCGTATTTTAAGGACTACCTGTTGCCGGCAGGAGATTTGCGAGAGTCCAGGTCTGGAGCTTCTAGAGCACAGATCATAATGGTTTCTAAATGTCCGGATGATCTTACAGAAGAAAAGAAGCAGTTTTATATTTCCAGAATTCGACCGAAAAACGCTCAAAAAGTATTTTTTTCTTCCATTAATTATGATGAAAATATTTACAGCAACAACAAGTCTATTCCGGATAACAATTTAGCTTTTTATGATGTTTTATTGATCACCGGAATTGCCAATCCCAATCCTTTGGTAAAACATTTGTCTAAGTTTTCGGATAAGGTTAAACATCTAAAATTCAGAGATCATCATAGTTTTACGGAAGGTGATATTAAGAACATCCTGGCAGAATATCGAAAAATGGGCGATTATAAAATGATCTTGACCACAGAGAAAGATTATGTGAGATTAAAAACTTATGATCAACTTAGAGATGTGATTTTTTATTGGCCCATCAATGTGAGTATTGATAGAAAAGAAGATTTCGACCAAATTGTATTGGATTATGTTAGAAAAAATTAAAGAAACTGCAAGTTTTATCTTGGATAAAATAAAAAGTCAGCCGGACTTTGCCATCGTTTTGGGTTCGGGACTTGGCGCTTTGAAAGATGAGGTGCAAGAATTGGAAGTTTTGGATTATCATGAAATCCCAAATTTCCCAACGACTACCGTTGTAGGTCACGGTGGAAAACTGATCTACGGACTTTTGGAAGGCAAAAAAGTGTTGATGATGAGCGGTCGTTTTCACTATTACGAAGGACATTCTATGGAAACCATTACCTTTCCGTTTAGGGTATTTAAATTGTTGGGGATTCAGAATTTAATTGTTTCAAACGCTTCTGGTGGGGTGAATTCTAAATTCAAGGTTGGCGATGTAATGCTTATCAAAGACCACATCAACATGATGCCGGAACACCCGCTCCGTGGGAAAAATATAGATGAATTGGGACCTCGATTTGTGGACATGAGCGAGCCGTACAATAAAAAAATGCTTTCCACGGTTGAGGATTTCGCTCAAGAAAATAAAATTCCATATCATGTGGGTACTTATTTGGCGTTGCAAGGTCCAACTTTCGAAACACCTGCAGAATACGGCATGGTAAAAGCCATGGGTGCTGATGCTGTAGGGATGAGCACGGTGCCCGAAGTGATTGTTGCCAAACATCAAGGTATGGACTGTTTCGGATTGTCCATCATTACCGATTTGGGAGGTCCGGACATTGCCTATGCTGTTTCTCATGAAGAGGTATTGCAAGCTGCCAATACGGCCATGCCCAATGTGGTTAAATTGGTAAAAGGCTTGGTGAAAAACTATTAAACCAAAGTTTTGATAAATAAAAAAGGGTTTCGCAGTATTGCAAAACCCTTTTGTTTGGTATAAGTTCTGTGGTTATTTGCCTCCTAGAATGTTTCCTAGTATGCTGCCCAGTCCACCTTGTTGTTGGTTTCCACCTCCGCCAAGTACAGATCCCAGTAGGTCACCAATTCCTCCACTTTGCTGTGCTCCACCTCCAAGTACGGATCCTAAAATATTGGATAACGGATCGTTACTTGCTTGAGATTGAGATTGTGCGTTTCCTAGTACACTTCCTAGTAAATCTCCCAATCCTCCACCGGTATTTACGCCGGCTTGTTGTTTTTGCTTGCCCAAATATCCCATAACCACTGGTGCCAACATGGATAAAAGTGGTCCAATTTTGTCCATAGAAATTCCTGAAGATTGAGCAAGCTGACTTTCTACATTCGCTTTGTTGCTTCCAAAAATATGAGAAAGTATAGAGTTGCCATCGGCTTCACTGGCTTCTGTAGGATTGTTAAGTACAGATCCGTTGTGCTTGTTCAGTGCGTTGTTGATGTTGTCGGCTTCTTCAGTGCTTTTTTCAGAATTTTTTCTTAACTGACTGATGATGATTGGAGCCGCAACGGCCAAAAGTGCTAAAATCTGACCTTTAGAAATACCGAAACGGTTTTCTGCTTCTTGTGCTACTTGGTCTCCGGAATTTCCGGTTAATAAATCTAATAAACTCATTGTATGTTTTTTAAAATGAAAATCAAATGTATAAATAATTAATAAAAGAAAGCTAACTATTTTTGAAAATCGGAACATTAGAGCATGCCTCGCCGAACATCAACGATTTTACGATGGGTTTCAGCTGTTCAACCAATTCAATGTATGCATTTTCGGGGATTTCTACATCCGAGCAACCTTTTACCAAAACTCTTTTTCCGTGCAAGTCGCTGTAGTCGTAGTTGTGTACGGCTTGGTGCATAAGGATGATCTCCAAATCTTCTCGGTTGCCAAACACAATTTTTTTGGTTTCGCCACTAATTTTAGAAGTCAGCAAAAAATACGACCAAAGCGGAACGATGGCATCTGCAGAATTGTAAATGTACACAAAACAATCTTTGAACTGTTGAGGATCCAAATTCTGGATTTTTTCTCGGAAATCTTTTTCTTTTAAAATCAAGCCTTCGTACAGAAAGTCTTTTAAATCAATACCTTTTCTTTCGCCTTTCGGGACTAAATCAGAAAGATCAAAATTGACCAAACCGCTATCGGCAACTTTATTTTTTATTTCAAATTCTTCGGACATCATTATTTATTTATCTTTACACAAATTTATGTTAAATTAATGATTTAGACGGAAGATTACTAGAGTCCAAAGTTTAAATTCTAAAAAAGCTTACAGTTGAAATATTATATCATTGCCGGAGAAGCTTCTGGGGATCTACACGGAAGTAATTTGATAAAAGCCATTAAAACGAAAGATCAAACCGCAGAATTTCGATTTTGGGGCGGTAACTTGATGCAAGATGCTTCGGGAGAAAAGCCTGTAAAGCACTACCGAGACCTCGCTTTTATGGGTTTTTTGGAAGTGGCAAAAAATATAAAAACCATTTTAGGAAATATTAAATTTTGTAAAAAAGACATTGCGGCTTATGTGCCTGATGTTTTGGTTCTGGTGGATTATCCAGGCTTCAATCTTAGAATTGCTGAATTTGCTAAAAGTCTTGGTATTCGGGTGGTGTATTACATTTCGCCACAACTTTGGGCCTGGAAGGAAGGTCGAGTAGAGACCGTAAAAAAACATGTCGATGAGATGTTGGTGATCTTACCTTTTGAAAAAGATTTTTATAAAAAACACCATTTCAATGCCCAGTTTGTGGGACATCCGCTTTTGGATGCCATAGAGAATCTACCGAAAATTGAAGAGTCCGATTTTAAAGTCAAGCATCGCTTGGATCAGCGAGAGATTATTGCACTCTTGCCGGGATCTAGAAAACAAGAGGTGGAGAAGATGTTGGAGGTTATGCTTTCTGTACGCCCTTTTTTCTCTAATTATCAATTTGTAATCGCTGGCGCTCCGAGTCTTGATAAAGATTTTTACGAAAAATATGTTGACGATCAGGTTCATTTTGTGTCTAACGAAACCTATGATCTTCTCAGATGTTCCAAGGCGGCGTTGGTAACCAGCGGAACGGCAACTTTAGAAACGGCTTTGCTAAATGTTCCGGAAGTGGTGTGCTACAGAAGTTCGGCCGTTTCGTACGAAATCGGAAAGCGATTGGTGAAGAACATCAAGTACATTTCTTTGGTGAATTTGATAATGGATGCCGAAGTCGTGAAAGAGCTCATCCAAAAGGAATTGAATACCGAAAATTTGGTGAAAGAACTGAATTTGGTTTTGAATGAAAATCGCACAAAGATTTTAGACGATTACCAAGTTCTTAAAGAAAAATTGGGCAATCGTGGAGCCAGTGAAAATGCCGCAATAATTATCGTAAACTCTGTTGTGAAATAATTTTTTAAAATAGTGTAATGCAGTGACTTATAATTTTGTAACTTAGTTTTTCTAAAAATCTGGGTTATGAATAGGCAGCCGTTACTCATAGCTTTGTTGGGGTTCATCTTTGGAATATTGTGGGTAGATTCTATCGCAATGTCTCGTTTTGTGGCCTATTTCATCTTATTGTTTTCTATTGTATGTTTGCTTTTGTCGTTGGGCAAAAGTGTAATTTTTAAAAGAATAAAACCGTATGCATTTGCCTTCTTCTTTATGTCGATGGGGATGTTGCTTCATCAATTCAATTCTGAAAAATCAAAACCAGTACCTTTTAATAATCGAGAAAATATCGTTTTTCAAATTGAAAAAAAACTGAACAGTAACGAGAAGTACAAACGATATGAAGTGGAGGTTTTGAAGGTGGGTTCTCGAAAAAATCAAAGCCCTTTCAAGGCCGTGATGTCGGTTTCAAAAGAAGTTCAAAGTCTGGATTTTACCCATTATTACACGGCTGATGCATTTATAAAAGAAATAGAAACTCCAAAATTTGATTTTCTTTTCGACTATGCCAAATACCTTTCCCGGCAAGGCATTTATCACCAAGTTTGGATTGGAGATCGGTTGGAGGCAAGTCCGAAACCCTTGTCGTTTTCGGATCAAATAAAGCAATTTCGACGCTCTTTATTAACCAAAATATCAGAATCCAATCTCAGTCCAAAAACCAAAGAATTTACCAAAGGAATCATTTTAGCAGACCGAACAGAAATGGATGGAGATACGGTTGCTGACTTTACAAGAACCGGGTTGGTGCATATTCTGGCAATTTCCGGCACCCATATGGTGGTTATTTTTTGGTTGGTCTTTTTTGTTTTGAAAATGCTGTTGCCCTTGTCTCAGAAAAAATTAGCCATTGTCTTGTCTTTGGTTTTTATTTGGGCTTTTACCGTGCTTATTGATTTTGGATCATCGGTGGTGCGCAGCTCCATCATGATTACGGCGTACTATATTTTTATTCTGCTGGACAGGAAACCCGATTTGTTGCATGCCGTTTCTTTAGCCGGTTTTATGTTGCTTTTTAACAATACCAATTCCTTGTTCGATGTGGGTTTTCAGTTGAGTTTTATAGCTGTTTTGGGGATTTTTTGGCTGAATAAACCTATTGTTCTCCAATTTCCAAAGCCTAAAAATGAAATTCAAAAATTCATGATTTCATTGTTTGCGGTAAGTCTTAGTGCTCAGTTGGCGACATTGCCTTTGGTTTTGTTTTATTTCCATCAATATTCAGCTTTGTCTCTCGTGGCCAATCTGTTAATTGTTCCTTTTTCAGAAATTCTTATCGTGTTTTCATTGCTGATGACTTTACTTTTTGGCTTGGGTGTACAATTGGAATTTTTAATTAAGATTTTTGATTTTCTGGTTTTGAAGTTGCTGGATGTTATCCATTTCTTTTCAGTAAAAGATTGGGCTTTTCAAGAAAATATTTCCATGTCATTGGTAGAAGTACTTCTGTTGATGGTGATTTTGTTTTTGTTAAAACCCATTTTGGAGAAGAAAAGCTCAAAGCAAATAATGAAAATGTCTTGTTTGATGATTCTTTTTTTGGGATTTCGTTGGACTTTAGATTTTTATTTTTTAGAGAAAAATGAAGTTCTAACACTAGAAAATAGAAAGAAAAATATACTCATTGTTAAAGAAAATTCTAATATTTCGTTTTACATTCCTCAAGAAATGGATAAGGAGCAATTGAAAAAATACATTATTCAGCCTTATTTGTCGTCCAGAAGGATGAGCGAGTATAAGTTGGAGAAATTGCCAAAAGGAGCTTCTAATGTCTTGATAAATGGGAAGTTATATCCTTTGAATTAGCTATCGAATTTTAGTTTTCATGTGTAAATATCTCGCAATTCAAGCAGGGCTTATTTAGAAGCGTTCCAAACTGTATACTTTCTTTGATTTCATTTTTTAGAACTTTAACAAATATTTAACTTTGTAGCTATTAATTCAAATTCAAAAAAAATTAAAAATTATGGCGGGATTAACGAGTTCTACCATTGGTAGAAAGTACGCAATGGCATTGTCTGCAATGTTTTTGCTTGTTTTCCTAATTATGCACCTTTCGGTGAATTTACTGTCGGTTTTCAGTCCAGCTGCCTTCAATGAAGCTTCGACTTTCATGGGATACAATCCTTTGATACAGTTCGTTATGCAGCCTGTTTTGGGATTCGCAGTGATTTTTCACTTCGTAATGGGTATGGTTTTGGAAATGAAGAACAACAAAGCAAGACCTGTAAAATATGCAGTGTCTGGAGCGGCAGCCAACTCTACATGGATGTCTAGAAACATGGGGATTTCCGGTTTGGTAATCTTGGCTTTCTTGGGATTGCACATGTATGATTTTTGGGTACACGAAATGAACTACAAGTATGTTGAGGCTTTGGCTCCCAACCCTGATCGTTTCTGGGAAGAGTTGCACCACAGCTTTGCAAATCCTTTGAGAGTTGCATTTTATTGCATCGCTTTTGTATTGCTTGGTCTGCATTTGGCACACGGATTTCAGTCTTCATTCCAATCCATTGGTGCGAGACATCCAAAGTACACTCCATGCATTAAAAATTTCGGGAAGTGGTATTCTATCCTAATTCCTGCAGGATTCATGTTTGTTGCATTATTTCATTTTTTCACTAAATAATATCCATTAAAGATATGGGAATATTAGATTCAAAAATTCCAGCAGGTCCATTGAAGGACAAATGGACTAATCATAAAGACCACATGAACTTGGTTGCTCCTAACAACCGTGATAAAATTGATATCATTGTTGTAGGAACCGGTTTGGCAGGTGGTTCTGCTGCTGCAACTTTGGCAGAGCAAGGTTACAATGTAAAAGCTTTTTGCTACCAAGATTCACCAAGAAGAGCACACTCTATTGCTGCTCAAGGAGGGATTAACGCTGCAAAAAATTATCAAGGAGACGGTGACTCTACCTATAGATTGTTTTATGATACCATCAAAGGTGGTGATTACAGAGCGAGAGAAGCCAATGTATATCGTTTGGCAGAAGTTTCTGCAAACATCATCGACCAATGTGTAGCGCAAGGCGTTCCTTTTGGTAGAGAATACGGAGGTCAGTTGGACAACCGTTCTTTCGGTGGGGTTCAGGTTAAAAGAACTTTCTATGCAAAAGGACAAACCGGTCAGCAGTTGTTGTTAGGAGCTTATTCTGCAATGAGCCGCCAGATTGGTAAAGGCCGTATCAAAATGTACAACCGTCACGAAATGATGGAATTGGTTTTGGTAGATGGAAAAGCAAGAGGGATTATCGCAAGAAATTTAGTGACTGGAGAAATTGAAAAACACTCTGCACATGCTGTTGTTATCGCATCCGGAGGTTACGGAAATGTTTATTTCCTTTCAACAAATGCAATGGGATCCAACACTTCAGCTGCTTGGAAAATTCACAAAAAAGGAGCTTATTTCGCTAATCCTTGTTATGTACAGATCCACCCGACTTGTATTCCGGTACATGGAACGCAGCAGTCTAAACTGACTTTGATGTCAGAATCTCTTAGAAACTCCGGAAGAATCTGGGTTCCTAAAAAGATTGAAGATGCAGTTGCAATTAGAGAAGGGAAATTGAAACCTCAAGACATAAAAGCGGAAGACAGAGATTACTATTTGGAAAGAAGATATCCGGCTTTCGGTAACTTGGTGCCAAGAGATGTGGCTTCTAGAGCTGCAAAAGAAAGATGTGATGCAGGTTTTGGAATCGAAAACAACGATACCAAAGAAGGAGTTTACTTGGATTTCTCTACCGAAATTCAGAAAAAAGGTAAAGAAGCTGCCATCGAAAAAAATATTCACAACCCGTCCGAGCAACAGATTTACGATCTTGGAAAGGCTTGGGTTGAAGAAAAATACGGTAACCTTTTCGTGATGTACGAAAAAATTACGGCCGACAACCCGTATGTTACTCCAATGAAAATTTATCCTGCAGTACACTACACCATGGGTGGGGTTTGGGTAGATTATAACCTGCAATCGACAATTCCTGGTTGTTTTGTAATTGGTGAGGCCAACTTCTCTGACCACGGAGCGAATAGATTAGGAGCATCTGCTCTTATGCAAGGTCTTGCAGACGGATATTTCGTATTGCCTTATACCATTGCAGATTATCTTTCTGCAGACATCCGTACGGGTGAGATCCCAACCAATTCTCCTGCTTTTGACGAAGCTGAGAAGTCGGTGAAAGACAGAATTAATTTCTTCATTAACAACAAAGGAACTCACTCTGTTGATTATTTCCATAAAAAATTAGGACACATCATGTGGAATAAAGTTGGTATGGGAAGAACTCCGGAAGGTTTGCAAGAAGCCATCAAGGAAATTGAAGAAGTAAGAAAAGATTTCTGGCAAAATGTTCGTGTTCCTGGTGAAGCCAACGAAATGAACATGGAACTGGAAAAAGCATGCAGAGTGGCCGATTTCCTAGAATTGGGACAATTGATGGCCATTGATGCATTGAACAGAAAAGAATCTTGTGGAGGTCACTTCCGTTGGGATCATGCAACTGAGGAAGGTGAGGCAGAAAGAGACGATGTGAACTTTAAATATGTTGCCGCTTGGGAATATAAAGGTGATGATATCAATGCTGAAACCATGCACAAAGAAGACTTGATCTACGAAAATATCGAAGTGAAAACAAGAAGTTATAAATAGAATTATGAAAAATTTAAAAAAAACATATATATTATTAGCTTCAATATTTGGATTAATTTCAATATTTTCTCAAAATATTACTACTCAAGATATAATTAAACCATCTGAAGGAAAATCTTTAGTGTATTTCGTGAGATCTGGAGCTGGATTTGCTTTAAATTTTAGAATTTATGATAAAGATAAATTTTTGGGGGCAGTTTCTGGAAGTAGTTATCTTGTATATGAATGTGAACCTGGAGAACATTTATTTTGGGCTACTTCTGAAAATAGAGATTATGTAGAAGCAAATCTAGCTCCTAATTCGGTATATGTAATTAATGCAGAAGGGCAAATGGGAGCTTTTATTGCCGGGGTTAATTTAAAACCATTAAATCCAAATGAATTTAGTGACAAGAAATTATTTTATAGAGTTATTAAAAATGACACAAAACAAATTTTTAGTAATCCTACTGACAATAAAAGTGAAAATATTAAAAAAGGATTAGAGACATATAATAGCTTAAAAGCTAATAAATCTAGCAAAATACAAATTTTAGATATTTCTTGGAAATTTGAAAATGCTGATAAACCTACTAGAAATTAATCTCCAAAATCATTAAGAAATGAGTGCAAAAAAAGGACTTAATCTGACTCTGAAAATTTGGAGACAGAAAAATAATAAATCAAAAGGTCAGTTCGAGGTTTACAAAGTATCTGATATTTCTACAGATTCATCATTCTTGGAAATGTTGGACATCCTGAACGAAAACCTAGTTAATGAAGGTAAAGAGCCTATCGCTTTCGACCACGACTGTCGTGAAGGGATCTGCGGAATGTGCTCTCTATACATCAACGGTAGAGCTCACGGACCGGATACCGGGATTACCACTTGCCAGTTGCACATGAGAATGTTCAAAGATGGCGAAACCATTACCATCGAACCTTGGAGATCTGCAGCATTCCCGGTTATTAAAGACTTGGTGGTGGACAGATCTGCTTTCGACAGAATTATGGCTGCCGGTGGTTTCGTTTCTGTGAATACTTCTGGAAATACTTTGGATGCCAACGCAATTCCTGTTCCGAAAGAAGATGCCGATAAAGCAATGGATGCCGCAGCATGTATCGGTTGTGGTGCTTGTGTTGCCACTTGTAAAAACGGTTCTGCAGCGCTATTTGTAGGTGCTAAAGTTTCTCAATACGCACTATTGCCTCAAGGTAAAGTAGAAGCGAAGAGAAGAGTACTGAACATGGTGAAGCAAATGGATGAAGAAGGTTTCGGAGCGTGTTCCAACACCGGAGCTTGTGAGGTGGAATGTCCTAAAGGAATTTCCCTAGAAAACATCGCAAGAATGAACAGAGAATATCTTTCTGCTTTTGTAGATAGAGGATAGTTTCTTTTTCAAAATAATTTTAGAACCTTTCGGAATTATCCGGAAGGTTTTTTTATCTTTAAACCAAAATGAAATCTAAAAATGGACATCAAAATCATTAAAAAAAATGAAATACAGCCCCAGATTTGGGAGGGAGGCAAGACTTTTCAGTATTTTATATTCCCCGAACAGTCCAGTTATACGGACAGAAATTTTGATTTTAGAATTTCCTCTGCGACCATAGAGAAGGTGCCTTCTGCATTCACGAGGTTTTCGGGTTATAAAAGATTTTTGGTGATGTTGGATGAAGATCTGAGTATCGAGAAGAATGGAAAACGAGAATATTATCTGGAACACGAAGTTTTTGATTTCGATTCTTCGGACGAGATTCGATCTTTTTCTTTGGGTTCGGATTTTAATTTGATGGTGAAAAAACAACACAAGAAGTTTAGCGTTTTGGTTTCTAAAACCTTTGTCAGCACCAGTGATTTTGTTTTTGTTTTCGCCTTGGTTGGAGCGAAAATCAGTGTAAATAATCAACCATTTACTTTAGAAAAAGGAAATCTATTGATGGTGAACAACAACTCTCGGGAAAGCATCAACCTAAAATCAGAAACTCCTGTAATTTTCGGAGAGATTCATTTTTAAATTGAAGGATGATTTTAGTATTATTGGGAAATTGTTGAATGTTTGTAGTGGTTTTTTAATTTTTTTTCAAAAAAGTTTAAATTTTATTTGCATATTGTTTTTTTTTTTTTTTTGCTTTGTCTTGTTAATCCAGTTGCGCAAAAAAAAATTGACAAAAAAATTAAATTTAAACTTTAAAAAATTAACATTATGAAAAAATTAGCTTTAGGACTGTTACTAACGGTTGGTACAACGGCAAGTATGTTTGCTGGAGACAATATGAACAAATCAACAAAAATAATTAAGGAAAACAAGAATGCTTTATTATCCTGTCTGCACGGTTATAAATTGGTATTGGTTGATTGTGATGGAAAGAAAACCAGTATGAATGTTGGCTCTATGGAAGGTGGTTGTGGTGATAACGAAGACGGATCAATCATTTTTCATGTTTCTTATAAAAACACATGCGGTCCTTGGAAAAGTTTTTCTGAAGCATTGGATCAAATTCAAGATATATTATAAATTATGAAGAAAATTTTCGCTTATTTTTTACTTATTGCATCGGTAACCGTTTATTCTCAAAACACAATTGTTCGGTATGTAGAATATAGAAAAGATGTACAGCAAACCAATGTTTCGTTTTTGATTTACGATGACAAAAGTTCTCTGAATTTCCCAATCTACAACAAAGATTATAAGACATACCAAGAACTGTTGAATGATAAAAGTTATACCGAAGATGAAAGGAATATTAGGAATTACACCAAGAAAGATTTGTATTCCAATGAGTTTTTTGTAGAGAGTGAAGTTGTAAATAAGCCGTTTCTTTACAGGGATGAGATCCCTACCATTAATTGGACCTTTGAAAAAGGGAGTGAGAAAATATTAAATTACGATTGCAATATCGCTACAGCAAAATTTCGAGGGAGAAACTATAAAGTCTGGTACGCTAAAGAAATTCCCGTACCCATAGGGCCATGGAAATTGGGAGGTTTGCCAGGGTTGATTCTGAAAGTAGATGGAGACAAAGGCGAATATACATTCGAAGCCACAGAATTGGTTTTCAACTCAAAGTTACCAAGGCCTCATAAATTTGTCGATCTCTATACCAAGTATTCCAAGTACATCATCCCTTTCAGTAAGTATGTTGAAGTTGAAAATAAATTAAATGAAGAGCAGAGACAGAAAATTATCGCTCAATTACCCAAAAACACCAATTTGACAATATCGTCACCTTCCAGAGAGGGCTTAATCGAATTAGAAATCGAATAATACATACACTTATGAAAACAAAAATATTTTCACTGTTGTTTTTAACAGTTTTTACAGCGCTATCATTTGCAAATTCAAATGAAAACAAAATCCCAACAACAAGGATTATAGAAAAAATAGATGCAGACAATTCTTGCTATCATCAATTTGTTGCAGTGACCGAAGATTGCTATGGTTTTAGATCCTACCAACAATTAGGAGGTAACTCAGGTGATTGTGGGACATCACCAGCCAACTCGACCATAAGACACGAAACGGTTGTTGATGCCTGTGATCATAATGCGGCACAATCATTTTTAATTAAATTAGTAGAAACCATTGTTGATGTAGTGCGATAGTAAGTTTTGAAGCATTTATATTTACTCTTTTTATTATTTTTCCTGAAAGTATCCGCGCAATCAGAGATCAAAGGTCTATTGATGTCGGAGACCAATCATCCTCTTTACCGAGCCAATATCATATTGGCCGACAAAGAGGACAATACCCTAGCTTTCGTCTTTACAAATAAAGACGGAAGTTTTTTATTGAAAACCGACAAGTTCGGAGATATGCAAGTGCAGATAACTGCCGTAGGATATCAAAACAAAAAATTCCCAATTAGGATAATTCGAAAAAATACCGAAATAGATCTGAAAACCATTGTTGTAGATCATAAAAGAGAAAAAGAAATAAAAGAAGTCGTCATAAAACGATCTTCTCCCATTCGGATAAAAAAAGATACCATAGAATATACGACTAAAAACTTTAGCACAGGGACGGAACAAAATGTGGAAGATATTTTGAAAAAATTACCCGGCATAAAAGTGATGAGTGATGGTAAAATAAAAGTGGGTGACAAAGAAGTGGAAAGGGTAATGGTAGAAAACGACGACCTCTTCGAAAAAGGCTACCAAACGCTTACGCAAAATATGCCATCAAAACCTGTGGAAAAAGTTCAGGTGCTGAAAAATTATTCTAAAAATAAACTTTTAAAGGATATAGAAAATTCCGACAGGATTGCCATAAACCTCGTCCTAAAAGAAGATGCCAAAGGAAAATGGTTCGGAAATCTCATTTTGACGTCTACCAGTTTTGAAGAAAATATGCGACAAGGAAAGATCAATATAATGAATTTTTCTAAACGAAAAAAAGTGTATTTTCTGTTGAATGCCAATAACCTAGGACTGAACGAAATGAAAGGGGTAGAGTATCTTATCAGTCCCAATACGGAAAATGAAGCGGAGAATGTTGGGACCGACCTACAGACTTTGTCCATCGTGAATCTCCACCGAAAGAATTTTTCTTTTGAGGACAACAGAACCAATTTTAACAACGACAGACTGGCATCCATCAATTATATTTACAATTTTAAAACGGATTGGAAACTGAAGTTTGTTACCATTTTTAACGAAATCGAAAATAATAACTTTGTTAGTTCATCGTATAAATTCAATTTTAATGGTCAGAGTTTTAATAATTTTGAAGACAAATCTTGGAAGCAAAATAACCAAAACATTGTCGGAAAATTAGAACTTTCTAAGGAATTGAATAAAATATCGAACATTCAATTTTACAATAAAGTGTCTTTTTTGAAAGAAGAGAATGATAATCTTTTCATCTTCAATCAAAATCCCAATCAACAATTGGGCAATAATCGACTTTTTGCCAGTGAAAATCGATTAATTTACACCAGAAAAGTCGATTCTTCTAAGGCTTGGGTTGGAGTTGCAAGGTATATTTTCCAGAACAGACCCTATGATTTCACAGACGAAAACGACAGTTTTGTACATTTGCTAAACCTTCCAGATGCCCAAAAAATAAGGCAAACTATTCAATCTAAAATGAATTTTGCAGGAGCAAAAATCTCTTATATGAAAAAATATTCTGATGAAAACAGTTTGGACATCCAGTTTGGGAATGAATATAGAAACGATGTTTTAAACTCTAGGTTATCTCTTTTTAACTTCAATAATCTTGAAGTTCATTTTGATGATAAAGACTACATCAATCATAATAATTTCTCAAAAAACAACCTTTTTGCCCAAGCTAAATACAGCTACAAATCAAAACAATGGAACTACGATTTTACAGTGCTCAATCAACTAATCTCAACCAACATTAACGGTTCCGAAAATACAGGATACCATCTTTCTCCATCTGCAAGTTTAGGGTACAGGAATAGAAAAGTGGGCAGCTTTAATCTGATGGCAAGTAGAAGTTTTCAGTCGGTTTCCATCAATGATTTGTACACCAATTTTATTTATAGAGGGAATAGGGATATTCAGAGAAGTACGATTGATAGAGTGGTTCTGCCGAATTTTAATCTTGGATTTTCATACAATCTTGGCGATCAACTCTCACAATATCTTAGTTGGGATATTCATTATATAAAAAATGAGAACTCCATCTCTCATAACATGATTGTTGATCAGAGTTATGTTATCAACCAGTCCATTCTTGTGAAAAACAATTACAATGTGTCTTCTAATTTGGAGTTGATGAAATATCTGAAATTCATTAAGTCCAGGTTTAGTCTTTTGGGTTCTTATAACAAATCGATATATCAAAATTCGGTTAATAATCAGCCTCTACTCCAATCTCAATTTGAAACCGTTAAACTTGGTTTTGAGATGAAATCGGGTTGGGTAAAAAAAATAAATTATGAATTAGGCTTCGATTGGATTTTCAGTAGTTTGGTTTCTGATGCCAATTCCAATTCGTATATCGACCAAAAAGGTTACTTCAATTTGTATTATAATTTTAGTCCATTGTTTCGTTTAGAATCGAAATTGGAGTATTATAAAAACGGTAATACCGATCAAAAAGTCATACAATTTTGGGATGTTAAACTAAATTACAATTGGAAAAAGCACAATATGACTTTGTTTTTACTTGCGAATAACATCCTTAATGCCAGCAGTATTCAAAGATTTTCCATAACCAATATTAGCGAAAGTAGATATACCCAAAAACTCTTGCCAAGACATTTTGTGTTAGGGATCAATGTGAATTTTTAATTTGATAGGCTATTTTGACATTGATGATGGTTATTGAAATGTTTTGAAGATTTTTTTAAATATTTCAAAAAAAGTTTAAATTTTATTTGCGTATTGTTTTTTTTTTTTTTTTTGCTTTGTCTTGTTAATCCAAATGCGCAAAGAAATTAATAAGACATTTAAACTTTAAAAAATTAACATTGAACTTGTTTAATGTTTCCTAATCAAAATACAACAGAATGCGAGCAGATGAAAATCCCTCCAATGTTTTTCTTTAGTTTCATATCGTATTAATAGCGCTTTAAAGCTATCTATCCAAGCGTTCAT
>NZ_REFA01000008.1 GCF_003852705.1 Amniculibacterium aquaticum
TGAACGCTTGGATAGATAGCTTTAAAGCGCTATTAATACGATATGAAACTAAAGAAAAACATTGGAGGGATTTTCATCTGCTCGCATTCTGTTGTATTTTGATTAGGAAACATTAAACAAGTTCATTATCTCCTTCTTCATCAGGATCTTCCATGGGTTTGAATTTAAAATTCGGAGCCAAAACTTGTTCCATCAACAACGAAGCAGTAATGGCTTTTAACATATTATTCACCGCTAATTTCACATCATCATCCACCGCATCGGGTTGGGCAATAAGATTGGTAAATTGTGCATGGTTTTTATTATTGCTGTCTCTGGTTGCTCGACCAATAATCTGAATGATTTCTGTTAAAGATCCTCGATAGCCTATCGTTAAAGCATGTTGGCAAAACGGCCAGTCGAAACCTTCTTTTGCCATTCCTAAGGCGATAATCATATCGATATCTTCTTCTGTTTTTACTCCTCGCAAATAAGCTACAATTTTATCTCTTGCTTTTGGGTTATCATTCACCAAATCGGCAATTTTCAAGATTCTTCCCGAACGCTTACTTTTTACATACATCACGCCGGTTTCATTATCCTGATATTCTAAGTCGCCTATACAATCAACAATGTGGTTCACCTCCTCTAATTTTTCTTTTGAGGATTCGGCTGAATTTACACTCGGGATATGGATAATGGTTTTCAGATTTTCATCTAAAATTTCTTCAAGTGCGGACATTTCTTTTTCTCCATCTTTTTTATAATATCTTCCTTTATAAAAATGATAACCTATTCCTAAGGATTTTAAATATTCATAACCATTGAGTTGGTCGTAGTAATTATAAGTAACATGGGTAAACTTCGCTTCATCTTCCGGAGTTAAAACAGGAACACTATCTCCACGGAAATAAGATCCCGTCATGGCAATAATATGTGCATTAGATTTAGCCATTATATTGCGAATTACATTTCCCAAGATGTTATCGCCATCGGCAGAAACATGGTGGAACTCATCAATAGCCACTAAACAATTGTTTTAACCTCAAAAATTCCGGTATCCTCCGCAAAAAAACAAAACAACAAACGCGATAGAAAGATATTTAATTGGTGACTTCCCTTCGCAATCCAATCGGGATTGTCCACCGCCAAATATCATACAACTCACCCAGTTTATAGGCAGCATCTCTGTCGGCTTTATTGTTATTACTCACCCGGTAAATTTCCGCCCCGGAAAGTGGCAGGAAAAAATCTACCTGCTCTAAAGCTCCAAGATCTTGAAGGTTAAATTCCCTATTAACATTTTTCTTGGTATCTACGGCTACGGCTTTTTCAAAATCGGTAACAAAAAGAAAACGCGGCTTTTGTCGGGCTATTTTAGGATCTTTAATCAGTTCATCAATCGAGTGAAGCAGGTTTTCGGCCTTTTCTGTTTTAAAGAAAATTTTCCCTTTGTAGAAGAGTTCACCTTCCTTTTTCGAGAGGTTGTAATCTCCTTTTTTCAGACGGGTAATCGTGGTTTTTGATAAACCAAAAGAAAGAAGAAAATCATAGATGAATTCTTCCTTGGAAAAGCTAGTGGATATATTTTGTAAGTTTTTCTGTATCTCAGATTTTTTCATGAGTCTTATAAAAATCTTTAGCCAGTATTTGAAAGTCTAAAGTTAAGCAAATTAGGGAATTTACTAGTATCAACAATCGTATTTCACAGTTGTTTTTAAAGATTTTTTTATTGAATCTTGATTATTTAAAAAGATAGATCCAACAACCAATTTAATCCTTTGGTATTTCCTAACAAAAAAGCACCTACATTGCTGTAAGTGCTTAATTCAAAAAGTGTGGTCCTCCCGAAAGTATTCGGGATAAATTTGGCTCGAACCAGGGACCACCAGTCCCGATAGCTATCGGGAGAGTCAGGTGCAAGCATATTTTTGTTTTAGTTTCTCTGAGATTTCAGGGAATTTTTTAAGATTTTCAATATAAGTTCGACTTTTCATTTTTTTGATATGTTGCTCAATGGAAATAGCTTGAACATTACAATCACATTTAATAAAGAAATAAACCACCCAATCATTAGTAATTTTGGTATAGGATTGATTATAGAACCCTAGACGGTGTTTTTTCAAACGATTGTCCAAAGAATCTTGGGTAAATCCGATATAAAATTTATCCAAACATTTAGAATACAATATATAACAAATTGAGTCCATACAAAAAAAGCCTTAACCAAAAATGTTAAGGCTTTGTGGTCCTCCCGAAAGTATTCGGGATAAATTTGGCTCGAACCAGGGACCACCAGTCCCGATAGCTATCGGGAGAGTCAGGTGCAAGCATATTTTTGTTTTAGTTTCTCTGAGATTTCAGGGTATTTTTTTAGATTTTCAATATAAGTTCGACTTTTCATTTTTTTGATATGTTTTTCAATGGAAATAGCTTGAACATTACAATCACATTTAATAAAAAAATAAACCACCCAATCATTAGTAATTTTGGTATAGGCTTGATTATAGAATCCTAGACGGTGTTTTTTCAAACGATTGTCCAAAGAATCTTGGGTAAATCCGATATAAAATTTATCCAAACATCTAGAATACAATATATAACAAATTGAGTCCATACAAAAAAAGCCTTAACCAAAAATGTTAAGGCTTTGTGGTCCTCCCGAAAGTATTCGGGATAAATTTGGCTCGAACCAGGGACCACCAGTCCCGATAGCTATCGGGAGAGTCAGGTGCAAGCATATTTTTGTTTTAGTTTCTCTGAGATTTCAGGGTATTTTTTTAGATTTTCAATATAAGTTCGACTTTTCATTTTTTTGATATGTTTTTCAATGGAAATAGCTTGAACATTACAATCACATTTAATAAAAAAATAAACCACCCAATCATTAGTAATTTTGGTATAGGCTTGATTATAGAATCCTAGACGGTGTTTTTTCAAACGATTGTCCAAAGAATCTTGGGTAAATCCGATATAAAATTTATCCAAACATCTAGAATACAATATATAACAAATTGAGTCCATACAAAAAAAGCCTTAACCAAAAATGTTAAGGCTTTGTGGTCCCACCTGGGCTCGAACCAGGGACCACCTGATTATGAGTCAGGTGCTCTAACCAACTGAGCTATAGGACCTCGAAAACAAGTTGTTTCCGTTGATTGGTGTGCAAAAATAATAAAAAAATATCTTCTGCAAAATTTTTTATGCTTTTTCTTGACACAACTCTACCAAGACTCCATTGGTGGACTTGGGGTGGAGGAATACAACCAGCTTATTGTCAGCGCCTTCCTTGGGTTCTTCGGAGATGAAGATGAAACCGGATTTTTTTAATCTTTCAATTTCTGAGTAAATGTTTTCTACTCCAAAAGCAATGTGATGGATGCCTTCACCTTTTTTGTCAATGAATTTTGAGATGGGACTTTCTGGATTGGTGGCTTCTAAAAGTTCGATTTTGGATTCGCCCACTTCAAAAAAAGAGGTGGTTACGCCTTCGCGCTCTACGCTTTCTTTTTTGTAACAGTCCTTGCCTAAGAGTTTTGCGAAAAGTTCGTCGGACATTCCTAATGATTTTACGGCAATGCCGAGGTGTTCTATTTTCATGAAATAAGTTTTAAAGATAAATTAATGGAAGTTTGGAAATTGAATTCTAAAATAAAATTCAAACAAAAATACTAAATTTGCAACATGAATGAAAGTAACAGACAAAGAAAAGTAGCCCAAATCATACAAGAAGACTTTGCCGAATTGTTCAGAAAACAATCTGCTGAAAGTCCTCAGAATATCCTTATTACCGTATCAGATGTAAAGGTTACAGCGGATTTGAGTATTGCTAAAATCTATTTGAGCATTTTTCCACAGGAATTTTGCAAGAATATTATGTCGGAAATTGAAACGAATAAATCGCAGTATCGCAATTACATGGGACAAAAAATGGGCAAGCAAGTTCGAATTATTCCGAATCTAAATTTTTATTTAGATACCACTTTGGACGATGTAGAAAGAATTGAAAAAGAATTGAAAGGAGAGGGCGATAATCCCGTTTTGTAAATTCTCTTAGAACGAATTTTCTTGAAGAACACGGCTTTTTATATTGCACAAAGGTACCTTATTGCCAAAAAAGGAAGTTCTGCAGTCACCATAATTACTTGGTTGGCTGTTTTGGCGATGACTTTTGCCGTTACGGCCATGTTCATCATTATTTCGGTTTTCTCGGGATTGGAAGATCTCAATCGAGACATCATCAAAAATCTGCATGCCGATCTTACCATAAAAAGTTCGTCTGGGAAAACGCTGAAAAATCTCGATACGATTGTTAAAACCCTGAAAGAAACAACTGAGATCAAAACTTTTTCTAAAGTTATTGAAGAGAAAGTCTATGTAGAGTTCAGTTCTAAAGGAGATATTGCCTATCTTAGAGCAACCGATTCTGCCTATACCCAAGTCAACCCGATCAATAAAAATCTATTAATTGGCAATTATCCTGGATACACCTACAGCAACGAAGTGGTGATGGAGTACCAATTGGCCAATCGTTTGGCGATACCGGTAGGTTCGGATCAGGATTATGCCATGATGTTTATGCCAAAAGCAGGGACGGGGATCATCTCCAAAGAGGAGGATATTTTTAACAAAAAAGAAATTTTTATTACCGGAATTTTTCCCGGAAACGATCAGCTGAACAACTACATTATTGCTCCAATAGAGCTGGCTCAGCAGTTGTTGAACTTGCCCAAAAATTCAGCCTACCAAATTGTAATCAAGCTTAAAAATCCAGATCAGACGGATGAGGTAAAAGCTAAATTGCTTTCCAAATTGGGATCTTCTGTAAAAATTACTACCAAGCAAGAAGAGAATGCGGCTTTTTGGAAAATGATCAATACCGAAAAGATATTTATCTATCTTATTTTTGCATTGGTTATTTTTATCACAACATTCAATTTGGCCGGAGCCATCACCATTTTACAATTGGACAAGAAGGAGCAAGCAAGAGCTTTGTTGTCTTTTGGTATGTCGCTTAGAGAGCTTCGTTTGACCTATTTTTATACGGGAATACTCATTATTGTTACCGGAGTATCTGCGGGACTTTTGTTGGGGACCGCCATTTGTTTGGTTCAGATTCAGACTGAAATCTTTCAAGCTGGCGAGAATTTCCCATATCCTGTTCGTATTCTGGCAAAAAATTATTTAATCGTAACAGCTACTGCTTCTTTCTTTAGCGTCATCATCGCTTGGTTGTTTTCAAAAATCAATAAAAAGAATATTACGGAGAAATAATATAGAACTCGATATTAATTTCGTAAATTTGTTGCCCATTTTTTAAAACATAGAAAGTATGAAATCGTATTTCGTATGGGTGGCTTCTTTATTACTGTCCACCAATTTACTAGCGCAAGCTCCAGCAGGTTATTATAGCGGGACTACCGGGCTTACAGGTCAGGCACTAAAAACCAAACTAAGTCAGATCATCACCAACGGTCATGTCGATCATGGATATGGAGGATTGTGGACGGCCTATCAAACTACAGACAGAGATTATTACTACGAAAACGATGGAACGGTTTTGGATATGTATTCTGAAAATCCTACAGGATCGGATCCGTATTCGTACACGATATCGACCAACCAATGCGGGTCGTATTCTGCAGAGGGACATTGTTATAATCGTGAGCATGTTGTACCTCAAAGTTTGTTTAGTGAAGCTTCACCAATGAAAAACGATATTCATTTCATCAGAGCTACCGATGGTAAAGTGAATGGGATGAGAAGCAATTATCCTTTTGGGAAAGTAGGTACAGCAACATTCACTTCTCAAAACGGATCCAAATTGGGGAATTCTGTTTCTGCAGGATATTTCGGAACGGTGTTTGAGCCGATTGATGAGTTTAAAGGCGATATCGCCAGGATGATATTTTATTTCGTAACCCGTTATGAAAATAACCTTTCTAATTTTTCTTCAGGGGACATGTTGGGAGGTTCTTCGTATCCAGGGTTACAATCTTGGGAGCTCAACCAGTTGTTGTTGTGGCATGCTCAAGATCCGGTTTCTGCAGCTGAAATTGGCAGAAACAACGCTTCTTATGCCTATCAAGGAAATAGGAATCCCTACATCGATAATCCACAATGGGTGGGCGTAGTTTGGGGTACTCTAGATGCGGTACCTCCAACAGCAGCTGCCAATCTTGCGACTTCTGGAGCTACCAGCAATTCAATCAATTTGTCATGGACAGCAGCTACGGATAATGTTGCTGTGGCGGGTTATGATGTCTATGTTAATGGAGTTTATCACTCCACCGTTTCCGGAACTTCATGTGTGATTAGCGGATTGTCGCCATCTACAACTTATTCGTTTTATTTAATTGCAAAAGATCTTTCAGGAAACGCATCACCACAAAGTAATACCGCAAGCGGAACGACATTGGCAGGATCTGGAGGCGGAACTCCTGGTACTTCTTGTGGGACTGAAGACTTTGCGTCCATTCCTACAGGATCTGGGTATGCAACAAGAACTTGGACCAACAATTCAATCACTTGGACGGCAACCGATGCTAGGGTAGATGAGACCATTAATGGAAAAGCAATAACTGTAAGAAATGGAAATTTATTGTCATCTACAATTTCTGGAGGTGTCGGATCCATCACCATGACCACCCAATTGAAGTATTCGGGTTCAGATGCTAACCTGAATGTTGAGGTGAATGGGGTACAAGTAGGTACCATACCGTACTCTGCAACAGTGGGTACATTTACCATTAACAACATTAATGTAACGGGAAGTTTTACCATAAAAGTGATACAACCAACCACGGGAAATCGTGTTGCAATAGACGATCTTAGTTGGACTTGTTATACTTTGGGTACCAACGAAGTTGCCAAAGATGAGCAGTTTGTAGTGTATCCAAACCCAGTGAAAAACAATCAGCTTTTTGTGAAAGGGAAAAATATTGAAAAAATAGAATTTGCAGAAATTTATTCCACAGAAGGTCGTTTGGTAGAGAAAATTAAACATCCTTTTAAAAACGGAAACCAATTGAACTTGCCAAAACTCTCCAAAGGAAAATATTTCTTGAAAACCAAAAACGAAACCAAATCGTTTATTATCGAATAATAAATGTCATACCATCCAGGCCGAAGTTTTCTTCGGTCTTTTTTATATTTGTAAGATGGAAGCTATTAAAAAACTAGGACTGATCGGGAAAAACATCTCCTATTCTTTTTCTAAAAAATATTTTGAAGAGAAATTTAAAAAATCCTTCATTCAAGAGTATTCGTATTCGCTTTTTGACCTTGAAAGTTCTGATGAGGTTGAATCTTTGTTGAGTTCCAACGAAATGTTGGGTTTCAATGTGACCATTCCGTACAAAGAAAAAGTAATTCCGTTTTTGGATGAACTTAGTCCTGAAGCCCAAGAAATAGGAGCGGTCAATACCATTTTGCTAAAAGATGGAAAGAGAAAGGGCTACAATACCGATGTTGTAGGTTTTGAAAAAAGCCTGAAGTTGATGCTGAAAGATGAACAGCAATCGGCAATTGTTTTGGGAGACGGAGGAGCTTCTAAAGCGGTGCAATTTGTGCTGAAAAAACTAAATATTCCTTTCATAATTGTTTCCAGAAAAACAGGATTGACCTTTGACGAGTTGAATTTTGAAACGGTAAGGAAACATCATATAATTGTACAGTGCACACCGGTAGGGACTTTCCCAAATGTTGACGACTGTCTGGATTTTCCATTTTTAGGACTTACAAAAGATCATGTTCTGATCGACTTAATTTACAATCCAACAGAAACTCGTTTTCTAAAAATGGGACAAGCAGCGGGAGCCAAAACCATGAATGGACTTTTTATGTTGGAGCAGCAAGCCGAAGCGGCATGGAGAATTTGGACCGAAAATTAAAAAATACAAGTCGGTCTTGATTTCAAGTTTTTTTTATAAATTTACTGATTGATACACCATAGAACTAATAAAAAGATTTGTTATGATTACAGAAAGCAACTTTTCTGAGAACGAAGAGAATAAACCACAGCAAGAACATCCAAATAACGACCAAGCCATATCTGAAAACACACCCGAAACTTCGGATGTCGCACATGATGAGGTAGAGCATACAACGGATGCACGATCCGTAGGCGAGTTGGTGGACGAAATGGAAAAATTAATCAATCAACCCAATGCTGGTGCCGAATCCAAAGCGTTCAATCATCTCAAAAATTTGGTTAAAAATAAAGTGGCTGATGAAAAGGAAGTGAAAAAACACGAATTCGAAGCTGAACACGAAACCGACGAATCTTTTTCTTGGGAGCATCCTTTGGCCAATAAAATCTCTGGTATCCTGCATATTTTTCATGAAAAACACCAAGAACACCTGAAGCATCAGGAAGAATTGCATCAAAAACACAGAGAAGAAAGACACGAAATCATCGAAAGATTAAAAAGACTGAATGCCAATAGCGAACCGGGTGTTAATTTGTTTAAAGAAATAAGAGAAATAAAAAAAATGTGGACGGAAGCCGGACAGGTTTCAAAATCCGATTTTAATACCTTAAACAACGATTATTTTCATCATTTGAATCAGTTTTATCAAATGTTGGACATGCACAAAGAATTCTTGGAGCAAGAATATTCTCATAATTTAGAGAAAAGATTGCACATCATCGAAAGAGCCAAAGAATTGGAAAGCGAAAGTTCTGTGCAAAAAGCGCTAAATGAATTGCAATACCTGCACAGATTATGGAAGGAAGAGGCAGAACCTGTCGCTGAAGAGTTTAGAGAGAAAACCTGGGAGGAATTCAAAACGGTTTCCAATAAAATTCACGAAAGAAAAGCTGAGCTAACGGCTCAGATAGAAGCCGAACAGTTGGCGCACCTTGAAAAGAAAAATGATATCATTTCCCAAATGAATGCGGTATTGTCCAATCAAGAAAAAGGACATCAATATTGGCAAAATGCCATCAAAAAAATAGAAGAGCTTAGATCCGAGTTTCTAAAAACCGGGAATGTGCCAAGAAGATTATCAAACGAAAACTGGAATGCCTTTAAAGTTGCGCTGAAAGACTTTAACTCAGCTAAAAATAATTTTTATAAATCCCTAAAAAGCAATCAACTAAAAAATCTTGAAGACAAGTTGGCACTGATCAAAATTGCAAAGGACAATATGCTTACCGAAGATTGGGAAATGGCACTTCCGTTGTACAAAAAACTTCAAGACGATTGGAAGAAAATTGGACATGTACCAAGGAATATGACCGACAAAACATGGGCGGATTTCAGAGAAGCGTGCAATGGATTCTTTAACAACTACCGAGAAAAGAAAAAAGCAACTGGCGATAATTGGAAAGAAAATTTCAAATTGAAAACTCAGCTTTTGGCCGATTTGAAAGCCGTTTCTGACGGTGAAGGAAGTGTTGAAAAAATTGAAGCAATCAAAACCGAATGGAATGCCATTGGAAAGGTGCCAAGAGAAAAAATGAACATCAATTCTGAGTTTAACAAAGTCTTGAGAGAAAAATTGAAACTGAACAAGATCAACGAATTCGAACTGAAAGAAGAAGGATTGTCCGGAGCTCAACTGACAGACAAAGCCAGAAAAATGAAAAATCAAATTGCTGAGCTGGAATCTGAAATTACCACTTTGGAAAATAACCTGGGTTTTTTCTCCAATCCAAGTCGAGAAAATCCTTTGTTAACCGATACTTACAACAAAATTGACGAGAAAAAAGAATTGTTGGAAAGCATGAAGGTAAGCCTTCATCAAATGATTGCTGGAGAATAATCTTTTTGAAATTTTAATAACAAACAGCGAAGCAAAGCACCATTTGACTTCGCTTTTTTATACAACATGAACGACGAAATTTTCATGCAGCGCTGCATCGATTTGGCTCAAAAAGCTTTTGGAAAAACCTATCCCAATCCCATGGTGGGCTCTGTCGTTGTGCATCAAGGGCGGGTTATTGGCGAGGGATATCACAAAAAAGCGGGTGAAGCTCATGCCGAAGTGAATGCCATAAATTCCGTGAAAAATCCAGAACTTCTCAAAGAATCAACCCTTTATGTTTCTTTGGAACCTTGCTCTCACTTCGGGAAAACACCACCTTGCTCTCTGAGGATTGTTGAAGAAGGCTTTAAAAAAGTTGTTGTGGGGACTTTGGATTCTCATGAAAAGGTCAATGGAAAAGGAATTGATTTGATTAAAAAAGCGGGGATTGAAGTGGGTTTCTCAAGTTTGAATCTCGAATGCAGATCGCTCAACAAACGATTTTTCACCTATCATCAAAAAAAGAGGCCTTTTGTAATCCTAAAATGGGCTGAATCTAAAGATGGTTTTATCGATAAAGATTTTAAACCAACAGCGATTGGTAACGATGTTACCCAACAGTTTGTTCATAAAATGAGAAGTGAAGAGCATGCGATTTTGGTCGGTACACAAACGGCACTCAACGACAATCCGAGTTTGACAACAAGGGCTATTGACGGTAGAAATCCAACGCGTATTTTGGTGGATTTTGATTTGAAAGTTCCCCCTGATTTTAAAATATTTAATGAAGAGGCGGATACCATCATCATCAACGGTATCAAAAATGAAGTTTGTGGTAATTTGAAATTTGTGAAAATTGACCGTGAAAACTTTTTACAGAATTTAATGAAGGCTTTGTATGAAAACCAAATACAATCGGTATTGGTGGAAGGGGGAAGAACGATCCTTAACGAGTTTATTACACATGAGATTTGGGACGAATGTTTTGTTATTAAAAATTCAGATTTGATTTTAAAAAATGGAACACAAGCGCCAAGTTTTGAATCTAACGCCGATTCTATAGAAAATTTCCGAAACTGCACCGTTGAATATTTTAAAAACAATGACTTTTAGCTAAACGATATTTGCAATGATCCATGCATATAATACCATATCTGTACCCGTCGAAGATGTCCTTCTGAAAGAAAAAGGAAGTAAATTTGTTGGGTTTGCCTATCCTGTAAACAACGAAGCCGATGTCAAAGATTGTTTGGCGAAATTGTACGAAATTCATCCCAAAGCAACCCATCACTGTTATGCTTTTCGTTTGGGCTTGCAAGGTGAAAATTATCGTGCAAATGACGATGGCGAACCTTCAGGAAGTGCAGGGTTACCGATCTATAACCAACTTTTAGCACACGACATAACCCATGTTTTGTTGGTGGTCATCCGATATTACGGCGGTACCAAGTTGGGCGTTTCGGGTTTGGTGAAAACCTACAAGGAATCGGCAAAGTTAACTTTAGAAGCTTGTGAAATTGTCACAAAAGAATTGGAAACGGTACTTGAAGTGAGTTTTAATTTCAATCAGCAAAACCTTCTTTTTACTATGCTCAATAAATTTGATGCAAAAATTTTGGATTTTGACACCCAAGATTTGTGTACCATAAAAGCAAGTCTCAAAGTGGTTCATAAAGAAAACATCTCGGAAAAACTCTCCGAGATGCAACATGTTCAATTTGATTTTTTAGATTAATCTCTTCGCCCACCCATCAGCATGGATGCGAAATAGATAAGTTGTGCCAAGGATCCCAAAGCAGCAACAACATAAGTTCTGGCGGCCCATTTCAAGGCGTCTTTGGCGCCATCGTGTTCTTCGCGACTTACCGTTCCCGATTTTTCCAACCAAGCCAAAGCTCTATTGCTGGCATCGTATTCTACTGGCAGTGTGACAAATGCGAATAGAGTGGTTATGGCAAACAATACTACACCGATCGCTAACACGGTTTTGTTTCCGCTCATGGCCATTACGGCAATACCACCCATCAATATCCATTGCATAAGATTGGATGCAATGTTTACGGCAGGGACCATTTTGGATCTGAATTCCAACATGGAATATCCTACTTTATGTTGTACAGCGTGGCCACATTCGTGAGCAGCAACTGCAGCAGCAGCGGCATTTCTTTGCATATAAACACCTTCGGAAAGGTTTACCGTTTTGTTTGCAGGATTGTAATGGTCAGTCAATTGACCCGGTACAGAGATTACTTGCACATCGGTAATTCCGTTGTCTCTCAGCATTTTTTCTGCGATTTCCTTTCCTGACATTCCATTTCTTAAATGCAGTTTTGAGTAATGTTCAAATTTGGATTTCAAACGATATTGTATCCACATACTCAAAAGGAAAACGATTCCAATAATTAAATAATAACTACCCATTTTGATTTTTTTTAACTTTTAATTTTTTCTTAGAATTGTTATGTAAAAAACATGCCAAATATGGTAAAATAATTGCAGAAAACCTATATTTGTGTATCAATCGAAATTTTTATGTCAAAAGTCACCATGCGCGAAGTATCCAACAGTCAGGATTTGATGGACTTCATTAGATTTCCTATGGAATTGTATAAAGACAATCCTTATTTTGTGCCGCCTTTAATTCAAGATGAAAAAAACATCTGGGACTCTAAAGAAAATCCAGCATTGCTTTATTCTGAATGTAAAAAATATTTGGCCTTGAAAGAGGGGAAAGTACTCGGTCGAATTGCTGTGATGATCAATCATAAAGAAGCCAAAGAATTGGGCATAGAAAAAGTTCGATTTGGATGGTTGGATTTTGTAGATGATCCTGAAGTATCCGAAGTATTGATTGCTAAAGCTGTAGATTATGCTAAGGAACACAAAGTATCTAAAATAGAAGGTCCTATGGGATTTACCAATTTGGATAAAGCAGGAATGCTCGTGATGGGTTACGATCAATTGGCAACCATGATCGGGATTTATAACCACGATTACTATCCAAAGCATATGGAACAATTGGGGCTGAAAAAAGAAAAAGAATGGGTAGAATTTGAAATTATTTTCCCTGATGTTCTTCCGGAAAAAGTCACAAAATTCAGTCAGTTGATTGCGGAGAAATATAAACTAAAAGTGGTAAAATTCAACAATAAAAAAGAAATTCTACCTTTGGTAGAGCCCATGTTCAAGTTGTTGGACGAAACCTATAAAAACCTTTCGACCTATACCCCGATTACGGACGAGCAGATCAAGACTTATAAAGAAAAATACTTTGGTTTTATAGATAAAGACTATATTGTGTGCATTAACGATGAACACGATAGGCTAATTTCTTTCGCCATTACCATGCCTTCCTATTCTAAAGCCCTACAGAAAGCCAAAGGGAAACTTTTCCCTCTCGGTTGGTATCATTTTCTACAAGCCGGCAAAAAAAACGATAGAGCCAATTTTTATTTGATTGGGATACATCCTGATTATCAACGACGAGGGGTGACCTCAATAATTTTTAAAGAGATCTATGATATTTTTAAGAAAAAAGGAGTGCGGTTTTTAGAAACCAATCCAGAATTGGAAGAAAATAAAAACATCCAGTTGCTTTGGCAAGATTACAATCCTGTAAATCATAAAAGAAGAAGAACTTACGCTTTGAATTTGAACGACCCACACAAAATTGACTTATGAAACGACATCTTTACTTCTACGGATTGTTAATATTCGCATTTATTTTTTACAATTTATTCTTTAAAATTGATGATGTTAGACTTCATAATATTATAAACATTGTTTGGGGTTCGGTGATATTCCTTTACATTGCTTATATGGCAATGGTTTTACTCAAGAAAACAAAAAATAAAAGTTAATTGAAGGTAGAATGGTGGAATGTTTTATAAAAATGAATTATTTTAATTCAATAAACAATTAAACGGGTGATTATTTTTAATCGTTCTAAATTACATCTTTTGTAAATTGAAGCGGATATTAGGCATGATAAAACTTATAACTTAATGTTAAATTCCTTAAATTTGCAAATTGAGAAAATAATGTAGATAATGAATTTACCAGAAAATTATATTCCGATTTTAATTTCCGCAGCGGTGTCGTTGGGGTTTGTTTTGGTTTCGCTTTTAGGAGCTCATTTTTTAGGTCCTAGACAGAAAAAAGGCGATAGCATAAAAAATCAAAACTTTGAGTGTGGTATAGAAATTAAAGGAAATGCCAGAGCTCCGTATTCCATTCGATATTTCTTGACGGCCGTATTGTTCGTGCTTTTTGATATAGAAATTGTGTTTTTCTATCCTTATGCGGTGAATTTTAAAGAATTCGGTTTCGAAGGATTTTTAGCCATTCTAACTTTCGTAGCAGTTTTCTTTACAGGATTTATTTATGTTTTGAAAAGAGGTGCGCTGGATTGGAATAAATAATCGAGCCCAAAGTTGAATTTAATTAATTAGTACAATGTCTGATAATAAACCAATCATAAATACAAATGCTCCTGCTCCTGCGGGATACGAAGGAGAAGGTTTTTTTGCAACCAAACTTTCGGATCTCATCGGTTTAGCAAGATCGTATTCCCTTTGGCCATTGCCATTTGCAACATCGTGTTGCGGTATCGAGTTCATGGCAACCATGGCACCCAATTACGATTTAGGACGATTTGGAGGGGAAAGGATGAGTTTCTCGCCCAGACAAGCCGATGTCTTGATCGTTTGTGGAACCATTTCCAAAAAATTAGGACCAATCCTAAAAGATATTTATTTGCAAATGGCTGAACCGAAATGGGTAATCGCTGTAGGTGCTTGTGCTTCCAGTGGTGGTATTTTCGATTCTTATTCCGTATTGCAAGGTATTGATAAGATAATCCCTGTGGATGTGTATGTTCCTGGATGCGCACCTAGACCAGAGCAAATTTTGGACGGATTTATGCAAATTCAAAAACTAGCACAAAGTGAAAGTTTGAGAAGAAGAGATTCTGAAGAATACAAAAAACTTTTAGAAAGTTATAATATTAAATAAATTCTAATTCATTTTCCGAATCGGAAAATAAAAAGTAGAAAATATGACAAACGAATTTGTTTTAGAAGCCATCTCCAGAGAGTTTCCAGAAAGCGTAATTACGCATTCTGAACCTTACGGAATGCTGACCATAGAGATAAAAAAAGAAGATATTAAGAAAGTCATTCATCACCTGAAAGATTCTTCACTGAATTTTCATTTTTTAACCGATGTGACAGGTATTCATTATCCAGACAACAAAGAGAGAGAGTTGGGGGTGATCTATCATCTTCACAACATGATAGAGAATTTCAGATTGAGACTGAAGGTATTCATGCCCAAACCCAATGCGGAGGTCGAGTCCATTACCGATTTGTACTCCGGAGCCAACTGGATGGAAAGAGAAACTTTTGATTTCTTCGGAATTAAATTTAGAAACCACCCGGATTTAAGAATTATTTTAAACGATCCAGAGCTGGGAGTTCATCCAATGTTAAAGGAATTTCCTCTTGAGGATCAAACCAGAACCGATAAGGACGATAAAATGTTCGGTAGATAAAAAGCTAAAGCCTTGCTTAACGCTTAAAGTCAAATATTATGAAAGACAATACATTATCCAATATACTCGGGCAATACGAAGCCAAAGAACAAATTGACGGACAGTTGTATACCCTGAATTTGGGACCAACGCACCCTGCAACACACGGGATTTTCCAAAACATCCTTACCATGGATGGAGAAAGAATTTTACATTCCGAACAAACCGTAGGGTACATCCACCGTGCATTTGAAAAGATCTCCGAAAGAAGAAATTTTGCACAAATCACCACGCTCACCGATCGCCTTAATTATTGTTCGGCACCGATTAATAACATCGGTTGGCACATGACGGTAGAAAAATTAATCGGATGCCAAGTGCCAAAAAGAGTCGATTATATGCGTATCATTATGATGGAGTTGGCCAGGATTGCCGATCACTTGGTATGCAATTCCGTAATTGGTGTAGATACCGGAGCCCTAACCGGATTTACTTATGTATTCCAAGATAGAGAAAGAATTTACGATCTTTACGAACAAGTTAGTGGAGGTCGTTTGACAACCAATATGGGAAGAATAGGTGGTTTTGAAAGAGATTTTTCACCAAAATTCCACGAATTGATAAAAGCATTTATCAAAGAATTCCCAAAAAGATTCCAAGAATTCTGTACCCTTTTGGAGAGAAACAGAATTTTTATGGACAGAACGATCAATGCAGGATCTATATCTGCCGAAAGAGCTTTAAGTTATGGCTTTACAGGACCTAACCTTCGTGCAACAGGAGTGGATTATGATGTTCGTGTAGCACAACCGTATTCGTCCTATGAAGATTTTGATTTTACCATTCCAATTGGTACACAAGGGGATACTTACGATAGGTTTATGGTAAGACAACAAGAAATTTGGGAAAGTTTTAAACTGATCAAAAATGCATACGAAAACTTACCAGAAGGTGATTTCCATGCTGATCTTCCGGATTTTTACTTGCCTGAAAAAGCAGATGTTTATACCAAAATGGAAGCCCTGATCTACCATTTTAAAATCGTAATGGCCGAAACCGATATCCCAAGAGGAGAGGTTTACCATGCCGTTGAAGGAGGAAATGGTGAGTTAGGTTTTTATATGGTCAGCGATGGTGGCCGATCTCCGTATCGTTTGCACTTCAGAAGACCTTGCTTTATCTATTACCAAGCATATCCAGAAATGATTACCGGTTCTGTAATTTCAGATGCCGTAGTCACGCTTAGTTCACTGAATGTGATTGCTGGTGAGCTGGATGCATAATATGTAGATGATTTTTTAATAAATTTTAATAACAGTTTCGGATTTCGTTTTTTTTATAAAATCACAATCTGAACTCTTGAATTCAATATCAAAATGAGCGAAAATATAGTTTTCAAACCAGAAACAATGGAGCAAGTCAATAAGATCATTGCCCGTTATCCAGATGGTAAACAAAAATCTGCTCTTATTCCTATTTTGCATGTTGCGCAAAAAGAATTTGGCGGATGGCTTTCTGTACCGGTAATGGATTATGTAGCAACTGTACTTTCCATAAAACCGATTGAGGTGTATGAAGTGGCTTCTTTCTATACCATGTTCAACATGAAACCGGTAGGGAAATATGTATTGGAAGTATGTAGAACAGGACCTTGCATGGTTTGTGGAAGTGAAAAAATCCTCGATCATATCCGTACAAAACTGAATATTAAAGACGGAGAAACTACAGAAGATGGTTTGTTCACCCTGAAACCAGCAGAATGTCTTGGCGCTTGTGGATACGCACCAATGTTGCAATTGGGCAAGTTTTATCATGAAAATTTAACCATAGAAAAAGTAGATGAGATCATTGAACTTTGCCGTCAAGGAGCCATCGCTTTGGATTAATATACAAAAAAATGAGTAAAAAACTTTTACTTAAAGACGCACATATAGAAGGCATTCGCCACTTCGATGTTTATAGAAAACAAGGAGGGTATGATGCTGTTGAAAAGGCTTTGAAAATGACTCCAGACCAAGTGTTGGAAGAGGTGAAAGCTTCAGGACTTCGTGGTCGTGGAGGTGCTGGTTTCCCAACAGGTATGAAGTGGAGCTTCTTGGCTAAACCAGAAGGCATCCCAAGACACTTGGTTGTAAATGCCGATGAATCCGAACCTGGAACTTTCAAAGACCGCTATCTGATGGAGTTCATCCCTCATTTATTGATTGAAGGAATGATTATTTCATCTTTTACCTTGGGCTCTAACCTTTCATATATCTACATCCGTGGAGAGTATTCTTGGATTCCGGATATATTAGAAGAAGCCATTGAAGAAGCAAAAAAAGCGGGCTTCCTAGGTAAAAACATCTTAGGTTCTGGTTTCGATTTAGAAATTTATGTTCAAAGAGGTGCCGGAGCTTACATTTGTGGTGAAGAAACGGCTTTACTAGAATCTTTGGAAGGGAAAAGAGGAAATCCAAGAATCAAACCACCTTTCCCTGCTGTAAAAGGACTTTGGGGAAGACCAACCGTGGTTAACAATGTTGAATCTATTGCAGCCGTAGTACCCATCATTAACATGACCGGTGCTGAATATGCTAAAATTGGCGTAGGCCGATCAACAGGGACAAAATTAATTTCAGCTTGTGGTAATATTAACAAACCCGGCGTTTATGAAATTGATATGACCATTACAGTTGAAGAATTTATTTATTCTGATGAATATTGTGGAGGCATCCCGAACGGAAAACGATTAAAAGCGTGTATCCCTGGTGGATCTTCCGTACCCATTGTACCCGCAAATTTATTGTTGAAAACCATCAGTGGTGAACCGAGATACATGAACTATGAATCTCTTTCTGACGGAGGTTTTGCAACAGGAACCATGATGGGTTCTGGAGGGTTTATCGTCTTGGACGAAGACCAATCCGTTGTCGAACATACCTTGACTTTGGCTAGATTTTATGCCCATGAAAGTTGTGGTCAATGTACACCATGTCGTGAAGGTACCGGTTGGATGTACAGAATTTTGAAAAAAATCTATTCCGGAAAAGGAACCATGGCCGATATCGATTTGCTGTGGGATGTACAAAGAAAAATTGAAGGAAATACCATTTGCCCTCTTGGTGATGCTGCTGCATGGCCTGTAGCTGCAGCCATTAGACATTTCCGTGACGAATTTGAATGGTATGTGAAAAACCCAGAACTTAGTCAGACTCAAAATTACGGTTTGGCTCATTATGCAGATCCAATTGTGGTACCTGCAAACCAATAATATGAAGAAATTAGTTTTAGCTGCCTTTAGCTTTTTGGCCTTTACCAATGCTTTTGCGCAGATAGATCATATAGAAGACGATCAATCATTAACAAAAAAAGGAAAAGTCTTTTTATTTTGGGGATGGAATAGAGCGGTTTATTCCGATTCTAACATCCATTTTAAAGGCAACGGATACAATTTTACTTTGAAAAATGTATCGGCTCATGACAGACCAACCGAATTAAGTTTTAATGATTATTTAAAACCGGATAGGCTAACCATTCCGCAAACCAATGCCAGAATAGGTTATTTTATCCAAGACAAAGTAGCTGTAGTTTTAGGTCTTGATCATATGAAATATGTGATGGATCAAAAACAAAATGTAGGATTCAAAGGAAATATTTCCGACCCTACCTATGCAGCAATGGTTCAGCCGGGACAAGTCGTAAATCTTAGCGATGAAAAATTCCTGACTTTCGAACATACCGACGGGTTGAACTATGTTAATATTGGTGCCGAGAGATTTGAAAATCTGTATCATACCAAAGGTTTTGATTTGGAACTTTCTTTCGGAGCGGGGTTAGGGGCTTTAATTCCTAAGACCAATGCCAAATTATTTGGAAATGAAAGAAGCGATCGTTTTCATTTGGCCGGCTTTGGAGCAGATGTAAGAACAGGTTTTAATGCCATTTTTGCAAAACATATTATGTTAAGATTAGAAGGCAAGTTGGGATATATCAATATGCCGGATATCAAAACAACACTCAACAATAGACCGGATAAGGCATCGCAAGATTTCTTTTTTGCACAAGCCAATCTGGGGATAGGATATATATTTGGATTCTCTAAAAAGAGATAATTTGATAAAGCTTATAAAAATATAAAAATGAGCGACGAAATTAAAAAAGTAAAAATAACCATTGATGGTAAAACGACAGAAGTTTTGCCGGGAACTACCATTTTGGAAGCCGCCAGACAAATAGGTGGCGAGGTAACTCCAGCAGCAATGTGTTATTATAAACCACTTGAACAAAGTGGAGGCCGATGCAGAACTTGTTTGGTTGAAGTTTCTAAAGGTTCTGAAGCCGATCCTAGACCAATGCCAAAATTGGTTGCAAGTTGTAGAACCGCTGTAATGGACGGCATGGAAGTGAAAAACAACTCTTCTGAAAAAGCAGTAGAAGCTCACAAAGCAGTTACTGAATTTTTACTGATCAACCATCCATTGGATTGCCCGGTTTGTGACCAAGCTGGTGAATGTCATTTACAAGACCTAAGCTACGAACACGGATTACAAGAAACCAGAACCGAGTTTGAAAAAAGAACTTTTGATGCCGATGACATCGGACCGAACATCAAACTGAATATGAACCGTTGTATTCTTTGTGCAAGATGTGTACTTCTTGCCGGTCAGTTGACCGAAGAAAGAGAGCATGGAATCTTAAACAGAGGTTGGGAAGCAGAAATCTCTACCAACCTAAACAAAGCTTTGCACCACGACTTTATCGGAAATGTTATTGATGTCTGTCCAGTAGGGGCATTAACAGATAGGACATCCAGATTCAAACAAAGAGTTTGGTTCACCAAACCAATGAACGCAACTTGCGAATGTACTAAGTGTGCTGGTAAAGCTGTTCTATGGATGAAAGGTGAAGAAATTGTGAGAGTAACTGCAAGAAAAGATCAATGGGGTGAGGTACAAGATTGGATCTGTAACGAATGTCGTTTTGAGAAAAAAGATACCAACCAATGGACAATCGAAGGACCAAGACATATTGACAGACACTCGGTAATCTCCCTAAACCATTATCAAAAAGCGGAAGGCTATCCAAGACATCTTGATAATGCAAGTGCAAAAGAACTAAGTGTAAAAGACGATGAAATCATACAAAATTTGTTAGATAACGATAAATTATTGGATCAATAATTTAGAAAATCAAAACAAAAAGTTGTAGAATATATTTTAAACTCAAATTCATAAAATGGATTTAATTACCTTCAAAATAATTTTAGTATTGTGCTTATTTTTATTGGCACTTACGGTTGCTGCTTACTCCACATGGGGCGAAAGAAAGGTGGCGGCCTTCATCCAAGATCGTTTGGGACCAAACAGAGCAGGTATTTTTGGGTTGTTGCAACCTCTTGCTGATGGGGGCAAGTTTTTCTTCAAGGAGGATTTTACACCCAATTCTGCAGAAAAATTCCTTTTCATCCTTGGACCTTCCATGGTGATGTTTATTTCCCTTATCACCGGTGCGGTTATTCCTTGGGGGGCTCCGATCCAAATTGCTGGACAATCTTTTGATCTGCAGGTTGCTAATGTAGATATTGGTGTTTTATACATCATTGGACTTGCCTCGATAACCGTTTATGGAATGATGATCGGTGGTTGGGCTTCTAATAATAAATATTCACTAATGGGTGCAGTAAGAGCTTCATCCCAAATGATTTCTTACGAACTTGCCATGGGATTGGCACTTTTAGCAATTATTATGATGAGCGGTTCTTTGAATCTAGCTGAAATTGTTAGCCAACAAAGCTCCGGGAAAATCTGGGGTGTTATCCCAACCGTTTCTGGTATGAATTGGAACATCTTCTATCAGCCGGTAGCGTTTTTTATTTTCTTTGTTGCTGCAATGGCAGAATGTAACCGTCACCCATTCGATTTACCTGAATGCGAATCCGAGTTGGTAAACGGATATTTCACCGAATACTCCTCCATGAAATTGGGATTGTATATGTTTGGTGAGTATGTCAACATGTTTATTTCTAATGCTTTGATGGCTGTATTGTTCTTTGGAGGGTACAACTATCCGGGCATTGATTGGGTAACAGAAAATTGGGGAGATAATGCAGCATCTATCCTTTCAGTTGTTGCTTTCCTAAGCAAAACTTTCTTTGGAATTTTTGTTTTCATGTGGATCCGATGGACTTTACCAAGATTCAGATACGATCAATTGATGCATTTGGGATGGAAAAAATTAATTCCTTTTGCTTTGATTAATTTAATGCTTACAGGAGCTGTAATATTGGCTTACCAGCATTATGTAAATTAATAAAACGAGTACAATGAAACTAACGAATAGATCAAAAGTAGTATCCAACAAAACCATGACTTTTTCTGAGAGTTTATACTTACCAGAAATCTTCAAAGGTATGGCAATTACTGCAAAACATATTTTTAAAAAACCTGCAACCATACAATTTCCTGAAGTGAAGAAAACCATGCCAAAAGTATGGCGAGGGCATCATGTTCTAAAATTGGATGATGAGGGCAGAGAAAGATGTACAGCGTGCGGACTGTGTGCTGTAGCGTGTCCGGCAGAAGCCATCACCATGACTGCAGGAGAACGAACGAAAGATGAAAAACACTTGTACAGAGAAGAAAAATACGCATCGACCTATGAAATTAATATGTTGAGATGCATCTTCTGTGGTATGTGTGAGGATGCCTGTCCAAAATCCGCCATCTATATGACCGATCGTTTGGTAAGTGCCGAAGAAAACAGAGGTTCTTTCATCTACGGTAAAGATAAATTAGTTGAGAAAATCAATGCGAGAATTGATATTTCTGAAAGACAAACCGAGAAACAAAAAAATGCTTTGAAATAATGGAACAGATTTTATTTTATTTTGTAGCCGCAATAGCATTGATTAGTGCAAGTTATTTTGTATTTGCTAAAAATCCTTTGTATGCCATCCTTTCGCTTATCATAACATTTTTCTCCATCGCAGGACTTTATGTTTTGTTGAATGCTCAGTTTTTAGGAGTTATTCAAGTTATCGTTTATGCAGGAGCCATCATGGTACTTTTCCTTTATATTTTGATGATGCTAAATCTCAATAAAGAAGATGAAACCAAAAAACACAACATCAATAAATTTGTTGGCATTGTAGCAGCAGGAATTTTATTTATCGGAATTCTTGGAGCATACAAAGGTCTTGCAGGATCTGAAGTAGCCGGAGAGGTTGATTTTGGTGTCGGACTTACCAAAAATTTGGGTAAGTTATTGTTTAACGAATATGTATTGCCTTTTGAGTTCGCATCAGTATTGATCCTTGCAGGGATTGTAGGTGCAGTCTTAATCGGAAAAAGAGAATTATAAAATATGGAAGCAAATACTTTTATACAACAAGTACCTTTGGACTATTTTATCGTCCTGAGTACAGTATTGTTCAGCTTAGGAGTTTTAGGAGTTTTATTAAGAAAAAATGCCATCATCATTTTAGGATGTGTGGAGCTTATGCTGAATTCTGTAAATCTTCTTTTGGCTGCATTTTCTTCCTACAAAGGAGACGGTAACGGACAGATTTTGGTGTTCTTTATTATGGTTGTAGCAGCGGCCGAAGTAGCCGTAGGTTTGGCAATCATCGCGATGATGTACAGAAATACAAAATCGGTTGATGTAAGTATTTTTAATAAATTAAGAGGATAATAGGAATGGAGAATTTAATTTACGCAATTATACTTTTACCATTATTGGGTTTTTTCATTAGTGGTATTTTTGGAAACAAACTTCCTAAAAATGTAACAGGTGGTATCGCTACCTTGGTGGTTTTTGCCTCTTTTTGTTTGGCTGTTTCTGTTTTTATGAACTTTGAAAACACTTCTCAGCCTTTGGTTTTCAATGCTTTTGAATGGTTTTCTGTAAACGGTATGCAAGTGAATTTCGGCTTCCAAGTCGATCAACTTTCTTTGATGATGGTACTGATCATCACCGGGATTGGTTCGCTTATTCACCTGTATTCAATTGGTTATATGCACGAAGATGGAGGTTTCTCCAGATTCTTTGCCTACCTTAATCTTTTCGTATTTTCCATGCTCTTGTTGGTATTGGGAAGCAATTATCTAATCCTATTCATCGGTTGGGAAGGTGTGGCTTTGTGCTCCTATTTACTTATCGGTTACTGGTTCGAAAATGAAGAATACGGTAAGGCTTCCAGAAAGGCTTTCATCATGAACAGAATTGGTGACCTTGGACTTTTAGTCGGAATATTCCTTTTGGCTATCGAAACCAACGCTGTGGATTATTTAACCATTTCCAACAACGCTTCTAAGTTTGCAATTGATAGTCCAATTATAATTTTTATCACGGCATCTTTATTTATCGGTGCGGTGGGTAAATCGGCTCAAGTTCCGTTGTACACTTGGTTACCCGATGCGATGGCTGGACCAACACCGGTTTCGGCTTTGATCCATGCGGCAACCATGGTAACGGCCGGTATTTATTTGGTAGTAAGATCCAATTTCTTATATACTTTAGCACCAACGGTACAAGGTGGAATTTTATTTATAGCTTTGTTAACCGCTGCATTGGCTGCATTTTTTGCCATCAGACAAAACGATATCAAGAAAGTATTGGCTTATTCTACAGTATCTCAGTTAGGTTTTATGTTTGCAGCTTTAGGGGTAGGAGCATATACAACGGCCATGTTCCACTTAATGACACATGCATTCTTCAAGGCTTTACTTTTCTTAGGTTCAGGATCCGTAATTCATGCAATGTCTGGCGAACAAGACATGCGTTTTATGGGAGGACTTAAAGATAAAATTAAAGTAACCCATTGGACTTTCTTAATCGGTACTTTGGCTATTTCTGGATTCCCATTGCTTTCCGGTATGATTTCAAAAGATGAAATCCTGATTGCCACTTATGCAAAAAGCTCGATCTATTGGGGAGTTTTATTTGTTATCGCAGCTTTCACAGCAACCTATATGTTTAGAATGTATTTCTTGACCTTTCATGGAACATTCAGAGGAAGTGAAGAGCAAAAACACCATTTGCACGAAAGTCCATTGAACATGACCCTACCATTGATCGTTTTGGCGATATTGTCCATCGTTGGTGGTTTCTTCAACATCCCTAAACTATTTGGCGAATTTTCTTTTACAGAAAAATTGGCTCATTGGATCAAACCAGTGCTTACGGAGCAATCTTGGAGTCAACAACAAGCCAATGTAGAAGGCATGAGCCACAGCACAGAATATATTTTGTTAGCCATTACCATTTTAATGTTCTTCGGAGTTTGGTTTTATGTTAGAAATCTTTATGTTTCTAAAGGTAAATTGGCTCAACCGGAAGAGAATTATAAAGGTTGGGAAAGGCTTTCTGCCCACAAACTTTTTGTTGATGAAATCTACACTCTATTGTTTGTGAAAACAGCCGAAGGTCTAGGAAGAGCTGCAAAAATGTTTGATAAAGATATTTTGGACAGAGGAGTGGAATTTGTTGGTGATGGTGCCGAAGATTCCGGAAAATCCATGAAGAAATTCCAAAACGGGAATATAGAAAACTATGTACTGATCATGTCTTTGGCAATCGGTGTAATTTTAATTGTTAATTTTATTTTTCAATAATGTCGAATATGTTACTAGCATTATTGCTATTACCTCTTGTAGGTTCGGGTTTGGTTTTTGCTTTTAGAAATTCTAACAGCAAGATCGTGGCACTACTATTTTCCATAGCACAACTGGTGCTCACCATTTGCATGATGGCATCTTTTGACTATGGACCAACGGTTGATTCTGCATTACAGTATGAAATCACCTATCCTTGGTCGGACTTTATCCGAAGCACCATTCATTTCGGAGTAGATGGGATGAGCATGCTTTTGGTTTTCCTTACCAATTTATTAGTGCCGTTCATCATTCTTTCATCTTTTAATGAACAAAAATCGTACAGCAACAATTTCTATGCATTAATCTTGATGATGCAATTCGGGTTGTTAGGTGTTTTTACCGCTTTGGATGGTCTTTTGTTCTATATTTTCTGGGAAGTAACCCTTATCCCAATTTGGTTTATCGCCGGACTTTGGGGACAAGATGATAAGAAATTTGCATTTACAACCAAGTTCTTCGTTTATACTTTCGTAGGATCGTTATTCATGCTATTGGGATTGATTTTTGTCTATACCAATGCGGCATCGTTTGCACTTACGGATCTTTATAATGCACAATTGGATACCACCGAACAAAATTTTGTATTTTGGTTCATCTTTTTTGCATTTGCAGTTAAGTTACCGGTGTTCCCATTCCATACTTGGCAGGCAGATACCTATACTTATTCGCCTACACAAGGATCGATGTTGTTGTCTGGTATAATGTTGAAAATGGCCGTTTATGGACTTTTAAGATATCTTTTACCCATCACTCCTGAAGCTGTAGCTGGTACTTCCGGTGGAATTGCCATCATGTTAGCGGTTTTCGGAATTGTTTATGGTGCACTTATCGCAATCGTTCAGAGCGATGCCAAAAGAATCATAGCCTTCTCATCTCTATCGCATGTCGGATTGATTGTAGCGGGGATATTTGCATCTGCTATTTTAAGCCTAAATGGAAAATTTACTTTTGAAGGTGGACAAGGTGCGATGATACAAACTTTGGCTCACGGTATCAATGTTGTTGGTTTGTTTTATTGTGCGGACATTCTTTACAAAAGATTCAAAACAAGAGATATTAGACAAATGGGAGGTTTGGCAAAAGTTGCTCCAAAATTTGCAATCTTCTTTATGATTATCATGCTAGGGTCTCTAGGCGTTCCATTGACCAACGGTTTTATCGGTGAGTTCATCCTGATCAAATCGGTTTTTGATTACAGTGCACTGTTGGGGATTATCTCTGGACTTACGGTAATTTTGGCAGCAGCCTATTTGTTGAGATTTTACGGTAAAGCCATGTTTGGAAAAGGAAATCCAGAATTGTTGGCTTCTATGAAAGACCTTAGCAATGTAGAATTTATTGTACTGGGAAGTATTTCCATTTTAGTTTTAGCATTTGGGGTATATCCACAATGTGTATTGGATATGGTAGATTCTTCAGTGAAATTCATCTATACAGCTTTGAATTCATAATTGTGAATCCTTTTAGATCGATAAAGAGTATTAAAATAATTTAAGATTTAGGAAGTTTTTACTTTTAATCTTTACAACTCAAAATTATAACATGACAGTTTTTATTATTGTTTTCTTAACAGCTTTGGCCTCTCTATTTGCAGGGACATTCGGAAGTGGAAAATGGTCCAGATACTTTGGTATTTTTGGTTTGTTAATCGCTTTGTATGTAAGTTATTTGCCAGAATGTTCATTCTTCGACCAGTACAAAAACATGTTCGAATTCGGAGCAAATGCTGCCTTATTTACTAAAATTTCTATTGTAACTACAATATTTATCTTCATCATTGCAGGGTTTGCATTCAGCAATCACAGAAGTCACCAATCCGAATTGTATGCCTTGATGTTGTTCTCGCTTTGTGGTGGAGTAATACTTTTCAGCTACCAAAATTTAGTAACGCTATTTTTAGGTGTCGAAATATTGTCCATTCCACTTTATGTATTGGCAGGAGCTAACAAAACCGATCTAAGATCGACAGAGGCATCCATGAAGTATCTTTTGATGGGAGCTTTTGCAACCGGTTTCTTACTTTTCGGTGTGGCCATGGTCTACGGAACAACAGGAAGCTTTGATTTGTATAAAATTCATGAATTCTCGACCTCTGCAGAAGGAAATTTAATGTTCAAATTGGGTGCAATCATGATGTTGGTCGCTTTGGCTTTCAAAGTATCTTTAGCTCCTTTCCACATGTGGAGTCCGGATGTCTATCAAGGTGCCCCATCATTAATCTCCGTATTTATGATGACGGTGGTAAAAATTTCTGCATTCTTTGGGTTCTTTAGACTTATGACCATTGCTTTCGTAGGTATCATTCCGGATTGGATTCAGGTTATTGGGGTCTTGGTCATCATTACTTTGCTATTGGCTAATGCTATGGGACTTGCACAAAGCAATGCCAAAAGAATGTTGGCATACTCTTCCGTTTCTCACGCTGGGTATATTGCATTAATTTTCTTCGGAATTACCAATGCATCCATTTATAATTTAGCTTTTTACCTATTTGCTTATGCCATTGCAACCGTTGGTATGTTTATGTCATTAATTTGGGTAGAAAAACTAAAAAGAGAAACTTCTTTTATGGCTTTCAAAGGATTGTCTAAGAACGAGCCTCTAATCTCAGTGGTTGCAGCGATTTCCTTAATGTCCATGGCTGGTGTGCCTTTAACTGCTGGTTTTATTGGGAAATTCGGTATTTTTTCTCAAGCTATCGTAACCAATCCTATGATTGTTATAATTGCAATTTTAGGATCTGCAATCTCAATTGCGTATTATTTGAGACCAATTATAGCCATGTTCTTCTACAAAGAAAGCAGCTTTAACACGACCGAAAAGGTATCTTTCACTTACAATGCAGTGGCTGTTGTTTTAATTGCTACCATGATTGGTTTAGGTGTTTATCCAGATTTGTTTAAAATGATCTTTTCTTTATAAAGAAGAGTTGAATCATACGATGTCCATTTTCATTTTTGAGAATGGACTTTTTTTGTTTTATAAAACCAAGCTCTTTCTTTCATAATCCCTATTTTTGCAAAATGAATTTAGAAAACATTCTTCAAAATTTGCAGATTCAGGATATGAATCAAATGCAGAAATCGGCATATAAAGCCTCACAAAATCATCAAGACTTGGTGTTGCTTTCCCCTACAGGATCCGGTAAAACACTGGCTTTTTTGTTGCCATTGCTCAGGAATATGAAACCAAATCAAAGTGGCATTCAGGCTCTTGTATTGGTGCCAGCACGAGAATTGGCTTTACAAATTGAACAAGTTTTCAAGAGCATGAAAACCAATTTTAAGGTAAGCGTATGTTACGGCGGACACGATAAAAAAATAGAAACCAATAATCTGCAACAAGCTCCGGCTCTTCTTATTGGGACTCCTGGTAGGGTTGCCTATCATCTAAGAAATTCTAATTTTGATCCCAAATCCATCTCCATGTTGGTTTTGGATGAATTTGATAAATCTTTAGAATTCGGTTTTCAGGAAGATATGGCTTTTATCGTATCCACCATGTCCAACCTTCAGCAAAGGATTTTAACTTCTGCTACAGCTATGGATGCTATACCCACATTTGCAGGTCTTAAAGATGAAAAAATCCTTTCATTTCTAAAAACTCAAGAGGTAAAACCCATCTTGCATTTTAGAAAAGTGGAAACTACTGCCGAAGAAAAACTGGAAACTTTATTCAAATTAATTTGTAAAATAGGTGACAAAAGAACCCTAATTTTCTGCAATCACAGAGATGCTGTCGATCGTATTTCTGAACTTTTAAAACAAAAAGGAATCGAGAGGGAAGTTTTCCATGGCGGTTTAGAGCAAGACGAAAGAGAAAGGGCTTTGCTAAAATTTAGGAATGATTCTTCACGAGTGCTAATCACAACTGATTTGGCAGCTCGTGGATTGGATATTCCGGAAGTAGAGTCCATAGTTCATTATCAATTGCCTCCAAAAGAAGATGCTTTTATCCATAGAAACGGAAGGACTGCCAGGATGAATGCCAAAGGTTTTGTATATCTCATCATGTCCGAAGACGAAGATTTTCCATTTATTAAAAACGATATTGCCGTAGAAAGTTTGGTGGAACGATACAAAATTCCACAGAAAACTCCTTTTCAAACCATCTACATCAGTGCCGGGAAAAAAGATAAAGTAAATAAAGTGGACATCGTAGGCTATCTTATCAAAAAGGGAAAACTGAACAAAGACGAAGTGGGCTTGATAGAGGTTAAAGACAATACTTCTTTCGTAGCAGTCGACAGGAAAAAAATCCAAGATTGTCTTATTCATTTGTCTAAAGAACGCTTGAAAAACAAAAAAGTTAAAATTGAAGTAGCTTATTAAACTCAAATTTTTTTTTAAATGAAAATTGCATCAATCCTGTTTTTCATGGCATTTTCCATGTTTTGTTTTGGTCAAAATGCTGAAGTATCTGAGAAAAATATCAAAAAGAACATCTATTTTTTGTCTTCGGATAAAATGAAAGGCAGACAGACCGGAAGCAAACAAATAGAAAAAACGGCTCGATTTATTGAGAAGCAATTCAAGAAAATGGGGCTACAACCTTTGGGGAATATCGGTTTTAGACAGCATTTTACAGCGAAAGTGAAAAGAGTTGTTGTATCCGATAGTTTGAGGAAAGCCAGTAACATCATTGGTTTCTTGGATAATGGAGCTGAAAAAACCATTGTCATTGGTGCTCATTATGACCACATTGGTTTTGGTGAATTGGGTAATTCTAAAGATGATAAATCAAATATTGGCAAAATCCATAACGGTGCCGATGACAATGCATCTGGAGTTGCCGGATTATTAGAATTAGCCAGAGTATATTCACAAAACGGTATCAAAGAAAAACACAATATTTTGTTTATCGCTTTCTGTGCTGAAGAATTGGGATTGTTGGGATCAAAATATTTCGTGGAAAATCCAACACTTCCTTTACAAAATATCTTATGGATGCTCAATATGGACATGATCGGTCGTTATTCCAAAGAGAATAAACTTGCCGTTATCGGTTACGGTACAAGTGCTGAGTTTAAAAAAGTTTTTGAAAATGTTAAAACCAATCTAAGTTTGAATTTAAGTAAAGACGGTCGTGGCGGTTCCGATCAAACCTCTTTTTATGATAAAAAAATTCCCGTTTTATTTTTTCATACCGGTGGACATCCAGATTACCACAAGCATGGTGATGATGCGGATAAAATCAATTATCGAGATTTAATTTCCATTTTAGATGTAGAAATTTCTGTGATCAACGAAACCATGAAATTTTCCAATATGGATTTTGTATGGACCAATTAAAAAAATACCGTATTCGACTTTGTCAAATACGGTATTTTTTAATATTAAAATTTGTTACGGTTTCCAATAAGTCCATTTGTTACCATTAAATACGGCCAATCGTTTGGCACCAGTTTTATTGACATAAACCATCATACCTGGAGCAGGATCAGGAATGTTGTTGGTGTCTAAAACCATGGGCAATACCATGGCTTTGTTTGGTGATTCTAAAACCAATACACCGTCGGCAGTGCTTGTGTTGGATCCGATAATTACTTTAGCGCCGGTAACTTCAGTGACATTGGGCTGGTTGGTTAGTGCGCTTGTAATATTTGCGGTGTTGGCACTGCTCAGATTTTGCCAAGTTCCGTTGTAATACATCACTTTGGCGCTGGTTGCGGTACTTGCGTCCAAGAGTATAGTGCCTTCGGTTAGACTAGAACCGGTAGGAATGGTTCTTACATAAGGTAAGATAATTCCTTTGTTTTGACCTGCAGCAAATTCTAATAAAACGGAGGTCTTTTGTGCTGCAGGTACAGTTCCTACGGCATCTCCGATAATCACTTGTGAGTATCCTAAATTAAACAAAAGGATGCTTAGGATGGAAAATATAGTTTTCATAATTGTGTTGTATTTAAAATGTTAGTAAATCTGAAAATGTTTTTATGGACATCCTGGGATATTGAAGCATTTCCAAGCTCCATCAGAATAGATTTTTAAACATTTATCGGTAGTGTCATAGACCATCATACCTTCTTGAGGGTTGGTAATATTTGTTAAATTAGCTTTTGCAATTCTAGTCACTACAAATCCTTTGGTATTGGACTCTAATGCAATATGTCCGGATTTTCTCAACATAGGCCAATTGTCGGTGTTTCCAGAGCCTGCTCTTTTCAATAAGGTGATACCTTCTTTTGTTGCAGGTCCATTATTAGGTGTATAAGGAGAGTTATAACAAATACAACTTGCATATCCTGGATCTGTAGGTACATAATAAGTCACATGTACAGTTGAATATGGAGGGTTAGGACAGTCACCTTCAAAGAAAGCATAGTATGTACCAGGACCTACCATGAACGGAGTAACGATTTCTGTACCAGGTGTTTTAGTTGTAGTAGTATACCAATGTAAAGTCTGTCCAAGAGGTACTGTTCCTACAAATGCAGTATTGATATTAACCGTCGTATTAGGACAGATTTTTAAATCTTGAACTGCAGGTACAGTAGCGGCTCCACAAAGGTTTAATGGTGCAGTATTGGCAAAATTATACAATGGTTCATAAGCATTTGTTGTTGTGCCATCAGCCATACTACCGTTGATTCTATGTCCCACATATCCGAATTTAAAGGTACATTTCTTAACTACCATGGTGGTATGCCCACCGGTTTCTACTGCCATTAATACATCAGTGCTGAGGATCCCAGTTGTACCGTCATTTAATAATTCAGGATCATAATTACTACCTTCGTTTTGTTGTGCAAGCATTCTACCTCCATTGTTACCCCATCGGTAGATGGTTCCATCAGATCTTAAAGCATTAATTGCTGGATCATTTCGATCGTGTTCTTGGGGGCTGATCCAAGCAACATTGTCCATGGCTGTACCATTTGTTTTTTCTACGATTACCCAAGATTTTCTTTCGTTGGTGGTAAAATCTCCTAATTGTTTGTTTCCATTTGCTCCCAAACTATAAAGTTTACCATCGGATGCTAGTAAAAAATAACTGTTACTACCTCCAGCTGTAGTGGTCATCCCAATCATTTTAACATACGGAACAGATCCAGGATAAGTTCCAGTTACGGCTCCTGGTTTGTTCATTAAAGTAGCATAGTTTAATTGCAGAGGCGCATTTCCGTCACCTTTGTAGGCACCGGTACCCCAAGTGTAAATGTTACCATCACCGGTTAGGGCAAACATGGCTCCATGAACCCCTCGGATTACTTTGATATCACTAAGATTGGTGGTAGAGTTGGTTTTTATTCTATGCCATTTGTTGGTGATACCAGTAGTACCATCACCATTTTTACTATTGGTACCAGAAAGGATGTAACCGGCTCCGGAATTGGTAACAATAGCAAGGGTTAGATAAGATCCAAACATCATTTTTACATCGGTTGGTGCTACACCATCAGGTAATCCTGTGGTATTGGTAGCGCTTCCCCCTTCTGTTAAAATTGAAACGGAATTGAATGCATTACTGCTTGTTAATGCGCCAGCAATTAGATTGTTTTCTACTCCCCATACATATAATCCTGTTGTGGTTAACACCGCCATTTGGTCGTTATTGATGGAGTTAGAGCCAACTGCTGTTTTTAGGATAGTCCCAGTGTAGGAAAATCCATTAGCTGGGATTACTTTTGTAGTCACTAAAAGGTGTGAGGCTCCAGTGCTAGCTGCATTTTCCCCCCCAAGTGAGAACATCACCATTGGCTTCTCTAACTAAAGAAGAGTGGAAGTTGGATAATAAGTTGTCGTATTCAATCGTGTTGGGATCAACACTGTTAAGGTATGAATTCGAGTTACAAGCCGTTTGAGAATAAAGGTTGTAAGATGTGAACAGTAGGAGTACCCCTACCGCTTTCATTAAATTTTTTAAGCGTATCATTTTTTTTTGTTTTGAAGGTTTATAGTTTACTTGAATGATCAATGCATTCAAATAGTTCTTTCCGGTACAATTTTATTTAAAGATTGTTGAAAGAAATTAGTTTTTAAGATAACTTAAAAAAGGAGGGGGACGATTTCTAGAACTTATCAATAAGTATGAAATTAGTATTAATAAAATAAATGCAATAATTAAATTGATTACGAATGCATTAACACTAAGAGGGTAATTTATTGTTGGATTCCAAAATTTGAAATGATTTTTGAAAGTCGGCAACAATATGTTTTTCTCTTCAATTTTTTGTCGATACAAACTTTGTTGACTTGAAGTATAGAATGTTATGGTCTTATAAAGAGGTTTTACTAGTCCTGTTTTGTTTATAGAAACGGTTGTTTTGGATGGATTTCTATGGGGTTTTGGCTGTGCAACGGAAAGGTTTTTATTAATGATTTTACCGTTGTTAAATTCAGTAGGATTTATTATCGTTGCTCCTTTTTCTACTGCAATGATTTCTAATTGGACAGAAGTATTGTTTTTTTGAACTTGCTCCAATTTAGAAGCGTTGTCGGTAATAACAGTTGCGCCATTTAAAATGAAAATACGAGTGTTTAGACTGTCCTTTTCAAGTTGATGGGAAAAATTGTTGCCAAAAAAAAGTTGAGAAATGATTAGAAATAAAAACACTAAGGAACGCCCTACCAACAAGGTAGAGAACTCCTTAGTGTTTGTGTACTTCTTTTTCATCTTGTGTTGGAATTATCATTTGTGTGGATCTAATTCCTATGCAAATATACTCAAAAAGCAACACCTCAAAAGGGGAAAAAGACTGTATTTGAAATGGCAGATCTTAATAAATTAATCAAAATGGTGTGAATGATTTTAAATTTTTCTTCAAAAAAATATGTTTATCAGAGTAATGTTTTTTACTTTATTACGATTGGGTTAAAATATTTTTTATTATTTTTTATTTGACTTATTTTGATAAATCTAAAAGAAGTATGGAATTGACAAAAAATAAATTATTATTTTTGCCTATTAAATTTTTAAGCAAGAAAATGGTTAAAATTACTCTTCCGGATGGAAGCATCAAAGAATTTGAAAATAAAGTAACCCCAATTGAGGTTGCAAAATCGATAAGCGAAGGTTTGGCTCGAAATACCATTTCGGCAATTGTAAACGATAAACAGGTCGAAATTACAACAGAGATCGATCAAGATGCTTCGTTACAATTATTGACTTGGAACGATGATATGGGTAAGAAAGCATTTTGGCACTCTTCTGCCCATCTTTTAGCACAAGCAATTCTAGCGTATTTTCCTGATGCAAAATTAACCATTGGTCCTGCAATTGAAAATGGATTTTACTATGATGTCGATTTTGGAGATCAGTCTCTAAGTGAGAAAGATTTTGAAAAAATTGAAAAGAAAATGTTGGAAAATGCTAAAAAAGATTCAACTTTTCATCTGTATGCCGTGTCAAAAGCAGATGCTCTAAAAGAGTATGAAGGTAACCCTTTCAAAACCGAGTTGATCCAAAATTTAGAAGACGGAGAAATTACCTTCTGCAAACACGATGACTTTACTGACCTGTGTCGTGGTGGTCATATCCCATCAACAGGAATTGTGAAAGCCGTAAAAATTCTGAATGCTGCAGGGGCTTATTGGAGAGGAAACGAAAAAAATCCTCAATTGACCAGGGTTTACGGTATTTCTTTCCCAAAACAAAAAGAACTAACAGAATACTTAGAGAGATTAGAGGAAGCGAAAAGAAGAGACCATAGAAAATTAGGGAAAGAACTGGGGATTTTTGCTTTTTCAGAAAAAGTAGGTGCCGGCTTACCATTGTGGTTGCCAAAAGGTGCAGCTCTAAGAAAAAAACTTGAAAATTTTCTTTCCGAAGCTCAGAAAAAAGCGGGTTACGAATTTGTAATGACGCCGCACATCGGTAACATTGATTTGTATAAAACATCAGGGCATTACGAAAAATATGGTGCAGACAGTTTCCAATCCATTAAAACACCAAATGAAGGCGAAGAGTTTTTCCTAAAACCTATGAACTGCCCTCACCACTGCGAGATTTACAAAGTAGGACAGTGGTCGTACAGAGATTTGCCCAAAAGATATGCAGAGTTTGGAACGGTATATCGTTACGAACAATCCGGTGAGTTGCATGGGTTAACCAGAGTTAGAGGTTTTACACAAGACGATGCCCACCTTTTCTGTACTCCGGATCAATTGTTAAAAGAATTTGAAGGAGTAATCGATTTGGTTATGTATGTATTCAATTCTTTAGGATTTTCAGATTTCGTAACTCAAGTTTCTTTAAGAGATCAAGAAAATAGAGATAAATACATCGGTTCCGACGAGAATTGGGAAAAAGCAGAAAATGCAATTATCCAAGCAGCCAAAAATAAAGGCTTAAAAACGGTTGTAGAGTACGGTGAAGCAGCGTTCTACGGTCCGAAATTGGATTTCATGGTCAAAGATGCATTGGGTAGAAGCTGGCAGTTAGGAACCATTCAGGTAGATTATAATTTGCCTGAACGATTTGATCTTTGGTACACCGGAAATGACAACGAAAAGCACAGACCGGTGATGATACATCGTGCTCCGTTTGGATCTATGGAAAGATTTATCGCAATTTTATTAGAAAATACAGCCGGAGACTTCCCGTTGTGGTTAAGTCCGGAACAATATATTATTCTACCAATTTCAGAAAAATATGTAGATTATGCGAAAAAAGTTTCTCAATTGTTAGAAAATCACGAAATTAGCGGTTTGGTAGATGAGAGAAACGAGAAAACGGGTAAAAAAATTAGAGATGCTGAATTGAAAAAGATCCCATTCATGCTAGTTGTGGGAGAAAATGAAGAAAACGAAGCAACCGTTTCTGTTAGAAGACGAGGAGAAGGCGATCTTGGAGTTATGAAAATTGAAGATTTTATCCAGTATTTTAAGAAAGCTGCAGATACAGGTTTTGAATTTGGTAAATAAAACCTGGAATAATAAAAGTGTAACATTTAAAACATACGACAATAGCACAGAAATTTAACAACAGAGGAGGGATGCGCAGACCGATGCAAAAAGAGGATGCACATCAAATTAACGAAAAAATCCGCGCTAAGGAACTTCGTTTAGTAGGCGATAATGTAGAGCCTGGGATTTACCCAATTGAGAAAGCAAGAGAACTTGCCGAACAATTAGAATTGGATTTAGTAGTAATATCCGACAAGCAAGATTTGTACATCGCTAGAATTTTAGACTACAAAAAATTCCTTTTCGAACAAAAGAAAAAACAAAAGGAATTAAAGGCAAAGCAAGTTAAAGTAGTGGTAAAAGAAATCCGCTTTGGTCCTCAGACTGATGAACACGATTATGAGTTCAAAAAGAAACATGCTGAAAAATTCTTGGAAGAAGGATCAAAATTAAAGACTTATGTGTTTTTTAAAGGTCGTTCAATTATCTTTAAAGACCAAGGGGAGATTTTATTGTTAAAATTAGCTCAAGAGCTAGAACATGTAGGAAAGGTAGATCAATTGCCTAAATTAGAAGGTAAAAGAATGATTATGATGATGAGCCCTAAGAAGCCTGCAAAATAATCAGATAAAATAATAAGCAAAGAATCGAGATTTCTCGGTTCTTTTTTTTTGCATAAAAAAACCTCCAACACTAAGGAAGGAGGTAAAAACTAATAACCATGAAAACTCAAATTAAACATGAGAATCTTTAAAATAACTAGCAATATGCGTGCCAATTATTTGTTTTGAAATTCAATGTTCGAATTTTCAATGCAAATGTAAAAAGATTTTTGTAATTTCGCACCTTAAAAATAAAAAATATGTCAGGTAATATTACTTTTACAATGATTAAGCCCGATGCAGTTGCTGACGGGCATATCGGAGCAATTTTAGGGAAAATTTCTGAAGCTGGATTTGGTATTAAAGCATTAAAGCTAACCCAACTTACAGTGGATGATGCAAAGAAATTTTATGAAGTTCACGCAGAAAGACCGTTCTACGGAGAGTTGGTAGAATTTATGAGCAGAGGTCCAATTGTTGCTGCAATTTTAGAAAAAGACAATGCAGTAGAGGATTTTAGAACTTTAATCGGTGCTACCAATCCAGCTGAAGCTGCAGAAGGAACCATCAGAAAAATGTTTGCAAAAAGCGTTGGAGAAAATGCCGTACACGGTTCAGATTCTGATGAGAATGCATTAATCGAAGCTCAATTCCATTTTTCAGGAAGAGAAATATTCTAGTAAATAGAATTTTTAATATTAAACGCCTTTGTACTGTTCAAAGGCGTTTTTTTGTTTCTGTTTAAGTAATTATATATGACTGTGTTATTATTTAGAAATGGTGATTTTTGTTATAATATATTGTAAAAAATAGTATATTTGCTGAAAACTTACAAAATGTTAAATTATAGATTAAAAAATTACTTTCCGTTATTGGCTTTTGGGTTGTTGGGGAACTTATCTCTGGCTCAAAACCAACCTCAGAGGGCATCTATACCTAGCGCACCCATACCAAGTACTTATAGGGCAGGCTCTATGATTGATGTAAACATGCCTCAATATCCTGCATCTGCATATACACCTCTGCAAATGATTCAAAATGTTTTGATGACCAATGGTGGAGGTACAGGCTGTGCAACCCCGAATATTTCGAATGTTGTGATGACGCCGAATGTACCGGTAACTAACCCTAATAGACCGTGGGGTTATTTTAATAAAGGGACAGCGACCTATCCTTTTGCTGATGGATTAATATTATCTACTGGATATGCTGTAAAAGCTGGAAACACACCTAAAGGAGGAACACTTTCAGATAATTTGGAAATATTGTTTGGGAATGGAGGAGATCAAGACTTGTCAAATGCGATTAATGTACCGGTTAGTCAGTTAAATGATGCGGTATCTTTAGAGTTTGATTTTGTACCTACAGCTACTCAAATGAAGTTTAATTATCATATGGCTTCTGATGAATATACAGGGTCTTTCCCTTGCTCTTATGCCGATGGTTTCGCATTATTGTTGAAAAAAGTAGGAGATCCCAACTATACCAATATTGCAATTTTGCCTGCGGGTGGAGGCCCGGTAAGTGTGACCAATATTCGTCCGGCTAATAATAATACTGGGGGACCTATGGGATGTCCTCCGATGAACCCGACTTATTTTGCAGGGTACAATACCAACCCACCAACCGGAGATAACTTCAATGGGAAAACAATTCCATTAACCGCAATGGCGACCGTTATTCCAGGTCAGACTTATCACATCAAGATGGTAGTTGCCGATAAAGGGGATAACGCGTTTGACACGGCTGTGTTTTTAGAAGGTGGTTCTTTTAATATTGGGGTTCAGATTCTTGGTCCTGGTGGTGTTGCTTTGCCGCCATCCATCAATATGTGTGACAATACACCTCAAACACTTACAGCATCTATCCAGACTGCTGGTACTACCTATCAGTGGTTTTTAGGAACAACTCCTATTCCTGGAGCTACCTCACCTACAATTACGGTGAACCAAGGTGGTGACTATTCGGTTGAAGCTATGGTGCCAGGAAATAACTGTCCAAGTAAAGCTACAATTACTGTTGTAGCAGGAACCTCACCTACTGTTCAGGATACCACTTTAACCAATTGTTCAGGGAATAATAATTTTAATTTGACATTGTCACAACCAGGTGTTACTTCTACTCCGAATGTAACTTACTTATATTACACCAATCAGGCAGATGCCTTGGCAGGAAATGTGAACAACTCTATCCCTGATCCATTAAATTTTAACAGTCCAGGTAACCAATCCGTTTATGTACAGGTAAGCAGCGGTTTTTGTTATAAGGTAGCTAAAGTTGATCTTGCAATTGCAGATCCAATTGTAGTGGATATCGTACAGCCGGCTCAGATTTCATGTACCAATTCTACTGTTGTTTTGGATGCAACTGCTTCAACATATCCTGCGGGAGCAGTGTTTAGTTGGGTAGCATCTGCAGGAGGTACCATTTATTCTAACCCGAATACTTTGACTCCGACTGTAAGTTCCGCAGGTACTTATACATTGACAATTTCAAGAAATTATCAGCCAGGAGATACGACATGTTCTGGTGCTGCTGCTGTTAATGTTACGGATAACTTAGTGAAACCGGTAACTCAAGTTACGGCCAATAAAGTGAAAATTTGTAAAGGCGAGTCGGTAACTCTTACTGCAACAGGTGGGGTAACTTATAATTGGACCAATATTGCTGGTACCGGTGGGGTACAAGTGGTATCTCCGAGTACAACTACTACTTTCACCGTGTATGCCGTTGGAGCTAACGGATGTCCTTCTATAAATCCAGCGACTATTAAAATTGAAGTAGAACAACCTCCGGTTTCTAGTTTGAAAGCGATTTCAGGTCAGATTTGTCAAGGCGATGAGATTACTTTAGATGCAGGAGCTCCACCGGCAGGATTCACACAAACTTATACCTACTTGTGGGATTCAGGTGAGACCACACAGACCATTACTACAGGTGTTGTTGGACCGCATACGGTAACTATTGACAACGGAACTTGTACCAAATCATTTACAACACAGGTTGTACAAGCGCTTCCACCTCATATTAAGAGTGTAGAATTCAACAATCATGTATTATCACTTTGGGCATACAATCCGAGTAACGGACCTTTGATGTACTCTATTGATGGTGGATTTACTTGGCAAGATTCTAATGTATTCACCAATGTCCCTAACAATGTAACTATTTTTATTAAAGTGAAATTAAGAAATACTAGTTGCGAAAGTACTTTGGAATACTTTACCTTTAATATGAACAATGTTATTACGCCAAATGGTGATGGACAAAACGATGTGGTAGATTTTACAGGGATTTCCGTGTACAAAGGATTCACAGCATCCATCTTTGATAGATACGGTAAAGAATTGTTCAAAACAGGTCCTAACAAATACATTTGGGACGGAAAATTCCAGACCAGAACATTGCCTTCTGCGACCTATTGGTATAAAATTAATTATGAAGATCCAGCAAGTAAAGAACAAGTTAATAAATCGGGTTGGATCATGTTGAAAAACAGAGAATAACCAGAATTTAATAATTATTGTAAGTAAATAAAATCAGCCTTTCTAGAACAGAAAGGCTGATTTGTTTTTTTGAGTGTTTTTTTAAGAATTCCAAAGTTGTGTAAAATGGATGAAATCATCCACGGAAAGCTCTTCCGCTCGTTTGTCCATAAATGGATGTTTTTGCAAATGCTCAGGTATCATTAATACTTTTAGGGCATTGCTCAGTTTTTTTCTCCTTTGATTGAATCCTGCTTTTACAATTTTCTTAAACAATTCTTCATGCCCCGCCAACCCTTCTTTTGGGTTTCTAACCATCTGTATAACTCCAGATTTAACTTTTGGAGGAGGGTTGAAAACATTTTCATGAACGGTGAAAAGGTATTTGACATCATAATATGCCTGTACCAAAACCGTTAGGATTCCATAATCTTTTGTTCTGGGCTGTGCAGAGGTTCTCTCGGCAACTTCCTTCTGAAACATACCAACCATCTCTGGAATTAATGCATAGTTATCGATAATTTTAAACAATATTTGAGAAGAAATGTTATACGGGAAATTCCCGATAATGGCTGTCTGCTCTTGGTTAAATTGGTTGAAATCCAACTTTAAAAAATCCCCAACAAAAGTTTGTTCTGTGATTTTTAAATAGTTGTTTTTTAAATATTCAATAGACTCTTGGTCGATCTCGGCTAAATATAAATGTTGAGGCTTTTCTAAAAGGTATTTAGTCAGAACACCAGTCCCCGGACCTACTTCAATAATGTTTTTGTAATCGTTTCCAGATAGACCTTCAACAATTTTATTGGCAATATTTTCATCGGTAAGAAAGTGTTGGCCTAAATGTTTTTTTGCTTTTACAGACATGTATGATTGTTCTTTTTATTTAATAGACGGTCGATAGAAAACCCTCGTTAATTCTGAAGTTTTATGATTTCATTAACATTGATTTTCACTAAACCGTGGCAAATTTCGGAAGATTTTTTCTATTTTAGCCAAAAATTTTTGTTCGAATGGCAAATACTGTAGAAGATTATAACAAGAAAAGACTGAGATCCAGTAACATTACCGTTGTGGTAAGTATTGCCTTGGTGCTTTTTTTGGTGGGACTAATAGGTTTAATATTGATTAATGCCCAGAAATATTCAGATTATCTGAAAGAGCAATTGGTTGTGAATGCTTATTTTAGTGACAACTACGATGTAAAAGATTCAGTAAAAGTTTTAAAATTAGAAGTAGAGGCTGTTCAGAATATTCAGAAACTTCCTTCCGTTAAAAAAGTAAACTACATCACCAGAGAACAAGCTACTTTGGAGGCTAAAAAAAGTCTTGGAGTTGATGGACAAAGTCTTTTTGAAGAAAATATTTTCCCCGCTTCTGTAGAAATCTCTTTAAAACCTGAGTACAACGATTCTACCAAGATCAGCACGGCAATCAAAGAAATATCCAGCATTCCAGGTGTGGTCGATGTCAAGAACGATACCGATTCTCAGAAAATTTATAACAATCTGAACAAAATCCTAAAATGGATTTTTGCATTCTCAATGTTGTTTTTAATCTTGGCCATCGTCTTGATTAATAATTCCATTCGTTTGAAAATTTTCTCAAAAAGATTCATCATCAAAACCATGCAATTGGTAGGCGCCAATCGATCGTTTATCTTAAAACCTTTCGTAATAGAAGCTTTAATACTTGGATTGGTAGGTGCATTTATCGGTTTATTGGCTCTTTTTGGAGTTTGGTATTACTTCACAACCGAAATCAAGACTCCTTTTGTACAGGATAATCAACAGTATATGTGGTTGGTTCTGACGGTGTTGGGTACAGGTGTTGCAATTACAGTTGTGAGTACAGTGGTGGCAACTTGGAGATTTTTAAGATCGAATATTGACGATTTATATTATTCATAAATTATGGCAAAGAAAAGCACTGTTTTTTCCGCAGACCAATTCGGATTGAAAAAGGAAAATTCTAAAAATAATGAAAACGCATTCTATTTCGGAAAAGAAAACTATAAGTGTATGCTTATCGGTATTGTTTTTATCGCTCTTGGTTTTCTTTTGATGTTAGGCTCGGATGCCAATACGGTAGATGGAAAACTCAATCCCAACGAATGGAATGAAGGCATATTTTCGATTCGAAGAATTAGGATTGCCCCACTTTTAGTGATCCTAGGATTTGGTATAGAAGTCTATGCCATTCTGAAAAGAAACAAATAATATTTTAATTAATAATTTACTACAACTTTGTCTGAACAATTTGATTGGACAAAGTTTTTTTTAATAGAAAGCAAACATGGATTTAGTACAAGCCATCATCATAGCCATTGTAGAAGGTTTAACAGAATTTTTACCTATTTCATCAACCGCACACATGGGATTTGCTGCCAATTTGATGGGGATGCAAGAGTCAGAATTTCTGAAAATGTTTCAGGTGTCCATTCAATTTGGGGCTATTTTAGCGGTTGTTATTGCTTATTGGAAGAAATTTTTCGACTTTTCAAATTTTCAATTTTATATAAAATTAGCGTTCTCTGTATTGCCGGCATTGGTTTTGGGCAAGTTGTTAGACGACAAAATAGAAGCTGTTTTGGGTAATCAAATTGCCATTTCTGCAGTCTTGGTTATCGGTGGAGTTATTTTGCTATTTGTGGACAAATGGTTCAAGAATCCTACCGTTTTAGATGAAAAAGAAATGACCATCAAAAAAGGCATTATGATTGGTTTTTGGCAATGTTTGGCCATGATGCCGGGAACCAGCCGAAGTGCAGCTTCCATTATTGGTGGTATGACCCAAGGATTGACCAGAAAAGCAGCCGCAGAATTTTCATTTTTCTTGGCGGTACCCACGATGCTGGCCGTTACCGTTTATTCGGTTTTTGTGAAAACTTGGGCCGAAGGTACAGAACATGCAACCAAAGGTTACGAAATGTTGTTGAGCTCAAACGATAATTTAATGTTGTTTTTTGTTGGAAATGCAGTCGCTTTCATTACCGCTTGGATTGCCATAAAATCCTTTATCGCATTCCTCAACAAATACGGATTCAAGCTTTGGGGAATCTACAGAATTGTTGTAGGTATCGTATTACTCATCTATTTTTATTTTCTACAATAATTTTTAGGTTTACTATTTTTGCATCATGAATTTTACAGCAGAAGAGATACAAGCAGGACAAGTTTTACTAATTGATAAACCGTTGGATTGGACTTCCTTCAATGCGGTTAATAAAGTGAAATGGAAACTGAAAAGGGAGTTTAACCTAAAAAAAATTAAAGTAGGACACGCCGGAACTCTTGATCCTAAAGCCACAGGATTGTTAATCGTTTGTACAGGAAAAGCGACCAAACAAATTCAAGAAATTCAAGATGCACCTAAAGAATATTTCACAGAAATTAAAATTGGAGCTCAGACCGAGAGTTACGATACCGAAAAACCCGAGATTCTAAATCAGGATATTGCCCACATCAATCATGAGTTTATTTTGGAAAAATTAAATGATTTTTTGGGAGAAATAGACCAAACGCCACCAATTTTTTCGGCCTTGAAAGTGGACGGCAAAAGAGCTTACGATCTTGCAAGAGCTGGGAAAGAAGTGGAAATGAAATCCAGAAAAACCACGATTTTCTACATTCAAAATATTGAAATTAATTTGCCATTTGTACAATTTACTGTAGGGTGTTCCAAGGGAACTTATATCCGCAGTTTGGCTCACGATATTGGCCAATCCTTGGGAGTAGGAGCCTACCTCACCCAACTGAGGAGAACTAAAATCGGTGATTATTCTGTGGAAAATGCCAGTCAGGATTATTTGCAAAACGAATTCAGGTTTTCAAATATTTTGGATTAAAAATCAGTTAAATACAGCTTCATTTGGTTTTCATACTCAGATTTTAGCTTCAAAAACTTCAAAATCTTTTTACTGTCCGGATTAGAAATTCTATAATACAGTATTTTTTCTGCTGAATATTTAAAGTAAGGATGGCTTTTCAACCAAGCTTCAGGAGCGTCCGTCAAAGAATATTTTTGAACTTGATCGGTATTTAGTTTTACGGTAGATATGAGTTTTTCTGCCAATGATTTGTCGATTTCATAGGTGTCTACAAGTTGTTGCGCTTTCATAAAACCACCTAGTTTTTTTCTGAATCCCAATATCATGGCGGCATCTTTTTCTGAAAAACCAAATTCTGTAAGTTGTCGATACGAGATTTTATTGAGGTCTATCGTGCTAAAATCGGTAGGATTATGCTGAACGGCAACTGCTTCTTTCTTTTCAACAGGATTTGTGTGTTCGGTATTTATCCGAATATACGGTTCTAATTCTTTAAATTTTTCATCGGAAATAACAAAGCAATTTTTAAGGTCTTCCATTGTTCTGAATTGGCCTTTTAGATTTCGATCTCTGTAATTTACGATGACTTGAGCTTGTTTTTCAGAAAAACCAAGGCCTTTCCAACCGTCGAGATCGGTTTGGTTGGGATCAAACGGTTTTAGATGAATTTTGTTTTTTGAACCTTCATTTTTTGCGTAAAATTTATTGTAATCCGACGGTGTTTTCTCGGGTAAAATGAGATAGGCTTCTAGTTTTTTATAATTTTCATCTGAAATGATGAAACATTCTTTAAATTTCTCTTTGCTTACGAATGTTCCGCCTAAATATTTCTTGTATTTATCAATGGCAATTGCCTGTTTCTCACTGAATCCCATGTTTTGCCAGTCGTTTATGCTTAACTTGTCGGGGTTGAATTTTTGTGAAACCTGAAGTTGTTTTTTATCGTATTTATCAAAATTTCTATCAAAGTTATTTTCTTTTTTATGGGTTTCAGGAAGGAGGATGTAAGGCTCTATTTCGGCATATTTTTCATCCGATATGGCATAACATTTTTTCAATTGTACTTTCGATAGAAACCGACCGCCAATAATGTTTTTGTACTTTAGAATGGTGGCGATTTGCTTTTTGCTGAACCCTAATTTTTCCCATTGTTGCTCGTCCAATTCATTTGGGTCAAATTCTGACAGGACCACTTTGGGTTGGCTGGTTCGGACATTGCTCCAAGTCAATTGTTTATCAAATTGAACAGCCGATTTTTTTAGTGCAAAATGAAAAATACTTTTGCTGAAAAGAAGAAGAAAACCCAAAATTAGGATGCCCCAAAATTGTTTCCTTCGGATGATGAAAGGAAGTTTTGCATTCATTTGTGTTGGTTTTCATACAAAGTTAATGAAATAACAACTTGCAAATGAGGTATATAATGTTAAATTTTATTCGGGATCATCAGGTTTGTCAACGAGCGATTCTTTCAACTTGTTCAGTTCTGCTCGTACAAACTCCAAGCGATCAATGATAGAAACGGTGGCCGGAATCTTGGCATTGGTCGTTAGTGCAATTCTGGCACCGTCCAAAGTGTAGCCTTTTTCTTTGACCAAATGATAGATAATTTTTAGATTTTTGATGTCCTCTGGAGTAAAATATCGATTTCCTTTTCTATTTTTTTTGGGCTTCAAAATAGGGAATTCTTGCTCCCAATACCGGATGAGCGAAGCATTGACATCAAATGCCTTGGCAACTTCACCGATGGAATAGTACAATTTGTCTGGGAGATTGAGTTTCATATTGAAGGTTAAAGATAGAAAATTTCACTTTATTTTATTTTGATTTTTATCAGCAACGATTGTTTAAATAAACCCAACATGGGTAATGTTTCCTTTTTTCTTTAAAACCAAGAACAAAAGTTTTAAAGAATTTTCATCTTGTTTTTCTATTTCGATCAGGTTGTTTTTCCCTTTCAAGGGATATGTTTTTTCAGTGTTTTTTACAACATAATTGTTAAAATCAGCATTAAGATGGATCAAGACGGCTTCATCTGCAACTTGGTTGATGGCAATGCTGTCGTTAAAAAGTCCAATGTCCATTACAGCAACTTTGCTCAGATTGGGAATTTCTCCAAACTGAAATTGTCTAAGCAGTTGCTGGGCTTCATCCGATTTCAATCCCAATTCTATTCTTCTTTGTCCACGGGGCGATGTTTTATCCAAATCTTTGATGTTGGTCATCACCTTTGTAAATTTTTGATACATCACCTTGTCGCCACAATTTTCAACAAAAGTGGCTACGGCCATTCGGATCATTTTGCTGGCTTTCGAGCAATGTCCAAACTCAGTAGAATTTTCTTTAACCTTTTTATAATTGGGATTGTTGGCAAAAGCTTCCGTACTGAAACCACTTTTTTTTCTCACCACCGGAACTCCGTTGAGGTTGTAAAAAACAAGGTCATCAATGCTGCCTCGTACTTCTTTCAGATCGTTGTATTTTGCCATATTTTTTATGAAGAACAAATGTAGAATTTTTCATCAAATTGGCAAAGTTGTAGTATAAGTTGTTGTGAAAAATTCTGAAAAAATAGAGTATATTTGTTGCAATTAATTGGCTTATGAAGCGTATTGGGATGGCTTTGGTATCGGTGTCTTTATTTTTGGTCTCTTGTGGAGCCAAAAAAGTAACGGCATACCCTACTTCTACCAAAACAAAAACTGAAAATTTAAGAAAATTAGAATCTAAAAATACAGGCGTTTTTTCTAGATATGCCAAAAATATTCTAAAATCGGCAGATCAATATTTGGGAGTTCCATACCGATACGGTGGAGCTACAGCAGAAGGGTTTGATTGTTCGGGCTTGGTATGTAAGGTGTTTGACGAGAACAATAAAAAGTTACCACGAAGATCCGAAGATCAATCCAAATTAGGAGATCGTATTGACATTGATGAGGTGAAACCTGGAGATCTTTTATTTTTTGCAACCGGCGGTGGCACTCGCGTTTCTCATGTCGGCATTGTTCATGAAATTGAAAATCTTGGCGAAATACGATTCATCCATGCATCTACCTCCAAAGGGGTTGTCGTGTCTTCGTTGAACGAAAAATATTGGAACAAAGCCTTTCTTTTTGCTAGAAGATTGAATGATTAAATTCAATAGTATTTCAATACCCAATGCTGGTTCGAGCGTCTTGCCGTCCGCTCTCGCACGATTTTATAGTGTGGTAGGTTCAAAAAAAATAGATAACTTTAGCTAAAAGTTTGTTTAATGAGCCGTAATTGAAAAAGGATTGTTAGATAATGTCGTATTTAGAATGTTTGATTTTTAAGATGTCCACACAAAAGGATTGACTTCGTCGAATTTCATTTCGTGCGGTAGTGGGGTGTTGGTTTTAAAGATTAGGATATTTCTCCGGATTTTGGAAAGTGTTAAAAACAGAGTAAATGTAAACTGTCTTTTCGTCTTCGTAAATTTCAAAGAAAACGAGGTACGGCATGTGTTTAAACGGCAATGCTCTGATATTTTTGTGTCGAAATTGGAAAAACGGATTGAACTCCAAAGCGTCTAAAGCATCATTCAGTTGTGTTCTGAAGTTGTACTCCCCATTTTCAGATTTTGAACTATGGTATTCTATTGCCTGCTCAATTTCTTTATCAGCAATGCTAGAAAATAGGAGTTTATAATTTGTGTTTTCTTGTGAGTTCATCTCGGGAAATAAAGCTTTTTTTATCTTGTTGTAATGCTTTTTCCAGTATTCTTTTTTGCTGTTCAGAAATCAAAGGAAAATCTTCATTTTCATTTGGAATAATAATAATTTCTACACTTTTGGCATTAAAATCCTTTGGAAGCGACACATTAAAAGAATGGTCTTTCACTTCTACAAATTGTCTAATCGCATTCATAATCATAAAATTTTCTATACAAACATACAAAAATTCTGCTTTCTTTATAAAGGGAAAAAAAGTAAAATAAGATATTGAAAAACATAAACTTCTAATAAAGGAACCTTCCCTCCACTGTCGCACGATTGTATCGTGTGGTAGGTTTCCCCACGCTGGTGTGAGCGTCCCACTCGTACCCATAAACAATAAGAAATGAGTAGAAAATATAAATTCAAAGAAAAAGACGGAGCAAATTTTATTAGTTTTGCAGATACAAAATTGTAAAATTTAAATAAAATAATATGTTGCAACAAACAATCGAAAACATTTGGGAGAATAGAGAATTGCTTCAAGATCCTGCCAATCAGGAAATTATCAGAACGGTGATCCATCAGTTGGATTTGGGTGAACTTCGTGTAGCAGAACCTACAGAAAACGGTTGGAAAGTAAACGAATGGGTGAAAAAAGCCGTAGTCATGTATTTCCCAATTCAAAAAATGGAAACCATTGAGGTGGGATGTTTCGAGTTTCACGATAAAATTCCGTTGAAGAAAAATTATGCTGAAAAAGGAGTAAGAGTTGTGCCACATGCCATTGCAAGACACGGATGTTTTGTAGCGCCTGGCGTTATTATGATGCCGTCTTATGTTAATATTGGTGCGTATGTCGATAGCGGAACCATGGTAGATACTTGGGCTACCGTAGGATCTTGCGCACAAATCGGTAAAAATGTTCACCTTAGTGGTGGCGTTGGTATTGGTGGTGTTTTGGAACCTTTGCAGGCTGCTCCCGTAATTATTGAAGACGATTGTTTTGTGGGTTCAAGATGCATTGTTGTAGAAGGGGTTCATGTGGAAAAAGAAGCGGTTTTGGGTGCCAATGTCGTATTGACGGCTTCAACAAAAATCATTGATATTACAGGTGATGAACCGGTTGAATTGAAGGGAAGAGTGCCGGCCAGATCGGTGGTGATCCCAGGTTCTTATACCAAAAAATTCCCGGCAGGAGAGTATCAAGTTCCTTGTGCTTTGATCATCGGAAAAAGAAAAGAATCAACCGACAAAAAAACCTCTTTGAACGATGCTCTTAGAGAAAATAATGTTGCCGTATAAGCAATAACTCTTTTCTATTAGAAAAAAAACTCTTTGAATGTTGTTTCAGAGAGTTTTTTTTGGTCATAATATGACGAATGTCGATTTGAGTTATTATAAAATGAATTTCGTTATTTTCGAATGATCAAATGTGAAACTACCGATAGGATTGCCCCATGCAATCCTTACCAATAATCAAACAATTGGTTGAAACCCCCGATGATTATCGATAATTCGTTTTGTTGCTTCACGATACTTTAGTATTTTTACCCATTAACTAAATTTTGTACTAAGTGAAAGAAAAGTTTATTTCTTTTTTTACCCGTTTTCCCATTGTTGCTGCAATTTATATTCTTGTTGCAGGGCTTACGGCGTTTTCAAAATACCAAAGAGGACCGGAGAGTTATAACAATTATTTATTGTTCAAAAATGTTTTTGTACACACCAGCGAGAAGCTGAATTTATACTCACTGTATCCGGAACTGTACTTTGATAGCAACCATTACGGAGTTTTTTTCTCAGTGCTTATTGTTCCATTTGCCGTATTGCCGGACGGTTTTGGAATGGTTTTGTGGAATGTTGCCAATGTTCTGTTATTTCTATTCGCCATTTATAAACTCCCTTTTACCGAAACTCAAAAGTCACTTTTTGCTTGGCTTTGCATTCAAGAATACATTACTGCAGCTCTTTATTTTCAGTTTAATATTGCACTTACAGGTCTTTTAATGCTTTCGGCTGTGGCTGTTTTAAGAGGTAGAGAAATTCATTCGGCTTTTTCCATCATGATTGGGACTTTTGTGAAAATCTACGGAGTGGTCGGGCTTTCGGCATTTTTATTTATGAAAAACAAAACTAAATTTATTGCAGCTTGCTTCGTGTTTGCAATACTTTTTTTCTTACTCCCGATGCTGATTTCGGATGCGCATTTCGGTGTACAATCGTATCTGGATTGGTACCAATCGCTTACCGAAAAAAATCTGTCCAATCAAGTTTTAGGGACAAGGCAAGACTATTCTGTAATGGGCGTCTTTAGACGAATTTTGGGCGATGCTTCCTTGCCAACTTTGTGGTTTCTAATCCCGGGTATGGTGGTCTTTGCTTTGCCGTATCTACGATTCAATCAATATAAATTGCCTGCGTTCCAAATGATGATATTGGCATCAACATTATTGTTTCTAGTGCTCTTTAGTTCCGGATCGGAGTCGCCAACCTACATCATCGCTGTTTCTGGGGTGATGATATGGTTTTTGATGCAGAAAAATAAAAACAAATTGGATGTTGCTCTTTTGATTTTCGTGATTGTTCTTACATGTTTCGGGTTTTCGGATGTATTCCCAAAATCTTTTAAAGAAAACTACATAATGAAATATTCTCTGAAAGCCGTCCCTTGTATTTTGGTGTGGATGAAAATAATTTACGAATTGCTTACCCGTGATTTCGAGAAAGATTATATTTTAGCAAAATGAAAAGCATCAGCATTGTAATTCCAGCCTATAATGAAGAGGGAAATCTTAGAAAAATCAGAGAAGAAATAGATTTGGTTTTTCAAAATTTACCCACTTATCGATACGAAATTATTTTTGTTAATGATGGCAGTCGGGACAATACTCAAGAGATTTTAGAAATCATGTCCACGGAGTTTTCAGAAGTGAAATTTATAGAATTTTCAAGAAATTTTGGCCATCAAAATGCGGTGAAAGCGGGTCTGGATTTTGCCATGGGCAATGCAGTAATCTCAATGGATGCCGACCTTCAGCACCCACCAAAAGTAATTTTGGAGCTGATCAAAAAATGGGAAGAAGGTTACGACTTGGTCTATACTCTGAGAAAATACAACCAAGCAACATCACCGTTTAAAAAATTGACTTCCAATTTTTTCTATAAAATTTTAGTCTCACTTTCCGATGTCGAGTTGGAAAAAGGAAGCTCGGATTTCAGGTTGATGGATGCTTCTGTAGTCGAAATTATGCGCCAAGCCGATGAATCGGATTTGTTCCTTCGTGGACTTTCCAAATGGGTGGGCTTTAGACAATATGCCGTTCATTATACGGCAGACGATCGTTTCTCCGGAAGCAGCAAATACAGTTTGAAAAAAATGTTCAAATTTGCTTTTACAGGCATCACGGCTTTTTCGGTGAAACCCTTATATTTAGCTTCTTATCTTGGGTTTTTCTTTTCTTTTTTAGGGTTGCTGTACATTCCGTATGTGGTTTATGCCTTCATCAGCAAAACAGAAATTTCAGGTTGGGCATCGCTTATCATGACGGTGGTTTTTTTTGGTGGTGTGCAGCTCATCATTCTCGGGATATTGGGCATCTACATTGGGAAAATGTTCAAACAAATGAAAAATAGACCCAATTATATTGTTAGGTCCAAAAATTTTTAATGATGAAGATAGGGTACGATGCCAAACGGCTTTTTCATAATGCCTCTGGATTGGGCAATTATTCTCGGGATTTAGTCAGGATTGTCGCTCAGTTTTATCCTGAAAACTTGTATGTCGTTTTTGCAAAATCACCTTCTGAAAGAGCAAAGTCTTTGTTAGAAGTATCAAATGTTTTTTTTAGAAAAATATCAGGAGCTAAGTTTGGACGACAACTTCAAATGGGAAAAGATGCACAAGCTGAGGATTGTGATATCTTCCACGGTCTGTCTGGAGAATTGCCTTTGAAATGGAGCCGTAAACCCATTAAAAAAATCGTTACCGTACACGATGTTATCTTCTTAAAATATCCGGAATTTTATTCTTTTTTTGATCGTAAAATCCATGCTTGGAAATTTAAAAATGCATGTTCGCAAGCCGATTTGGTCGTGGCTATTTCGCAGCAAACAAAAAGCGACATCGTGCAGTACTTCAAAGTTCCGGAAGAGAAAATCCGTGTGGTGTACCAATCCTGTCATCAGGCTTTTAAAGTAGAATATTCTGAAAAAGAATTATCAGAAGTTCAGCAAAAATATTCTCTTCCACTTGAGTTTTTATTGAATGTAGGGACTATAGAAGAGCGAAAGAACCTTTTCTCCGTGGTGAAAGCCATTAAAGGTACCTCCATCCCTTTAGTGGTGGTAGGTAAGGAGACAAAATATTCGGTTAGAATTAGAAAGTTTATAGAGAAAAATAAGATGCAAAATCAGGTTTTTTTTCTGAAAAATGTATCCATGGAAGATTTGGCAAAAATCTATCAATTGGCAAGCATCTTTATTTATCCAAGTTTGTACGAGGGTTTTGGTATCCCGATTATCGAGGCGTTGTTTTCTAAAACTCCCGTAATTACAAGCAATCTGAGTTGTTTGCCAGAAGCAGGCGGGCCGGATTCTTTATACATAGACCCCAATAATACGGACGACATCAGGTCGAAAATCAATTTTCTTTGGGAAAATAAATCCGAACGAGATCGACGATCAGAAAGATCTTTTCAATTTGTACAAAAATTCAACGAAGAGCAGATCGCTAAAGAGATGATGGAAGTGTATAAAGAAGTACTAAGTTAGTTACTCACTATTCAGAATAATTTACAACCACAAACTTTTTATTTGTTTGTGGTTGTTTTTATTAGAACCTAAAATCTATTATTCGATAAATTTGTTTTGCTCATTGAGTAAAACACCAGCAAAACCAAAAAATACAACTGCAAATACAGTGAAAGCAATGACCAGAATCCAAATGAGAAACATTCCTCTAGCCCAATTTTTTCTGTGAATGTTACCGTCTCCTAAAGCCCAGACTAACAAAAGAATCCATCCGATGACTGGGATTCCGGCGAGAACAATATTGATGGCCCAATCACCACTGGACAATGTTCTATGTCTGTAGTCGTAAGCTCCGTTGATTTCTTTTTGATTTTCCATTGATTTGTTTTTTTAATTTGAAATAAATGTATGGTTTTTTTCTTCTTTATGAGTATTTTTTTGCAAGGTATTGTGCAATGGACAAAAAAATCCCCAACACGAATAAAAATGTTGGGGATTTATGAAGTTGAAATTTGGTATTGAAAATTTCTAAATAAATTTAAACCGGCTCTTAATTGAACATGTCTTTTACCTTGTCGAAAAATGATTTTTCTTTTCCAGACGGTTCGGCAGTCATTTCGCCGTTTTCCATTTGTTTTTCAAAGAAAGCTTTTTGTTCGGCATTTAGTTTTTGAGGAGTCCAAACATTGATGTGGACAAACATATCGCCTTTGCCATAGCTGTCGATGCTTGGGAGTCCTTTTCCGCTAAGTCTAAGAATTTTTCCGGATTGTGTACCGGCATCTATTTTTATTTTTACCTTCCCACCTACGGTTGGGATTTCTTTTTGAGTTCCCAGAGCGGCTTCTGCAAAAGAAATGTACAATTCTTGGTGCAGGTTGTCACCTTCTCGTTTGATGGTTTTATCTTCTTCTTCCTCAACAACAACATAAAGGTCACCAGGGTTGCCACCAAAAGGTGCGTCGTTACCTTTGCCTCTCACATTCAGTTGTATGCCGTCTCTTGCACCTGCCGGAATGTTGATGGTCACTTCTTCCTCATCTTTTACCAATCCTTGAGCATTTGCACCAGCCGGGATTTTATCGGCCACCTTTCCAAGACCTTGACAAGTGCCACAAGTGGTTTGTGTTTGCATTTGCCCGAACATGGTGTTCATAACTTTTATTTGAGCACCAGATCCGTGACAGGTCGGACAGGTTTTGGAAGTTACTCCGGCTGCGGCTTTCATTTTTTTTACCTTGATGGTTTTTTGGGTGCCGTTCACCATTTCTTCCAAGTTTAGTTTTATCCTAACCCTAAGGTTAGATCCTCTAACTTGTTGTTGTCTTTGCTGTCCACCACCAAAACCACCGCCAAAATGACCGCCAAAGATGTCACCAAACTGGGAGAAAATATCTTCCATGTTCATGCCGCCACCAAAACCGCCACCGCCAAAACCACCGTTTCCGCCCATTCCGGCGTGTCCGTATTGGTCATAACGGGCTTTTTTATTGTCGTCACTCAAGATTTCATAGGCTTCAGCAGCTTCTTTAAATTTATCTTCAGCTTCTTTGTTTCCAGGGTTTTTGTCAGGATGGTATTTGATAGCCATTTTACGGTAGGCTTTCTTAATTTCATCCGCCGATGCACCTTTGGAGATGCCTAGAACTTCGTAATAGTCGCGTTTTGCCATTTTTTTTACTTTTCTTGGGGTCTATTAAAATCCGGTTACCACTTTTGTGAAACGGATTACTTTTCCGTGAAGGGTGTATCCCACTTCGATTACATCTACAATTTTTCCTTTCAATTCTTCCTGTGGAGCAGGGATTTGGGTAATGGCTTCATGGAAATCCACATCAAAAATGTCACCTGCTTTAACTTCTATGGTTTGAAGCCCTTTTTCCACCAATTTTCCTTTGAATTTTTGGTAAATTAATTCCACTCCTTTCAGGTCGGCCTCGTTGCCGTTTTTAGCAATTTCTTTTAAAGCTCTTTCAAAATCGTCCAAAACAGCCAACATGGTGACCATCATATCTTGATTGGCAAATTGAAAGAAATCGTTTTTCTCTTTTGCTGTTCTTTTTTTATAATTTTCAAATTCGGCAAAAAGACGGATGTAGCGATCTTTTTCTGCTGACAAAAGTTCCTCTGCTGTCGGTGCAGCTTCGGTTTTTTCTGTCGTTTCGGTATCGGTTTGTGCCGTATTTTCTTCTTGCAATTCTAGGTTTTCTTCGTGTATATCTTTGTTTTCGGACATAATCTTGATTTTATTTTTTACTGTAAGTCAAATTTTTTGCCAAAGATTGTATTCGGACAAAAGGTCAGTTTTTAGTTTAAATGAAAATGATGAGGGAAGGCTTCTTCCGGTTTTTTCTTTAATACATTGAGAAGTATCCACGATTTTAAAAATCCATATCCGTAGGAAAATAATTGTATGTAAGATGCCATAATCGCCAACAATCCAATGCTGATGTTTTTAGTTTTTACCGTAGCATGGATCAGGATCAGGAAGGTGTACAGACCGTACATGGATAGTATGAATCCTTGGTGCAGGGTATAATATTCTATAAAAGATCCCACATAGCCCAATAAAAATAGGGTAGGAAAGGCAAATGAAATCTTAACATATTGGGGGTGTCTTTGGTTGAGGATGGGTCTTGCACATCCAAATTGATACACCTGTTTGGAGAATTTTCCAAAATCGACCCTGCGTTTGTGGTACACCGCGATATCATCAAAAAATGCCGTGGTGTAGCCTTTTTCCCACAGCGTCATGGAAAGATCCGGATCTTCGCCAATTCTTAAATTGCTAAATCCTCCAACCTCTAAAAAAGTAGTTTTCCTAACGCCCATGTTAAAACTTCTGGGTTGAAATTTGGACATTGACTTTTTACTGCCTCTAATACCACCGGTGGTAAAAATGGAAGTCATGGAATAGGAAATTGCTTTTTGTATCAGGTTGAATCCGTGATGTGCTTTGTCTGCACCGCCAAAGGCATCGCAAGTGTTTTTCTCTAAATTTTTCTTGATGTTCTCCACATAATCCTTTTCCACAATCACATCCGAATCCACAAAAACCAGCCATTCGTTGCTCGCTCTTTCAGCTCCGTAATTTCTGGATAATCCCGGCCCAGAGTTTGATTTTTTAAAATAGCGGATGTCCAAAATTTCTTTAAAACCATCAACGGTTGGCTGTAAATTGATCAAAGAACCGTCATCAACAATAACAATTTCAAACGCCTTATCCGTTTGGAAAGATAGGGACTGCAACAACTCGAAAAGCTCGTCTTTGCGGTTGTAGATGGCAATGATGATGGAAAGTGTGGGCATTCTCTAGTATTGAAAGAAAAGTTGGGTAGGTTAAAAATTAATCGTTGTCGTGTTTTTTCTTTGTTCCTTCGTACATTTCGTATTGTAGGAAACGGGTTTCTAACTTCCCGTTGAATAATTTTACCTTTCTGGAAGGTCGTAGTCCAATTTTTTTTACCGCTTCCAAATCCGAAGAGATGAGCCATGCCAAAGTGTTGGGGTAGCTTTGCTTGAAGGTATCTCCAATTTTTTTGTAGAAATCTTCTTGGTTGATGGCGATTCTCTCGTCGTACGGAGGGTTGAAAACCATCAGTAGAGGGAAAAGATCTTTTTTACTGTCGAAAAAGTTTTGTTTTCTTACCTCGATGAGGTCTTCCATTTCTGCTGCTTCAATATTGATTCTGGAGTAGGCCAGCATTTTAAGGTCGATATCGTATCCAACAATTTTTCCGGTAAATTCTTTCACGCGATTCAGACGGAACTCTTTTATTTTTTTGAATAAATCTTCGTCATAATTTTTCCAATTTTGGAAAGCAAATCGTTTTCTGAAAGTTTGTGCCGGAAGATCCATAGCGATCATCGCCGCTTCGATCAAAAGCGTGCCACTACCACACATAGGATCCAGGAAATTTCCCTTTCCGTCCCAACCTGCAATTTGCAACATCCCCGAAGCCAAAACTTCGTTTAGTGGGGCTTGTCCTTGCTCTCTTCTGTAGCCTCTCTTGAAAAGCGGCTCGCCTGAAGAATCCAAAGAGATGGTCACAAAATCTCTATCGATGTGGAGGTGGAATTTGATGTCTGGATTTTTTGCATCTACAGAAGGTCTTTTTCCAAATTTGTCCTTAAAATAATCCACAATAGCGTCTTTCATTTTCAGAGCCATAAATTGTGAATGGGTGAATTTTTCTGAATGTACCGTTGCGTCAATAGCAAAAGTCTGCCCAATGGACATAAAAGTTGACCAATTGGTTCGGTATATTTTTTCGTAGAATTTTTGCTCGTTAAAGGCTTTGAATTCTAAAATTGGAACTAAAATTTTAACGGCTGTTCTGGCAGAGTAGTTGATCTTGTATAGGAAACCCAAATCGCCCACGCAATTTACCGCACGATTTTTAATTTCTACATTTCTACCTCCCAATTTCTTTATTTCTTCGGCCAAAATAGGCTCCAATCCAAAGAAAGTCTTTATTTGTATTTGTAAATTTTCAGTATCCATAGTTTGCAAAGGTAAGGACTTTGTAGAATAATTAACGGTAGATAAGGATAGTTTTCCATCAATTTTGGTTATTTTTGCACTATGGCATGGTTCAAAGATTGGTTTAATACCGAATATTATCATATTCTTTATCAAGATAGAGATTTTACAGAAGCAGAAATTTTCATCAGAAAACTTTCAGAATATAACGCATTACCAGAAAAAGCCAAGATTATAGATTTGGCTTGTGGCAAGGGTAGGCATTCCTATTTCCTGCATCAGTTGGGGTACGAAGTTTTGGGGGTAGATCTTTCCGAAGAAAGTATTGCTTTTGCAACGAAAGAATTTTCGCAAAATCATTTGGAATTTAAAGTCCACGACATGCGTACCGAACTCTATCCTTCGGTTGCACCATCAAAGGTGCACGCGGTGTACAATCTCTTCACCAGTTTCGGATATTTTGATGATGAAAACGACGACAAAAAAGTGTTTGCATCCGTAAAAAATGCTTTGTGTGACAACGGTGTTTTTGTACTGGATTTCCTGAACGAAAAATGGGTTAGAAATACATTAGTCCCCGAAACCACCATCAGCAAAGGTGGGATCGATTTCCACATCAAAAAAAGAATACACGATGGACATGTCATCAAAGATATTATTTTTACTGACCAAGGCGAAGATTTTCATTTTTTTGAAAAAGTAAAATTGCATACCTTGGAGCAAATCGAAAAGTATGCTCAGGAATTTGGATTTGTCCGCAAAAAAGTTTGGGGCGATTATCACTTGTCCGATTTCGATTTAGAAACCTCACCAAGAGCCATTAATCTCTTTGTCAAAGAAAACTGAGACCCTATACTTTGTTTATGATTATACTACTTCTGATTTTGAGTGTCGTTTTGGGCGTTGTTTTGGGTAAATATTTTGGTTCCAAAGATCAATTTGCCAAATCCTTGTTGGTGGTTAGCGCAGGATTTCTGATCACGATATGCCTCAACGAGGTTTTCCCAACGGTTTATCATTCGGACAATCATCAGATTGGTGTTTTTGTAATTGCCGGAGTTTTGTTGCAAATGCTTTTGGAAAATCTTACCAAAGGATTCGAGCACGGACATTTCCATCAACACGAAGAAGAGCAAAATATTTTACCCATCGCTTTGATGGTTGGGATGTTCATCCATGCTTTTATTGAAGGGATTCCGTTGGCCAATATCAATAATTACGATTCGCCATACCTCATGGGGATTTTGGTGCACAACCTGCCCATTTCTTTTGTGTTGGGAGCGTTCTTATTCAAAAAAAGTAAAGTCAATTTTCCACGAATACTGATCGTAGTGCTCTTCGCTATTTCATCACCTTTGGGTATGGTTTTAGGGAAATATTTCGATCCCAATCTCGAGCCGTACTTTTTGGCCATCGTAGGTGGGATTTTTCTGCACATCTCATCGGTCATCATTTTTGAAAGCAACAAAAACCACAAAATGGATTGGCAAAAAATCCTCTTGGTGATGTTGGGGATTGCTTTTGCACTTAGTGGACATCTTTTTCACTCACATTAATTTTTTTTTAGGAGCAGAAAGGGTGTAACCCTCTTCAATACTCGTCCGGCTGTCCGTTATTACTCCTCGCCAGTTTCTGTCGCTGCGCTCCATAACCTTGCTGTGGGGTAGCCACTTCCATCCGGGCTACGATTTCGGTGCGTAACCGTACAGTAAGTTTTTTTTTTTTCAATGTCACGATACAAATTTTCAAAAAAGGTGGAGGCGTGGTCTTAGTCCCGATGGAAACGGCATCCTTTTGTAAGCCTGGGGTGTAGCTTTGCACAAAAGATACAGTGGACAGCGGGTCTGGTGGTGAAAAAAAACGAACCGTTGAAGCTCCTAAAAAAAAGGCCACCCGAAAAGGATAGCCGTATGAAATTTTTCATCGATGAGGTTAGAATTTCCAACCCAAAGTGATGGAATAGTTGTTAAGATTTCTTTTTACATTAGAAACTAGAGATCCGTCGTACTCGACAATGTATTTGTTGGAGAAGTACCCGGCGTTGTATGCCGCATCGCCTTTTAAGAAAGGATTTTTATACTCTGAGCTCACATTTTGATACGCAAAATCTAAAAATACAGATCCAAAGTCATAACCCAAACCTAGTCCCAAAGTATTTCTCTCGCCCAATAGGAAATTGCTGTAAGATGCGTCTTTTAGGTTGCCGTTCACAGTCAGTTCGGTTAAGTTTACGGTTTTTGTAGGGTTTGATTCGTAACCGTAACCGCCTCTTAATCTAAAGTTTTTAATACGATATTCCGCTCCAATTTTTATTTCGGAAGTGGTTTGAGAATATTCTTTATAGAAGTTGTTCAGTTCCGTTTCTGCACCGCCATAGACTTTGTATTTTGGTTTTCCCAAGCCAACCGTGTAGTCCACATTTACTGCAAGATTTTTGGTAGGAACCATGGCTGCACTCAGTGTTGCCTTCATCGGAGTGGTCAGTTTTCGGTCTTCTGCAGCCGTTCCGTCGTTGGGCGAGCTGTAATAATTGTACACCCTTTCCATAGTCCACCAAGTAGGTGTTTCTAGGGCTGCTCCCAAACGAAATTCTTGAGAGATTTTTCCAATAATACCAACATTGGCAGAAAAACCGGATGAGGTTTCGGAATAAGGCGTGTCTTGTTTTTCGTAGTAATCTATTTTTTTGTCAACGGCCGAATAGAAAGCTGCCGAGTCGTACTGGTCGATTTGTGCACCATGGAAATTTAATCCCCCACCAATATAGATTTGGTTGTCGTAATTAGCACCTATGGCGATGTTCATTTTACTGACATTTCCGTATCGGTTAAAGGCATGTCCAGCGTAGGTGAGTACATCTGCTGTTGCCGGAATGCTGTAGGTCAAGTTGTTATTTCCTGGAGTTTCAACATAATCTTCGATGGATTTTGAAGAGTAGTTCACTCCGATATTTACAAATTTCCAAGGGGTTTCTGTGAGCAGTTGGAAAGAGGCGATCCCGCCGATATTTCCCAAATCTGTTTTGTTGAAACTGTATTCTTTAGAAGCACCCGCAAGTGTACTTTTGTTGTTGATGTTGTTGATGGCCAAAGTACCAGAAATACTGCTGGATATGGCGACCCCAACACCTGCAGGGTTGGTGACAGCTGCAGAAGCATCGCCTCCCAAAGCTCCCATGGATCCTGACATGGCATTGTATTTAGCAGTTCCCTGTAGTCCGCCACCGCTGTACACATCCATGGTGTTTCTAAGTACTGTTACATTTTGAGCCTGAGCAAAAAAGAAAGCCGAGATGCTCAATATAGAAATTGATTTTTTTAACATTTCAATTGTATAGTTTAATTCTTGTATTATCTAAAGCCACCGGATCTTTGACCTCCACCTCCTGAAGAGCCTCCAAAACCACCTCCGGAGCGGAAGCCACCTCCGTTGGACCCACCTCCGAATCCGCTGGAGTTAGAAGACGGTCTGAAACCGCTATCGTTTCGGAATCCTCCATTGTTTCTAGGGCTTTCGTATTGTGGGGTTGTATTTCTAGGTCTTGGGATGTTCGGAACATTTTGTTGCGTGTTCGATTGTCCACGGTATCTAGGGAAAGTGTTTTGCTGACCTTGATTTCCGGGTCTGTTGAATCCAGAGTTGTTTTGATTGGTGTTTCCAAATCCACGATCTCTAAATCCAGAGTTTTGATTGCCTACTTTATTGCCAAAACTTCCTTGGTATGAGTTTCCAAAGTTTCCGCTAGAGCCACTTCTTCTGTAATCGTAAACCGGTCTGTAATATCCGTAATTGTAGTACGGGTAGTAGCCACCTCCCCAATAGTAAGGCGAGTTCCAACCCCAATAAGGATTGTATCCGTAATACCATGGGGAATAATATCCACCATAACCCCAATAAGGGCTGTATCCGTACCAATTGTTCCAAGGAGATCCCCAAGAATAGCCAAAGCTTATACCAAAATTCCATCCGTAAGGGGAATATCCGTAATTGTAATATGGAGAAGCCCAATTGTTGTAATTAACCTCGGTACCGGTATAATTTCCCCAATCCGAATTGGATCCTGGTGCTCCCCAATTGTAATTTTTGGAATAAATACCCTTGTCGTCCAAACGGGCAACATCGTTCTGGTTGCTGTAATCATAATATTCGCCAACCTGATTGCCGTAATTGTCTACTGTTTCAACGGGTAAGGTATCCTTGTTAGGATCGTAATACACGCCATCGGACTCGCTGTATGCACCCATCTGTGTACCACATGATACGGCTACTAAACTTGCCGTAAGAAAGGCTAATGCTCTAAGTTGTGGTAAATTAAACCTGTTTTTATTAATATTTTTTTTCATGACATTTATTTGAAAATTAGTTTAATTATCTTTGCACTGTTTTATACCAAAATTATACCAAATATTTAGTATAATTCGATACTCCAAATATACTTTATTATTTGGATAAAATTTAGAGTTAAAAGTTAAATTAAATCAGCACAAGAAATGGCAAAATTAACTTCCAGAAGCGAAGATTATAGCAAATGGTACAATGAACTAGTCGTAAAAGCCGATTTAGCAGAAAACTCAGGGGTAAGAGGCTGTATGGTCATCAAACCTTATGGTTTTGCTATTTGGGAAAAAATGAGAGATCAGTTGGACAAAAGATTCAAAGAAACAGGACATCAAAATGCTTATTTCCCAATTTTTGTACCCAAAAGTTTGTTTGAAGCCGAAGAAAAAAATGCAGAAGGTTTTGCAAAAGAATGTGCTGTAGTTACTCACTATAGACTAAAGACCGATCCGAACAATCCGTCCAAATTGGTGGTAGATCCGGATGCGAAATTAGAAGAGGAATTGATCGTAAGGCCGACTTCTGAAGCCATCATTTGGAATACCTATAAAAACTGGATCCAGTCGTACCGAGATTTACCAATCCTTATTAACCAATGGGCAAATGTCGTGCGTTGGGAAATGAGAACAAGGCTTTTCCTAAGAACGGCAGAGTTTCTTTGGCAAGAAGGACATACGGCTCATGCCACCAGAGAAGAAGCCATTGTAGAAACCGAGCAAATGTTGGATGTGTATGCCGAATTTGTTGAAGGATTTATGGCGGTGCCCGTAATCAAGGGATTGAAAACACCAAGCGAAAGGTTTGCTGGTGCCGATGAAACCTATTGTATAGAAGCCATGATGCAAGATGGTAAAGCATTGCAGGCAGGAACTTCTCATTTTTTAGGACAAAATTTTGCTAAAGCTTTTGATGTGAAATTCACCAATAAAGAAGGGAAAATAGAACATGCTTGGGCGACTTCTTGGGGAGTTTCAACGCGATTGATGGGAGCTTTAATTATGGCTCATTCCGATGATTTTGGTTTGGTACTTCCTCCGAAATTGGCTCCAATCCAAGTGGTGATCGTTCCAATATTCAAAGGAGAAGAACAGTTGCAACAGATTTCTGAAGTGGCTTTGGATCTACAACAAAAACTGAGAGCAAAAGGTATTTCTGTGAAATTTGACAACGACGATAAGAATAAACCGGGTTGGAAGTTTGCTGAATACGAACTGAAAGGTGTACCTGTAAGAATTGCTATGGGGGCTAGGGATTTGGAAAACAAAACCGTAGAAATTGCTAGGAGAGATACCTTGACTAAAGAAACGGTTTCTTTGGAAAATATCGATGTGTACATCGAAGAATTGTTGGTGAAAATTCAAGAAGAAATCTACAACAAAGCGTTGAATTTCCGTACAGAAAACATTACCAAGGTGGATACCTACGAAGAATTTAAAAAAGTTTTGGAAGAAAAAGGCGGATTTATTTCAGCACATTGGGACGGCACTGAAGAGGAAGAAGAGAAAATAAAAGAAGAAACCAAGGCAACCATCCGTTGTATTCCTTTGGACAATGAGATGGAAGAAGGCGTTTCTTTGATCTCCGGGAAACCATCCAAACAAAGAGTTATATTCGCAAAAGCGTATTAAATTTTATGTCAAACAAAAAAATATTCCGTTTCAAATGAGACGGAATATTTTTTTACAATCGAAGTCTGTATTTTAAGGATTGGTAGAGAAAATAGATCCATTAGCAATCAGAGCTCTTCTGTTCATCTTTAAAATGTCTCTTACCCATTCTGCAAAATCTTCAGGTTGAAGTACTTTTTCAGGATTACCATCGGTCAAACCTCCATCTATGCTCATGTCGGTCGCAATGGTACTTGGTGTGAGGGTGAATACACGAATGTTGTTTTTTCTCCATTCGGCCATCATGGATTGCGAAAGAGAGATTACCGCTGCTTTGGAAGCGGCATAGGCCGACATTCCAGCTCCACCTTTCAATCCGGCTATAGAGGCAATGTTTACAATGTCACCTTGATTTTTTTCTTTTAGATACGGATAAACAGCTTGTGCAGCGTAATAGACACCCATCAAGTTGGTTTGCATCACTTGTTCCCAAGTTTTTGTTGGCATTTCGTCCAGTTTTCCAAAATTACCAATGCCGGCATTGTTAATCAAGATATCAACCGTTCCCAAATCCGAAATTATTTTTTTTATTCCTTGGTTTACTTCCTCTTCTTTAGAAATGTCGAATGCAGCAAAAGCCACTTTTACGCCTAAATTTTCAATTTCAGCAGCTACGGTTTTTAGGGTTTCTGTACTTCTTCCTGTAATTCCGATGTTGACTCCTTCATGAGCCAAAGCCATAGCAATCGCTTTGCCCAAACCTCTGCTGCCACCAGTGATGATGGCGTTTTTACCTTGTAAATTCATAATTTTATTTTCTTTTCAAAATGCAAAATTAAGAATTTCACTTGCCATTCGTGTTAATTTTATGTGAAGTCTTTTATTGATTTTCATTGATGATGTCGATGAAAAGATTTGGGTAATCTGTCGTGATTTGGTCAATGTTCATCAAATTTAATTTTTTATAAATTTCAACCTCGTTTACCGTCCAAGAATTGGTGCTAAGATTCAAATTTTTTGCATCTTCAATCCAAGACGGTTGGTCTAAAAAAACAGAATAATGGTAGTTGATGCCGTCTATTCCTAAATCGGAAACTTCCTTTGGATTTAGATCGCCCTTCAGGTATTGAACATGAATTTGTGGATTGATTTTTTTTATCGTTTCACAAATATTTATGCTGAAGGATATTAGAATGACCTGATCTTCCATTTTTTTCTCGGTGATCAGATTCAAACATTTTTCAACCATTATTTTTTTTAAATCCTCTTCTACAGGCGGTTTAAGTTCGATGACGAGTTTGAATTTTGGAGTTTTTTTTCCTTGCAAAAGAAAGTCTTCAAAAGCAGGAAGCCCTTCGTTGTTGCTAAGTTTTAGAGTTTTTAGAAATTCCAAATCGGAATGAGAAATTTTCCAGTTTTCAAAATATTCATCGTGAAAAACCAAAAGCCGATGGTCTTTAGTCAATCGTATGTCGAATTCGGATCCGAATATGGGAAGTTGTTGCGCATTTTTTAGGGATTGCAAGGAATTTTCAGAAGTTGGTGGCTCGCTTTTGAAAAATCCGCGATGGGCGATTATTTTCGGTTGATTTCTCATGGGAGTAGTTTTTTTCTATACGAATTTAATATTTTTATGAATTTGTTGGGCTTATTTTGATTAAAATGAATAAAACCTTACTTTTGATTAAACAAAAATGAAAAGAAGCATGAAAAAATATTCATCACTTCTGTTTTTTATAGCAGTGGTTGCCGTGGTTTTTCTGATTCAGCGCCAATTAAAACTTTGGAATGATCATAAAGAATGCTCTACCGAAGTTACGAGGTACACGGACAAAGCTGGCACTTTGGTTACGGTGAAAGAACATGTTTGTAGGGAAAAATTTAATTTTTAATGATCGCCATCATGATGAAAAATGTACTGTTTTTTTCTGTGTCTTTAGCATTAACTTCATGTGTAGGTGTTCAGAAAACCGTTTTGGACGAGCATTATTCGAAGAACAATTGCAACCAACACGCTCCATTGAATTATACAGAATCCGATTTGCCAAAACCCTTATCGGATTTGGAAATAGATCCTCTTCTAAAACTTAAAATATCAGAAAAGTCGCTAAATACGGCCAATGCCATCGGTTTGTTGGATGATCTTACCGCTTTTGTAAAGCTCAGCGAGAATCAAAAGGATCATAAGAATACCGATTTTAGGCTGGAGAAATTAGAATTGCTCCAAAAAATTCATCAAAAAATTAACATCGCTTCCTTAGAAATTTCGTCCGTCGCCAGTGAATTGGATTGCGAGGAAGAAAGAGCCGATCAGGTAGCTCAATTTTTGAAGGGCAAAGAAGACAATACCGAGAAAAATTTGGTGATAGGCTCTATCATTGTTGGCGCCGCCGGAACGATTGCTGCAGAAGTCCTATCAAATAGCGATACCAAACAAAGTGCGGTGAGTTCTGTAGCCATAGGAGCAAGTCTTGCTGAAGCCTCTCTCGGGGTCTTGATGCTCACCAATAAAAAGAAAACCGATTTTTTTCATCCTCGAAATGCCCTCAGTGACATTTGGAATGTCCCTAAAGTATCGTCTTATTACCCGGCTTCCATCTGGTATTATCTGAATACGAAAGATAAGGAAAAAAAGAGAAAATCTTTTGTGAAATTGTTGGTGGATGAATGGTTGAACTACGAACAAATAGCCGAAAGTAAAGATAAAGATAAGGATAAAATCTACGATTTGTATTTCGGAAAAGGTGGACTTTATACTTCTGAACAGCTAAAAAATAGAGCCGATATGATGGACCAGGTAGAAGCCTTCATTACCCTGATGAAACAAGATTTGAAAGAATTGGCCATAGAAATAGAAAAGTGGAATGTTCAACAATGATTCTGATTTTATAGTTCTTTTTTTTGGTACATTATTTCTTTGAGATTCATTTGATTAAGATTGTTGAAAATAAATTTGTTAGATTAGGCTAACAATAGTATTTTTGTCAAATGAAAGCACCTTGGCAAAGAATCAATCAAAACAACTCCCTTCCCGAATCTCATGCAAGTGTACAAGTCCCAAGAACAGTTAGTTTTTGGAAAAAACTTTTTGCGTTTTTAGGCCCTGGACTCATGGTTGCCGTTGGGTACATGGATCCCGGAAATTGGGCTACCGATATTGCCGGTGGATCTCAGTTTGGTTATACTTTGCTTTCCGTGATTCTGATTTCCAATATTTTTGCCATGGTTTTGCAACATTTGGCTGTGAAATTAGGCGTAGTTGCCGAAAGGGATTTGGCTCAGGCTTGTAGGGATCACTTCTCTCCTAAAGTCAATTATGCGTTGTGGGTGCTTTGCGAAATTGCAATTGCAGCCTGCGATTTGGCCGAAGTCATAGGTTCTGCCATTGCACTCAATTTATTGTTTGGGATACCTTTAACTTGGGGTATCGTAATCACCATCGTGGATGTATTGCTGATTTTATTTCTTCAACACAAAGGATTTCGTTGGTTGGAAGCCGTGGTTGCAGCTCTTATTCTGACCATTTTCGGATGTTTTATGTACGAAATCATTCTCAGCAAGCCCGATGTCTTTCCGTTGCTCTCAGGCTTGGTTCCCCAAAAAGAAATCGTTACCAATCCGTCCATGTTGTACATTGCCATTGGGATTATTGGTGCCACGGTGATGCCTCATAACCTTTATTTGCACAGCAGTATTGTACAAACGAGGAATTACGAAAGAAATGCGGAAGGAAAAAAAGAAGCCATAAAATTTGCAACCATCGACAGTACTTTGTCATTGTTTATGGCGTTTTTCATCAATGCAGCCATTTTGATTGTTGCAGCGGCTACTTTTCATACCACAGGAAATCATCATGTTGCTGAAATTACCGATGCTCATCAATTGTTGGCTCCCATTTTAGGCACCAGTTTGGCCTCTGTATTTTTTGCAATAGCATTATTAGCGTCTGGTCAAAACTCGACTTTGACAGGGACTTTAGCAGGACAAATTGTGATGGAAGGTTTCCTGAATCTCAGATTGAAACCGTGGCTGAGAAGGCTGATCACAAGACTCATCGCTGTAATTCCGGCTTTGGTGGTAACCATTATCTATGGCGAAAAAGGAACTGCTGAATTGCTGGTGCTCAGCCAGGTGATATTGTCCATGCAACTTAGTTTTGCGGTTGTCCCTTTGGTGATGTTTACCAGCGACAAACTGAAAATGGGACAGTTTGTGAACAAACCCGTTTTGAAATGGTCGGCATGGGTTATTTCTTTCATCATCATCATTCTCAATATCATTTTATTGTATCAGACATTATTTAGTTCATAAGTACTTGTGTAGAAATAAGATCGTTCAATAATTTGAATTGTCTGTCTTTTCTGTTATTTTTGTGCATCTTAAAAATGCAGCATGGATTATTTGAAAGGTCTTAACGAATCTCAACACAAAGCAGTTACAACACTTCACGGACCACTTATGGTATTGGCCGGTGCCGGATCTGGGAAAACCCGAGTGCTTACCATGAGGATTGCCCATTTGATCAACAATTTGGTAGATCCCTTTAATATTTTGGCACTTACCTTTACCAACAAAGCAGCCAAAGAAATGAAGGAAAGAATTGCAAAAGTGGTGGGCGAATCCGAAGCCAGAAGCCTTTGGATGGGGACTTTTCACTCGGTTTTTGCAAGAATTCTTCGTTCCGAAGCTCATCTTTTGGGTTATCCTTCTAATTTTACCATTTATGATGCCCAAGATGCCCTAAATGTTCTTAAAAAAGTATTGAAAGACCTGAACATCGATTCGGATTTGTACAAACCCAAAAAAGTCTTGTCCAGGATTTCGGCGTATAAAAACAATTTGATCACCGTAAAAGCCTATTACAACAATCCTGAATTGGTGGAAGCCGATCATAAAGCCAATATGAAATTCATCGGTCAGATTTATGAAAAATATGTCGATGCCTGTTACCGAAACGGTGCCATGGATTTTGATGATCTTTTGCTGAAAACCAACGAGTTGTTGACCCGATTTCCTGAAGTTTTAGCCAAATATCAAGATCGTTTTCGTTATATTTTGGTAGATGAGTATCAGGATACCAACCACTCTCAGTATCTGATTGTTAAAGCGTTGGCGTCTAAATTTGAAAACATTTGTGTGGTGGGCGACGATGCCCAGTCCATTTACTCTTTCCGTGGTGCCAACATTCAGAATATTTTGAACTTTAAAAAAGATTATCCCGATGCTGTAACGGTTTCTTTGGAACAAAATTATCGATCGACACAAAATATCGTGAACGCTGCCAATGTTGTAATTTCTAAAAATCTGCAACAATTCCAAAAAAATGTTTTTAGTGAAAATGAAGTGGGTGAGAAAATTAAAGTCTATCGAGCACTAACCGATGCCGATGAAGCCAATTTCGTTGCCAATACCATTTGGGAGCAACATCATTTCAACCAAAAAATGTTCGATGATTTTGCCATTCTTTATCGTACCAACTCACAAACCAGAGCTTTTGAAGATGCTCTGAGACGGAAAAATATTCCGTATCGTGTGTACGGCGGACTCAGCTTTTACCAAAGAAAAGAAATCAAAGATCTGATCGCTTATCTTAGGGTTTTGGTGAATGAAAACGATAACGAAGCCCTCTTAAGAATCATTAATTATCCGGCTCGAGGTATTGGAGAAACGACGCAAAATAAATTGATTGTATTTTCCGACTCTCAAAATATTTCTCTTTCTCAAACTTTAGACAATATTGCATTTTATGCACCACAATTGGGGCTTAACAATGCGGCAACCGTCAAACTTAACGATTTTTGGGCGATGATCCGTGCATTTCAGGTCATGTTAAAAACCGAAAATGTCTATCAAGTAGCGATGGAAGTTGCCAAAAGAACGGGTTTTATAAAAATGCTGAAAGACGATCATACTCCAGAAGGAATTTCCAGGGTAGAGAATGTTCAGGAATTGATGAACTCCATGCAAGGATTTATCGAAGAACAACAGCAATTGGAAGATGGCGATGCCTCTCTGTCTAATTTCTTAGAAAATATTGCCCTCAGTACCAGTCAGGACAACCAATCGGATGACGAAGGACCAAAGGTTTCTTTGATGACCATTCACCTTTCCAAAGGATTGGAATATCCGATAGTACATGTTGTGGGATTGGAAGAAAATCTTTTCCCAAGTTTCATGAGCTCATCCACCAGAGAAGATTTGGAAGAAGAAAGACGACTGTTTTATGTGGCGTTAACCAGAGCTGAAAAGCAAGCCTACTTTTCCTATGCCATTTCTAGATTCCAATGGGGGAAAATTTCCGACTGCGAACCTTCACGATTCTTAAGTGAGATTGATGCCCATTATTTGGAAATGATCAATCCCGTTACTGAAAGCCGTTTCTTGAACCGATCTGGACTATCGTCATCTATATTTGATGAAACGCCTTCCGTCCCAAGAAAATTTAAAAAAGTAGAGACGGCACCTAAAAAGAAATTGTCTTTGGGACAAGATAGTCCTCAACCCGAGAAAAAACAATTGAAGCCCATTGATGCTGCAAAAATAACCAATCCAAGTGGCAAATCTACTGAAGAAATTGTGGTGGGCGATCGCGTTCGACACGATCGTTTTGGGATAGGAGAGGTGGTCTTCTTGGACGGTACAGATCCGGCGAACATCAAGGCAAAAGTTAATTTTTTAGGTGAAGGAGAGAAGAATTTAATTTTGAAATACGCCAAATTAACAAAACTGTAATTTTTTATTGTGTTGATATTCAGTGTTTAAAATATTTAATGCGATTGATAATTGTCATTATTTGTAATTATTCTAAATTAAATTAATACATTTGCAACATGAATACAACAGTCATCCCTTTCAAGATAGCACCTCTTAGTCCAGCATTTGGAAAAACAGAAGAAATGTTTTGTGGTAAAAAGAAATGTTGCAAAAAATACAAAACCGGCAAACGATGCAAAAAATGTCCAGGCCGTTTAAAAATGGCTTAAGGTTATTTCTTAAATAGAACATATTCATTTAGTTTTTTTTATAGCAGTTAATTGAAAAATTGACTGAGAATAGATTTTTATATTTTAGAAACTGCTCTTTTTGGGCAGTTTTTTTTATTTTTGAAAGGAATATGATTTTATGAATTTCCCATCAATTAAAAAGTATCCACTTTGGATGTTTTCTGTTTTAGGATTGTGGCTTCACTCCTGTACATCGTCCAAAAAATATATGGTTTTTTCTTCTGGAAATAACGGACAGAAGATGTACAATGTGCCTTACGGTCTGGATGCAAGGCAGAAGATGGATGTTTTTTTGCCCAATCCCTCAAAGCTTTATCCGGTGGTGATTTTGGTGCATGGAGGTGCTTGGAAGTATGGCGACAAGGCACATCTCAGACAGGTTCAGCAGTTGCTGTTCAGATATAAGATCCCCACTGTAGCGATCAATTATCGCTTGGTGTCCAAATCCATAACTTACAAAGACCAGTTGGATGATATTCGTTTGGCCATTCAGAAAATTAAATTTGAACATGAAAATTGGGATGTTCAGACCGATTCGTTCATCTTATTGGGCGAAAGTGCCGGAGCTCATCTCGCTTTGGTCTATGGATACACACATCCGGATGAAATTCTAAAAATTATTTCGATGAGCGGACCAACCGATTTTTATTCTGAAAAATTTCTGAAAAGCACCTATTCCAAGTACGCTCTTCCTTTGATAGAGAAAATGGTTGGCGAAAAAATGGATAGAAAAAGTCCGCCGCAAAGTTTTAGAGAAGCCAGTCCGGTATTTTTAGCCAATCATGTTCCCACTCTTCTTTTTCAAGGGGGGAATGATCTTTTGGTCAATAAAAATCAAGCATTCGAATTGGACTCTGTTCTCGAAGCTAAAAAAATCCCACATCGACTGGTATTTATGAAAAATGCAGGCCATGCACCACGACTTTTTAGCGAGAATAAAAGAGACAGCATCATCTATCCCAATATTCTCAATTGGATTACAGGAAAAGAATTTAATTCCAAATAAAAAATGAAAAAAGCAATTCTTATCACCATTGGCGACGAAATTTTATCAGGAACAACGATAGATACCAACTCCAATTTTATCGCCGAACAATTGAAAAGCATTGGCATAAAAGTTTCTGAAATAAGAACCATTTCTGATGAGGTTTCAGCGATTGAATCTGCGTTTCTATGGGCTGTGAATCATGCAGATTTGGTGATTGTAACCGGTGGTTTGGGACCGACCAAAGACGATAAAACCAAGAAGGTTTTGGCACAAGTTTTTAGCGATACATTGGTGATGGATGAGGTGGTTTTCGGACATTTAAAAGATTATCTAACCAAAAGAAAACGATTAGAAATTTTAGAACTTAATCGTTCTCAGGCCGAAGTGCCCTCCAAAGCAAAGGTTTTTCTAAATGATTTTGGAACCGCACCCGCCATGATGATGTCCAATAAGCAATGTAAAATATTTTGTTTGCCCGGAGTTCCATACGAGGTGAAGCCCCTTATGAAAGACAAGATCATCCCATTTCTGCAACAAGAATTCTCTTCGGAATATATTTTATCCCAAACCATTTCCATAGTCGATGTTCCGGAATCGGTACTTTCAGAAAAAATTGAATCTTGGGAAATGGCATTACCTGAAAATATGCAACTTTCTTATTTGCCGATTGCTAACAGGATAAAACTGAAATTAACTGCAGTAGGAAAGGATAAAAAAGTTTTGCAAAATCTTTTAAATTCACAGATTGATGGGTTGAAACCTTTGGTCAAAGATCATGTTTTGGCTTGGGATGGCGATAGAATTGAAGAAATATTAAAAGGAATACTAACCGAAATAGGATTGACCATTGCCGTGGCTGAAAGTTGTACCGGTGGTGAAGTTTCTAAGTTGATAACCTCGGTTTCTGGGAGTTCTGCCTATTATTTGGGAGGGATAGTAGCGTATGATTTTCACAAGAAAATTGATATTTTAAAAGTGAAATCCGAAACCATAGAAAAGCATACGGTGGTATCTGTGGAGGTGGCACAGGAAATGGCAAAAGGTTGTCGGGATTTGTTTTTATCGGACATTTCTATTTCTACCACAGGAGTTGCAGGTCCCAATTCGGACGAGTTCAACAATGAGGTGGGCAGGGTGTATTATACCATTCAGGTTAAAGATGTTCAGAAATCGTACACCTTATTTTTGCCCCATTTGGAAAGAAAAGATTTTATGAATTTTGTAGCCATGAAGGTGCTTCAGGATCTTTTGAAAATTTTAGTTCAAACTAAAAACTGAGAATTCATCAGGTTTTTGTAAATTTAAAACTTTAAAAATACAAAAATTATGAAGCTTTCCGATCTTGCCAATAAGTTAGAAATTTCCATAGAGTCGCTCAAAAAATTCATGATCGATTTTGATCTCGAGCTGAACGAATGCATGTGTACCAATTTTGATGTTAAAGAAGACTTTGAAAAATTTGCCTTGGAAAATGTAGAATTTCTACAAAAATTTGAGAAAGATCTTTTTCAGGAAAAATCAGCAGAGATTATTGCTAAAACCTTACAGCAACCCATAGAAAAAGTTCAAGAAGTTATAAAAAAAGACCTGCCCAATTTGTTTGAAAATGGGATGTACAAATCCTCAGTATCTACATTTGGTATCGATAGAAAATTGGGAGGAGATTACCGGTTTGTGTACAATTATTTTGGTCAAAAAAGTGCTCTGGTTCAGAGGGATTTTATAGGATATCGGGATTTGTATTTTTACATTACCGAAGTCTTAGACCCGTTTGTTAATCCAGATTCTGTTAAAGAATGGGGCATACACAAACCGGCTGGCATTGTGCTTTATGGCCCTCCTGGAAGTGGGAAAATCTATTGGGCCAATAAAATATCCGAACTTATCGAATACAAATTCAAAGAAGTGAAAAAACATTATCTGGGTACTTCTTTTGTCGATGGCAACAAAACCGGTTTCAATGATTTTTTGGTGACCATGCTAAAGGAAGAAAAAGTTTTACTTTTCCTTGAAGATTTTGATACCATCATGATGGAAAGAAATGAAGAAGTCTCCGTTTCTTCGGACAACGAAGAAACCAAAGAGATCATCATGCATTATATTTCTAAATTCGAAGAAGAAAATATTTTGATGATAGGTTCTGCACATACCGTTTTTGCAATCGATGATGAGGTCTTGGCACCAGGACGATTTGATGTGATGATTCCTGTTTTTCCGCCCAACCACAAAGAAAGAATGGAGTTGGTGCAATATTATATGTTGGAAAACCTGAATGAAGATGCCTTGTTGTACAAAATATTGATTAACAATCAGGCCGATCATTTGCCATTTTGGAAAGAAATTACCAGCAAAATGAAACTTTTCAGCAATACCATGATCGTCGATTTTACACAAAGTCTTAAGAAACACATCAAAAATCAATACAAAAGACTGAAAAAAGAGGACATGGTTATTGGTTCTAATTTATTAGAAGCTGCTCTTAGAGATGCCATAACCAAGCTAACCGAAGAATACCTCAACCAAATTGTGCAGTTTATCCAAGATGTTTCGATTAACAATTATGAAAATTTTGCACAGAGAATTGAAGGAATGAAGGCTGAACTGAGCACTTATACCGTGCAAGAGCAACCGGAAAGAGCCATAGGATTTCAACACAACGGAGAGAAAAAATAGTTGAAGATGTATTTTAGTTTTCATGACCAAACACCAAACACTAAAAACGAAACACCAAACAATTTCTGAATTGATTTTCTTACTTTTGCAGCATGATTACAAATGACCAGTTAAAAGCCGTTCAGAGTCGTATAGACGACCTTTATAAATATCTTCAGATCGAAAAAAAAAGTATAGAAATTGCGAATGACGATGAAAAAACAGCTGCTCCAGAATTTTGGGACAACCCCAAAACGGCAGAAGTTTTTTTGAAACAACTTCGATCCAAAAAGAAATGGGTAGAAGATTACGAATCCATTCATAACCAATTCGAAGATGCTCTGGTTTTGGTCGAATTTGCAAAAGAAGATCCCGATAGTGAAAAAGAATTGGACGATTCTTTTCCGCTTTTGATCGAAAATATAGAAAATCTCGAATTCAAAAATATGCTTTCCAACGAAGGCGATGAGTTGCCGGCCGTTTTGCAAATTACAGCCGGTGCAGGTGGCACAGAAAGTTGTGATTGGGCGTCGATGCTGATGCGTATGTACACCATGTGGGCCGAAAAACAAGGCTATAAAATCAAAGAACTCAACTTTCAAGAAGGCGATGTTGCTGGTGTGAAAACCGTAACTCTAGAAATTGATGGCGAATATGCTTTTGGGTATCTAAAAGGCGAAAACGGCGTGCATCGTTTGGTGAGAATTTCTCCTTTCGACTCCAATGCGAAAAGGCATACCAGTTTCGTTTCGGTATATGTCTATCCTTTGGTTGATGATACGATAGAAATCAACATCAACCCGGCAGATATTTCTTTTGAAACCATGCGAAGCTCCGGAGCTGGTGGACAGAATGTGAACAAGGTAGAGACTGCCGTGCGTTTGCGACATGCACCTACAGGTATTATCATCGAAAATTCTGAATCCAGATCTCAGCTTCAGAACAAAGAAAAAGCCATGCAGCTCCTTCGGTCAAGACTTTACGAAATCGAGTTGGAAGAAAGGATGAAAGCCAGAAACGAAATCGAAGCCGGAAAAATGAAAATAGAATGGGGGAGCCAGATCCGAAATTATGTGATGCACCCGTACAAGTTGGTGAAGGATGTGCGTTCCGGTTACGAAACTTCCGATGTCGATGGCGTGATGAACGGTCAGCTGACTCCTTTCCTAAAGGCTTTTCTTATGGCGGATGGGACTGCAGTTTCGGACGATTTGGATTTGTAAAATTTAAGAATTATTAACATTTTCAGTCTGCATTTTTCTTTTAAATTAAACTATATTTGCGACTAACTTTTTAACTATGGATGCTTTTCAGTGGCAGGATTTACTAAATCCCGAATTTTATATCAAATTGGGTGGGTTTTGGTTAATTCTTTTTATCGTTTTTGCAGAAACTGGACTTTTTGTAGGTTTCTTTCTCCCGGGAGATTCACTCTTATTCATATCAGGAATTTATTCGTCCACCATCATCAAAGAAACTTTTGGTTTTGATGGCGGAGGTTTTGTCAATACGGCACTTTTGGCAACAGCAGTTGCAGTAGCAGGTATCATAGGAAATATGGTGGGATATTGGTTCGGTAAGAAAACCGGTCCATCTCTGTACAAAAGACAAGATTCCTTTTTATTCAAGAAAAAATATCTTTTCAAAGCACACGATTTCTTTGAAGAGCACGGAGCTTTTGCTGTAATAGGAGCTCGTTTTCTGCCTATCGTTCGTACTTTTGTGCCCATTGTAGCCGGTATAGTAGAAATGGATAGGAAAAAATTCATGTTCGACAACATCGTGGGGGCTTTTGCTTGGTCTTTTTCTTTGATTTTTGCAGGCCATTATTTAGATGCTTTGTTCCAGCAACAATTTGGAATTGACCTAAAGGCGCATTTGGAGATGATCATCCTTATCATCGTTTTGGTAACAACTTTGCCTATTATTTTCAAATTTTTCTTTGCAAAACCCAAAGTAAGAGAAGAACAATAGGATGTCGAAAACTTAACAATACAAAAGCTTTCCGTTTTGGAAGGCTTTTTTTATACCCGAAACTTGAAACTTAAAACCTAAAACTCGATACCTTGAAGCATCAAGACTCGGTATTCTTGGCCAGACCCGACCGACTGTTCGCTCTATCTTTTGCTTCTCGCCCACTTTCCAAGGCTTAGCAAAAGGATGCCGCTGCCATTCGGGCTAGGATTAAGGGGCGTGCATGGTTTGTTTATTTTTAGAGATTCGTCGTTTTGAGGGCTCGCCTTCGGCTCGCCCCTTTTTTACAATTTTTCATAAAAAAACAACTCCAATAAAAATTAAAATATTGGAGTTGTTTTTATGATGGTATTTATAGAATTACAAAATATGCTTTTCGGCATGGTAAGAAGATCGCACAAGAGGAGAACTCTCTACATGGCGGAAACCAAGGCTTCTCGCAAAAGCACCCAATTCTTCAAACTCTTCAGGAGTGACAAATCTTTTTACGGGTAAATGTTTTTTCGTTGGTTGTAGGTATTGTCCCAAGGTAATCACATCTACATTGGCATTTCTTACATCTTCAATAGCTTGGAAAACCTCGTCTTTTTCCTCACCCAAGCCCAACATTATTCCGGTTTTTGTTCTTCTTTGTCCGGAGTCTTTTAGGTATTTCAATACATCCAGACTTCTTTCGTATTTGGCTTGTATTCTCACTTCGCGCGTTAATCTTTTTACCGTTTCCATGTTGTGGGAAATCACCTCAGGAGCCACCTCAATCAATCGATCTAAGTGTTTGTGTATCCCTTGGAAGTCCGGGATTAGGGTTTCCATGGTTGTTCCGGGAGAAATTCTTCTCACGGCATTTACTGTTTCGGCCCAAAGTATAGATCCCATATCTTTCAGATCATCTCTATCCACGGAGGTCAGTACCGCATGTTTGATGTTCATTAACTTGATGGATCGTGCTACTTTTTCAGGCTCGTCCCAATTCACATCCATGGGTTTTCCGGTTTTTACACCACAAAAGCCACAACTTCTGGTGCAGATGTTTCCAAGGATCATAAAAGTTGCCGTTCCGTAGCCCCAACATTCGCCCATATTGGGACAAGAGCCACTTTGACAGATGGTGTTTAGTTTGTATTTGTCCACCAAAGAGCGGAGCTCACGGTAGTTTTTCCCAGTCGGAAGTTTTACACGGATCCATTTGGGTTTTTGTACTGTTGTATCTTGAGGTTGATTTTCCATTGTTGTAAAAAAATTCGATGCAAAATTAAGCAATTTTCCATAGTTATTCCCAAAGAATGTTAATCATTGTTCAGGTTATAATCTTTAAGTAATTCGACCAAGATTTTTTTAGCTCTCATGATGCATACTTTGGTGTTGGCAACCGTTATGTTAAGTTCTTCCGAAATTTCTTTTATGCTTTTTTCCTCAAAAAATCGCAGCTGAATAATTTTTTGATAGCGGCTGTCCATACCGGAAATGATGTTTTGTATTTTTTGTTGCTCTTCTACAGAGATCATCAGTTCTTCAGGAGACTGGGCAAATTGGTTTTTCATGTCCTGCCATTGGTCAGTCGTATATTCTTTTTCGGTATTGTTTTTTCTCCAGTAATCGATAATGGTGTTTTGAGCAATGGTCAACACCCAAGTTTTGAACTGGAAATCAGGATCGTAAAGGTTGAGTTTGGAAAGGACTTTGGTAAAGACAATCACGGTAAGTTCGTCTGTTGTATTTATGTCCTGAACCTTCTTCATGATGAATGAAAAAACGGTTTCCCAAAACAAATTAATCAATTGCGTTTGGGACTTTTGATCTTTTTGGTTGGCAGCAATAATCAGTTGCAGTAATTCCTCATTTTTCATAGTCTTACAAATGTAATGAAATTGAATGTGTTTTCTGTGTTTTTGATCTTCTTTCTCACCATTTTATACCATTTTTAGAGGATTCTAGATTTTTCTTCCAACAAATTAAACTATCTTTGCAGCTTAAATTTTTTTTAACATGAACGCTTTTATAGAAGAATTGAAATGGCGTGGCTTGTATGCCGATATGATGCCAGGTACCGAAGAACAACTCAATAAAGAGATGACTACGGCCTATATCGGATTCGACCCAACCGCTGATTCATTACACATTGGAAGTCTCGTTCAGATTAAAATTTTGGCTCATTTCCAACTCCACGGACACCGACCTATGGCTTTAGTAGGTGGTGCAACCGGTATGATTGGAGATCCGTCGGGTAAATCATCTGAACGAAATATTCTCGATGAGGAAACCCTAAATTATTATGTGGATTGCTTGAAAAATCAACTTTCCAGATTTCTGAAATTCGACGGCAACGAACCCAATGCTGCTGTTTTGGTCAACAATTACGATTGGATGAAGGAATTTTCTTTCTTAGAATTCATCCGCGATATCGGAAAAAACATCACCGTAAATTACATGATGGCCAAAGATTCGGTAAAAAGAAGATTTACCGGAGAAGGAGGTGCAGAAGGGATGAGTTTTACCGAGTTTACCTACCAATTGTTGCAAGGATATGATTTCTTACACCTGTACCAAAAAGAAGGCGTAAGACTTCAGATGGGCGGTACAGACCAATGGGGAAACATTACCACCGGTACCGAACTGATCAGAAGAAAAGTGCAAGGAGAAGCGTATGCTTTAACAATTCCTTTGATTACCAAAGCCGACGGTTCCAAATTTGGAAAATCTGAAAGCGGCGAAAATTATTGGTTGGATAAAAAGAAGACTTCACCGTACCGTTTCTACCAATTCTGGTTAAACGCTACCGATACCGATGCCGAAAGATTCATCAAGTTCTATACTTTCCTTGGGAAAGAAGAGATTGATGCCTTAATTGCGGAACATCAAACAGCTCCTCACGAAAGAAAATTGCAAAAAAAATTGGCTGAAGAAGTTACCGTTTGGGTACACGGAAAAGAAGAATATCAAAAAGCTTTGAAAGCTTCAGAAATTTTGTTTGGTCGTTCAACAGCCGAAGATTTGGTAAGCTTGGATCAAGAAACTTTCTTGGATGTTTTCAATGGAGTGCCACAAAAAAAAGTGTCGAAATCCGAAGCAATCGGACAAAATATTGTTGATTTGTTATCTGAAAAATCAGGTTTCCTAAAGTCCAAAGGCGAAGCCAAAAGAGAACTTCAAGGTAATGCCATTTCGGTAAACAAACAAAAAGTTGATGAGAATTTTGTAGCCGAAGAAAGCCATCTGATCGACGGTCAGTTCTTGCTTTTACAAAAAGGAAAGAAGAGCTATTTCATCCTAAAGTTGGTTTAAACTAGAGTTGAGATACCCTACACAAGACTTCCCGGATTGGGAGGTCTTTTTTTTTGTGAGTATTCGTTTTTCTAATTCCAGAATTTTTCTCAAATTTGCCGCATCAATGGGGTGCCAATAGAGTTGGCTGAGATGATACCCAAGAACTCTCCAGTTCTGCACCTGATCCGGATAATGCCGGCGTAGGGATTGTTGCCATCATCTCATCATACAATTTAAAAAATGTTATGATGCAGGATATTTTTCTAAAAACCACCATCTTCGAATGGTTGGGCGTTATTCTTTCTATTTTCCAAGTGCTTTTGGCCAGGAAAAACTATGTTCACAATTATCTTTTTGGGATTGCCGGGATTGTATTGTCCATGTTGGTGATGTTCAGAGCCAAGTTGTATGCCGAATTTACTTTGAATATTTATTATCTGGTGATGAGCATTTACGGTTGGCTTTTCTGGAAATTCGGGAAAGAAAAAACCGAAGTTGCCATTTCCCAAACCAATCATTCAGAAAAACTGAAAGCAGGGGGAATTGTCGTTCTCAGTTTCGGGATTTTTTATTATTTCCTCACCCATTTTACCAACAGCGATGTCCCAATCTGGGATTCTCTGGTTTCCGCCTTTGCTTGGTCCGGAATGTGGCTGATGGCCAAACGAAAAATTGAAAACTGGATTTTACTCAATGTGAGCAATATTATTTCCATTCCGCTGATGTTTCATAAAGATTTGTACCTCTACGGTTTGTTTTCTATTTTCTTATTTTGTGCCGGAGTGGCGGGTTATCTTCATTGGAAAAAACTTCTTTTAAAACCTCAGTATGCTTAAGATTCAAGACATTCAACAAAAACTATTTGGAGTGAATTTAATTCCAAATGAAATCATGGATATCGTTCACGAAAAACAATGGTTAAGAATTTGGATTCCCAAAGAATATCAAGGTTTGGGATGCCGTTTCCATGAAGGTTTGAAGGTATTGAAAACCGTAGCCAAAATTGATGGCAGCTTGGGTTGGATGGTTACGCTCTGTTCTGGAGCCAATTATTTTTCCAGAAACCTAAAACCTCAAATCGCTCAGCAATTATTTACTGATCCCAAAGCCTGTTTTGGAGGTAGCGGAATGTTGGGAGGGACCGCCGAAATTAAAGAAAGAAAATATCACATCAACGGAACTTGGCATTTTGCTACTGGAGCTCCTCATCTCACTCATTTTACGCTCAATGCAGTGTTGATAAAGGATGGAAACGCAATTTTGGATGAGAACGGAAACGAGCAATTTAAATCTTTTGTCATTCCAAAAACGAAAGTTACAATCATCCCAAATTGGAAATCGATGGGGATGAAAGCAACCGGAACTTATTCTTTTTCGGTAGAAAATGTGGATGTAGAAGAGGATTTCAGCTTTGTGTACAATGAGTTTTTTACCCATTCGGTGTTGGATAAAATTCCGTTCAGGATATTTGCCGATCTCACACTTTTGGTTAATTATTTGGGGATGGCAGAGCATTTTGTGGAAGAAGCTAAGATTATCCGACCTCTATTGGATTTTTCAAATTTCATCAAATTCATTAAAGAAACAGAAGCCAAAACAGAATATTTTGCTTTGGAAATCGAAGAATTATTAAGGTCTGAAAGTTTGGATCTTTCTGAAAAACAAACGGAAATTCATCAATTTGGAGAAGAGTCGGTTTCTAAATTAAGCCATGACTTGTTGGAAATTTATTTTCAGTTAGGCACCAAAGCAACGCATGTAGATGAGCCTATTCATCAAATATTCAATGATTTTTTTACGGCCACTCAACATGCTAATTTTAGAAAAGATTGGAAAGAGTAGAGTGGTATTTATAAAAAAAACTGCTCCAATTTCTTGAAGCAGTTCAGGATATTAAAAAAAAGATTTGGTCTATTTGAATGAGTAAAAAGCAATGGCATTTAAGTCTTGTCCGCTTGCAGTGCCGTATTTTACTAATTTTCCATCAACAAAAATTTCAGCTTTCAATACCGAAGTAGGTCCAAAACCGGTTCCGTATGCCGAGATTGCTACTGAACCTTCTGAGTGTGCAACTTTTAGCTCGGGACTTTCCCAAGTGTTTCCACTCAGAGAAGCGTATTCGGTGGTTGCCGATCCTATCATGGCAACTGCATTTCCGACGGTTGCATTGGTCGCTGTTAGTTTGAACTGAACGGTATGCTCGGCCGGAGTAGGATTGGGCAGAACTTCAACACCGTCTGTACCGCAAGATTGCAACATTCCGAAAATGGAAAGCGAAAATAAAACGGTTAGAGCTAAAGTCCAGATTTTTTTAATTGAGGATATTTTTTTCATGTTTAAAGTTTCTTGTTAAATCGGGGTAAAAATACTATTTTTTTTGAAATTAATTTAGCTTTTGTTTGATATTTTAAAAGTTCTATTAGTCGTTGAGTATTTTTCTGATTTTCAAGGCTAATTTTTCTGCATTGGGCAACATTTCTTTTTCCAAAATCAAATTAATAGGTACAGCAGGGAGGTTCAAAGATCCCATGGCTTCTACCGGAGCATCCAAATATTTGAAACAATGGTTAGAAATACGATGGGCAAAGGCTTCAGCAAAAGAATTTTGAACTTGCTCTTCCGTTAGCACTAGGCATTTTCCGTGCGCTTTTACTCTTTCAAAAACCAGGGATTCATCCAGAGGTATCAAGGTTCTTAGGTCAATGACTTCCACTCTTCCTTGGAATTGTTTTGCTGCTTCTTTGGCCCAATAGACGCCCATTCCGTAGGTGACAACAACCATTGTTCTGCCTTTGTTTATTTCACCATCATCGGCTGCGATTACGGTATTGGCTTTTCCAAATGGTAAGATGTAATCTTCTGCAGGCTCTATGGTTTTTGCGTCTTCGGTTCCCGGAACTTTACTCCAGTACAATCCTTTGTGCTCGAGCATAATTACCGGATTTGGGTCGTAATAAGCTGCTTTTAACAAGCCTTTGAAATCGGCAGCATTGCTGGGATAAGCGATTTTTATTCCCTTGATGTTCGCCAAGATGCTTTCTACACTTCCACTGTGGTATGGGCCACCACCTCCGTAAGCTCCAATCGGTACACGGATGATGTTGCTCACTGGGAATTTTCCACCACTTAGATAGGACGATTTAGAAATTTCTGTAATCAGTTGGTTGATTCCGGGGTAAATGTAATCGGCAAACTGAACTTCAACAATGGGTTTTAGTCCAACGGCAGACATCCCGACGGTAGATCCAATGATGTAGGCTTCTTGTATGGCGGTGTTGAACACTCTTTTCTCACCAAATTTACCTCCCAAGGTTACGGTTTCACGGAATACGCCTCCAATTCTGGCACCCACATCTTGACCGTAAAGCAGGGCTTCTGGGTGTTTCCACATCAATTCTTGTATGGCATGGATGGCGGCATCCACCATCACGATTTTTTCTGTATTTTCAGCCGGGCATCTTTCCCCTACTTCCTCGGTGATGGGGGTTGGAGCAAAAACAAAATCTTCAACGCTTTCCGCTTTGGGATCTTCGGCATTGCAGGCTTTTTCAAAAGCTTGTTCCGCCTCTAATCTTGCCTTTTTTTCTATTTGTTTTAGGTGGTTTTCATCGGTTCCATTGTCCAGCAAATAAGCATATAGTTTTTTCCCGGGATCTTGAGCTCTGTGTTTTTCCAGATCGGCATCGTCTCGGTAAAATTCTCTTCTCACTCCAGAAGTGTGGTGGCCGATCAAAACGGTTTTAGCACAAACCAACATGGGTTTTCTTTCGTTTCTCACAAAGTTTATGGCTTCTTGCATGGCGAGGTAACTTTCCACAAAATTGGTTCCGTCCACACGCATTCTGTTTAGACCTACAAAACCTGCTGCGTAGTCGTAGGCATCGCTGGTTCGGGCTTCCTCTTTGGTTACCGAAATTCCCCAATCGTTATCTTGTACCAAGAAAATAATCGGTAATTGGTGCAGTGCTGCAAACTGAAAAGCTTCTGCTACTTCACCTTCTGTGACAGAATTGTCTCCCAAACTGCAAACCACAACAGGGTTTTTGTCAAAATTTTGTAAGTTAAATTCTTGAATGTATTTCAAGCCTTGTGCAACTCCTGTGGTCGGAATGGCTTGCATTCCGGTTGCAGAACTTTGATGGATGATTTTCGGTTTATCTTCTTCTCGGCTGGATGGATGGGAATAGTACGATCTCCCTCCCGAAAAAGGATCGTTGGCTTTTGCTAAAAGTTGTAACATCAAACGGTACGGCTCAAAACCAATTCCTAAAAGCAAGCTTTCGTCTCGGTAGTATGGAGAGACCCAATCTTCCGGACAAAGATGGTATGCGGTGGCCAATTGTATGGCTTCGTGACCTCTAGAAGTTGAGTGAACATATTTGGTTATGGATCTATTTTCTTCATAAATATCTGCCATGGCTTTGGCAAGCATCATGTGCTGGTAGGCTTGAAGTAAAGTGTCCTGTTTTATTTTTTCTTGTACTTTTTCCATAGAAAGCAAAAGTATATATTTTATAGTTAGGGATGAAATCTATTTTGATAATTTTAATAATATATGATTTATGTTGCGTTTTTTATGTTAATTTTTTCAAATTAAGATGTTTTTGTATGGTTTTTACAATTGAGTTAAAGACTGATCTTAAGTAAGTTTGGTTTTGTTAAAAGAAAGACTAATTTTTTGCTGATAAAAGTTTTTGATTAAACCACTTTTTTATTCGTTTCTTTTCAATTATTTTTACCAAAATTCTAGAATTATGTACCTGATTTTTGATACTGAAACCACCGGGTTGCCAAAAAATTTCAATGCACCACTCTCAGATTCGGACAATTGGCCAAGAATGGTTCAGATTGCTTGGCAACTGCACGATGATGAAGGTAATCTTATTGAAAATCAGGATTATATCATAAAGCCTGAAGGCTACGATATTCCCTTTAATGTCACTAAAATTCACGGTATTTCTACCCAAATGGCTCACGAGCAAGGTCGTGATCTTACCGAAGTCTTGCAAGAATTTGCCGAAGTGGTCAAGAGATCCAGAATTGGTGCTGGACATAACATAGAATTCGATTATAACATCGTTGGAGCTGAATTTTTTAGGAAGAATTTGGATAATGTTTTAGAGCAACTTCCGTCTGCCGATACCATGCATTTAGGAACGGATTTCTGTCAACTTCCAGGAGGAAGAATGGGAAGGTTTAAGAGTCCGAAATTGGAAGAACTTTATCAAAAACTTTATGGCGAAAAATTTGATGAAGCCCACAATGCCGCAGCCGATGTTAATGCTACAGCCCAGGTTTTCTTTGAAATGATGCGGATTGGAGTGATCCCTGCTGAAAATCTGAAAACCACTCCTGAGGTGCTGGAACGGTTCCAGTTGAAATACATCGAGCCGATTGCTCCTTTTGATATTGTGATCCGAAGACAAGTCGCGGATTCTAAAAAAAGTAAATCCAAACAAGGTGTTGGTTTGGGTTCGGACATCGATTTGGGAAGTTATTTTCATTTTCATAACCATTCCATTTTTTCGTCGTTACAAGCAACCACCAGTCTTTCCAGTTTGGTGAAAACAGCTGCTGATCAAAATTTCCCGGCTGTAGGTTTGGTAGATTTGGGGAATATGATGGGGGCTTTTAAATTTGTTTCTGAAGTTGAAAAATACAACGGCGATCTTAAAAAGAAAAAAGAAGAAGCAGAAGCAAAAGAGAATAAATCCCCTGAGGATGAATTAATCTTACAGAAAAAAACATTAATACCGGTTTTGGGTTCAGAGTTTTACCTTTCTGATCGACCGGAGCAGAAGCAATTTACCAAAGATGACCCCGATCGAAGAACTCAGATGGTGCTTTTGGCTAAGAATTTTTCAGGATATAAAAATTTAACAAAACTTTCCAGCTTAGGGTTTCTTCATGGTTTTTATTTCGGTGTTCCGAGAATTTCCAGAGCGATGGTGGCTCAATACAAAGAAAATGTAATTGCCGTAACCTCGGGGATTGCTGGAGATATACCGGCAACCATTTTAGAGTACGGAGAACAAAAAGGTGAAGAGCTCTTCTTGTGGTGGAAAGAAACATTCGGTTCGGATTTCTATGTTCAGATTCAAAATCATCAACTTCCCGAAGAGGAATATGTCAACGGTATTTTATTGAAATGGGCGGAAAAATATGGGGTGAAGGTTTTGGCGCAAAACGAAACTTTTTATACCCATAAATCGGATGCCAACATCCAGGATATTGTTTCTTGCATTAAAGACGGAGAGAAGCTTTCGACAGAGATAGGCAAAGGTTTTGGAAGAAGACGAGGCTTGGCTACTCAGGATTATTTTATAAAGTCAGCAGAAGAGTTAAGGCAAAGTTTTCATCAATATCCTGAGGCTTTTGAGGCGTATTCTGAATTTTTAGAAAAATTTGAACCGTACAAATTAAAAAGAGATGTCCTGCTTCCGGCTTTTGATATTCCAGAAGAATTTCAAGATGCTCAGGATTTAGAAGACGGTGGTAAGCGGGGCGAAAATGCCTTTCTAAGGCACTTGACCTACGAGGGAGCTCGAGCAAAATACGATGAGATAAGCCCAGAAATTTCCGAACGATTGGATTTTGAATTGTCGGTAATTGCCAATACCGGATATCCGGGATATTTCCTAATTGTTCAGGATTTTTGTAACGAAGCCCGAAATATGGGGGTTTGGGTAGGCCCTGGAAGGGGTTCGGCTGCAGGTTCGGCTGTAGCCTATTGCATCGGGATTACCAATGTAGATCCTATTAAGTACGACCTCCTTTTTGAGAGATTCTTGAATCCTGAAAGGGTTTCCATGCCGGATATCGATATCGATTTTGACGATGAAGGAAGGGATAAAATCATCAAATGGGTGGTCGAAAAATACGGTAAGATGAATGTAGCGCAGATCATTACTTACTCGGTTTTGGGAGGAAAGTCGGCGATAAAAGATGCGGGAAGGGTGTTGGATGTTTCCATTCCGGAAACCAATAATATAGCCAAATTAATTCCTGCAACTCCAGGGATGAACATTGCCAAAGCACTATCCAAATACGATAAATTGGCAGATGAAGATAAGGTCTTGGTGGACGAAATGAAAGCCATTCTTGAGGATCAATCAGATGCAAGGCACGAAGTTTTGGCATCGGCACAAAAAATGGAAGGTTGCATCCGAAATACCGGGATCCACGCCTGCGGTGTGATTATTACTCCGGAAGATATTTCTAATCTGGTCCCGATTACGATTGCTGCAAAAGATGCTGATATTTTGGTGTCGCAGTTTGATAACTCCGTCGCAGAAAGTGCCGGGCTTCTAAAGATGGATTTCTTGGGACTTAGGACTTTAACCATCATCAAGCATGCGATAAAATTGGTGAAAGACCGACACGGTGTCGATATCAATCCGGACGAAATTCCTTTGGACGATGCTAAAACCTATCAACTTTTCAAAGAGGGAAGGACCATTGGGATTTTCCAATACGAAAGTGCCGGTATGCAAAAATACATGCGAGAACTGAAACCTACAGTTTTTGCCGACCTTATCGCGATGAATGCATTGTACAGACCGGGTCCGATCAAGTACATTCCGAACTTTATCAACAGAAAACACGGTTTGGAAGAAATTGTGTACGATTTGCCTGAAAATGAAGAATATCTGAAAGAAACCTATGGGATTACCGTGTACCAAGAGCAGGTAATGTTGCTCTCTCAAAAGTTGGCAAATTTCACCAAAGGCCAAGCGGATACCTTAAGAAAAGCAATGGGTAAAAAACAAAAAGATGTTTTGGATAAAATGTTCCCGTTGTTTTTGGAAGGAGGAAGAAAAAATAACCTGGACGAAGAAAAACTCAATAAAATATGGAAAGACTGGGAGGCCTTTGCAGAATATGCGTTCAATAAGTCGCACTCAACTTGTTATGCGCTGATTGCGTATCATACTGCGTACCTCAAGGCCAACTACCCGGCAGAATACATGGCGAGTGTGATGTCCAACAACATCAACAATACCAAACAAATCACCTTGTTCATGGAGGATTGTCAATCTATGGGTGTGGATGTTTTGGGTCCTGATGTTAATGAAAGTCAATACGAATTTTCGGTGAATGATAAAGGTCAGATTCGTTTTGGTTTGGGCGCGATAAAAGGAATTGGTGAGGGACCGAGTGAAGCCATTGTGGAAACACGAAAGCAAGAACGATTTAAAAATATTTTTGATTTTTTCGAAAGAGTACCTTCTTCGCAAATCAATAAAAGAGTGGTGGAAAGTTTGGTTATTGCCGGTGCTTTCGACGAAACCGATCAGTACAACCGCGCTCAATATTTTGAACCCGACATCAGTGGTAGAATAACCATTGAGAGATTGTTGAAGTACGGATCGAGTTACCAAGATTCTAAAAACGAAATGGAAAACTCTCTATTTGCCGATTTTGCCGATGAGGTTAAGATTGAACAACCCAAAATTAATCCTGCTCCGGAATGGCAAAATATGTTCAAACTGAATAAGGAAAGGGAAATTATTGGCTTCTATCTATCTGCACATCCTTTGGACGAGTTCAAGTATCAATTCCAATTTATTAAAGGATTGCTGAGTAAAAAAGCCATTTTGGAAGAGCAGAAAAGTGAAAATGTTAATAATGAAGAAGTGATTCTTCCGGTTGAAACTCAGGATTCTGACGATCAATTAACGGAGATAATTTCTGATGATTTTGAAATGGAAGAAAATCTTGAGGTTGAAGAAGTATCAAAAAAAGCCGAACCAAAAGGAAGTTTTAATTTCTTAGATTTGGACGAGGTGGAAGCGTTCAAAAATTCATCGATTTTAACAAAACAGGTAGAACTTTTTAACGATCCCAAATTGTCATGGAAAGAAAAACAGGCCATGAAAGATCGAGGTGCTGAATATACAGTAGCCGGTTTGGTGACGGAATATGTGGTAAGAGACGGTAAGATGAGCGGCGAAAAAGTAGCTTTTGTTACTTTGGAAGATTACACCGGTAGTTGCTCTTTCCGTTTGGGCGATCGGGATTATATGAAGCTAAGGGATAAGATCGATCTGCAGCGATTTTTGATTTTCAAAATAAAATATGCTGTTTTATCCGATGGAAGGGTTTTTATCAATGTGGTCGATGTGTCGGAATTGAAGGATGTTTTCAACCAATTTGTAAAAAGCATGACCTTGGTAATGGATGTCAACGACATAAGACGAGAGGATATCGAGTTTATAAAAAACAATTTTATGAACGAAGAGGGAGCTCAGAAACTGTCCTTTAGTATTAGAAATCCAGAAGACGAGTCCTGTATGGAATTGATCTCTTTAAAATGTGCTTTGAAGCTGGATGGAGATATGTTGGGTCTGGTAGCTCAAGAACAGAAATATCAATTCTATCTAAATTAAGAATTGTTTACAGATTGTTATCGAAAGTAAGAGAAAGTGTATGTCTTTCTCTTTTTTATTATGTTAAATTGAATATCTTTCAGAAGCTTGAATTTGTGACATTGCAATTGTTTTTAAGTGTTTATTTGCGTTGTTTTCATGAATTTTATTTAAAAATTATTAAATTCTGTTTGAAGCTTTGTGTTTGGTTGTGGATTATTGTTATATTTGCCACTTATCATTTTTAAATAATAGATATGAAGAGAGTTTTATTATCGTGTTTTGCGGCATTGGGAATCGGTGCTTCAGCGCAAATTACAGTTAATGAAAGTTTTGAGTCCACAACAACACCTACGGGGTGGGCGTATTCAGGATTTTCAAGGACGACCACTTCGCCAAGATTTTGCGCGGGGACTGCAGGTTTAAGCAGAAACTTTTATGGAGGAAACGCTGGGAATTTGGTGTATACCTCTAATGTTTCTAACGGAGGAGATTTGGCGGTTTCTTTCCAGTACAAAACTTTAGAATACAGTTCGGGTTCTGGAGTTGGAGGAACATTAAAAGTTGAATACTCCATAGATGGAGGTACAACTTATGCGCAATTAGGTGCAGATGTGGCATTGTCATCGGTAACTTCTTGTACTACTTTTACAGGGAATATTCCTGCGGGAACAATTCCGGCTGCGGCAAACTTCAAATTTAGAATTTCTAATCAGTTTATTTCTGGTGACTATTGGTTGGTTGTTGATGATGTAAAATTAAATCAAACTGCGACGACTGCGCCAGCGTGTACAACGATTACGGCTCCAACAGCTGGGGCAACGGGTGTAGCTTCAGGAGCTACTCTTTCTTGGAATGTTGCGCCTGGAGCAACCAGTTATGTTGTGAATATGGGGACCACTCCTGGTGGAACCGATGTGATGAATGGGGTAGATGTTGGGAATGTGACCAGTTATTCCGTAACTCCAGGATTGTTATATAATACTCAGTATTATGTTAATGTTCTTCCTAAAAATAATTTCGGTTTAGCTACAGGTTGTACAGAGACTTCGTTTACGACAACGGCAACGGTGCCTTGTCCTGCTGTTTCTGCACCAACTGCTGGTGCATTTGGGCAATCCTTAACACCTACTATTTCTTGGGGAGCTGTTGCTGGAGCTACGAGCTATACAGTAACTGTTGGTTCTTCGGCTGGAGCTAGTGATGTAGTTGCAGGTGTGGATGTGGGGAATGTAACTTCATATACTTTTGCAACTCCTTTAAGTACTAATACTAAGTATTATTACACAATCAATGCGATTGCTGGTGCTTCTTCTTCCTCATCTTGTACGGAAAGGGATTTTACCACCATGTGTGATCCATTTGCAATCCCTTATTTTGAAGGTTTTGAAAACGGTTATACGCACAACACTGCTGTTGCGGGATGTTTGTCTCAGGCGAATGCTACCGGGACATCAACCAATGTGTGGACTGCAAATAATACTTTAACGGATTATAATAGAGCTCCTAGAACGGGTTCTTGGAATGCTTTCTTGAAATACAGTAGTGATCGTTGGATGTTTATTCCTGTTCAGTTAACTGCAGGTACATCTTATACGGTGAAATTGTTTGCGAGACAAGATGGTGCGACAGCAACCAACTCCAATGTTGGAATTAGTTACGGGACTTCTGCATCTGCTGCGGCAATGACTAATGTTGTAGCTGCGCCTACGGGTATTATTAATGGAGATTATCAACAGGTTTCAGGAAGCTTTACTCCTGCAACAACCGGAACTTATGTTGTGGGGATTAAGGGGTATATGAACGGATCTCCTTGGTATATTTCTTTAGATGATATTTCTATTGATGTTGCTGCTGCTTGTATTGAGCCTAATGGTGTGACTTCTTCGGCTCCAACTGCAACTTCTTATACATTGACTTGGACGGCTCCTCCAACAGCTCCGGCTGGCGGATACGATGTGTATTATTCAACTTCTAACACTCCGCCGGATGCGAGTACGGCTCCAACGCTAACTGGTTTAACCGGTTTGACGACAAATGTTTCTAACTTGCAACCGTTAACAGAGTATTATTCTTGGGTAAGATCCAATTGTTCTGCAACTGAAAAGAGTACTTGGTTCTATGGTGGAAAAGTTACAACATTAACTTTCTGTCCTAATGTTACTGCACCAGCAAACAACGCAACTGGGGTTTCTACAACTCCAACGATTACTTGGGATGCGGTTAATGGAGCTACAAACTATAATATTACTGTTGGGTCAACGCCTGGTGCTAGTGATGTTGTGGCGGGAGTAGATTTGGGGAATGTAACCTCTTATACATTTGCAACACCGTTGTTGAATGATACTCCATATTATTATACTATTAATGCGGATAATGGAACGGTGTATTCTAACTCATGTACTGAAAGAATGTTCAGAACGATGTGTTTGCCGTATACAGTTCCGTATAACGAAGGTTTTGAAAACGGTTATACACACGATTCTCCTGTAGCGGGATGTTTATCTCAAGCGTCACAGACGGGTACTGGTGTGTGGAAGGCGAATAATACTTTTACAGATTACAATAGAACTCCTAGAACGGGTTCTTGGAATGCGTTCTTGATATACGGTAACGAAGATTGGTTGTTTATCCCGATTCAGTTAACGGCAGGGATAACTTATACTGCAAAAGTGTACGCAAGACAAGATGGTGCAACTGCATCCAACTCCAATGTTGGAATTAGTTATGGGACTTCTGCATCTGCATCTGCAATGACTAATGTTGTAGCTGCGCCTACAGGTATTGTTAATGGAGATTACCAAAAAATTTCCGGAAACTTCACGGTACCAACTACCGGTACTTATGTAGTGGGTATCAAAGGGTATATGAATGGTACTCCTTGGTATGTTTCTTTAGATGATATTTCTATTGAAGAGGCTTCTTCTTGTATTGAGCCAACGGCGTTAGCTACGGTTTCTGCAACGGCTACTTCTGCAAATATTTCATGGACGGCACCGGTTGGTACGGCTCCTGCAAACGGATATGCGGTGTATTATACGGCAAGCAGTGTGGTGCCAGATGCTACAACGGTTGCGTCTCAAACTTCTGCAACAACTACAGCTGCACTTACAGGTTTGACATCGGATACGCAATACTATGTTTGGGTAAAATCTCTTTGTTCTACTACGGAGTCTAGTTCTTGGGCTGGACCGTTAATGGTAACAACAGGATACTGTCCTCCAACAGGTGGATCTTCTTCCCAATTGTATTACTTAGGAAATGTTTCTACTACAGGTGGTGTGACTAACTTGGCTTATACTGCGTCTTCGTATCAGGCGTATGATAACCAAGTAGCAACAACATTTAGCGGAACTCCTGGTACTGCTATTACGGTGAATATATTGCCTTCTTCTTCGGATGCATACTATTATGTTTGGGTGGATTGGAATAATGATTTTAAATTCGATGGTGCGGGTGAAGTTGTTTTAGCGACTACTTCTTATACGACTTCGGCTACAGCGACCATAAATATTCCTGCGGGACAGGCTGCAGGTGATTATAGAGTAAGAATGGCTCAATCTTATATTGGTGCTGTTACTCCGTGCGGACCTGCTGCGTATGGTAATTATGTGGACTTTACATTGTCAGTTGGAGCTTTGGCAACGGCTGAAGTAGCAACTAAAGATAATGTGAAAATCTATCCTAATCCATTTGTTGATGTGTTGAATGTTTCAGATGTTAAAGATGTTCGATCTGTAACCATCACTGATGCTTCTGGTAGATTAGTGAAAACAATTGCTAAACCAACTACTGAATTGCATTTAGGAGATCTGAAAACCGGAATGTATTTGGTGACTCTTCATTATAAAGACGGTTCGGTAAAAACGATGAAAGCAATGAAGAAATAATCAAAAAATAATTTGTTTATTTTTAAATAAGGTTGTCCAGAATTGGGCAACCTTTTTTTTTTTTTTTTTTTTTTGTTGAATTTTATTGACTTTGTGACTTTAATTAATTGAATGTTTAATAAAATATGTTTTTTATTAGTGTTAACAATGTTCTTTATGTGTCTTTTTTAAAATGTTGACAAATAAAATTAATTAAACATGAGTTTTATCATTTTTTTTTATAACTTAGCCAAATTATGTTAAAAAAATATAAAACATGAAGAGATTTTATTATTTAGCAGCATTGGTGCTGACGGCTTACCAGCTCAATGCTCAAACTTATTGTACACCCACTTATGATGAGGGTTGTAGTGATGGAGATATGATAGACTCCTTTTCAGTGCCTAGTGCTTCCTATCAGCATTTGAGTACGGGATGTTCTACAGGTGCTTATGGAGACTATTATGCGACGGAAACCATTACGATCCAAGCAGGTGTTTCTACTGCTTACCAGGTAACCCACGGTTTTGGGAGTCAGAAAGTGAAAATCTGGATCGATTTTAACAACGACGGAATTTTTGCAAACGATGCTACGGAAACGGTGAGTTCAGCTTCTGCTTCAGGAAATACAACCAATGGGAATATTCTTATCCCGGGAAATGTGACTCCAGGAACTTACAGAATGCGAGTGGGAGATAGGTATTCTCAAGATCCTGTCCCGTGTGATAATACATCATTTGCGTATGGAGAAGCGCACGATTATAAAGTGGTAGTTACGGCTGCTCCATCTTGTTTAACGCCTTCAGCGATTTTAACTTCAGGAGCTACTGCTACGACTGTTAATTTGGCGTGGACGGCTCCAACTACAGTGCCGACAGGAGGTTATGATTTGTATTATTCAACATCAAGCACTCCGTCTCCAGATGCGGCTACAACACCATTGGTAACCGGGCTTACAGGGACTTCTACAGTGGTAACAGGATTGCAACCGTCCACACAGTATTATTTCTGGTTAAGATCAAATTGTACTTCCGAGCAAAGTCCTTGGGTTATGGGTAATTCTTCTACAACCTTGACTTTCTGTCCGTCAGTAACTTCCCCTGCAAATGCAGCGAATGGTCAATCTTTGACACCAACGATTTCTTGGACTGCTGTAACCGGTGCTACCAATTACAATATTACTGTAGGATCTACACCTGGTGCAAGTGATGTTTTGGCTGGTATTGATTTGGGTAATGTTACTTCTTATACTTTTGCAACACCTCTTACTACGAACACGACCTACTATTATACAATCAATGCGGATAATGGAACGGTGTATTCTAACTCATGTACAGAGAGAAGTTTTACTACCATGTGTGATCCATATACAATCCCATATTTCGAAGGTTTTGAAAGTGGATATGTTCACGATACTCCGGTTACCGGTTGCTTAGCTCAAGCTTCTATTGAGGGAGGAGGAGTTTGGAGAGCAAATAACACATATACTACATACAATAGAACGCCTAGGACGGGTAGTTGGAATACTTTCTTGCAATACGGTAATAAGGATTGGTTGTTTATCCCGATACAGTTAACGGCGGGTACAACTTATTCGGCTAAAGTGTATGCACGACAAGATTCATCAACTCCTACTTACGCAAATGTATCGATTAGCTATGGTACTTCTTCGACTGCTGCAGCAATGACCAATGTGATTGCTCCTGCTGTTAATATTATCAATGGCGATTACCAAAAAGTGTCGGGTAACTTTACGGTTCCTACTACCGGTACTTATGTAGTTGGTATCAAAGGGGAAATAAGCTCTTCTCCTTGGTATTTATCCATGGATGATATATCTATTGAAGAAGTTGCCGGTTGTCTTGAGCCTTCTGCGATAGCTGCTTCCAATGTAACAGGTGCAACGGCTACACTTTCTTGGAATGCACCGGCTGGACCTGCTCCTGCATCGTATGATGTGTATTATTCAACTTCTGATGTAGATCCAACAGCGACTACAACACCGACATGGAACGGGACTGCAACTACAACCAACTTATCTGCTTTGACACCGAATACCGTGTATTATGTTTGGGTAAGATCCAATTGTGGTGCAGCTCAAAGTGTTTGGGAGGCTTTACCTTCATTTATGACGGGACAGATTCCTGCATCGTTACCGTATACTCAAGATTTTAGTGGTACGAATGATATGGCGTTAATCAACGGTACACAAACCAATCAGTGGTTTGTAGGTACGGCAGAGGGTAACCCGGCAGGTTCATTGTATGTAACCAATGACGGCGGTACTACCAATGCTTACGACACAGCTTCTACAACTGCAGTACATGCATACAGAGATATAGCTGTGCCGGCCGGTACAACTTTATCAACACTTTCATTTGATTGGAAAGCTCAAGGAGAATCTGCTTCTTACGATTACTTAAGAGTGTTCTTGGTTCCAACTTCATTTAACCCAACACCAGGGACAAAAATAAATACAACTACGGGTATTACCCAGATTGGAGGAGTATTTAACCAACAAAGTTCTTGGCAAAATTATGTAAATGCAAATGTGGATCTATCTGCATTCGCTGGTCAGACGGTTCGTCTATTGTTTGAATGGTGGAATGATGGTTCGGGTGGTACCAACCCTCCAGCAGCTGTTGATAATATCAATTTAATGATTCCTACTTGTGTAGCTCCAACTGGATTATCAATCGCCAATGTTACCAACACCTCAGGAACGGTAAATTGGACAGCTCCAACTCCAGCTCCTGGATTAGGGTACGATGTGTATTCGTCAACGACCAATACGGCGCCAACTGCAACTACAACGCCAACAGCTTCTGTAACTGCAACTACTTATAATATGACAGGTTTGACTATGGATACTTCGTATTTCGTTTGGGTAAGATCCAGCTGTACAGCATCTGATAAAAGTACTTGGTCTGGTCCTATAGAAGTAAGAACAGGCTATTGTGGACCTACAGGAGGAGCTTCTTCTCAGTTGTATTACTTAGGAAATGTTTCTACTACAGGAGGTGTGACTAACTTGGCTTATACGGCATCTTCGTATCAGGCGTATGATAATCAAACAGCAACTACTTTTAGTGGAGTACAAGGTGCTGCAATAACTGTTAATTTGTTACCTTCATCTGCGGATGCGTATTATTATATTTGGGTAGATTGGAACAACGATATGAAGTTTGATGGACCGGGAGAATCAGTTTTGGCAACAACATCTTATGCAACATCTGCAACGGGTACTATTAATATTCCGGCAGCTCAGACTCCGGGTAATTATAGAGTAAGAATGGCAGAGTCCTATATTGGTACACTTACCCCTTGTGGACCTGCGGCGTATGGTAATTATGTAGACTTTACTTTGTCTGTTGGGGCTTTAGCAACGGCTGAAGTAGCAGCTAAAGACAGTGTGAAAATCTATCCTAATCCATTTGTTGATGTTCTTCATATTTCTGATGTGAGAGAGGTGAGATCCATTTCTATTGTAGATGCTTCTGGTAGATTGGTGAAAACAATTGCTAAACCAACTGCTGAATTGCAATTAGGAGATTTGAAAACCGGATTGTATATGGTAACTTTACATTACAAAGACGGATCTGTGAAAACAGTGAAAGCAATGAAGAAATAATCTTTAATTGATAACTACTTGAGAGGCAACCCAAAAGGTTGCCTCTCTTTTTTTTGCTTTGTTGATGTTATTAAATTTAAAGTTGAACCCTTTATTTAAAAAATTCTTTAGGAATATTTATATTTGTACAAAACGATAAGATGATGAATGTGCATTACAACAAAATTGCCGGCCAAGACACCGGAAGGATTATTGCCATTAGCGATGGCGTTTTTGGTGTCGCCTTAACTTTATTGGTCTTAGAAATCCGCGTTCCGGTGATGGAATCCATACATTCTGAACAAGACTTAATTTCTGCCTTTATGGAGCTGAAGGAAAAATTTTTGGTTTATCTTTTAGCCTTCATGACCACAGGAATTTTTTGGGTAGGTCATGCATCACAATACAAACACATCGAAAAAAGCGACAGAAACCTGAATTGGATTAATCTGCTCTTCTTGCTCTTTGTGTCCATGTTGCCATTTACAACAGCATTTTTGGGAGATTATACCTCGTACAAATTTCCTGTTTTTATCTATTGGATCAATATTTTTATGCTGGGAGCAATGCTCTACACCAATTGGATCTATGCGGTGAAAAAAGATTTTGTAAACGAAGAAACCAAAAATTTGGTAGATGAACCTCTCAGGAAAAGAATCGTTGTTGCCCAATCTCTGTATGCTTTGGGAGCTTTACTTTGTTTTATTTCTCCATTGTTGAGTATAGGATTTATCATTCTCATTCAGATCAACTACGCTTTCGGGCTCAGTTCCAAATTAAAATAAATCGTAATACTTTTCCGTTTTATAAAACAATATCCAAGGAGTTTTTCCCCTTGGATATTTCATGTATTTGATGCAAAAAAATTACTTCAAATTGTTTGCAATGAACTGTAAGATTTCCTTCTTCAAATTCTCAAAATCTTCAAGTGCATTATAAAGTCCGTCTTCGCCTAAAATGTGAAAGTCCAAATGCCCAAAATTCTCATAATCGCGTATCCAATCTTCAGATTGAAGATAATTGGACAGTTCATTTCCCATGTTCTGGGTCGATTTTAATTTCAGTTCAAAAGCCTTAATTTCTTGAATGTTTTTGTCAAATTCAAAAAGCAATTGGTCTAATTTTTTTATGGTTTCTAGATTTGTATTTTCTGGCATTCTTCATTGTTTTTATATCATCCTTCGGCTTGTTTGCTTCGATTTGAAAGATAGAAAATCCAAATTTACCACAATCTTTCAACAAAATAAAATTCCCATTGACGGTTTCTTATTGCCAACCGCCACCAAGATTTTTGTAGATGTCGACAACGGTACTCAGTTGCTGTTGCTTGGCTTCCACCAATTCCATTTTTGCATCCAAGGCATCTCTTTGGTTCAGCAATACTTCAAGATAATCGGCTCTGGAGTTTTTGAACAATTGGTTAGCAATCCCAATCGACTGTTCCAAAGCTTTCGTTTCCTCAGATTTTAACTGATAATAATGGTCGATGTTTTTTATTTTCGACATCAGGTTAGCAACATCCAAATAGGCTTTCAGAACGGTCTTGTCGTACTCGTACAAAGCCTGTATTTGTCGTGCATCGGCAGTGTTAAAATTGGCTTTTATGGCTGATTTGTTGATGAGAGGGCCGGCCAAATCTCCAGCCAAACCGTACGCCAGAGATTCTGGCATTTTCACCAAATAAGATGGCTTAAAAGCTTCTAAACCAAGAGCCGCCGAAATTTCCAAAGAGGGATAAAACTCCTTTCTGGCCGCTTCTACATCCAGTTTTGCAGCCTTTAATTCCAGTTCGGCTTGTTTTATGTCCGGTCTGTTGGACAAAAGTTGAGAAGGTATTCCGCTAAAAATAGTTTGTGGAATAGTGGACATGAAATTTTCTTTAGCCCTCAGAATTGGTTGCGGATAACGCCCGCACAATGCATTGATCTGATTTTCCTTTTCTGTAATTTGTTGTTTTATTAAAAATTCTCTTGCTTTAGCTTTGGACAATTCGGCTTCGAATTTTTTCACCGCCAGTTCTGTTGTGGCGGCAGCTTGTTTTTGGATTTTCGAAATTTCCAATGCCTTTTGCTGTAACTGGATGTACTGCTGGATGATTTCCAACTGATTGTCTAAGGCCAAAAGTTCGTAGTATGAATTGGCCACTTCTTCAATCAAATTAGAGAGAACAAAGTTTTTTCCTTCCACGGTCGAAAGGTAATGAGCAACGGCGGCTTCTTTTTCTGTTCTTAATTTTTTCCAAATATCCACTTCCCAATTGGCGGATATTCCCAAATCAAAATTCGCCAAAGGATCGGGCATTTCCTTTCCGTGTTCAATCTCGGTACTTGCATCTCCGGCGCCTTCACTGGTGTATCTTCCTGCTTTTTTCAGTCCGATGCCGCCTCCTGCCGAAACCGAAGGACTCAATTTTCCTTTTTTTGCCAAAACCCCAGATTTTGCAATTTCAATTTGTTGCAAGGTGATCATGAGTTCCTGATTGTTTTTCAGGGAAATTTCGATCAGACTTACCAAGTTTGGATCTGTAAAAAACACGCGCCAAGGTGTAGTTCCACTGTTTTTTTGGTCTAAACCGGGATCTTGTTGGTTGTAATTTTCTGGAATGTTTTTTTTAATTTCAGAATTTACCAGAGTTGCCATTGGTGCTTTACAACCCGTTACTGCCGCCGATACTGCGAGCAGCACCACTAATTTGTTAATCGTTAAATTTTTCATCGTGTTGGTAAGGTTCAGTTTGTTCTGTTAATGGATTTTCTTCTTCATATCTAGCCAGTTTGGTTCTTTCGGAAAGGGTTCCGAAAATGTAGTACAATCCCGGGATGATGAGCAATCCGAAAACGGTTCCGAAAAGCATTCCTCCAGCTGCTGCCGAGCCAATGGTTCTGTTCCCAATTGCTCCAGGTCCTGTTGCCAGTGCCAAAGGAATTAATCCGGCAATAAATGCAAAAGAAGTCATCAGAATAGGTCTAAATCTTAGGTGTGCCCCATCAATAGCGGCTTGTACCACAGAGATGTTTTCTTCGGCCTTTCGTTGCACGGCATATTCTACAATCAACACCGCATTTTTTCCTACCAAACCGATGAGCATCACCATGGCAACCTGAGCATAAATATTGTTTTCCAAACCAAAAAATTGTAGGAAAATAAAAGCTCCAAAAATTCCGGTAGGCAAAGAGAGAATTACGGGCAAGGGCAAAATAAAACTTTCATATTGTGCCGAAAGAATGAGGTACACAAAACCAAGACAAACTAAAAAGATGTAAACCGCTTCGTTACCACGGCTCACCTCGTCTTTAGAAATCCCCGCCCAATCGATACCGAAACCTCTTGGAAGCGTTTGGTCCGCCACTTCTTGTATAGCTTTTATGGCATCGCCAGAACTGTAACCCGGTGCAGGATTTCCGGTAACTTCAGAAGAATTGTACATGTTGTATCTGGTGATTTCCGACAGTCCATAGACTTTTTCCATCTTCATAAATGCGGAGTAAGGAACCATTTCGTCCTTGTTGTTTTTAACATACAGCTTCATCAAGTCGCTTGGCAACGCTCTGTACTGTGGACCGGCTTGCACAATGACTTTGTAAGGTCTGTCGAAACGGATAAAACTGGTTTCGTAATCGGATCCTACCAAAGTAGAGAGGTTGGACATGGCTTTATCTATGGAAACCCCTTTCTGTTCGGCCAATTCGTTATCCACTTTAAGCATGTATTGCGGAAAAGATGCCGAATAAAAGGTGAACACAGAACCTATTTCTGGTCTTTTTCTGAGTTCTTTTACAAAATCGTTGGATATTTTTTCCATTTTATGATAGTCGCCACTTCCGGCTTTGTCCAGCAATCGAAGTTCGAAACCACCTGCTGCGCCGTATCCCGGAATGGATGGAGGTTGGAAAAACTCAATGCTTCCACCACTGATGTCCTTGCATTTTTCTTCCAATTCTTCAATGATTTCTATGGACGATTTCTTTCTATCCTTCCAATTTTTTAGGTTGATGAGGCAAGTTCCCGAATTGGATCCCGTTCCTTCATTCAAGATTTCAAAACCCGCCAGAGAGGAAACCGATTGTACACCGTCGATTTTCTGAGCAATTTTCTGAAGCCTTAAAGCCACTTGATTGGTTCTCTCCAAAGTTGATCCGGGAGGTGTTTGTACAATGGCATAGATCATTCCTTGGTCTTCTGCCGGGATAAAACCGGTCGGTATTTTATTTGCCAAGAAAAAAGTTCCGATACAGAAAGCCAATAAAAGGGGCAGGGTTACCATTTTACGAGTAACCGTTTTGGTGAGTAAATTTTTATAACGATCGGCACCCTTGGTGAAAACGGAATTGAATTGGTCCAAGAAACGATTGATTGGCGTTTTTTTAGGAGATTTTCCGTGGTGGTTTTTCAGAATCATGGCACACAAAGCCGGTGTTAATGTAAGTGCTACCAAACCCGATAGGATGATGGAGGAAACCATGGTGATGGAAAACTGACGGTAAAAAATACCAACCGGACCGCTCATAAATGCAACCGGAATAAACACCGAGGCCATTACGAAAGTAATAGCGATAATGGCTCCGCTAATTTCGTGCATGGCTTCTTCAGTAGCCTTTAGTGGTGATAATCCTTTTTCTTCCATCTTGGCGTGTACGGCTTCTATCACCACAATGGCATCGTCCACCACAATACCAATCGCCATTACCAAAGCGAAAAGCGAGATGAGGTTGAGGGTGATTCCGAAGGCCGACATTACGGCAAATGCACCGATCAACGAAACCGGAACGGCAAGCGTTGGGATAAGGGTGGATCGCCAATCGCCCAAAAATAAAAACACCACAATGGCCACCAAAATAAAAGCTTCGAACAAGGTATGGACTACTTTTTCTATGGAAGCATCTAAAAAGTGCGAAACATCATACGAAATTTTATAATGCATGCCTTTGGGCATATCTTTTTCCAGAGTTTTCATCAAAGTTTTTACATTTTTAATGACTTCACTGGCATTAGACCCATAGGATTGTTTTAGGGTGATGGCTGCAGAAGGTTTGCCATCCAAAGTGGAATAAATATCGTAGGCTGCAGATCCAAAATCAATATCGGCAACATCTTTCAGGTGAATGAATTGCCCACTGCTGTTGGATTTTAAGATGATGTTTCCGTATTCTGCTTCTGTATTGAATCGGCCTGGATATTTCAAAACATATTCAAAAGCTTGAGGTCTTTTACCAGAACTTTCACCAATTCTTCCGGGAGAAGCCTCGATGCTTTGCGCTTGCAGGGCTTCCATCACCTCATCGGCAGAAATTCCGTAGGCGGTCAATCGATCGGGTTTCAGCCAAATGCGCATGGCAAATTCCCGGGTACCGATAATGTCCACATCTCCCACACCTTTGGTTCTTTTCAGCTCAGACAAGATGTTCATGTCGGCATAATTGAAGAGGAATTTTTGATTGGCTTTTGGATCGTCGCTGTACACATTGATGTACATCAGCATGTTGGATTCTTCACGGGTAATTTTCACCCCTTCTCTCACCACAAGCGGTGGGAGTTTGTTGATGGCGGAAGAAATATGATTCTGAACATTGACTGCTGCCACATTGGGATCTGTGCCCAAGTCAAAAACTACAGAGATGGTCGCTTCACCGTCGTTACCGGCATCTGAAGCCATGTATTTCATCCCCGGAACACCGTTGATGGCTCTTTCCAAAGGGATAACGACTGATTTTATCAGCAATTCGTTATTGGCACCAGGATAAGAGGCGTTGATGTTCACTTTGGGTGGCGAGATGCTCGGAAATTGCGTTACCGGAAGTTTTACCAAAGATAAAATTCCCATAAACACGATAATCAGAGATATTACAATAGACAGAACGGGTCTACGAATGAATTTTTTAAACATGATAAATTTAGTCTGCTTTTAGTTTTAAAGATTGCAAAACTTGCTGTGGATCCTGAAGTTTGGTCTTTACTTTTTCGTCGTCTTTTACTTTTTGCACCCCTTCCAGAAGAAAATTTTCATGAGGGCTCAACCCGGAACTGATGACATAGACATCCGGCAATTCGTAAGCGATTTTTATGTTTCTGGATTTGACTTTCCCGTCATTGCCCACCACGAAAACATACTTTTGATCTTGAATTTCGAAGGTTGCTTTTTGTGGGATAACGACTGCGTTTTTCAAGGGTACAGTCATCCTAACTTTTCCGGTTTGTCCGTTTCTGAGGAGTTTTTCGGGGTTGGGAAATTTAGCCCGAAACGCAATATTTCCGGTTTCGTTATCAAATTCGCCTTCTATGGTTTGTACTTCTCCTTTTTGGGGGAAGTCTTGTCCATTGGCCAAGATTAGCGAAACTAAATTTTGACCTCGTGAAGCGGCATTCAATTGATAATTAAGATATTCAGGTTCAGACACATTGAAGTAGGTGTATATTGCCGTATTGTCGGATAAGGAAGTTAGCAGAGCGCCTTCGTCCACCAGAGATCCCAATTTGAGAGGGATTCTGTTGATGATTCCTGAAAAAGGAGCTTTGATGTCGGTAAAAGAAAGGTGGATTTCTGCCATTCTCAATTCGGCTTTTGCAGCATTGAGTTTGGCTTGGGCCATGGCTTTTTCGTTTTTAGAAACAATATTGTTGTTGGCCAAGGTGGTCGCATTTTTCAGTTCTATACCGGCTTGTTCTACTTCGGCCTTTGCTTTCATGACCTCGGCTTGGTAAACTTGAGGCATGATTCTGAACAAAGATTGACCTTGATGTACAAATTGTCCTTCGTCCACAAAAATCTTCTCCAGAAAACCTTTTTCTTGAGCTCGGATTTCGATGTTCTTTACCGATTGTATTTGGGCGACATAATCTTTATCGATCACCGTATCCATAACCACGGGAGAGGTGGTAGGATAAACGGTTTTTTCTTCTTTTTCTTCTTGTTTCTTCGTGCAGCCCGTAAGCCACAACAGACAGCCAAGCAAACAGCTTGTAATAACGCTCTTCATCATAATTAGAGAGAATGGTTTTCGTGAAAAATTTGGTTTGAATAATGCATTATTGCGAAATGAAAACTTCACAACACGGGTGGGTACCGCTTAAATAAAAACGGTAAGAAAGTTATGTGCGGGTCTAAATCCTGATGGATCGCAGGAGTATGAATTTTTTGATGGAACTGCTGAGGAGGATTTCAGACAGAACTTCCTCTGAACTTCTTTTCTTAAAGTGCAGTCCTAGTAAAATGAAAAAACCGAAAACGGTGGCGAAAACTACCAAATTTTGGAGGTTTTCTGTGAATCGCATATCGTCTTCTGAAACGATAATGGACTCTAAATCGCCAACATCATTCAGTACTTTTTCTGAAGTGAGTTTGTGATGGTTGAATTTTAAACCAGCAGGTTTCCCCTGGAAATGATGCGTAGTTTGCGAGAAATGATCTTGATAAATATAGTTGACAAAGTATCTGCTCCCAATGGATAAAAGAAGGAAAATACTGGTCAGAATATAGATCGAAAGGTTTCTCATTTTAGGTCTGCAAATGTAGAATTGATTTAACAAATCTCCTATGGACAAGGTGCTTTTTAATTTTCTTTTAATATTTTCAAACTAAGTACATGACAAGAATTGTGGTACATAAAACCCATTATTTAAACCCCATAGAAATATAGTAAATGCAACAATAAGTCTGCACAATTGCACTTAGTATCCGTCAAAGACGGATATCTCTTGTGTGTTACTGCTGTTTCTTTAGCAAATAAAATCGCCCTAAGTGACTATGTGGTTTCAAATATTTTTTTGTCATTTATTACTATTTTCAAAAAAACTAAAATCTCAAAAATTAAAATCATTTTATCCGTTCAAATGCTGTACCAGAGGGTTGTTTTTAAGTTTATTTTAATTTGATGTAAAGAATTTAAGAAGAAGGATTTCGCCCTTTCAGGGCTAGAAGTTGGGTTTTTGTTTTTACTTAGAGGTACTCATTTTTATCTAAAACGAGTTGGTATTAATATTACTTCCAGAGTGGATAAGCCAGATTTCTACGCCTTATTTTTTAGGAATTTTATAATCCGGATAGGGTACAAATTCGATGTCGTCTCCAACTATTTTGTCAAATTTCTGATCTTTCCATCTTTGTTTGGCTTCCTTGAGGGTTTCTTTGGATGTGGAAACAAAATTCCAATCAATGAATCGTTCTTCAGGAAATGCTTCGCCACCAAAAAGATAGATCGTTGAATTTTCTTGAATGCTAAACTCGCATAACTTTGTGTTTTTAGCCACCAATAATTGTCGAGAGCCAAAAATTTGTCCTTCACTTTCAATACTTCCTTCTAAAATATAGAGTCCGGATTCTCCAAAAAGTTGTTCGCCTAAGTTCAAGATCTGGGCAGATTTGGTTTTTATTTCAATCATGTACAAGGGACTAAAGACTGGGATAGGAGATTCTTTTCCAAATGCTTTTCCAGCGATTAATTTAAAATCGACTCCATTTTCCGTCCATGTTGGGAGAGCATCTTTTTCCACATGGGTAAATTGGGGATCCATAGCCTCCAAATCTTTTGGGAGTGCCACCCAAATTTGCAATCCGTGAAGGGTTTTATCTTTTTGTCTTAGATAGTCCGGAGTTCTTTCGCTATGAACGATTCCTTTTCCGGCGGTCATCCAATTCACCGCTCCTGGAGTGATTTCCATAGTGTTCCCGATACTGTCCCGATGCATAATGCTTCCTTCAAAAAGATAAGTTAGGGTGGATAGCCCAATATGCGGATGAGGACGAATATCCATATTTTTTCTTTCGTCCATTTTCACAGGGCCTAAATGATCGATGAAACAAAAAGGACCTATCATTCTTTTTTGGATGAAAGGCAGTAACCTTCCTACTAAAAAGCCGCCAATATCGGCCGCTCTTTCTTCTATGATGAGATTGAGATTTGACATACTGTTGAATTAATATGCTAAAGGTAATCATTTAAAAGATATAAAGTTTTTGAAGGGTGGATTCAAGTTATAAATGCAACATCACAGTTTTCATTCAATTTTTGAGCGAAAATTTCATTGGGCGTTTTAAAACCAAATCTTTTTCGTGGTCTGTTGTTTAAAATATTTATTACCCTTTCAAT
>NZ_REFA01000009.1 GCF_003852705.1 Amniculibacterium aquaticum
TCTTTTGCATAGAGAAATTTGTAGTTATTTTTCCTCTAATATACTGAATACCAGTCTTTTAAACAAATAATTAACGCCTTTTTTTAAAGGTGTTTATCGATTTTTTTACTTTAAACAAGTTCATTATGAAAAATTTAGCTTTAGGACTGTTACTAACGGTCGGTACAGCAACAAGTGTGTTTGCTGGAAAAATAGAGGAAAAAGAAGTAATTAAAAGTGTGTCTATGGAAAAGGACTGTATCACATATCAACTTAAATCTTCATGTAATCCAAATGTTACGGATTATGATACGATTTGTTATGGAGGAAACACGGGGATTACAATACAACAAGCACAACAATGCATGATTGAAAATATGGATATGTATCATGAAGCAGCTTGCAGAAAGGTCAAATCTGAACTGATACAAGACATTAATTAATAATTAATCCAAAAAGAACTATTATGAAGAAGATTCAAGTTTACTTATTATTCGCATTCGTACTGATATCTGGTGTTTTGTATTCACAAAAAATAGATAGTACTTATATGGTTTGTTATTACAAAATGACTTTTCAAAAAGATTCTACCAATCCAAAGTCCAAATACGAAGAACTCACCGTATTGAAAATAGGTAAAGAATCTTCTATTTTTAGGAGCTATGTAAAAGAGAAGAGTGACTCAATTATCGCAGATCAGGTCAAAAAAGTTTTTGAAAAGGGTTCTAGCGGAGGTATCGCAACATACGATGCAGGAGCAGTTCCTCAATACGATTTTAAACCCGAAGTGTACAGAAATGGGAATAAAATTACTGTTTTTGAGAGGGTAGGAATGGATCGCTTCGCTTTTGAATCTCAAGAAAATATTAAATGGAAATTGCTAAATGAGGAACGGAAAATCTCGAATTTTATTTGCAAAAAAGCCATTGGAAAATACCGCAATAGAACTATTATTGCTTGGTATACTAATGAAATGAATATACCGGAAGGACCTTATAATTTCAAGAATTTACCAGGTCTGATTATAGAATTACAAGATGATAAAGATACGATTCATTTTACATTAGCCGGGTTGAAAAAAATGAAACTTCCCATTGAGCAGAAAATGAATGGTATTTACCTTACCACTTATGAAAAGTTTAAAAGAAATAGAGAAGAGTTTGCAAAAGACCCTATATCTAAATTAGCAAATACGCGAATGTTTAAGTTTCTTACTCATGAAGATCGAGAAAATTTGTCTAAATCTCTTAAAAGTGAAAACAACCATTTGGATTAACCCTCATCGTCATAATTATAATGTTGTGACGATTTTTTTAGGTTGAATTTTTAACCAAAAAAATCCTATATTTAACCTATAAATAAAAGGACTGTTCCATGGTTTCCATCATCAATTCCATACTCGACAACGATTTTTATAAAATCACCATGCAATGTGCAGTGGTCAAATGTTTCCCCAACGAGAGGGTGAGGTATCAATTCATCAACCGTGGGCATCATGTTTTTCCGGATGGTTTTGCCGAAAAATTGCAGGAAGCTGTAGCCGAAATGGCCAAGTTGAAAATGACCAATGAAGAAAAAAAATTCTTGCAAAAAACCTGTCCCTACTTGGATTTGCCTTACATCGATTTCTTGGAAGGTTACCGTTACGACCCGACAGAAGTGAACATTTCGCAACACGGATCCGAACTTTCGGTAGAGGTAGAAGGGCTTTGGTACAGGACCATCCTCTGGGAAGTGCCTTTGCTTTCGATCATCTCCGAAATTTATTACGATCTCACCCATCAACAACGATGCCTGGATCTGGAAGTGAAAAAAATAACGGAGAAAAAAGCCGAAATTATGGAAAAATTGGGCGTTACCTTTGCCGAATTTGGCACCAGAAGACGGCATTCCTACAAGGTTCAGGATTTGGTGCTCAGTGAGTTGAGCCAAGAGAAAAACCACTTTTTTATTGGAACTTCCAATGTTCATTTTGCCATGAAATACGGTGTGAAACCCATTGGTACTCATGCCCACGAATGGTTCATGTTTCATGCAGCCGTTTTTGGTTTCAAAATGGCCAATCAAATGGCGCTGGAAAATTGGGTCAATGTCTATCGCGGAGATCTGGGTGTGGCGCTTTCCGATACCTACACCTCGGAGGTTTTCTTTAAACAATTTGATAAAAAATTTGCAAAACTTTTTGACGGTGTCCGTCATGACAGCGGAGATCCTTTGAATTTCGCCGACCAGACCATTAGGCATTACCTTTCGCACGGCATCAATCCCATGCACAAATACATTATTTTTTCGGACGGACTCAACATTCAAAAAGTTCAGGACATCACAAAATATTGCCAAGATAAAATCGGAATTTCCTTCGGGATCGGTACGCATTTGACAAACGATGTGGGACTAAAACCCATGAACATTGTGATGAAAATGGTTGGGGTAGAGTCTCACAACGGCGGTTGCATCCCCACGGTAAAACTGTCCGATGAAAAAGAAAAATACACCGGAGATCCCAAAATGATAGAGCTTGCCAAAGTATTTTTAGGCATTAACAATTGATTTTTTAAAATGAATTTTCTGGCACATTCCTTCCTGTCCTTTTCCGACGAGCAAATCGTTGGACAGTTTCTCAACGATCATATCAAGAACAAAGATCGGTTGACCTTGCCAAAAGGGATTTTTCAAGGGGTCGTTTTGCACAGATCCATCGATTCATTTACCGATAGCCATCCGGAAATTTCTGAAGCCAAAAAGATTTTCGCGCCCTTGGTTAGGTTGTATTCCGGAGCTTTTGTCGATGTGGCAATGGATTATTTTTTAGCGAATGATCCTAAAATTTTTTCGCCTGAAGATTGGAAAAACCATGCGGAAAGGGTCTATGCAGTTTTGGAAAATTATTTGGATTTTTTTCCTGAAAACTTCAAAAACATTCTGGATAGGATGAAGTCCGACAATTGGCTGTACAATTACAGAGAAGATTGGGGAATTGAATTTAGCCTAAAAAATGTCTTGAACCGTGCGCGATACTTGGATCGAGGTCTTCCTGTTTTTAATGTTTTTTTAGAAAACAAACCTCAATTGAAAGAGCATTACGATGCTTTTTTTCCGGACTTACAAAAACACATTTTTGAGCTGAATGAAAGCTTCTAAAAATCCTTTGATAAAAAGGTTTTTGGATAGTTCAGTCTGTCGCTTTTTCTTTTCCCGTTCACGATAATGTGGATGATGTTCATCTGGTCATCGTATAAATTATAGATAAAATTGGTGCTTACTTCTACCTTTTTTGGTGGGGTAGTTGTGCTGCTTTCCATGTAGATTTCCACACTTTCCTTGTCTTCTTCATAACCCAAGTAATTTAGGCTGATGTTTTTTTGGTTCGCTTTTATCTTTAATGCATTCAGACAATAGTTTTTTAAAGCCTCGTTCATTTCTTTTTCGGTTTTTTTATTCTGAAACTGAAGGTGTTTGCCGCTTTTTTCAGACACGGCATTTTCCAGGTCATCAATAAAAAAACGACCGGTGATCTCAAACGATTTCGATTTGTTGTTGTAATTTATTTCCACAGACCCCACATGATACGGATGAGGTTGGAACGAAGTTAGCGAAAGACAGAAAAAACCAAAAATAACAATTTGAAGGAATCGGAACATGATGTGGTTATATAAAAAACAAAAATAATCATTATTTTCGTACCCGTTTAAGTAATCAGATCAATTTAAACTCGTATTTTCATCTAACATCTATTTTATGCAAGATTTCCTCATGTTTCTTCGTTTGGGTTGGGAGCACATCATTTCTATGGATGCTTTGGATCATCAACTTTTTGTTTTGGTTTTGGTGGCAGTATATTCGTTCTCCGATCTCAAAAAAATATTGATTTTGGTAACGGCTTTCACCATTGGTCACTCCATAACTTTGGCGTTGAGTGTTACCGATCTGCTAAGAATTCCAAGCGATTGGGTCGAGTTTCTCATCCCGTTAACCATTGCACTGACCGCCCTAGACAACATCTTGATGCGAAACAAACAAAACCAATTGATGAAGCTTAATTATTATTTGGCACTGCTTTTCGGGTTGATCCATGGGATGGGTTTTGCAAACACGGCAAGAATGATGCTTGCTAAAGAGCAGAGTCTTTTTACTCCGCTTTTGGGCTTTAATATTGGATTGGAGTTGGGTCAGATTTTTGTGGTGGTGATCATCTTAATTGTACTTTTTGTATTGTTAACTATTTTTAGAGTCAATAAAAAAGATTGGATCATGTTTGTATCCTCCGGAGTTTTTGCCCTGGCTTTACAAATGTGTTTGGAAAGAATTCCAGCTTAATTCATTTGAAAGAGGTGTTTTTCCTATTTTAAATAGGTTTTTTGACTGTTTTAATTAAGATGAAAGAGTAGTAATTTTGGTTGTACAAAAACCAATGTTATGAAAACAACCTTATTTATTTATGCTTTTATGGTCTTGGGATTTTTATCTTCTTGTAGAAGCGATGACCCGACACCTGTGCCTGTTGTTTATCCTGAGGAAAATTCATTATCTGGTTTAATGACCTCAACGGGATTTGATCAAAAGAACACCGATATGGGAATTGTTGGTACTTATTTTGAGTACGGAATGGTATTTTCACCATCTTATAATGGAGTTTTGAAGTCTTTTGTTATTAATATTCCAAAAGCAGAATCCAATGTACGAATTACTTTGTGGGATACAACAACCATGACCGTAGTTCATTCCTTGACAATAGCTTCGGTAGCCGCCAACACAACCACTTATGCTACACCGTCAGGACCCATTGCTTTGGCAAAAGATAAAAAATATACACTGACCATGAACACCTACTCCTATCATTATCGTGAACGGAACGATGGAGCTTCAATTACCTATCCTATTGCTGTTGGTAGTATCGTTTATCACAATTATGTTTGGGATTCTGGAAGTGCTCAAGTCTATCCGGCTTCTACGGCAAATTTCTATTACGCAGGAGATTTAAGTTTTATTTACCAAAGAACCAATTAGAGCTGTATTATAGAGAGCAAAGGCTGTTATCCCATGGGTTTAACAGCTTTTTTTATTGTTACTAAGCCAATATTTACTCATGAGATTTATCATAAATTGTGTAGTTTTGTTGTCTTAATATAATTTTATGAAAATAGCCAATCTGTTAGCAACTTTAATGTTTGTCTATTGCGGAGCGCAAAATATTCAGAACAATCCAGGGAGTAACCATGGAAATAAATTTGAACAATTGGGAATTATATTACCCACCCCAAATGTTTATCGCTCGGCTTCTGGAGCACCTGGACAAGGGTATTGGCAAAATAGAGCCGATTATTCCATAAAAGCCTATTTGGATGAAGATAAAAAAATACTGAAAGGCTCAGAAACCATAACTTATTACAACAATTCACCGGATAATTTGGACTACCTTTGGTTGCAACTGGATGAAAACCAACAGTCCAATGTTAAAAATGCCGATTTCGGTTTTTCTTCTTATCTACCAAAAGAATCCAATGTCGAAAAACTTAATGTTTCTCAGCTTCCTGCAAAAGATAACGGCTATGGAGTTAACTTGCACAAAGTCGTAGATGCCAATGGTAACAAATTGCCTTTTGTGGTCAACAAAACCATGATGAGAATTGATCTTCCAAAGTCTTTGAAGAAAGGAGATAAATATGTATTTTCTATCGATTGGAGTTATAACATCCCCAACCGTATCGAAAAAGGAGGTCGTGGAGGCTATGAACATTTTGCTGAAGATGGCAACGATCTTTTTACCATAACCCAATGGTATCCAAGGATGTGTGTGTACAGTGATTTTCAAGGTTGGCAAAATCATCAGTTTACAGGTAGGGGAGAGTTTGCTTTGGCTTTTGGAGATTTCAAGGTTGAGATGGATGTTCCTGCAGATCATTTGGTGGCCGGAACAGGGGTTTGTAAAAATTATTCGGAAGTGCTTTCTGCGGCTCAATATTCAAGATATCAGCAAGCTGAAAAATCTTCTGAACCATTGGAGATCGTAACCTTAGAAGAAGCGAATAAAGCCGAAAAATCCAAATCCAAATCCAGAAAAATATGGAAATTCGAAGCAGATGAGGTTAGAGATTTTGCATGGACTTCCTCCAGAAAATATATTTGGGATGCGATGAAGGTTGTAATCCCTGAAAACAACAATCAGGTGATGGCAATGAGTCTTTATCCAAAAGAAGCTTACGGTTTGTACAGGAAATTCTCCACTAAAGCTGTGGCACATACCATAAAAACCTATTCGGAATTTACCATTCCATATCCGTATCCTGTAGCGCAATCTATAGAAGCTGCCAACGGAATGGAGTATCCCATGATTTGTTTTAATTATGGTCGAACGGAGAAAGACGGAACCTATTCCGAAGCCATAAAAAACGGAATGATCGGAGTGATTATCCACGAAGTAGGACATAATTTTTTCCCGATGATCATCAATTCCGACGAGAGACAATGGTCGTGGATGGACGAAGGCCTCAATACTTTTGTGCAATTTTTAACCGAATACACTTGGGATCCAGAATTTCCGTCAAGAAGAGGTCCGGCTTGGGCCATTGTCGATTACATGAAACTTCCAAAAGATCAGTTGGAACCCATCATGAGCAACTCAGAAAACTTAGCACAATTTGGTCCCAATGCCTATGCAAAACCGGCTACAGGACTTAATATCCTTCGGGAAACCATTATGGGCAGAGAATTGTTCGATTCTGCATTTAAGACTTATGCCAAACGATGGGCTTTCAGACATCCAGAACCGGCAGATTTTTTCAGAACCATGGAAGATGCCAGCGGCGAAGACTTGGATTGGTTCTGGAGAGGTTGGTTTTTCGGTACCGATCCGGTCGATATTTCTATCGATAAAGTAAGCGTAGCAACACCGGATTTGGCAACCGTACCAAGGGAGGCTAGAACGATAAAATATAAAGTAGAAGGGCCACAGAGAAACAATTTCGAGGACATTTCTAAAAAAAGAAATTTGGCCGATAAAAATCTCAAATATTATGTAGATGAAAATAAAGATCTTCAGGATTTCTACTATCAATACATGAGAGGCCAGAAAAAAGTGGATGCCAACAAAGAGTATTCTTTTGAAACGGAAGCTTCTTCTCCATTGACCAAAGCAGATCAAAAAAAGTTTGAAAACATTCGTGCTTATCAGATAGACTTCACCAACAAAGGAGGGATGGTAATGCCAATTATTTTGGAATTTACTTTTGACGACGGTTCAAAACTTTATGACAAATCGTCGGCACAAATCTGGAGACACAACGAGCAGAAAGTTTCTAAAACCTATGTTTTCGATAAAAAACTGAAATCGGTGCAGTTGGATCCCATGAGGGAGACCGCAGATATTGATATCAATAATAATTTTTGGTCCAATGATGGATTGGACGAAGCCAACGCTTCGAAATTCAAACTCTTTAAGCAAAAGCAACAAAATGCTGCAAGAGGAGCTTCCAACGGAAAAATTAATCCTATGCAAGCTGGGAAATAGTAAAGATAAAACCGCTACTTTTTGATAGCGGTTTTATTATTATTAGTGGCTTAGTTCTTGAATCAGTCTTTTAAACAAAATGCTTGATTAAGGTGTATTGGGCTTAGCATATATGCGCTATCAACAACTGTTTTCATCTCCATCACCAATGTAATATTTCCACAATTTTTGGTTGTAGATGTGATGACTTTAAAATCACCATTAGTAACATTGGTGGTTCTCACGATCGATGTGGATTCTGAAGGATTAATTATTTGTGGGGCTCCATCCAATTTGAGCTCAGTAAATGTTCCTCCTGATATACCTAATGTATATTTGTACATGAAATTGTCCACTGCAGAGAATTTTCCTAAAATAGGATCTCCTTTTTTGAAGTGTACACACTCACCTTCGTCATTAATTTTCAATGAAATTGAAGGTATTGTATTGTCCATTTGAATTATTTGTGAGTCCAAACTTCCATCTTCATGTTCAATGACAATATTCAATCGATCGCTGGATCCTGGTGAGAATAATGCCAATTGACTGGTAATGTTTAGATTGTATGGTTGATAGGTGTAATAATGTGTTGTTGGATCTGGATTGATTACAGAATGAACAATATTGCCAGAGGCATCATAGCCTATAAGGTTCAGAGGATCATTGATATAATTAAATGAACCATTGGTCATGTTGATAACTTTTATTCTGTACTTCATTCCTGTAAATGGTGCAGAAACACCATGAATGGCAATTTTACCCATAAATCGGCTTCCGCTGATCACTGGATTTTGGTTGATTTCAAATTTAGCTGAAGGTAGTGTGAGTCCAGTTACGCTGTCGATATTGTCTGCAGAGATACCACCTACAAGGATAAGTTTAGGATTCTTGCCAATCCAATTTTTAGGAGAAAGTTGAATGTACGATTCTTTAAAGTTTCCCCAATATGGAGTGTCTAAACCTGTAGGTTCCACATTCCATGATAATACAGCTCTTACTTTCACTACTTTTGGATTTTGACAAACTTGCTTAAAGCTTGAAAAATCATAGGGTAAAATGGCAGAATAATTCAGCCCTTTGTGATCGGGAATGTCATGCAGGTTCACTATAGAAGTGCCAATTTTTTTCCAAGTACAATGGGTAAGTTCATCCTGAATCCAAAAGGTTACATATTCTTTACTACCATTGCTACAAAGATTTCCTCCATAACCAAAATTTTTCTTGGCTGTAAATGTAGCAATCAAAGCTTCATTATGATAGTCCAAAGCAACACAGCCTATTTCTTCGTAGGAAGTATTGCCTTTTGATGCCAGAAGATCAGTTAAGGCTTTTGTATAATCCAATTTGTTTTCTGAAAATACCAAAGAAGAATTTTTGATCAAATTGACATCTTTTGTGAAAATTGCTTCTGCCAAAAATTTGAAACCAGCTCGTTGGGGTTCTACATTTGCTTTCGCAGTTTTGTACTCCGATATGAGTTGACTAAAACTGGTTTTGTTTGCTGTTAATAAGGCATTGGCTTCTTTAAGGCTTTTGGTTGCGAGTGGATTGTTTGCTACCAAAGTTTTCAATGGAATGGTTGGGTTTAAAATGGATTTTTCAAGTATCGCTGTAATGTTCGGATTGATGGTTATCAATTTTATAGGTTTAATTTGAATTTGAGCTTCCTTAACATTGCCCCAAACATATCCAGGTTGTGCCAAATTAGGATCGTTTGCAGGAGGTATCGTTTGCCAAAGTAAGACCGCTTTCATTTTTGGTAAAAATGGTTTGGCGCAGCCTTGGTTTTTTGGGTTGATTTTTAAGCGAACTGCAAACTCAATAGGTTTCTCTATTTTTTTATCACAATCATTGGTGTCCAAGATATCGTGTACATTTACACCAATATATCCTTGATCTTGGTATCCTCCACCAAAGTCAACATAGAATCTAACATATTCTATAGATCCCTTGGTGCATAGGTTTCCACTATATCCTGATGATTTTTTAATTTTAATAATGGCTGTTAGTTCTTCAGAATTAGGATTGTAGCCTATGCAACTCAGTTCTTCATAATCTGTATTGAATTTTTGTTCGAAAAATGCAATAGGAGTTAAAAGATTTAGTTTAGTCTTGGATGCAATATTGGCCATAAACATTGGCGTCTCAATTCTTGCATCAATCAATTGTTTTTCGTTTAGTTTAGTTGGCATTGTGTTTTTCTTTTAAATGTTATGCTTGATTTGTATGTGTTTTAGCGCTCACATTTTATTTCGAGAAACAAAGTTAGTGGATTTAGAAAGGGTATAAAAAGTGTTTTTAACGGTTTTGATATCGTGAAATCACCCATTGTTAGGATTGTTTTTTTGGTATAAAAGTGAAGAAGAAATATGAAAAACTGCCAAAATTTCACTTTTGCATTTTGTTTTTCTGCCAAATAGTGTAGTAGTTTGGGACTTATTTTTATGGCATGGATTTAGAGAATTACTGCACAGAAAATTTAATTTAACAAAAAAAGATAATATATGTCAGTAAATTTTAAACCATTAGCAGATAGAGTGTTGGTAGAGCCTGTAGCTGCAGAAACGAAAACCGCTTCTGGAATCATCATTCCGGATACTGCAAAAGAAAAACCACAAGAAGGGATTGTTGTTGCGGTGGGTCCTGGTAAAAAAGACGAACCAACGACTGTGAAAGTAGGCGATAAAGTGCTTTATGGTAAATATGCAGGTTCTGAATTGAAACTCGAAGGTAAAGATTATCTGATTGTGAAAGAAGGAGACCTACTAGGAATTTTGGGATAAAATTGTACCGTGTACAAAGTGAAATGTACATTGTATTTAAGGAAAATTAAAATTTAATATAAAAAGTACTTTGTACATGATACATCGTACATTAATACAACAAAAAAAATGGCAAAAGAAATAAAATTCGATATTGAATCTAGAGATGCCCTAAAAAGAGGGGTAGATGCATTGGCAAATGCTGTAAAAGTAACTTTGGGACCTAAAGGTAGAAATGTAGTCATTGAAAAATCTTTTGGTGCTCCGCATGTTACCAAAGACGGAGTTTCTGTAGCAAAAGAAATTGAGCTGGAAGACAAAGTGGAAAACATGGGCGCCCAAATGGTGAAAGAGGTTGCTTCTAAAACCAACGACATCGCCGGTGACGGTACAACTACCGCTACGGTTTTGGCTCAAGCCATCGTAAGAGAGGGACTGAAAAATGTTGCTGCAGGTGCCAATCCAATGGATCTGAAAAGAGGAATTGACAAAGCGGTTACGGCTGTGGTTTCTAACTTGAAATCTCAATCGCAATCCGTAGGCGATTCTTCTGAAAAAATTAAACAAGTAGCGTCCATCTCTGCCAACAACGATGATACCATCGGTACTTTGATCGCTGAAGCTTTTGGGAAAGTAGGCAAAGAAGGGGTAATTACTGTTGAAGAAGCCAAAGGTACAGACACTACTGTTGATGTGGTGGAAGGTATGCAATTCGACAGAGGTTACCAATCTCCTTATTTCGTGACCAATCCTGAGAAAATGGTGGCCGATTTGGAAAATCCATACATCCTTTTGGTGGAGAAAAAAATCTCTTCCATGAAAGAATTGCTTCCGGTTCTTGAGCCTGTTGCACAACAAGGTAAAGCTTTACTCATCATCTCTGAAGAGGTTGAAGGTGAAGCGTTGGCAACTTTGGTGGTAAATAAATTGAGAGGTTCTCTAAAAATTGCTGCTGTAAAAGCGCCTGGTTTTGGCGACAGAAGAAAAGCCATGTTAGAGGATATTGCAATTCTAACAGGGGGTACAGTAATTTCAGAAGAAAGAGGATTTACCATGGAAAATGCAACCATCGATATGTTGGGTAGAGCCGAAAAAATCTCCATTGACAAAGACAATACAACCATTGTAAACGGTGCTGGAAACGAAACCGAAATCAAAGGTCGTGTAGCTCAAATTAAAGCTCAAATGGAAGCGTCAACTTCCGATTATGATAAAGAAAAACTTCAGGAAAGATTGGCTAAAATGGCCGGTGGTGTTGCGGTACTTTATGTAGGTGCAGCGTCTGAAGTGGAAATGAAAGAGAAAAAAGACCGTGTTGATGATGCCCTACATGCAACAAGAGCTGCTGTAGAAGAAGGTATTGTTGCTGGTGGAGGTGTAGCTTTGGTTAGATCCATCGCATCTTTGGATAGCCTAAACGGTGAAAACCAAGACGAAACGACCGGTATCAAAATCGTGAAAAGAGCAATTGAAGAGCCGTTAAGACAAATTGTTGCCAACGCAGGTGGCGAAGGTTCTGTAATCGTTGCTAAAGTAGCAGAAGGATCTGCCGATTTCGGTTACAATGCAAAAACCGACGAGTATGTAAACATGCTGGAAGCGGGTATTATCGACCCAACAAAAGTAACCCGAGTAGCTTTGGAAAACGCAGCTTCTGTTGCCGGGATGTTGCTTACAACGGAATGTGTGATTACCGAACTTCCAAAACCTGAGGCTGCTATGCCACCAATGGGTGGAGGTATGCCGGGGATGATGTAAAATATACCTCAAAAACAAAATAAAAAATCCGTTCTGTAACAACGGAGCGGATTTTTACCCACTTAAAAAATTTCAAAACCAATTATAAAATAATTAAAATGAGCATCGAAAACAATCATGTAGTGACCCTACACTACACTTTGAATACCGTAAACGAAAACGGAGAAAAAACCTTTATCGAAGAAACTAAAAAAGAACAACCTCTTACCTTTTTATACGGTGTGGGAATGATGTTGCCAAAATTTGAAACCGAAATAAACGGAATGGCAGCAGGTGAAAAAAAATCATTCACCGTTTCTCCAGCGGAAGGCTATGGCGAAAGAGTAGAAAACGCATTTACACAATTGCCGGTAGAAATGTTCGAACAATCCGGAATGCCACCGGTAGGGGTAATCTTGCCTTTGCAAGACCAAAACGGAAACCATGTTTCGGCAACTGTTTTGGAGGTGACGGACGCTGCAGTTACTGTAGATCTTAACCACCCAATGGCGGGTAAAACCCTTAATTTCGACATCGAAATCGTAGATCATAGACCGGCAACAGAGGAAGAACTTTCTCACGGTCATGCTCACGGAATTGATGGTCAATCGGGACACTAATTATCGCTTAATCACATTTAAAATCTGCATAAAATTTAATTTTTATGCAGATTTTTTTTATTTTATTCGGGTTATGAAATGCTTTATTCCAGCTTCATAAAGTACAAATCAATTTCGTTAGCCCAAAAATCTTTTTTTATTTCTAAGAGCTTGAATCCTTGTTTTTCATAAAATTTATATGCAAACTGAGAAGTTCTCACTGTAATTTGTTCAAGGGTATTTATAGACTTCAGCAATTGTATTCTATGGTCTAACAATTGTTTTCCCAACCCTTTTCCATGGTAATCCACTTGGATGAAGTCCCAACTTATTTTGCCAATCTTCATATCTGAAGAGAAGTTGATGCCGCCAGCACCTATTATTTTATCATCTTGTTCTATTACAAAATATTTTTCAATTTTATTGTCGAGATATTCTTTATAGTCCTCAATTTCGGTTTCGTCAAAATACTGTGGTACATTGCTTTTTAAAATGTTGATCAGGATTTCTTTATCATGAATTGTGTATTCCCGAATGAGTGCGCGGTCTTTCATAGATTTTTTAGTGTAATTTTTTTCAGAATACCGTTGTCGGATTCTAGTGGTTTTCGGTATAATTTTTAAAATTGTTCAATATGGCTTGCCAACCTTGTTGTTGTAATTCAAGACTATTTTCAGCTTCCGGGTCGAAAAGTATTTCTACAAATGTTTCAGCCCCTTGTTCTTTAAAAGTAACTGTTGCATGTCTACCACCAAACTCATACGAAAAATTTTGTTTGGGATTTACCGCTGTGTAAACCGCTTCAAAATCGAACCCAAAACTACCATCTTTGGCTTCCATTCTTGACTTATAAATACCTCCAATTTTCATATCATTTTCTGCAATTGGGCAGTGCCAGCTTGGATCGGCAAAGTTCCAATTGACTATATGTTTCGGACTGTTGTAATAGTCCCAAACCTTATCCAATCCTGCTTTTATATGGGTTTGAACTTTGATTTTATTTTCCATCTTTTTTTATTTTAGTTTGAAACCTGACCTTTGCAGTTTGGATTGTAATCTATCATCCATTCTATGCCGTATTGATCTCTAAACATTCCGAAATACGAACCCCAAGGGCTATCATCCATTGGGCATTCTATAGCACCACCGGCGGAAAGTCCGTTGAATAATCGATCGGCTTCTTCTTTACTTTCAGTAGCAAGAGAAAGTTTGCTTCGATTTTCATTTTCATTGACTGTTCCCATGAATGTAGGAACATCGTTGCCCATGAGTACATTGTGTTTTCCGATAGGCAAAGCAATGTGCATAATTTTGTCTGCTTCTTCTGGATTGCTGGGCATATCCGGATTACTGGGTAAATCTTTGAAACGAACCAGAACGGCAAATTCGCCACCAAAAACAGATTTGTAAAAATTAAATGCTTCTTCGGCATTGCCGTTGAAGTTGATGTGTGGATTGATTAAAGGCATTGTTCTATTTTTTATAGTTAATGAATATTAAGCATCCGGGATATTGGGTTCTACCAATTTTTTTAGCTTGTCTAAACACTCTTGCCAACCTAAATAGCAGAACGCAACAGGGATAGCATCAGGAATATTTTCTTGAAGAATATTAATTTCAGTTCCACAAATGACGGGATTAAAGGTTATAGTGGTGATCATTTGACCGGGAAGATTGGGATCATCAAACTGGTCAACAAATTTTATGATTTTATACTTCTCGATTTCCAAATACTCCCCATGAAATGGTTGCTTACTCCCTGTAGAGAAATTGGTGAAAGCCATTCTGAATTTTCCTCCCACTTTAAAATCCATTTCTTGTATCGTACAAATAAATCCATAAGGAGGATACCATGCAGCTAAAGCATCGGCATTACTAAATGCTTTAAAAACTTTTTCTACTGGAGAGAGAAACACTCGATGCAACTGAACTTGATTTTTCATTTTTTCATTTTTTTATTTCCGCAAAATTTTTTCCATTTTTCTTCCTTTTGCCAATTCATCAACAAGTTTGTCCAAATATCTGGCTTTTCGGGTAAGTGGATTTTCTATTTCTTCTATTCTGTATCCGCAAATGGTTCCGGTGATTAATGAGGCATTAGGATTCAATTGAGCATGGTCAAAAAAAGATTGAAATGTAAGTTTTTCATCAATCAATTCTTGAATTTTTGTGGCGTTAAACCCCGTGAGCCATTCTATCACTTCGTGCAATTCCTCAACCGTTCTGCCCTTTTTTTCTACTTTGCTTACATAATGTGGATAGACCGATGCAAAGGTCATCTTGGCAATTCTTTCGTTATGTTCCGGTGTTGTTTTCATTTTCTTTGTCGAGGTTTATTTTTTCTAATTTTCCTTTCCTCTTTACCAAATTTTTATAATCCCACTGTATGTTTTTGGATTTCTCTAACCAGCGTTGGAGTTCCTGCTCATCAATTTCATTACTATTGTTGTAGAAGATTGAGGCATCTTTAAATTTACCTGTACCCATTTTCAATTTTTCTTCTTCGAAATCTGCTCCACTCCAAAACATCAATCTGATCCCTGCTTTTTGTTTGCTATATCCCACGATAGGATTACCATTTATAAACCATACCGGGTGGGCATGCCAGATTTTAAAATCAGCCATGGTTAAGTTTTGCCGGATGATACGCTCCAATAAATTACAAAGAATTTGGTCATCATCAGATAAGTTTTCTACATAAGATTTTAGGGTATTGGACATTGGTCTAAATTTTTGAACCATTTTGCATTTTTGGGATTTCTGTGTGGGCAACCCGGCCAACAGCAAGGTTTCTTTTTGCCATCTTTCAAATCTGCTACCATTCTTTCCAGATGTTCTTCTCTGGTTTCTTGTTTTTTTACAAGGCTTACCCAACAAATCCATTCATTGCGTTGTATGGGTGTGAGCGTATTCCAAAGTTCGACTAAGGACTGGTCTTGCGAGAGCATTTCCTCAATATCTTTGGGTATTTCATGAAAAATACTTGGGGAAAGAGATCGGTTCATGATGATATATTTAATCAAAATTACTAATTAATTGCTTTATTTAACTGAATTATTTTAATAAAAGCGTCGTATTGAGAGGCTGTTTTTATATTTTTGCGATAACTAACTATAAACAAAAATTTATGAAGAAATTGTTATTTTCTGTCGGTATATTGCTGTGTGCACAAAGTAATGCTCAACAAAACAATGAAGTTGAGTCTGCCGAAAAACAAAAAATGAACATCATCAAGTCCAATGTAACTGCTTATGCTTTCAGAAATATCAATTTATCCTATGAAAGAGCGATAACCTCATGGTTTTCAGTTAATGTAGGATTTGGGACAATGCCAGAAGGGGAAATTCCGTTTTCATCATCCTTTTTAAAGGGAGAAGCCGAAAAGGAGATACAAAATGTAAAAGTTGGCCTTACCCACTTTACAGTGGAGCCTCGTTTTTACATAGGAAAAGGCTATGGAAAAGGGTTTTACTTTGCGCCATATTTTAGACATAGTAATTTTTCTACCAACGATTTTCATTTTGAATACGATTATGAAGCCGCTCCAGGAATCTCATATACTGTTCCTTTAACTGCTAAAGGAAAAGCATCAGGAAATTCAGCAGGCTTAATGGTTGGAGCACAATTTTTCCTTAATAAAAAACAAAATTTTGTATTGGATTTTTGGATCTTAGGGGCGCATTACGGTAGTGGAAATGGCGATTTTACTTTGGTGAATGCTCTAGGTCGTCCGCTAACTCCACAAGAGCAACAACAGTTGAAATCAGAGTTGGAAAATTTAGATATTCCGATGGTGAAGTATAAAGTGACCACAAATGCCAACGGTGCAGATGTCGCTTTGGATGGTCCATGGGCGGGGTTTAGATCTGGACTTTCTTTAGGGTATAGATTTTAATTCTTTTTATTAACTAATTTTAGAAAAAGCCATGAATTAATTTCGTGGTTTTTTATAATTGTGTTAATATTACTTTGTTTGCTTTTCTGAATTTGTTAACTTAGATTCATCAATTGGATTCTTTAGTACAATCATTAATTCTAAAATTATCTTCTATGAAAAGTCAAGTTGTTTTGCTTTGTTCTACCTTGGTTTGGAGCATTGCTGTACCCGCTCAAGTGCGATTAAATAATTCGAATAAGGTAGAAAGGATAAAGAATGCTAACGAAATACGATTAAGTTCACCCCAAATTACGAATCTCAAAAATCAGTTTGATGTCGGTGTTTCTGAATTTTATTTTGCCAGTCAGAGTATTTCAGACCCGGATTGTAAAGGGGCGCATTGTTGGGTTTGGAGCTATGAAACCTCTGTTTGGCGTAATCTAGATAAAGATACAAACAATAAAGACTGGACCGAGATGGTTTTTTGGAGGAAAATCCCCAAAACAGCAGTGTATGGAAAGTTCGAAATCTCTACTTCTCCTTTTTCTGGTAATGATGATACTATTGTACAATCAGGAATTGTTGAAACCAATGGGCAAAATGAACTGAAATTCAATATTCCATATTCCGTAAGTAATGAAAGGAAAAGTACTCCAAAACCCGGTGATCAGGTTACGAGAGTCAAGCCAGGAGAGAACCAAGAGATCAAGCTTTCTAATGTATATAAAAATCTTATCAAAAACAATCCGTCTCCAATAGTTAATCCCGTGTACTTTGTGAGGATAACTCCTTTGGATGCCTCTAAAAATCCTATCGGCATTAGCTCTAACAGCATCAGTCTCACTCAAGTATTATACAAGTTTTACAATCCTCCTAAAATAACCTATGATCGCTATAAAGATTATGTAATAACCGGGATTAACTATGTACCGGTACAACAGCCTAATGGGAATTTTATGGGTTGCAACATTGTGACAAGCTATAATCCGGATTATTTTGGAAATAGTCCTGTTGGTATTAATTTCGCCAGAGATTTTCAAAAAGCATTTCCTATTGGAAGTATGATATGCCCTGATCATTCCAGAGAAGAATCTTCTTGGTATGAAAAAGCATTTAATGGGGTGACGGGTTTTGCCATTAGTCTTGTCAATGGTGCAGCGGAATTTTATAACAGTTCTAAAAATTATGTAAAAGGAGAAATTGCATCTTCGGTTTGTTCTGTGGCACCTTCTGGTGTACAATCGGAATGCGAATTTGCTGCCGGTGCAGCTTTTGACGGAGCTATGATTGCTGCGGGAATTCCGCCATCTTTACCCAATACCGACGATCTTATCCAAATGGCAGAAGGACAAATTGTAGATTTGGCTTGTGACCAAATTGAACAACAATATTCATTTCCTATTCCGGAATATGCCAGAGAAAAAGTAAAGAATGAATTTCACCAAGAACTGAAAAATTCTGCCAGTAAAGGAACGGTCAATTGTGGTTTTCTAAATGTTAAACCTCATCCTGAGAGTCAATTTAGAACGGCCTATTTAGTAATAGAAGTGACCAAAGTGAGCAATCGCTTTCCAGATACTAAAAATATTGTTTTCTCAATTGAAAATCAAAGCGAAAGAAAAGATATTTATTGTGAAAATTGCAGTCCTGGATTTAGTTCTAATACTTTGAAATTCAATCAGTTCGAGGAGGCGTTTGTTAGGGTTCCAAACTTGGAGAATGTTGGGGACAAAACCAAAATTTTAGTGGTATTAAAACCACAAGAAAGTTGGGTGGATAGAGATCCTAAAACCAATAAAATACGATCGATTGGGAAACCATTGCCATATAACGAATTTGTGACTCCTGTCAGTCCTACTTATGAAGGGGCAACCCATTCTGAGGGGTTTTACACTCTCAATACCAAAAGTCAACTGACTTTCAAAATAAGTAATTTGAAAATAGCAGATGGTGTAAATACGGTTTTCAATCAACCTTAAAAAAAATAACAACCCTTTCTTTGGAGAGGGTTGTTATCTGTTGCGCTACCGTGTAGGCTTAGTTGTGTTTTTTTCTGTAAATGGTTCTGTCCAATTGCCGGTCTTGTTTTGCTATTTTAGCCCGTTCAACTCTTGTTATGTGTCCATCTTTCAAAGCTGATTTTTTAGCTTGTTTCACATCTTTAGCTTGCTTATTGATGGCCACGACTTCTTTAGGTTTTAGTTCGCCGGATTTTATCCCTTGTGCTACTCTGTGTCGTTCACCTCTCAAGTTGAGGTCTTCTTTTTGTTGAGCAAAATTCATTATCGAAGATAATAAAGCAATGCTTAAAATTAAATTTTTCATAATAGTTGATGTTTTGGTTTTCAATTAATATGATGAACGATGCAAGTTAAAGTTAAATTGTTTTAAAAAAAAAACTGAGCAAAAAGCTCAGTTTATCGTTGTGGAACAATTAGGTTAATGTCCTTGTTCATTGAAACTGATCATCCAATTGATGCCAAATTGATCGGTAAACATTCCGAAATAGTCCCCCCAAAATGTGTTTTCCATAGGCATGGTGACCAGTCCATTGGCGGAGAGTCCTGTGAAAAGTTTATCCGCTTCTTCTTTTGATTCTGCCGTTACAGAAACTGAAAAATTATTGCCTTGTACAAATTTCGGTGCCCATTCTCCTCCAGTGTCACTTCCCATTAGAATAGAAGTACCAATAGGTAAGCTTACATGCATAATCTTGTTTTGGTCCTCATCAGAGATTTTGCATTCTTCATTTTCAGGCATTTCTCCAAATTTTCCCATGAAGGTAAATTCACCACCGAAAACAGATTTGTAAAAGTTAAATGCATCTTCGCAGTTGCCATTAAAGGTTAAGTAAGTGTTAGTTGTTGCCATATTATTTGTTTTTTGATTGTTGCAGTTTTATTTAAGCTTCGGATATTCTTTTTAGTTCATCCAGTGCAAGTGGAAACGATTGATCCATGTATTCGGAATATTCGTCTAAAATCTCCATAGTGATGCAGAGTTCACAATAAGTACCATGATGGATTATTTCATATTTTTCTAGAGCATTGGTCCATTTTTCAGATTCAGAGTCTAGAGGCATTTCCTCAAAATTTTTTATTTCACCAATGTGCAAAAAAGAGACTTCTCGATTTGGAATTAAAGAATTTATGGTACTGTACATTCCGCCACCTTCAGGATTTAGAAAGTGTATTCTATTTCCCACTTCCATTGCTTTGGTTTTGTAATAGGAACCGGGGCAAAATGGAGCCGTCCATATTTTATATTTTTCTTCATCCAAAAGACAGTTCCAAATTTTTTCTGGACTTGCATTTATATTTGTTTTGTAAGTTAATGTTTTCATATTTTTTCATTTTTAGATTTTAAAAATAACATGGCAATCGCCACGGTAATTATTCCCATGCCGATTGCACCGATAGCGCCTTGTATGGCATAGTTTTTATAATTAAATTGTTCTTGTGCTGCCTCTGTTGTCGGGTAATAACCTAATTCAACCGATCGTTTGATCACATTTGGGAAGTATTCGGGACTGATTGCATAAGAGGTGAACCATTGAGTAATTGGACTTAATAAAGCAATAAATATTGAAAGTATCAAGCCGGAAACAAAGCCTTGCCTGTAAGTCATTTCTCCTTCGTAAAAATTTTTCTTTTTATCCTTCAATTCCCCAATCATCATTAAAATTGCTGGAATCGCAAATAGGTTGGTGAGGTACAAGTGATAGTCGATGTATTGATCGTGTAGGCCGGAAGCCTTCTCTAGTACCATCCAGATCAAACCCACAATAGAAAATAGTACGGCCCATTTTATTTCAATTGAGATATTTTTTAACATAGTTCTTTTAAGTGTAAAAATAGTGATAAATTAAACAGTATTTGATTTTTTTTTGATTTTTTCTGCAACACGCGTTTTCAGCAGCTTTGTTTATCGATTCATATTTTACTTCATTTTTTTTGTTTTCGGTTCGTTTATTTTATTCAAGCCTACCAATTTTAGGTGTTTTGAATGGCTTTTTGGACTTGTTGTCACAGCGTGTTATTTTTGTTTATATTATTTAAAATGATATCGAAAGCCAAAGAAAAATCGTATTCCTTGGTTTGATGCATAAACATAAGACGGGTCGAAACTTAAAGCATAAGGATTGAGTGGGGTAGAGACAATTTGTCCTTGTGCATCATAATTAACATTCTGATCAAATGGGTCTTCGCTTCTAGAAATGATGAAATCGGTATTTTTAACTTTTGCGGGTGTCCAATTTAATATGTTTTTTATCCCACTGTACACTTCAAAGTTCTTGAAGCCGTTATAAGTGAATTGTATATTTTGTACCGACCACCATGGTGAGAATTCGGGTCTAGGATCCAATTTCCCTAATAATGGCAATTGCATCGGGCTGTAGAGGTTTCCGGTGTAATCTACAGTCGTGTTGATGGCGAATATTTTATACGAAGCCGTCCAAGTTCCGGTAAATTTTTCGGTGAGAAGTGGCCTTCTTTTTTCTTTGCCTTCGGTAATGGTATTGTCCATCCAAGTAGCACCCAATATTAGTTTGATGCCACAGTTCCAATTGAGATCCAAATTTGCACTCAAGCCTTTGCTTTCGGCATGTCCAGACAGATTTGTGTAGATGATTTTGTTGGGATCTGTAGAATAATCGGGTACAATTTTATTGTTGAAGTAGGTGTAAAAAACAGTAGCATCCAGATTGATGGAACTTCCTGCTCCCAGTTGTACTTTACGAACATAGTTCAGGTTGAGGTTGTACGATTTTTCGGGTTTTAAATCTTCCAAAATAAGAACATCTCTTGATCCGGTGAGCGCCGCATGATCTTCGGTGAATAAATTCACCACCCGAAATCCTGTTCCCGCATTTAGGCGAATCATATTTTGGTTAAATTTCCATTTATAAGCCAATCGAGGAGTGAAAATGGAACCGTGATGATTGTTGTAATCGTATCGAGCGCCTAAAAGGAATTGATGATTGGGGTTGAGTTTAATTTCATCTTGAATAAAAATTCCCGGAAGCCAAGTTTTTTCGGGCTGATTTTCAAAATTTATACTTGCCGTTGCTGGACTGTTGTCATCGTAATACGAGTATCGAAGAGCGGCTCCGCCCAAAAGATCATGTTTTCCAATTGTTTTGTCCCAAGTTATTTGGTTAAATACAATTTTCTGATCGGCATCAAATACCGTAGTTCCATATCGGCTATCTTGTAGATGGTTGATGATGGAAAATCCCCAAAAAAGTTTCTCGTTGGTCGGCAGTTGATAATTTCCCAATACTTCTACACGATTGGTGTAGATGCTTTCCCCATAAATTTTATTGCCACCACGATAGGACTTGTTCCAGCGGACATCGCCTCCCCAACGATCTTCGTAGGAATAACGAGCAGCCAATGAAAATAAACGGTTTTCTTTTCGTTCAAAATTCCATTTCTGAAAAATAGAAATTCGATCTTGCAAGGTAACATCGGTGAAACGATCGTTGTTTTTATCGTAAATATTTTGAAAATTAAAATAGTTAACTCCTGTTAATACATTTATTTTTTTGTTGAATTTAAACTGAAAACCAAGATCCACATTGTATTCGCCCCAAGAAGTAGCCATAATGTCTGTAGAAATATTGTTTTTGTTACCCGGTTTTTTGGTGATGATGTTGATGAGTCCTCCCACAGCCTCGCTTCCATAGAGTGAAGATGCAGGTCCTTTTACCACCTCCACCCGTTCTATCAAAGAATTGGGTATGCCCGAAAGTCCATAGACCGATCCCAACGCCGAAACAATGGGCATCCCGTCGATCAAAACCATGGTGTACGGACCTTCCAATCCATTGATGTGTATGTCGCCTGTACTGCAAATGTTGCAGTTGAGCTGAGGTCTGACTCCGTTGATGTTTTGTAAGGCATCGAATAGGCTGGGACTTGGATTTTTTTTGAAAAATGTAGCGTTGTATATTTCTACCGGAACGGGACTGTCCAATCGTTTCACAGGTTTTAAGGTTCCTGAGATGACCACTTCATCAACTTCTGAAGTTTTTTCTTTTTTTTGAAAGTTGAAATTCTCCGTTTTTATTTCATTGGGTTTCAATACAACGGTCTTGTTGATGTTTTCAAACCCTTCCATTTCGGCTTTTAATTGATAGATTCCAGGCTCTAGATTTTCAAAACGATAAAATCCTAAACGGTCCGAAGTTGTTGAATCTACACTTGAATTTAGTGTAATTTTTACCGATCCACTTTGATCTGCTTCGGCTATTAATTGTCCCTTTATGCTTGCATTTTGTGCAAATAAAATAGAATACGCAAGTGAAATAATGAACAGAATTAATTTTTGAGAGGGTTTCATTTGTTTGTCTTTAGTTTCATTTGCAAAACTAATAAAGTTAGATAAATCTAACAAATGTTTTTTTATTGAAACTATATAAAAAAATCCGCCTCATTTCTGAAACGGATTTTGTGAATTGAATTTAGAGAAAATTAAGGTTTCCAATAGGACCATACCGAACCGTTGAATACGGCCAATCTTTTGGCGCCGTCTTTTTTAATGTACACCATCATCCCAGGTGCCGGACTGATGATGTCGTTGGTGCTTTCTACCTGAGGCAATACCATAGCTTTTGTTGATGATTCCAAAACCAGAACACCGTTGGCTGTTGTAGAGCTCGATCCAATGATGGCTCCTTTGGTTGTGGACTCAGTAATGGTGTTGGGTTGTATGTTCAACGCGGTTCCAAGATTTCCATCTCTGCCACTCAGGTCAGTCCAGCTGGTGCCGTTGTAGAATTTTACTCTGGTGTTAGAAGGGTTTCTAGCGTCCAAAGCAATGGTTCCGGCTTCCATTTTGGCATTTACCGCCGGAGCGGTCAGGTCTTCTGTGATGTAAGGCAAAATGATGCCTTTGTTTTGGTTGGCCGCAAACTCTAGCAATACCGATGTTTTGTTAGATGCCGTGCCGGTTTGATCCCCAATGATGACTTGTGAAAAAGCCATTCCGGAAATCATGAGTGATATGCTTAATATTAAATTTTTCATTTTTTTTTATTTTAAATAATAAAATGTCATTTGTATAAAGTTGAAGCACAATGTACAATGATTTTTAAATTCGGTTCTAGCTGTTGGTTGAATTGTGAAACCAACAATCAACAACCATTAAGGACAGGCTGGTGTGCTGAAACAATTCCAGCTTCCTACAGCGTCAGCATTGTTTTTAACAAAAATTTTCAAACACTTGGCTGTGGTGTCGTAGATGATCATTCCGTCTTGTGGATTGGTAATGTTGGCCAAATCTGCCGTTGCCATTCTGGTTGGCACAAAACCTTGCTTGTTGGATTCCAAAGCGATGTGACCGCCTTTTCTCACCATTGGCCAGTTTTCTCCATTTGCTCCTGATCCTGCTCTTTTTAGTAAAGTAATACCTGCTTTGGTGTCTAGCACTGTTCCGGTAGTGTTGGCTGGGTTGTAGCAGATACAAGAATTCACTGATGCGTCATTCGAAGAACCTACGCTTTGTCCAGTTGCATTGTTGTATCCTATTGGTGTCGGTGTTAGTTGAGGTACACCATTAGCGTCAACACAAGTTCCATTGGCGCAAAGATTTTGGTTGGCAGCTGTAGATCCTGTTCCTACGGTTACCGTTCCGCCTGCTGTTACCAATTGGGAATTGTCTATGGATGCTCCACCTTCGATAGCGTCGGTACAACCGTCGTTGTCAGAGTCTAGATCCAAGCTGTTTTTGATACCGTCATTGTCTTTGTCGCAGTATAGTAGAGGTGTTAAAACAATGTTGTCTATTCCAATATCATTTCCCGAACTTCCGTTAGGTTGGAAATTGTTTATTAAAATGTTAATTGCGGTAGAGGTTGCTTGGAAATTTAACATAATTCTTTTCCATACATCATCATTTTGAAGATTAAGTGCTGTGGTGTCGTATGAAGCAAGTTCGACATTGGTTGTGGCATCTTGTATCACCAATTTGAAATTTGGTTTATCTGAACAACTGTTACACAATCCAGCAACATCAATTCTGAATCGATAGTATTTTCCAGTATTTACCGCAATGTTATTTTTTCTCCAAATGGCTTTGTCGATAAAATTTGGTGAATCGATATTGATGGCTAAGTACCTTCCTGCGGTGCTTCCATTGGTTATGTCTGGATTACCTGCATCTTTATGACCTGTTAAATCGGTTTGTAACCAAGAGCCACCAAAGCTAGAAGACGATCCTACGGCATAATAACCGTCTCCTGGAGTAGGAGTTGTGTAGGTATGTCCAATTACATCTGAGTTTGTTGTAAATCCTCCGGTTCCAAAATCTTCTAAGAATAAATGGGTTCCTTCTGTCATTTCGTTTAGGGAGCAATTGTCTTCATTGGTATCCAAGATCCCATCATTGTCATCGTCCAAGTCTATGTTGTCCGGTACGCCATCACCATCGGAGTCCAAGCAATCATTAGCGGATGCGTTTTTTGCTAAACCAGCGGGTTGTCCCGTTGCTCCATCATTGTCCGCTGCTCCTCCAGGATTGACCAAATTGGGTACTCCTGTCGCATTGATGCCACCGTGTGCGTTGATGTTGATGCTTCCATCTGGGTTTAGTTGGTTGAGGCTTACATGATCATTTCCTTCGATAGCATCAAAACAACCGTCACCATCGGAGTCCAAGTCGTAAGCATCAGGATATCCGTCTTTGTCGGTGTCAAAATTGTCATTAACTCCATCGTTATTGGAATCTACAAATCCCGGAAAGTTAGGATCCGAATAGTTGGGTGTACCATCGGTGTCATCATCTCCGTCTGGGCTGTATCCGTTGTGTCCTTCATTAATATCGAGGATACCATCGTTGTCATCATCCAAATCTACGGAATCTCTTAGTCCATCGCCATCCCAATCCAGTAGGTCGTACATGAGCTCGCACCCAAAGCCATCATTGGAACCGCTTGCATTGGCTGTAAAAACTTTGTAGAAATTAACTGTGGAATTGTTGAAATTGTTTTCAATATCATCGACACGGAAGATCTCACCACTGCCGTTGTTGAAAGCGTAAAAATTACCATTTAGATCTTGCCAAGTAGCACCCCAAGCGCCGCTTATCGCAGGAGCAGTACCGCTGTGTCCGGTTAAGTTTGGGATTTTAGTAGTTACTGTTCCGGGGCTGTTGATGTTAACTCTTGTGATTGTCCCATTGGTTCCAGATACGCCATATACATTGTTTCCAACTCTGGAAAAGTCGTTTCCTAATACGGATGCCGTCAATGTAATTTGTTTGTTTGGCGAGGTGCTTACATTTAGATTATGCCTTGTTGTTGGTGTAGCAAAAGTTAACCCAGTTACATCAAACATGGTAAGCATATTTCCATTGATGAAACCAACGAAATTGTCATAAGCAAATAGGGTTTGGTTAAAGTCAACAGTTCCATTGATGGCGATCTCTCCAATTTTTGCAAAATTATTGGCAGGATCAAAAACATATAAAACTTTAGATAAGGAACCACCTCCAGGGTTAGAATACACCAATTGAGTTTTGTAATTGTATGCTGAGTTATCAGAACTTGAGTTATCTACTCCTTGCAAAGTACCTATTGTGGTAAATGTTCTCGTAAATTGATTGAATTTTCTGACATCTGTTTTAGATGTAGTCGTATTTCCAGCAGTTTGGTACAGTGTTCTCACGGGACCACAAATTGCAGGTGCATTTTGGGCTTTTGCATTGATCGCAGAAACGAGCAAGATACTCGAATAGAGAATAAGTTTCTTTTTCATTGATTATTTAAGTTATAGTTTAATTTTTTTTATTTTTTCTAGTTTATTACTTTATTTGAGATGGATATTTCCATTTCAAAAAAAACAGATTCACTCCATCAAAGAAATCACTCGGTGTTACTGAGTGTATTTTTTTTGATGTTCAATTTGTGTTTGTTATAGAAAAATTATTGAATACAGCAAGCAAACAATAGTTTTGCAAAAATAATGAATTATTATTGTTTTTTCAGTATATTAATTTTAAAAATCCACTGGAGTTCCTCTGTAAAATATTTTATAAATTTGCAAATTCACGGAAACGAACATTATGAAACCCAGTCTGGCAAAAGGAACAAGAGATTTTTCGGCTACAGAAGTTAGTAGAAGACAATACATCATCAATACATTAAAAAATAATTTCGAAATTTTTGGTTTTCAACCTTTGGAAACGCCAAGTTTTGAAAATCTTTCTACACTCACAGGGAAGTACGGAGAAGAAGGAGATCGTTTGATCTTCAAAATTCTTAATTCTGGTGACTTTTTGGATAAAATTTCTGAGCAAGAACTCATGGCCAAAAATTCCAAATCTATTACACCAAAAATTTCGGAAAAAGCCCTTCGATACGACCTTACCGTACCGTTTGCACGGTATGTAGCCATGAATCAGAACAACCTGGTTTTTCCTTTTAAAAGGTACCAAATCCAACCGGTTTGGCGTGCAGATCGCCCTCAGAAAGGAAGATACAGAGAGTTTTACCAATGCGATGCCGATGTGGTAGGTAGCGAAAGCCTTTGGCTGGAAGTAGATTTGGTACAGTTGTATATTAAATCGTTCCAAGATTTGGGAATTCCTGTTGCTTTGCACCTTAACAATAGAAAGGTGTTGTCCGGTTTGGCGGAGTTCGCCGGTATTGCAGATCAACTTATTGATTTTACTGTGGCGTTAGACAAGTTGGACAAAATTGGAAAAGAAGGGGTTGTGAAGGAATTGATTGAAAAAAACATTCCTCAATCTGCCATTGAAAAGCTTGATTTTCTTTTCCATCAATCCGATGATGCTTTGCAAAATTTAACCTTACTGAAAGAAAAATTTCAGGGCATAGAAGTGGGACAAAAAGGAGTGGAAGAGTTGGAATTCGTTATCAATCAATCTTTGGCTCTGGGAATTAATTCAGATGTTTTAAAATTTGATATCACCCTGGCTAGAGGTTTGGATTATTACACCGGAGCAATTTTCGAAGTGAAAGCTCAATCCGTACAAATGGGATCTATAGGCGGTGGCGGTAGATACGACAACCTGACGGAAGTATTCGGAGTGAAAAACATACCGGGAATTGGGATTTCTTTCGGACTGGACAGGATCTATCTCGTGATGGAAGAATTGGGGCTTTTTCCAGAAACATCGGCTTCAAAAATAGAATATTTGTTTGCCAATTATGGCGAGAAAGAAGCCTTGGCCTCCTTGAAAATTATTGCAAAACTGAGACAAAAAGGGATTAAAGCCGAGCTGTACTCAGAATCCGGAAAGATGAAAAAATTCTTCGCTTACAGCGAAAAAAGAGGAGTAGAGAATTTGGTGTTCTACGGAGAAAGCGAAATAGAAAACCAAACCATCACCATCAAAAATCAGGAAAGTGGAGAGCAAGTGAACATTCCGTTGTCCGAATTTTTAAGCTGAAAACAATAGAAATAACAAAAAATACCGTCCAAAATGGGCGGTATTTTCTGTAAAAAAACTATATGAATGTAAAACTAAAGTCTTTGTTGTCTAAGGATTTACCTTATCTTTATTTTGAAGGTCGTTCAATTTTTCTTGAGCCTGCGATGCAAGATCTTCAGCCTTCTCTTTCAAGTCATTCCCGAATTTATTCAGGTTGTCTTTCGCAGAGTTCAACTTGTCTTTTATCGCTTGTTGCTCTTCAGGAGTAGATTTTTTATATTTCCAAAATGCTAAAGCTCCTAGGCCCAATAATGCCAATAATCCTTTTGTTTTGTTTCCCATGATTTAATGTTTTAATTGTTTTATATCCACTACAATGTAAAATCTGTGCCAAAAAAACAATTGAAACCATAAACTTATGTTAAATTTTTCTTAACAGCATCACAATTCTTCCTCGTTTCACCACCCGTCCAGCTGTCCACTCTATCTTTTGCTTCCCGCCCACATCCCAAGGCGCAGCAAAAGGATGCCGTTCCCATCTGGGCTATAACATCTGGGTTTGCATCGTTTCACACTTGCCCAGCATGGCACTTTTTGCATTAACTCATTCATTTATAATAAATTTAAAAAAAATACGGATACTTTTTCAGAAATTTGTACTTTTGCAACCGAAAATTTACCTATGCAAAACATTAGAAATATTGCGATTATTGCGCATGTCGATCACGGAAAAACAACCTTGGTTGATAAAATTATCCATGCAACCAGCATTTTCAGAGAGAATCAGGAAAGTGGAGAACTGATTATGGACAACAACGATTTGGAAAGAGAAAGAGGTATTACCATCCTTTCCAAAAACATTTCCGTAACCTACAAAGACACCAAAATCAATGTTATCGACACTCCTGGTCACGCCGATTTCGGTGGAGAAGTAGAGAGAGTTTTGAAAATGGCGGATGGGGTAATCCTTTTGGTGGATGCTTTTGAAGGACCAATGCCACAGACCCGTTTCGTTTTGCACAAGGCATTGCAATTGGGACTAAAGCCGATTGTCGTTATTAACAAAGTGGACAAAGAAAACTGCCGTCCGGACGAAGTTCATGATAAAGTTTTCGACCTTTTCTTTGCTTTAGATGCTACCGAAGAACAGTTGGATTTCCCAACTTTCTACGGATCTTCTAAACAAGGTTGGTTCAATACCAGTCTAGAGCCTACAGATAGCATCTTGCCACTATTGGACGGTGTTCTACAATATGTTCCGGAACCAAAAGTGGAAGAAGGAACTTTGCAAATGCAAATTACTTCTTTGGATTTCTCTTCTTTCTTAGGAAGAATCGCAATCGGAAAAGTAACCCGAGGTACATTGAAAGAATCTCAATGGATTGGACTTGCACAAGAAGAAGGTAAAATCGTAAAAGGAAAAGTTAAAGAACTATATGTTTTTGAAGGACTTGGAAAGAAAAAAGTAACCGAAGTTGGGGCAGGAGATATCTGTGCTGTCGTTGGTTTTGATGCTTTCCAAATTGGAGATTCTTTTGTAGATCTAGAAAATCCAGAACCTTTGCCAAGAACAGCCATTGATGAGCCTACGCTGAACATGACTTTCTCCATCAACAACTCTCCTTTCTTTGGGAAAGATGGTAAATATGTTACCTCTAACCACCTGAAAGAAAGATTGACCAAAGAATTGGAAAAAAATCTTGCACTAAGAGTTCAGCAAACAGACGATGCCAATACTTTCTTGGTGTTCGGTAGAGGTATTCTTCACTTGTCGGTTTTAATTGAAACCATGAGAAGAGAAGGGTACGAAATGACCATCGGTCAGCCACAAGTAATCCTAAAAGAGGTGGATGGCGTAAGCTGCGAACCTTATGAATCTTTGGTGGTAGATGTTCCGGAAGAGTTTGCTTCCAGAGTTATCGATTTGGCAACTCAAAGAAAAGGAGATCTGCACATCATGGAAACCAAAGGAGAAATGCAACACATGGAGTTCGAAATTCCTTCAAGAGGTCTGATCGGTCTTCGTTCTCAAATGCTTACAGCAACTGCAGGAGAAGCCATCATGGCTCATAGATTCACGGAATACAAACCGTTCAAAGGAGCAATTCCTGGTAGAAACAACGGGGTGTTGGTGAGCAAAGGAACCGGACCGGCTACGGAATATTCCATCAATAAATTGCAAGACAGAGGCAAGTTCTTCGTAGATCCGGGAGAGGAAATCTACACCGGAATGATTATCGGTGAGCAAAACAAACCTGGAGATTTGGTTGTGAATATTGTTGAAGCTAAACAATTGAATAACATGAGAGCTGCAGGTAAAGATAAAGATACAGGAGTGGCACCAAAAATCTTGTTCTCACTGGAAGAATGTATGGAGTACATCCAAGGTGACGAAGCCATCGAGGTGACGCCTAACTTTATCCGTATGCGTAAAAAAATCTTATCCGAAGAGGATAGAAAAAGAGCAGAAAGAATGTTGAAAGACTAATTTCTCCTCCAATACTAATTTTAAAACCGAATGCCCAAAGCGTTCGGTTTTATTTTTTTTAGATGTATAAAAATCCCTAATTTTGGAACTTGAAAAATGGGAAATTCAACTAACAATAAAAAAGCAGAAAAAGACAAGACTTGGACTATTGTCAAACGGTTGTTTGTCATCGGGATGAAATTCAGATCTTGGTTTGTCTTTACACTATTCGTATCCATACTCTTGGCGGTCGTTTCTACCTACAGACCTATTCTGACCAAAGAAGTGGTGGATGTTGCCATTATCAAATTAGGAAGTAGGGAAGAGTTGATGCATCAGGTGTACATTTTGGTAGCACTTGTTTTTGCTGAAAGTTTTCTCAATTTTTTCTTGGTTTATTTTTCCAATTTTATTTCACAGAATGTCATCCGGGATATTCGGGAAAGGCTGTATCATAAATTGCTGTATTTCCGAACCTCCTTTTTTGATAAAACACCCATTGGACAGTTGGTGACCCGTGCCGTGGGCGATGTAGAAACCATTGCCACCGTTTATACCGACGGTTTTCTGATGGTCTTTGGAGATGTTCTTCGTGTTGGTATGGTCATTTTTGCGATGTTTCAAACGGATTTTCATCTCAGTTTGATCACTTTGGCAATCCTTCCCATCATGCTGTGGAGCACCCGGTTTTTTCAAAAAAAATTAAAAAAAGCCTTTGGCGAAGAAAGGGCTTGGGTAGCCAATCAAAATTCTTTTGTGCAAGAGCGATTGGCAGGCATGTCTTTGATACAGGTTTTTAACAGACAACAGGCCGAGTTCGAAAAGTTTGACCAAATCAACATTACTCTGAAAGCCGCATTGCTGAAGACTGTATTTGTGTTTTCATTGTTTTTTCCGGTGGTCGAGCTTATTTCCTCGGTTTTTTTAGGATTGATACTTTTTTATGCCGGATTTATCGAGGTTACTCCCGGGACTATTGTTGCCTTTGTTACATTTATTTCCATGCTTATTCGTCCTTTGCGACAGATTGCAGACCGATTCAACAACATACAAAGAGGGATTGTTGGTGCCGAAAGGGTGTTGGGTATTATGGATGAAAAAATGACCACGGAAAATGACGGTGATTTTGTGAAAAATCATTTCGATGGGAAAATTGAGTTTCAAAATGTTCATTTTTCTTATGATGAAAAACAGGAGGTGCTCAAGGGAATCGATTTTCTTGTTAACCCTGGAGAAACGGTAGCAATAGTTGGCGCAACCGGGGCAGGGAAGTCCACCATTATTTCTTTGGTCACTCGTTTGTACGAAATCAATTCCGGTAAGATTTTTATTGATGATGTCTTGTTGGAGGATTATGAATTGCATAACCTGAGGCGACATATTGGTGTGGTCTTGCAAGATGTCTTTCTTTTCCACGGCAGTATTTTCGAGAATTTGACTTTTGGAAATAAAGAGATTACCCTAAACCAAGTTCGACAGGCAGCTCAAGAAATAGAGATTGATGATTTTATAATGTCGCTTCCCGGAGGCTATGATTTTGTGGTGAGCGAGAGAGGCGCGTCCATGTCTTTGGGGCAAAGGCAGTTGTTGTCATTCCTTCGGGCGTATCTTTCCAAACCTCAAATATTAATTTTAGACGAGGCTACTTCGTCCATTGATCCGGAAAGCGAAATGCTCATACAAAAGGCAACAGAGAAAATTACAAAAGAGAGAACATCAATCGTTATTGCGCACCGACTTTCTACCGTAGAAAAAGCGGATAAGATCATTGTCATGGAAAAAGGTGAGATTGTGGAGGAAGGTGTACATGAAGAATTGTTGGAGAAAAATGGGTATTATGCCAAATTGTATAAAGTGCAATCGAAAGGGAAAATGTAACAATCGTGGGAAATAGCAATCATAAAATGAACGCAATATTATGGAGGTAAATATTCAGTCGGAATTTCAAGACTTTAAAAATGAACTTAAAAAATTAGGAATAGAAGTCCAAAAAATTGTAAAAGTTGGAAATGGGAGCATGGATTTTCATGAGGTCTTTTACAAATCCCCAAAGTACGATGAGGTAAAATCTGTTTTTGTACAAAGACATGGATTAGATGAACTTCTGAAAAAATTCAAAGAACAGTACAATTAGTTTTTAAGAATTTAATTTCAATGCAGATATAAAAAAATGTAATGTGTTTAAAATCAAAACATTAACCACATAGGCGCATAGTTATTTGTATTATATATGCTTTGAAAGTTTCATAGACCACCTTAGGTGGTATAGTTTTGTTGAGCGATATGTTTCACCAAAGGTGTAAACTATACAAAACGAATAAATAATATAAAAGCTATACACTTATGTGATTTAAAATCAGTCATTTGTGTTTTTGTTGTGTGCTAAAGAATTTAATATAAAAAACCTTGGTTATCTTATGACAACCAAGGTTTTTTTGTGAAAAGCATTTTTAAATTCAGATTTTGTAAAAGTATTTTTTTTAAATAGATACTCACAGATTCAGAAAAGTCCCGTAGGGACGGAGCTGTTAATAGAAAATGAGTGTGTGTGTAAGTTAAGCTCTGTAGGAGCGACCTCATTTTAATGCTGAACTCTTTAACAGGTCGCTCCTACGGAGCTTTCCAAAATCAACCTATCCATGCCTTTGCTCCTTCGGAGCTAAAACTAGCACTAAAAACCTTCTCAATGTGTCTCGTTTTAAGAATAAAGTGACGGAGATTTTCGTCCGTTCGAGTAGGATTTTTATGAAGTGAAACGAGATAAAAAATCTGTATCGAGAACGGTTAAACCAAAACTTCTCGATACGCATGGCTAAAGCTTTGTTGAACGGATTTGAAACTGAGAATTTATGATGTTGAATTTAATTTTCACAAAATCAATGTGTTAAAAATAGTTAAATGTTTATTTTGTTTCGTGAAAAACTTGCATAATTTTAATTTTAATTTTAGACATTAATAATAAAAATCATAATCATGAGAAGAAAAATTCTTTTTGCTTTTGCAGTATCAACATTCTTATTTTCGTGTCAAACCGAACAAAAAGTTTACAAACGAAAAACGATTTACAAATAACTTCCGGCGGAACAGATTACACATTTCTTCAAGTTTATTAATTTTTAAATTTAATATTATGAATAAATCAATTGTTACACTATTCTTTTTGTTGTTTATAAAAATGTTTCAAGCTCAAGGGAATTTTCCGTACATGCAACAATGGGGGACTTTCGTAGGTGGGGTTGGTACAAACTTATCCGATTTCCATAACAATAATGGGTTATTACTGGATTCTCAAAATAATATTTATTTAAGTGGTATTACCACTTACAATAGCCAGCTTCCCAACTCATACTATAACCAATTTATTATGGGTGGTGGGGTGGTAAACAATACCTCATCAGATCTCATTCTAGATTATATGGCAAAGTTTACTGTAATTGGCCTTATGACTTATGGCTCTTATACTTCAACCGGGATACAATTAAGCTTGGCTACGGAAAAAATAATTGGGATAGATCATTTGGACAATAAATATATTGTGAATAGTCGTCCGGGTACAGTACCTAACCTTGCTACTCCCGGTGCTTGGCTTATGCAACCACCACCACCAGATGCTACTGATCCTTTTACCTATACTCTAAGCAAATACAGTCCATCGGGTAATTTGCTTTGGACTACTTATACCCCCTTCAGCAATACATAATTTTTCATTGGATGAAAATAATAATTCTTTTTTTTCGTTTCCTGTAAAACAAGAGATCGTTGGCTTTTCAACAGCGGGAACATTTCAACCTAATTTTGTTGCACAATCTAATAATTTATTAAGTTCGGGGATAATAAAATTTTCGCCAATGGGACAGAAAATTTGGGCAACTTATTGTCTAGCAAGTGTAAGCTTATTATCATACCATAATGGAGCATTGTATTTTGCAACGGGTTACGATGCCAACGCTCCATGGGCTCCTACTACTGCCGGAACTTTTCAGCCCACAGCTCCTGCAGATACTATTATTATGAAATGGGATGCCAATACCGGACAAAGAGTTTGGAGTACTTTTTATGGCACTTACAATGTTTTTGATCTCATGGGTGTTTATGGCCTAAAAGCTACCGATAGTGGCTTGTATATTAGCGGCAGCAGTGGCAATGCTAGTTACCCCACCTATTACGCAACACCAGGAGCACATAAAACACAATTGGCCGGAGAAGAAGACCTTTTCCTTAGCAAATTCGATATGCAAACAGGACGAAGGATATGGAGTACCTATTTTGGTAGTGATGGTTACGATACCATTATGGGGAGCCAAAATATTGATGTATGGGGAGAAAGGATTGTAATAACCGGTAACCAATTTGGAGCTAATGGAAATATTGCTACCCCGGGAGCTTTTCTTACTACTCCACAGAGTACCGCTCCTCATTTGTCCAATAAATTTTTTGCTGAATTTGAAGCAGAGGGCGGTAGTTTGGTTTGGGCCTCATATTTCGGTGGGGTAACAAGTGGAGCTTCTCCGGAAGAAATAAATCCAAAGTTTTTAAACGATGGCACTCTTCTACTCTGGGGAGATACAAGTTCTATGACCGGTGTTACCACGGCAAATGGGTATTTTCCAACAAAAATTCTGTCTAGCGAAACAATAGGTTTCCTTACTCGTTTTGCATTTAATAACATGGCTACCCAAGAATCCAATGCTTCACAAGATTTACAATTGTACGACAATCCCAATAATGGTAATTTTAGTCTTGTAGGTAACGCTCTTGCCCAGAAAAATCTACAATTAAAATTGTATGATGCTTCGGGTAGATTGGTAATAACAAGAAAATTAAACAATGAGAAAAAACAATCTTTTGAGTTTCAATATCTTTTGAGCAAAGGGAATTATATCATAGAAGTCTCCCGAAATAAAACTACCCTAAAAACCTTTAAAATGATTGTAAAATAGAAAACAAAATTCTATACTTATAAAAAAAACCTTGGTTATCTTATGACAACCAAGGTTTTTTGTGAAAAGCATTTTTAAATTCAGATTTTGTAAAAGTATTTTTTTTAAATAGATACTCACAGATTCAGAAAAGTCCCGTAGGGACGGAGCTGTTAATAGAAAATGAGTGTGTGTAAGTTAAGCTCCGTAGGAGCGACCTCGTTTTAATGCTGAACTCTTTAATAGGTCGCTCCTACGGAGCTTTCCAAAATCAACCTATCCATGCCCTATTAACAGTTTGCTCCTTCGGAGCTAAACTAGCACTAAAAACCTTCTCAATGTGTCTCGTTTTAAGAACAAAGTGACGGAGATTTTCGTCAGTTCGAGTAGGATTTTTATGAAATGAAACGAAATAAAAAATCTATATCGAGAACGGTTAAACCAAAACTTTTCGATACACTTCGCTAAAGCTTTGTTGAACGGATTTGAAGCTGAGAATTTATGATGTTGAATTTAATTTTCACAAAATCAATGTGTTAAAAATAGTTAAATGTTTGTTTTGTTTCGTGAAAAACTTGCATAATTTTAATTTTAATTTTAGACATTAAACAAGTTCTATTTAAAAAAATGAAAATAAATAAAATAATCATATTCCTGTTTTTTATCTCTTTTGGGATAAAAGCTCAAGTGTTTGATAGGGTTTGGGGTACTTATTTAGGCCCTGCTGGTACTAATTTAGCATCTTCTCTTGGTTATTGGGACAATAGTTTTGATGCTGATGAAAATTTATGTTTATTAGGTCTTGTTTCAACTGAAAACAACTATAATATAGCGTATTATAATCAATTTGTAACATCTGGACCTAGTTATGATACCAGCCAAAATTCTAATTTTTTCATGACTAAAATTAGCCCAACAGGTAGTATAATAGGGTCTAATTATGACAGTCCATTGGTGTATTCCTATCCCAATATGTCGTATGATACTTTGGGTAATCGATATGAGTTTTTGTTTAATAATGCTGGAAATACCGGTAATGCTACATCGGGAACTTGGATGCCATCTACTATTGCGAATGAAAACAAGTATATGCTTTTAAAATATTCCACTAACTCTATTATGCAGTGGAAAACATATCTGCCACACTCGGAAGGTGTAGTAAATATAACGCATGATTCAACAGGTAATACCTATATTTCTGGTGATACCAAACAGCAAAGTAATTTTACCACTCCTAATGTTTTCAGAGAAAATTTTGAAATTCTTTATAATGGAAATCAATTATTGCCCAATAATTATATTGTCAAACTGGATCCTAACGGTGTTTTAATTTGGGCTACTTATTTTCCGACAGCTATTTATAAATTACAATATTATAATGGAGCTCTTTATGTTTTAGGTAGTTCGGATGATAATCAAAACGCCTCTGTTCTGGCTACAACCGGTGCTTTCGAAACACAAAAAGCTCAAGCGAGCATTACTAAATTAGATGCCAATACAGGAAATAGACTGTGGGGGACTTATTATGGATTGTCGTATTCACAAGGTAGTCAGTTTACAAGTGATTTGAAGGTAAATGCTTCGGGTATTTATGTGTTGGGTGATGTTTCAAGCTATACGAATGCAACAAATTCTTATTTTGGTACTATAGAAAGTCATCAGCCTGTAGAATCGGGAAATTACGATTTATATTTATCAAAATTTAATCATTCGGGCAATAGATTATGGAGTACTTATTTTGGTAGTCCTGGTGGTGAAATGTCTTCTTTCGCATCATCGCCAATGGCTTTGGTGGGGGATAATGTGGTGATTACATTGTTGCAATATCAAAATGTTGGGACTGCTAATCTTGCAACACCAGGTGCATTTGTGAGTACCATGCCTACTACTACCTATTTCAATGGTGGGACTAATATGATGTTTGCCGAATTCACAGAAGACGGTGTTTTGTCTTGGGCTTCATACTATGGTGGTGCTAATAATAATGATAATCAAGTGAATAACCCGTCTATTAATGTGGCGTCTCCAAATGCGAATACATTTTATTTGTTTGGCAATGTTTCAGCCGATACGGGATTTACAACGCCTGGTGCAGCCCAAACCGCAAAATTACCAAATATGCGAACGGGTTTTGTTGCAAGATTTGACAAAAAATCCCAAATGGGAACTACAGAAACGGAGCAAGACAATTCTCTTGTCTTGTACGACAATCCCAATAACGGAAATTTTAGTCTTGTAGGTAACGCTCTTGCCCAGAAAAATCTACAATTAAAATTGTACGATGCTTCGGGTAGATTGGTAATAACAAGAAAATTAAACAATGAGAAAAAACAATCTTTTGAGTTTCAAAATCTTTTGAGCAAAGGGAATTATATCATAGAAGTCTCCCGAAATAAAACTACCCTAAAAACCTTTAAAATGATTGTAAAATAGAAAACAAAATTCTATACTTATAAAAAAAACCTTGGTTATCTTATGACAACCAAGGTTTTTTTGTGAAAAGCATTTTTAAAATTCAGATTTTGTAAAAGTAATTTTTTAAAATTGATACTCACAGATTCAGAAAAGTCCCGTAGGGACGGAGCTGTTAATAGAAAATGAGTGTGTATGGAAATTAAGCTCCGTAGGAGCGACCTCATTTTAATGCTGAACTCTTTAATAGGTCGCTCCTACGGAGCTTTCCACAATCAACCTATCCATGCCCTATTAACAGTTTGCTCCTTCGGAGCTAAATCTAGCACTAAAAACTTTCTCAATGTGTCTCGTTTTAAGAACAAAGTGACGGAGATTTTCGTCCGTTCGCTTACTGCTTTTAGCCTACTGCTCATAGCCAACAGTTTAGGTTTATTTTCCAAGATATGCAGAATACATCCAAACTTCTTTTTCTTGTTCGGTAATGTAACCACTCATCAAAGAGTTGGTGCCTTCGTCACCAATTTTGTCGCTGAGATCCAATAATTCTCTTTGCAGTTCGATAACCGTTTGGAAAGAGTCTAAGATATTTTCCACACATTTTGTTCCATCGCTTACTTCTTTGCTTTCTTTTATGGAAGATGCTTTCAGGTAGTCGCTGTAGTTGTGGTTGGGTGTTGCACCAAGAGTGAGGATTCTTTCTGCAATTTCATCAATTTTCAGAACCAAGCTGTTGTATAGTTCTTCAAATTTTGGATGCAGGGTGAAGAATTGCTCTCCCTTTATGTTCCAATGTGCCCCTCTTGTGTTTTGGTAAAATATAGAATAGTTTGCCAAAAGGACATTTAGTTTTTCGGACATTTTTGCACAGTCTTCCTTTTTCAAGCCAATGATGTTGGATTTTTTCATTTTTATATATTTGTAAGTTAATTTCTTAAATAAGAATTGATTGCTGAAATCGTTTATTATTTTGTAAAATTAAGACTTATAAATCTGTATAAATAATTTTTCAGGATGACTTTTTTTATCTTTTGATTAGATGAAATCAATTGTTATTTATATCATCAATCAATATTTCAATTTCAATAGATGTTTAAATATAAAGTTTTAGCGTTTTTTATCGTGGTCGTTTACTTTTTTCAGTCTCTTTTTCTGCCTTATGGTGGGATAGGAGCGGACGGTCTTTCTTACTTTGGGATGGCTTCGGATTTTCCAAAATTAAAAACCAATCTTTTCCCTTTGATTTATCCTGCTTTGTTGAGGTTTTTTTATGAAAGTTTGGGCGATTATTTTTGGGCGTATAAGGTCGTTAACTTTTTGATGGTTGTGGTGCTCCTTATATTTTCTTGGTTTCGGAAATTTTATTTTAAAGAAACGGTGTTGTTGTTCACCGGCAAATCCTTGTTTTTTGCTATGAACGGAGCCGTGTCCGAAAGTCTGTTCATTTTTATTTTTTACTTTTTACTTTATGTCGTTCATTCTTTTTTAAGTGAAAAATTAAAAGCTGCTTCGTTTGTTTTTTGGGCATCGTTGCTTGTGGTGTTGATGTTTGGCGTTCGTTATTCCGGGATTTTCATCTATATGTCTTTGGTTCTCTTTGGGTTTTGGCTGTGGTTAGAGCGGGTGAGGGTAGAGCAATTGCGCATCTATCTTGCTTTTCTACTTCTGTCGGGGTTGGGGATTTTTGCGTACTTGGGATTTAACCAAATGTATTTCGGAAGTTTTACAGGAGAGCATTTGCGAGGTGGTAGAGGTGAGTTTCAGTTTGTTTATCTCTTCAGGGATTTTCTCGGGATGACCAATGTTGTGGATCCTTTTATCGGGATAAAACCCGCATCCAATGGCTATTTGAGTTTGATGTTTCAGGTTGTTTTGATGCTTGTTGATGTTTTTCTGTTTTTCAAATTCGTAAAATGGTATCGATCAAATAAAATTAATTTTAAAGGAAGTTTTCCTAAATTATTATGGATTGTGACGATCGTTTATACTGTTGGCTTATTTGTCTCCGGATTGTTTCAGCAAATCGAAGAGATGAATGTCAGGATGTTGGCAATCGCTAATTTTGCTTTCTTTTTCTCTGCTTTGGTGTTGTATTTTCAAGTTCAAAAAAAAGATCAGCTTGTTTTCAGAATCTCGTTTTTCTTTTTTCTTTTTTTAACCGCTTACAACTGGAAAGATGCAGGAAGTTTTCTAGATTACAAATCGCAAATGGTGCCACAATTGTCTCGTTTTAAACATAAAAAATATTTGTACAATAACGAGAAATCCATGGTGACCACAACTGTTTACGAAGTCCCAATCATTAATAAAGAAGTGAAATACCAACATACCAATAAACAAATTGGAGAACTAAAGCAAACGGTTATTGGGGCCATCAACCCGCAAATAAAATGGCTGAAGTACGATACCGTAAGGGATAAATCCCAGGTTTTGTACACTTCTCAATTGAAGCTGAAGAATTAGTTGAGGATTAAAATATTTCGTAATTCCGTGATTTACTGAAAAATATTTATAATAATTGTTTGCGTGTCAAAAATTAATTGTACTTTTGCACCCTAAATTTATATAAAGCAATCAAATGCCTACTATTCAACAATTAGTAAGAAAAGGAAGAGCCACACTTGCCAAGAAGAGCAAATCGGCTGCACTTGATTCCTGTCCACAAAGACGAGGAGTATGTACAAGAGTATATACAACCACTCCTAAGAAACCGAACTCTGCACTTAGAAAAGTTGCAAGGGTAAGACTTTCTAACGGAAAAGAAGTCAACGCTTATATCCCGGGCGAAGGACACAATCTTCAAGAGCACTCGATAGTATTGGTAAGAGGCGGAAGGGTGAAAGACCTACCGGGAGTTAGATATCACATTGTTCGTGGTGCTTTGGATACCGCAGGAGTGAACGGAAGAACTCAAAGAAGATCTAAGTACGGTGCTAAGAGACCAAAACCAGGTCAAGTAGCTGCACCTGCAAAAGGTAAGAAAAAGTAATCATTAAATTTTAAGAAACGAAACAATGAGAAAGACAAAAGCTAAAAAAAGACCTTTGTTACCGGATCCGAAATTTAATGATCAATTGGTAACAAGATTTGTAAATAACTTGATGTTGGATGGTAAAAAATCCATCGCTTTTAAGATTTTCTACGATGCATTGGATGTTGTAGAAGCTAAAAAAGGAGAGACTGAAAAGACTTCTCTTGAAATTTGGAAGGATGCTCTTACCAATGTAATGCCTCATGTAGAAGTGCGTTCTAGAAGAGTAGGTGGTGCTAACTACCAAATCCCAATGCCAATCAGAGCGGATAGAAAAATCTCTATGGCTATGAAATGGTTAATTAAATATGCCAAATTGAGAAACGATAAGTCCATGGCGTCTAAGCTTTCTGCTGAGATCATCGCTGCTTCTAGAGAAGAAGGTGCTGCTTTCAAAAAGAAATCCGATACCCACAAAATGGCTGAAGCTAACAAAGCATTCTCTCACTTTAAATTCTAATCTGAAATGGCAAGAGATCTTAAATTCACAAGAAATATCGGTATTGCTGCTCACATTGATGCAGGTAAAACCACCACTACAGAAAGAATTTTGTTTTACACAGGTAAAACACATAAAATTGGTGAAACTCACGAAGGTGCATCTCAGATGGACTGGATGGAGCAAGAAGCTGAAAGAGGGATTACCATTACCTCTGCTGCTACAACTTGTTCTTGGAATTTCCCAACAGACCAAGGTAAATCTTTACCAGATACTAAGCCGTATCACTTCAACATCATCGATACACCGGGACACGTTGACTTTACCGTAGAGGTAAACCGTTCTCTAAGAGTATTGGATGGTCTTGTTTTCTTATTCTCTGCAGTTGACGGAGTAGAGCCACAATCCGAAACCAACTGGAGATTGGCGGATAACTACAAAGTTGCCAGAATGGGATTCGTAAACAAAATGGACAGATCCGGAGCTGATTTCTTAAAGGTTGTAAACCAAGTAAAAGAAATGCTAGGTTCTAACGCAGTGCCTATCGTACTTCCTATCGGTTCTGAAGAAGACTTCAAAGGAGTGGTAGATTTGATTAAGAACAGAGCTATCGTTTGGGACGAAGCCGGTCAAGGTCAAACTTTCGAAGTAGTTCCAATCCCTGAAGATATGAAGGATGAAGTATTGGAATACAGAGAAAAATTGGTAGAAGCCGTAGCGGACTACGATGAAACTTTGATGGAGAAATTCTTCGAAGATCCAGATTCAATTTCTGAAGAAGAAATCAACGAAGCACTTAGAAAAGCAACCATCGATCTATCCATCATCCCAATGACTTGTGGTTCTTCTTTCAAAAACAAAGGAGTACAATTCATGCTAGATGCTGTATGTAAATACCTTCCTTCTCCAATGGATAAAGAAAGTATTAAAGGTACAGATCCTCATACAGATGCAGACATCGAAAGAAAACCAGATGTAAAAGAGCCTTTCTCTGCTCTTGCTTTCAAAATCGCTACTGACCCATTCGTAGGTCGTTTGGCTTTCTTTAGAGCATATTCTGGTAGACTGGATGCTGGTTCTTATGTAATGAATACAAGATCTGGAAACAAAGAAAGAATTTCTAGAATCTATCAAATGCACGCCAACAAACAAAATCCAGTTGAGTACATCGAGGCTGGAGATATCGGTGCTGCTGTAGGTTTTAAAGATATTAAAACAGGAGATACGCTTTGCGACGAGAAAAACCAAATCGTATTGGAATCTATGATCTTCCCAGATCCGGTAATCGGTATCGCAGTTGAGCCTAAAACTAAGGCCGACCAAGATAAAATGGGTAACGCTCTTGCTAAATTGGCAGAAGAAGATCCTACTTTCCAAGTGAAAACCGATGAGGCTTCTGGTCAAACCATCATCTCCGGAATGGGTGAGCTTCACTTGGACATCATCGTAGATCGTATGAGAAGAGAGTTTAAAGTAGAAGTTAACCAAGGTCAACCTCAGGTAGAGTACAAAGAAGCTCTTACTGCAGTTGCTAACCACAGAGAAGTTTACAAAAAACAATCCGGTGGTCGTGGTAAATTCGCAGACATCGTATTCGAAATCGGTCCTGCTGACGAAGGTAAAACCGGTCTTGAATTCGTGAACGAAATCAAAGGTGGTAACATTCCTAAAGAATTTATCCCTTCGGTTGAAAAAGGTTTCAAAGAATCTATGAAAAACGGTCCATTGGCTGGTTTCGAAGTAGAAGCTATGAAAGTTACCTTGAAAGATGGATCTTTCCACGCGGTGGACTCCGATCAGTTGTCTTTCGAATTGGCTGCTAAAATGGGATTCAAAGAATCCGGTAAGAAGGCCAAAGCAGTTATCATGGAACCAATCATGAAATTGGAAGTGGTAACTCCGGAAGAATACATGGGAGATATCGTAGGTGACCTTAACAGAAGAAGAGGTACCATCAACGGTATGGACGATAGAAATAACGCAAAAGTAATCAAAGCTTTTGTTCCTCTATCCGAAATGTTTGGTTATGTAACTTCACTTAGAACACTTTCTTCTGGTAGAGCTACCTCTTCCATGGAGTTTGAAAAATATGAAGCTGCACCTCAAAATGTCGCTGAAGATGTAATTACTAAAGCGAAAGGTTAATCTTTAAAATTTTAGAAATGTCACAAAGAATCAGAATAAAACTAAAATCTTACGATTACAATTTGGTAGATAAATCTGCTGAGAAAATCGTAAAAACTGTAAAGGCAACCGGAGCTGTAGTAAACGGACCAATCCCATTGCCAACCCACAAGAGAATCTTTACTGTACTAAGATCTCCGCATGTTAACAAGAAAGCAAGAGAGCAGTTCCAATTATCAGCTCACAAGAGATTGATGGACATCTACTCTTCTTCTTCCAAAACGGTTGATGCTCTAATGAAGTTAGAACTTCCTTCTGGTGTAGAAGTAGAAATCAAAGTGTGATAACCAGGGCTTAGGCCTTAACAAAGCATTTTGCTAGTATATGAACTCCCTTTTCTTAATTGAAAAGGGAATTTTTATTTTCATAAAAGTGTTAAATTCTGTTAAATTCAATTGTTTTTCACACAAAAACTTGCACAGTTTTAGTTTTAGTTTTAGTTTTAGTTTTAGTTTTAGTAGCACTAATTAAAAAAAATCGAATATGAAAAAGTTTGTTTTGTATTTTTCATTGGTGCTACTATTTATAAATTGTAGTACTAATTCTGTAGAAGAAATTTCAGATGGTATTCCAAACGAAATTTCGATGTATAGAACGATGAGTAATCAGTCTGAAAATGCTTTGAATTACGAAGTAAGCGACGAACAATTTGTTTTGAGGCTTTATTCTGATATTGATGGAAGTGAATTTAAAAGTATAGTAGAGGTTTTGTCTGTTGTTAATGATAGTGCAAAACTTTTTGAATTAGATTATACTTTTGACACTTCTGAAACCCATTGGAAAATTAAGCAAAAAGAAAGAGTTCTTGCATTAGCAGACAATTTGCGAGAAAAAAATATTGATATTGGAGTTTTAAGAGATTTGTCCGAATTTATTGATGGGTATGTTCTGGCGATATATCAAAAGTCTGTTGTTGATGGAGGAAAAAATGTTGATTTATTTTCATCTATATATTATTATCAATCAAGTATTGATGCCCTAGTGAGAGCAGAAAATTCAAATAGTCCTTTAAATGGAACCCTACACCCTGGTTTTTTAGCAGGCAAAGATTTTTTTGTGTTTCAAGAGGATCAGTTCATTGACTTAAGTTTAGTTGATTTGAGCACACTTAATAATTATATTCATAGCACTAAAGATGAAAATTTGAAAGAATTTATTAAAAGTAATAGTATGTCTAAAGTACCATTTACTGTAATAAATGAATTTTATGGTAGTGCGGCAGAATTTGAAAACTTTATTGAAAATGTTCAATACCAACCTATGGGGTGTTCCAGTTGGTGTTTTATTGGATGTGGATCAGATACGGGTTGCTGTGGAAATTATTCAGGATGTTGTGTTTATTCTTCTTTAGCGTGTTATGTTCATGATGTTCAATGTGCTTCTTGTATACCGCCTAAAGGACTTCCATCCTGGTATTGCGGACCTGGCTGTAAACCCGGTCTAGGAAAACCAGTTAAGATAATAACTAATATCATTTAAATTGATTAATAATGGAAAAGTTTCATAAAATTATCATAGTAGTAAGTTTGCTAGTTCTTATTAATATTATTTTGCAAGCGTATTATTTCTATCAAAATAAATTAGGAAATGAAATTGCAGATGCATTAATGCAAGCAATTACATTTCTTGCAAATTTTAATTTTATTACAGTTTTAATTCTACCCTTTTTATTAATGATTTATTCTATAATAGCAATGGTTCAAAAAAGAAAATATGGAATTATTTTACTCTTGATTAATATTTGTAATTGTGTGCTGATTTTTTTTACATAATTCATAAATAATAAAGCAAGAGAGCATTTCCAATTATCAGCTCACAAGAGATTGATGGACATCTACTCTTCTTCTTCCAAAACGGTTGATGCTCTAATGAAGTTAGAACTTCCATCTGGTGTAGAAGTAGAAATCAAAGTGTGATAACCAGGGCTTAGGCCTTAACAAAGCATTTTGCTAGTATATGAATTCCCTTTTCTTAATTGAAAAGGGAATTTTTATTTTCATAAAAGTGTTAAATTCTGCTAAATTCAATTGTTTCTAACACAAAAACTTGCACAGTTTTAGTTTTAGTTTTAGTTTTAGTTTTACCTCATTAACAAATAAAAACAAAAAGTTATGAGGAAATTATTTTTAGTAGCAGCCCTAGGAGTTGCTGGATTGATGAGTGCAAAAGAACAAATTGTAAAAAACATTTGTATGATAAGTTCTGAAAGCGTTATCGAATCAGAAAGCATGAATACATTGTTGGTAGAGGGGCATACTTGGATTGCAATTGATTCTGGCTGTGGACAACAGTATTTTTTGGATCTGAATCATTATTCTGATGATGTGGCAGGTTTGAAAGCATTTCAAGATGATATAGCTTTTTTTAGTGAGCAGAAATGTAGGGGAGCGCAGGCCGCCGCTAACCAACAATCCAGCAGTTTTGTTTAATTTCTGTATATCAATATATTAATAATCTAGTTTGTTTTTCATGAAATATAGTATTGTAATTTTTACTTTTATATCAACCTTATTACTTTCTCAAGAAGTCAAATTTTCTAAAGTATTTAAACTAAATAAGAATGATAATGCAAGTAAGCTGTTTGAAAACAGTGATATAAATATCTATTATGAATTCTCGAGTAATGATAAGGATAATTCATCAGGAAAAACATACAAATCCATCTGTGTTTTGCAAAAAGGACATAATTTTTCTAAGTTTGTAGATGTTGAAAAGCTTAAGTCGGACTCTCTAACCCAAGTGTTTTCGCAACAAGGTTACGCAGGTGCAAAAGAAGTTAACCAATTGCTTCGCCATAAGCCATTATGGTCTGGGATTGTTTTGAAAAAATCTAAAAATGATAGTTTAGTTAGGCAAAATTTAGTTGCAAGTAAGATTTGTCAATATGAAGAAATTCCGCCTCGTTTGGATTGGAAGCTTGTAAATGAAACAAAAGATGTTCTTGGATATCCGTGTAGAAAAGCAACAGTAACCTATCGAGGAAGGTATTATACAGCATGGTACACTAATAAACTTGCTTTAAATGACGGTCCATATATTTTTAAAGGTCTTCCTGGTTTAATTCTGGAGATTGAAGACGCAGACCAATATATTCATTTTAAAGCCATAGGAATTGATAAAAAGGCTACGATGATTTTTCTAGATAATTCCAGTATATTAATAAAAACAACAAGAGAAAAATGTCGCAAATTTCAGGAAAACTATTTTTATAATCCGGGTGCATTTACGCAGGGTAAAGCATATAATGTAGATGGTACTCTTTTTGTCCCAAGGGCAATAACGGATAAAAAATACAATCCAGTGGAATTGGAATAGAAAATTGATTTTTTTATATTTGAAAAATCTCCTTGCAGGTCGAGGAGATTTTTTCATTAAAATGTTAAACTTTGTTAAAGTCCATCGTTTTTCACACAAAAACTTGCACAGTTTTAGTTTTAGTTTTACCTCATTAACAAATAAAAACAAAAAGTTATGAGGAAATTATTTTTAGTTGCAGCCCTAGGAGTTGCTGGATTGATGAGTGCAAAAGAGAAAAGTACTTTATTGTTACCCAAAAACTTTTCGGTATCAAACACTCAATTAAAATTAAATAAATTAGCACCACCATTAGAAGGTAGATATATTCGGGTTACCATAAAAACAACATGTGGTAAAGAGTTTTCACAGATAATGTGGTTCGATACCGATCCGGATCAAGCGTATTATGAGTATTTAGGAAATATGATAAATTTTTCTCTTTGTGGTCCCGTAGATGAAGATATAGTATGGGATATCAATTAAAATATATATGTACAAAATTGTTTTATTATTTCTTTTTTTTAGTTTAAACTTTGTAGTTGGGCAGGGTTTTCAATCAGAATTTAGGGCGAATTACAGAATGACCTACATCTTAGACTCCTTAACTAGAAAGGCTAAAGTTGAAGATTTTAAACTGTTTTTTAATAGAAATCAGTCGTATTTTTTGTCCGATAAAAGTATTCTTTCAGACTTTTATGAAGTTAAAGGTGAAGTGTTAGACATGAAGCAGTTGCAAAGTAAAAGAACACTGTTTTTAGATCGGATTAGCTATGATGCTACCAAAAAAGATTTTTCAGTTTATTTGAACGAAGGTAAAACATACTATAAATATAAACAAAATGCTGAGCTGATTTGGAATATTACAAACGAAACCAAAACCATTAATAATATCGTGTGTAAAAAAGCAACCACTGCAGCTTTTGGGAGAAAATGGATTGCTTATTTTTCTACCGATTATACTTTTCCATTTGGCCCTTTCAAAATAAATGGACTTCCTGGACTTATAGTTTCTGTCGAAGACGATAGAAAAACCATTCGTTTTGTGTTGGATGAAATTGAAAAGCATCATAAGTTTATCCAAATTCCATCAAATGTCAAAGCGGTTTCCAAAGAGCAGTATTTTAAGTTGTATGATAATTTGGTATTCAATCTTAGCATTCTTAACCATGTTACTTTTGTTGAAGATCCGAGTTTTAAACAAAAATTAATCAATTCTGTCATGGAGAGAAAACGGATGATGAACAATTTCCCAATGGATCTGGATATGAAATCCATTATGAAATAATCCCCCAATCAATATTCAATATCGAGTTATGGCCATTTGTAATGAATGGTCTTTTTTTTCTTTAAACCCCTCATTTTCAAATTATTTTTCAAGAAAATTTGCAGTTTACAAAAATCTTCATATATTTGCACACTCATTTTAGGGGTATGGTGTGCCTAATTCAACCTTAGAAATCACGAATGACTTCAGAGAAATGAGCATTAAAAAGATAAATTTTATATATATTTTATAAACAATGTCAGGTATTATTGGAAAAAAAATCGGTATGACATCTTTGTTTGACGAAAACGGGAAGAATATTCCTTGTACCGTTATTCAAGCTGGTCCATGCTCGGTTTTACAGGTCAGAACCGAAGAGGTTGACGGATATGTTGCCGTACAACTAGGTTTCGATGACAAGAGTGAGAAGAATGTCGGTAAGGCATTAGCCGGTCATTTCAAAAAGGCTGGTTCAACTCCTAAAGCGAAATTGGTAGAATTCCACCACGGATTCGAAGATTTGAAATTAGGTGATGAAGTAACTGTTAATTTATTCACAGAAGGTGAGTATATTGATGTAACTGGAACTTCAAAAGGTAAAGGTTTCCAAGGGGTTGTGAAAAGACATAACTTCGGTGGGGTAATGCAAGCTACACACGGTCAGCACAACAGACTTAGAGCTCCAGGTTCTATCGGTGCAGGATCCGATCCTTCTAGAGTATTCAAAGGAATGAGAATGGCAGGAAGAATGGGTGGTAAGCAAGTTACCGTACAAAACCTTCAAGTGTTGAAAGTAGATGAGGAACAAAATCTTTTAGTAGTAAAAGGGGCTATTCCTGGGGCTAAAAATTCATATGTAATTGTAAGAAGATGGAACTAGTAGTATTAAATACCTTAGGAAAAGAAACCGGAAGAAAAGTTTCGTTAGATGCATCTGTATTCGGAATTGAGCCTAACCAACACGCGGTTTATTTAGAAGTAAAACAATTCCTTGCTGCACAAAGACAAGGGACGCATAAGTCAAAAGAAAGAAGCGAAATTACCGCTTCTACTAAAAAACTTAAGAAGCAAAAAGGATCTGGATCTGCAAGATACGGGGATATCAAATCTCCAACTTTCAGAGGTGGAGGTAGAGTTTTCGGTCCAAAGCCAAGAGACTACAGATTCAAATTGAACAAAGCGCTTAAGAGATTGGCTAAAAAATCTGTTCTTTCTCAAAAAATGAGAGACAACAGCATCAAAGTGATGGAAGATATGAGCATGAACGCTCCAAAAACCAAAGAATTCATCAGCGTATTGAACGCATTGGAACTAAACGGTAAAAAAGCGTTGTTCATCTTAGCTGAAGCCAATCAGAATGTATATCTTTCTTCAAGAAACTTGCCTAAGACAAGAGTATTGAATTATAACGAAATTTCTTCTTATGATTTGGTAAACGCAGGTGAGATCGTATTCTTCGAAGGAGCAGTAGATAAATTCACAGAAATCTTAAAAAAATAAATCATGTCAGTAATCATCAAACCGGTAATTTCAGAAAAAGCAAACTACCTTACAGATTTGAGAGGGACTTATAGCTTCTTGGTAAACACGAAAGCCAATAAAATCCAAATCAAAAATGCGGTAGAAGCAGCTTATGGTGTTAAGGTAGCGGATGTAAACACTATGGTTTATGCACCAAAGGTTTCTTCGAAATACACCAAAAAAGGACTTCAAGTTGGTAAAACAAACAAATTGAAAAAAGCAGTCGTAAAACTTAACGAAGGAGAAGTTATCGACATCTTTGCAGTATAAAAGTGCTTGGCTTTTAGTTTTTTGCTAAAAGCCATTAGCCATTATCCATTAATAACAAGTATAATATAAACAATAGTAATGTCTGTTAGAAAATTAAAACCTATCACCCCGGGACAGAGATTCAGAGTTGTAAATAACTTTGAAGAAATTACTACCAACAAACCAGAGAAATCTCTAACCGTTGGTATTAGTAAGTCAGGTGGGCGTAACCAAACTGGTAAAATGACCATGCGTTACACCGGAGGTGGACACAAAAAGAAATACAGAATCATCGACTTCAAAAGAAACAAAGCAAATGTTGAAGCGACTGTAAAAACTGTAGAGTACGATCCAAACAGAACTGCATTCATCGCATTAGTAGAGTATGCAGACGGAGAGAAGAGATACATCATCGCTCCAAACGGAATTAAAGTAGATCAGAAAATCGTTTCCGGCGATAGCGTAGAGCCGAATGTAGGAAACGCAATGAAATTGAAAAACATTCCTTTGGGTACCGTAATTTCTTGTATCGAACTAAAGCCTGGTCAAGGTGCTATCCTAGCTAGAAGTGCAGGATCTTCTGCTCAATTAACTTCTAGAGATGGTAAGTATGCGATCATTAAATTGCCTTCTGGAGAATCTAGAATGATCCTTACAGAATGTATGGCAATGATCGGATCTGTATCTAACTCTGATCACCAACTTACCGTATCCGGTAAAGCAGGTAGAAGCAGATGGTTAGGTAGAAGACCAAGAACCAGAGCCGTAGTAATGAACCCAGTAGATCACCCAATGGGTGGTGGTGAAGGTAGATCTTCAGGAGGTCACCCAAGATCCAGAAATGGTAAACCAGCAAAAGGTTACAAAACAAGAAAGAAAAACAAAGCGTCTAACCGTTATATCGTATCTAAAAGAAAATAATTATGGCAAGATCACTTAAGAAAGGACCTTTCATTCATCATTCTTTAGATAAGAAGGTTCAGGCAAATATTGCATCAGACAAAAAGACTGTTATCAAAACTTGGTCCAGAGCATCAATGATTTCTCCGGACTTCGTAGGACAAACCATCGCAGTACACAACGGGAAATCTTTTATCCCAGTTTATGTAACAGAAAACATGGTAGGTCACAAGTTAGGCGAATTTTCTCCGACAAGATCTTTCAGAGGTCACGGTGGTAACAAAAATAAAGGAAGTAGATAATTATGGGAACAAGAAAACAAGATAGCGCACTCGCTAGAAAGGAAGCAAACAGAGATGTTGTAAAAGCTAAACTTAACGATTGTCCTTCTTCTCCTAGAAAAATGAGATTGGTTGCCGATATCATCCGTGGAGAAGGTGTAGCAAAAGCTCTTTATATCCTTAAGTACTCTAAAAAAGATGCTTCTAACAAGTTAGAAAAACTTCTTCTTTCTGCTATGGCGAACTGGCAAACAAAGAACGAAGGAAAGGATATCGAAGAAGCTAACCTAATCGTTAAAGAAATTTTCGTGGATAGCGCAAGACAATTGAAGAGACTAAGACCAGCACCACAAGGTAGAGGGTACAGAATCAGAAAAAGATCTAACCACGTTACAATCATTTTAGACTCTAAAGATAACAAATAATTCAAGGTATGGGACAGAAGACAAATCCAATTGGAAACAGATTAGGAATCATCAGAGGTTGGGATTCTAACTGGTTTGGTGGAAACGATTACGGTGACCGTATCGCTGAAGACTACAAAATCAGAAGATATCTTGAAGCTAGATTATCTAAAGGAGGTATCTCAAGAATCTACATCGAGAGAACACTAAAATTAGTAACAGTAACCATCACAACTGCAAGACCTGGTTTGATCATCGGGAAAGGCGGTCAAGAGGTTGATAAATTAAAAGAAGAGTTGAAAAAACTTACTGGTAAAGAAGTTCAAATCAACATCTTCGAAATCAAAAGACCAGAACTAGACGCTATCTTAGTAGCTCAAAGTATTGCAAAGCAAATTGAAAACAGAATTTCTTACAGAAGAGCTGTTAAAATGGCAATCGCATCTACAATGAGAATGGGAGCTGAAGGGATCAAAGTAATGATCTCAGGTCGTTTGAACGGTGCTGAAATGGCAAGAAGCGAGTCTTTCAAAGAAGGAAGAATCCCATTGTCAACTTTCAGAGCTGATATCGATTACCACTGGGCAGAAGCTCATACTGCTTACGGAAGATTAGGTGTAAAAGTTTGGATTATGAAAGGAGAAGTGTACGGTAAAAGAGACCTTACTCCACTAGTAGGACAACAACAAAAAAAATCACCAGCCGGAGGTAGAAACGAAAGAAGTGGTGACAGAAAACCAAGAAGAAATAACAATAATTAATCAGAAGTTAGAAACGAGAAATTAGAAATTAGAACTTCCGTTACAAGAACTGATTTAAAATTTATCTAAACATCTAACATCTAACATCTAACATCTAAAAATTATGTTACAACCAAAAAGAGTAAAGTTTCGTCGTGTTCATAAAATGAAGATGAAAGGAAATGCGCAAAGAGGATCTCAACTTGCGTACGGTACTTTCGGAATCAAAGCGATTGACGGAGCTTGGATTACAGCAAGACAAATCGAGGCGGCTCGTATTGCTGCAACCAGATATATGAAAAGAGAAGGTCAACTATGGATCAAAATATTCCCAGATAAACCAATCACCAAAAAACCAGCCGAAGTAAGGATGGGTAAAGGTAAAGGTGCTGTAGAATATTGGGTAGCTGTAGTAAAACCTGGAAAAGTAATGTTCGAAGTAGGTGGAGTACCTTACGAAGTAGCTAAAGAAGCTCTTCGTCTTGCCGCTCAAAAACTACCAATCGTAACGAAATTTGTAGTAGCTAACGATTTTGTTAAACCTCTTTAATCTTTTATAAAATGAAACAAGCTGATATCAAAAATTTAAGCGTTGAGGATTTAAAAGTACAATTAGCTGAAGCTAAAGTAAACTATAACAAGTTGAAATTGGCTCACAAAATCAGCCCAATTGAAAATCCTATCCAAGTTAGAGATTTAAGAAGAGCAATCGCTAGACTTAATACAGAATTAACCGCAAAACAACAATAATTTCGTTTTATTATGGAAAGAAATTTAAGAAAAGAAAGAATCGGAATCGTTTCCAGCAATAAAATGGAAAAGACCATTGTTGTAAGCGAAACTACAAGAATCAAGCACCCAATGTACGGTAAGTTCGTTTTGAAAACGAAAAAATATACCGCTCACGACGAGAAAAATGAGTGCCAAGAAGGGGATAGAGTTCTTATCCAAGAAACTAGACCAATGAGTAAGAGTAAGAGATGGAGATTAGTAAGAATCATTGAAAAAGCTAAATAATAATGTTACAAACAGAATCAAGACTAAAAGTAGCTGATAACACTGGTGCTAAAGAAGTATTGGTAATCAGAGTTCTAGGAGGAACAAGAAGAAGATATGCTTCAGTAGGTGATAAAATCGTTGTAACCATCAAAGAATCATCACCATCTGGTAATGCAAAAAAAGGACAAGTTTCTAAAGCAGTAGTGGTAAGAACTAAAAAAGCAGTTAGAAGAAAAGACGGTTCTTATATCAAGTTTGATGACAATGCATGTGTATTGCTTAACGCAAACGGTGATATGAGAGGTACTCGTGTTTTCGGACCAGTTGCTCGTGAGCTTAGAGACAAAGAATACATGAAAGTCATTTCATTAGCTCCAGAAGTACTTTAATTTTTAAAATTTAGAAAAGATGACAAAAGTTAAAATAAAAAGAGGAGATAGCGTAATCGTTACTACCGGTAAAAACAAAGGAAGTAAAGGTGAAGTACTAGAAGTGATTAAAAAAGAAGGTAAAGATCCAAGAGTGATCGTAGCTGGTGTTAATGTTGTGAAAAAACACACAAAACCATCTGCTTCTAATCCTCAAGGTGGTATTGTAGAGAAAGAAGCTTCTATCCATATTTCCAATGTATCTCTTATGGATGCAAACGGAAAAGCTACTAAAGTAGGTTACCAAATGGAAGGAGACAAGAAAGTAAGAGTTGCTAAAACCACCGGAAAAACTTTATAATTTAAAAAGAACATGGAATATATAGCAAGACCCAAGAAAGACTATAAAGAAAAAGTTGTTCCTGCAATGATGGAAGAATTTGGGTACAAGTCAGTAATGCAAGTACCTAAATTGTTGAAAATCGTTATTTCCCAAGGTTTAGGAGCTGCAACTGCCGACAAAAAAATCGTTGATTACGCTGTTGAAGAATTAACAGCAATTACCGGTCAAAAAGCAGTTGGTACAATTTCTAAGAAAGACGAAGCAGCTTTCAAACTAAGAAAAGGAATGCCAGTAGGAGCAAGAGTTACTCTAAGAGACAACAAAATGTATGAATTCTTAGATCGTTTAACTTCTTCAGCTTTGCCAAGAATCAGAGATTTCTCTGGTATCAAAGCTGACGGTTTCGACGGTAGAGGTAACTATAACTTAGGTATTACAGAACAGATCATTTTCCCAGAAATCGTTATCGACAAAGTGAAAAAAATCCAAGGGATGGACATTACCTTCGTAACTTCTGCTAACACAGACAAAGAAGCTAAAGCATTATTAACTCACTTCGGTTTACCGTTCAAAAAGAACTAAGACATGGCTAAAGAATCAATGAAAGCGCGTGAGCGCAAAAGAGAAGCACTAGTTGCTAAATATGCTGCTAAAAGACAAGCTCTAAAAGAAGCTGGTGATTACGAAGCATTGCAACATTTGCCAAAAAATGCTTCTCCTGTAAGATTGCATAACAGATGCAAACTAACAGGAAGACCAAGAGGATACATGAGAACTTTCGGTATCTCCAGAGTAACTTTCCGTGAAATGGCTAACAACGGTCTTATCCCAGGAGTTAAAAAAGCAAGTTGGTAACAATTTGAATAATCGAGACAACACAGTTGCTTATAGCAGTTAGCTATACCCTATAGCTAACTGCCATTTGCAATACTAGTTGTCATTAACCAATAATAACAAAAAAGAAAAATGGTAACAGATCCAATTTCAGATTTCCTAACTAGAGTAAGGAACGCACAAAGCGCAGGCCACAAAGTGGTGGAAATTCCTGCATCGAAAATCAAAAAAGAGATTACTAAAATCCTTTTCGACCAAGGGTTTATCTTGAACTACAAGTTCGAAGATAACTCCGTACAAGGTTCAATCAAAATCGCTTTGAAATACGATAAGCAAACCAACAAACCAGCGATCAAATTGATCCAAAGAGCTTCTAAGCCAGGTTTGAGATATTATGCAGGATCAGCAGATCTTCCAAGAGTATTGAACGGTTTGGGTATCGCAATCATCTCTACATCTAAAGGTGTAATGACGGATAAGAAAGCTAGAGAAGAGAAAGTAGGTGGAGAAGTAATCTGCTATATTTATTAATTTTTAATCAAAGGAAAATGTCAAGAATTGGTAAAGCAATTATAAACATTCCTGCGGGAGTTACCATTACTGAAAAGGATGGTTTAGTTACAGTGAAAGGAGCTAAAGGCGAGCTTTCTCAACAACTAACCGAAGGAATCACTATGAATATTGAAGACAATGTACTAACCGTATCTCGTCCTTCAGATTCTAAAACACATAGAGCGTTACACGGTCTATACAGAGCTCTTATCAACAACATGATTGTTGGGACTACACAAGGTTTCGAAAAGAAACTAGAATTGGTAGGGGTAGGATACAGAGCTTCTCACGCTGGTCAGAAACTAGAATTATCTCTTGGTTTCTCTCACGGTATCGTTGTTGATCTTCCAAAAGAAATCACACTAGATACATTGACTGAAAAAGGTAAAAACCCAATTATTACTTTGTCATCTCACGACAAACAACTTCTAGGAATGGTGGTAGCAAAAATCCGTTCATTCAGAAAACCAGAGCCGTATAAAGGTAAAGGTATCAAGTTCGTAGGTGAAATATTAAGACGTAAAGCTGGTAAATCTGCTTAATAAAATTTAAGAAAATGGCATTAAATAAAGAACAAAAAAGAATTAGAATCAAAAGAAGAGTAAGAGGGAAAATCTCTGGCTCTGCTGAATTGCCAAGATTGTCCGTTTACAGAAGTAATAAGGAAATTTACGCACAGTTAATCGATGATAAAGACGGTAAAACTTTAGCTTCTGCATCTTCCAGAGCATTGAATGCTAAAGGTACCAAAGTAGAAATATCTGCTGAAGTTGGTAAAGCAATCGCCGAAAAAGCAAAAGCTGCAGGAATTGAAGCTGTAGTTTTCGACAGAAACGGTTTTGTATATCACGGTAGAGTAAAAGCTCTTGCTGACGGTGCAAGAGAAGGTGGATTAAAATTCTAATCATTAAAATTTCGGAAATATGTTAGGACTAGATAATATAGAAAAAGTAAAACCGGGAGGATTAGAATTGAAAGATCGTCTCGTAGCTGTTAACAGAGTAACTAAAGTTACCAAAGGTGGTCGTGCTTTCGGATTCTCAGCTATCGTAGTGGTAGGTGACGAAGACGGAACCATCGGTTTTGGTCTTGGTAAATCTAAAGAAGTAGCTTCTGCTATTTCTAAAGCAGTTGAAGAAGCTAAGAAAAATTTAGTGAAAGTTCCTGTAGTTAACGGAACTATCCACCACCAAGTATCTGCAAGATACGGAGGTGCTGATGTCTTCTTAAGACCAGCATCTCACGGTACAGGGGTTATCGCTGGTAACACCGTGCGTATCGTTGTAGAATCTGCAGGGATCAAAGATATTCTTTCAAAATCTAAAGGTTCTTCTAACCCTCACAATGTAGTGAAAGCTACTTTCAAAGCGTTGTTGGATATCAGAAGACCAGAAGAAATCGCTAGAATGAGAGGTATTTCATTAAGTAAAGTGTTTAACGGATAATAATAATCTCAATGGCAACAATTAAAGTAAAACAAGTAAGAAGCGCTATCGGGAGAACAAAAACCCAAAAAAGAACGCTTGAAGCATTAGGATTTAAAAAACTTCACCAAGTAATTGAACATGAGGCTACTCCTTCCATCTTAGGAATGATAAAATCAGTAGGACACTTACTAGAAGTTCAAAAATAATTTGAAAAAGAAGTTAGACGATTAAAAATCAGACCTAATTTTTAAGTCTGATTTTTAATCCAAAATCTAACCTCTAACATCTAAAATCTAAAAAACAATGAAATTAAATAACATTCAACCAGCATCAGGTTCTACTCACAATTCAAAAAGAATTGGTAGAGGACAAGGAAGCGGAAAAGGTGGAACTTCTACAAAAGGTCATAAAGGTCAAAAAGCCAGAGCCGGTTATTCTCAGAAAATCGGTTTCGAAGGTGGACAAATGCCTTTGCAAAGAAGATTGCCTAAATTCGGTTTCAAAAACATCAACAGAAAAGAATTTAGAGCCATCAACCTAGATAGCATCCAAACTTTAATTGATACTAAAAACATCGCAGGAGAAATCACTAAAGATGTTTTGGTAGCAAACGGTTTGGCTTCTAAAAACGAATTGGTTAAAATCATGGGTAGAGGTGAGTTGAAATCTGGTGTTTCTATCTCTGCTGATAAATTTACCAAATCTGCTGAAGAACTGATCGCTAAAGCTGGAGGTAAAGCAATTACTCTTTAAAATTAACGAATGAAAGGATTTATACAAACACTTAACAACATTTGGAACCTGAAGGAACTAAGAGAAAAAATTCTCTTCACTTTAGGGATCATTTTAGTGTATAGATTCGCATCTTATATCTCACTTCCGGCAATTAACTTGGCGGAAGTTGGAGATTTATTAGAACATTATAAAAATAACGGTGGAAACAAGCAAGGAGCAGGACTTCTTGGCTTGCTTTCCTCGTTTACAGGAGGCGCGTTTAGTCATGCTTCTGTAATGGCTCTAGGGATTATGCCTTACATTTCTGCTTCTATTATTGTGCAGCTGATGGGGATGGCTATTCCGTATCTTCAAAAATTACAAAAAGATGGAGAATCCGGTAGAAATACTTTGAACCAAATCACAAGATGGCTTACCATTGGAGTTTGTCTCGTACAAGCACCATCGTATCTAACTTCGATTACTCAAATGTTTTTACCTTATGCACAATTCTCTTCTGCATACTATATAGAACCGAACTCTATTATGTTCTGGTTGCCAAGTATCGTGATACTTACAGCAGGTTCTGTATTTGCAATGTGGTTGGGAGAAAAAATTACCGACAAAGGAATTGGTAATGGTATTTCAATACTAATTATGGTGGGAATCCTTTCCAGATTACCAGAGTCTTTCATGCAAGAAGTAGCAACACAAACCGGAAAAGGCGGCTTAGGATCTATCATGATCCTAGTCGAAGTTATTTTCTGGATGTTGGTGGTATTGCTAGCAATTATACTTTCTGTAGCTGTAAGAAAAATTCCGATTCAATATGTGAGTCGTGCTCAGGCTAGAGGTGGTGTAAACAAAAACCTTATGCAAGGTGCAAGACAATGGATCCCTTTGAAAGTAAATGCAGCTGGAGTAATGCCTATTATCTTCGCTCAAGCATTAATGTTCGTACCTGGTTTATTAACAAAATTTGACGAATCCAATACCTTCTTGGCCGGATTCAAAAATGTATTCTCTTGGCAGTACAATTTATTGTATGCGCTTCTTATTATCATCTTCTCATTCTTCTATACTGCGATTACCATTCCGGTAAATCAAATGGCAGATGACTTGAAAAGAAATGGAGGCCTAATACCTAAAGTAAGACCAGGAAAAGACACTTCCGATTATTTGGATGATATTTTGTCAAAAATTACTTTGCCAGGATCAATATTTTTAGCTATCTTTGCAGTCCTTCCTGCATTTGTGCACGGAACGATTGTTCAAACTGATGGATTTGCCCTATTTTTCGGGGGAACATCACTTTTGATTATGGTAGGAGTGGTACTGGATACCGTTCAACAAATCAATACTTATTTGTTGAATCATCATTATGATGGTCTTATGAAATCAAAATTATCAAGAACGAGCGGATTATAATATATGGCAAAACAAAAACATATCGAACAAGATGGCGTTATAGTGGAATCACTATCTAACGCCATGTTTCGTGTAGAATTAGAAAATGGGCATGTGCTTATTGCCCATATTTCTGGAAAGATGCGTATGCATTACATAAAACTCCTTCCGGGGGATAAGGTAAAGTTGGAGATGTCTCCGTACGACCTTACAAAAGGAAGAATAACATTTAGATATTAAATACACAGTAACTATAATGAAAGTTAGAGCATCTATTAAAAAAAGAAGTGCTGATTGCAAAATCGTACGCAGAAAAGGAGTACTTTTCGTAATCAACAAGAAGAACCCAAAATTTAAACAAAGACAAGGCTAAAATTAAATTATGGCGAGAATTTCAGGTATTGATTTACCAAAAAACAAAAGAGGCGTTATCGGCTTAACTTACATCTACGGAATTGGAAGAAGTACTTCTTCAGAAATCCTTAAAGCAGCCGGTATCAGCGAAGACAAGAAAGTCAACGAATGGAATGACGATGAATTGGCAGCAATCAGAACTTACATCTCCGAAAATGTAAAAGTAGAAGGAGAATTGCGTTCTGAAATCCAATTGAACATCAAAAGATTGATGGATATTGGATGTCAACGAGGAATACGTCACAGACTAGGATTACCTTTAAGAGGCCAAAGAACTAAAAACAATTCTAGAACCCGTAAAGGAAGAAGAAAAACTGTTGCTAACAAGAAAAAAGCAAGTAAATAATCTTTAGATTAGAATTATGGCAAAACAAACAAAAGTAGTAAAAAAGAGAAAAGTAAAAGTTGAAGCTATTGGTGAAGCGCATATCCAAGCGTCTTTCAATAACATCATCATTTCTTTGACAAATAAAAATGGAGAGGTTATTTCTTGGGCATCTGCAGGTAAAATGGGCTTCAGAGGTTCTAAAAAGAATACCCCTTTCGCTGCTCAAATGGCCGCTGAAAACTGCGCAGCAGTTGCACACGAAGCAGGTCTAAGAAGAGTAAAAGTTTTCGTTAAAGGTCCAGGTCAAGGTAGAGAGTCTGCGATCAGATCAATTCATAACTCTGGTATTGAAGTAAGTGAAATCGTTGATGTGACTCCTATGCCACACAACGGATGTAGACCACCAAAAAGAAGAAGAGTATAATCTGATATTTTAAATTTTTAATTTCATTTACGAAATCTAAAATCTAAAATCTAAAATCTATTACAATGGCAAGATATATAGGACCTAAAACTAAAATTGCAAGAAAATTTGGTGTTGCAATTTACGGAGACGATAAGAACTTCGAAAAAAGAAAAAATCAACCACCAGGACAACACGGACCTAACAAAAGAAGAGGGGCTAAGAAGTCTGAATATGCAAACCAGTTAACTGAAAAACAAAAAGCAAAATACACTTACGGTATTCTTGAAAGACAATTTGCTAACCTTTATGTAAAGGCGCAAAGAGCTAAAGGGGTTACCGGTGAAGTATTGCTTCAACTTTGCGAGTCCAGATTGGATAATGTTGTGTACAGAATTGGTTTCGCAAAAACCAGAGCTGCAGCAAGACAGTTGGTATCTCACAGACACATCACTGTTAACGGTGAGTTGGTAAACATCCCTTCTTATACTTTGAAGGCTGGTGATGTTATCGCAGTTAGAGAAAAATCAAAATCACTAGAAGTTGTAACCGATGCTTTGGCTTCTAAGTCAAACTACGAGTGGTTGCAATTTAACGACGAGAAGAAAGAAGCGACTTTCGTTTCTGCTCCAGAAAGAATTCAGATTCCTGAAGACATCAAGGAGAACTTAATCGTCGAACTTTACTCTAAATAATTTTAATCAAATTTTTGCTCAACCCAACAATATGGCAATATTACAATTCATAAAACCCGATAAAGTAATTCTATTAAATTCAGATGAATTCAAAGGTCAATTCGAATTCAGACCTCTAGAACCTGGTTTTGGACTTACCATCGGAAATGCATTGAGAAGAGTTTTACTTTCTTCTCTTGAAGGATATGCAATTTCATCTATCAAAATTGAAGGTGTAGAGCACGAGTTTTCTACAATTCCTGGAGTAATTGAAGATGTAACTGAGATTATTCTTAATCTTAAGCAATTAAGATTAAAAGCAAACGCAGAAAATCAAGCCAATGAGCAAGTGGTTGCTAAAGTATCCGGACAAACAGTAGTAACTGCCGGTGACCTAGGTAAAACCATCAACGGGTTTGAAATACTAAATCCTGATTTGGTAATTTGTAATATGACTAAGGATGTAAAATTCGAAATCACATTCAATATCGAGAAAGGAAGAGGATATGTGCCAAGCGAACAAAATAAATCTCACAATGCTCCTGTAGGAACCATCGCCATCGACTCTATTTTTACGCCAATTAAAAAAGTAAAATATGCAGTTGAGAACTATCGTGTAGAGCAAAAAACAGACTACGAAAAATTAGTATTGGACATCGAAACCGATGGATCTATCAGCCCTCAGAACGCTTTAACAGAAGCTTCTAAGATCTTGATCTATCACTTCATGTTGTTCTCTGATGAAAGAATTACTCTTGAAACAGAAGCCGTGAAAGCATCCGTTCAGTACGATGAAGAAACCCTACATACAAGACAACTATTGAAGTCTAAATTAACAGATATGGATCTTTCCGTAAGAGCCCTTAACTGTCTAAAAGCTGCTGAAGTAGAAACTCTTGGAGAATTGGTATCTTTCAGTAAGTCTGATTTGATGAAATTCAGAAATTTCGGTAAGAAATCTTTGACAGAATTAGAAGAATTAGTACATTCAAAAGGTCTTAACTTCGGTTTTGATGTAGCAAAATATAAGTTAGACGCAGAATAATTAAAACAAAACAATGAGACACGGTAAAAAAATAAATCACCTAGGAAGAACTGCTTCTCACAGAAAAGCAATGCTTTCCAATATGGCTTGTTCTCTTATCCTTCATAAAAGAATCAATACAACAGTAGCTAAAGCGAAAGCTTTAAGAGTTTATATTGAACCACTTTTGACGAAGTCTAAGAACGATACAACTCACAACAGAAGAACAGTTTTCGCTTATTTGCAAGATAAAGAAGCCGTTACTGAACTTTTCAGAACCATCGCTCCTAAAATCGCAGAAAGAAACGGAGGTTATACTAGAATCATCAAAACTGGTTTCAGATTGGGTGATGCTGCTGATATGGCTCTTATCGAATTGGTTGACTTCAACGAACTTTACAATCCTAAAGCTGAAGAGAAGAAAACTACGAGAAGAAGTAGAAAACCAGCTGCTAAGAAAGAAGTTGCTCCTGCAACTGAAACTCCAGCAGTTGAAACTCCAGAAGCTTCTACTGAAGAATAAGAAATTTATATTTCTAAATACTAAGCCACCTTTTTTAGGTGGCTTTTTTGTTATATTTTTTTATTTTTGAATTTCAAAAAACTTATTCTATGACCATGCGCCTTTATATTGCGTTACTAACTTTATTCTGTACTTTATTTTCGTTTGGGCAGAATACTTCCTCCACTTTTGAAATTAAAAATGGAGAATTTTATTTAAACAATAAAGAATTCAAAATCCATTCTGGTGAACTGCACTATTCCAGAGTTCCTAAAGAATATTGGAAACATCGATTGCTCATGATGAAAGCAATGGGTCTGAATGCTGTTACCACCTATGTTTTTTGGAATTACCATGAAGAAGCTCCCGGAAAATGGAATTGGTCCGGTGAAAAAGATTTAAAGAAATTCATTAAAACAGCACAAGAAATTGGGCTTTTTGTAATCATTCGTCCTGGACCTTATGTCTGTGCCGAATGGGATTTTGGGGGGTATCCATGGTGGTTACAAAATGATAAAAACTTGGAAATCCGAACCGATAACCAGGCTTTTTTAGAAGAATGTAACAAGTACATTGTGCAATTGGCTAAACAAATTAAACCTCTTGAAATTCAAAATGGTGGCCCGGTAATAATGGTTCAGGTGGAAAATGAGTTCGGTTCTTATGCCGTTCAAAGACCCGACATTTCTTTGGATCAGCACAGGACTTATTCCCATAAAATTAAAAAGATGATTGTTGACGCCGGTATTCAGTCCAAATTGTTTACTTCTGATGCCAGTTCTCTTTTCAAAGAAGGATCGGTTTTAGGCGCTTTGCCAACAGCCAATGGTGAAGATGATGTCGATAGACTAAAAAAATCAGTAAACCAATATCACAACAGGCAGGGTCCGTACATGGTTGCAGAGTACTATCCGGGTTGGCTGGATCATTGGGCAGAACCTTTTCCTAGAGTTTCCACAGAAAAGGTAGTGGCTCAGTCCAAAAAATATTTGGACAATGGCGTTTCATTCAATTATTATATGGTACACGGTGGGACTAATTTTGCATTTTGGGCTGGAGCTAATTATGATAATAACCACGACATACAACCCGACCTTACGAGCTACGATTACGATGCACCCATTTCTGAAGCCGGTTGGGCAACTCCTAAATACAATGCACTTAGAGCATTATTTCAATCAAAATCGTCTGAAAAATTCATAGAAGTTCCTAAAGCACAGCCTTTAATTGAGTTTAAAGATATTAAATTCACCAAGTCATTACCCATTTTTGATTTCGTAAAAACCATTAAACCTGTGGTTGCTGCTCAACCTTTGACCTTCGAAACTTTAGGCCAAGGTTACGGTTTCGTTTTGTACAGAACGACCGTAAAAAAATCGGAACAAGGAAAATTATTGATCAAAGGACTTAGGGATTATGCCAACATTTATGTAAACGGAAAATGGGTGGGCGAAGTAAACCGCTACTATAAAAAATACGATTTGGATGTACAAATCCCTGCCAATGCACAATTGGACATCTTGGTAGAAAATATGGGCAGAATAAATTGGGGTGCCGAAATTGTAAACAATCTTAAAGGAATAATTTCACCGGTTTTGTTGAACGATACACCAATTGACGGGCATTGGGAAATGTACCGTTTGCCTTTTGATAAAATGCCAAAAATGAATACCAATATTCAAGCGTTTGAGGCTCATCAACCCATTATAAAAGAAGCTACTTTTACCTTAAAAGAAGTGGGAGATACCTTCTTGGATATGCGAAATTTTGGTAAAGGTATTGTCTTTGTAAATGGCAGAAACATTGGAAGGTATTGGTCTAAAGTCGGCCCACAATTGACTTTGTATGTGCCGGGAGTATGGTTGAAAAATGGTAAAAATACCGTACAAATTTTCGAACAGATCAACGATACGGATCAAACCTCAATTTCCAGTCAAAAAGAACATATAGTAGATCAATTGGTTTCTAAAAAATAAAAGTAAACACCCGCCTAATCGATGATTGGACGGGTGTTTTGAAAAACAACTATAGGATCATGAATAAGGATTCTAACTTTTACAATGCTTCTTCTAAAATTTCATTTTGGATTTCCACGGTGTTCAAGGCTTGTTCCAGATCTGCGATAATGTCATCGATGTGTTCTATGCCCAAACTCAGTCGGATTTGTCCTGGAAGAATGCCGGCCTCCAATCGTTCTTGTTCCGACAATTGTTCGTGGGTGGTCGATGCCGGATTGATGATAAGTGTTTTCGCATCGCCCACATTGGCAAGGTGAGACACCAGTTGCAGATGATCGATCAATTGAACGGCACTTTCTCGCCCTCCTTTTATTTCAAAGTTAAGCACACCTCCAAAACCGTTTTTAAAATATTTTTTTGCGTTTTCGTAATCTGGGAATGTTTCCAAACCTGGGTACAATACATTTTTTATTTTAGGATGATTTTGTAGATACTTGGCAATTTTCAATGCGTTTTCCACCGTTCTCTCCACTCTCAACGATAGGGTTTCTACGCCGTGCAACAATAGGAAAGAGTTGAAAGGTGAGATTGCTGGGCCAAAGTCTCTAAGCCCTTCGACTCTGGCTTTTATGATGAAAGCAATGTTTCCAAATTGAGAATTGACTCCAAATACATCCGAGAAAACCAATCCGTGATACCCTTCTGAAGGTTCAGAGAATTGTGGGAATTTGCCGCTTCCCCAATCAAAGTTTCCTCCATCAATAATAATTCCTCCAATCGATGTTCCATGTCCACCAATCCACTTAGTAGCCGATTCTACAACAATGTTTGCGCCATGCTCAATGGGTCTGAACAGATAACCGCCGGCACCAAAAGTATTGTCAACAATCAGCGGGATGCCGTGTTTTTTTGCCACTTCCGAAATGGCATCAAAATCTGCAACATTCAATGTTGGGTTGCCAATGGTTTCTAGATAAATGGCTTTGGTATTTTCATCAATTAATTCCTCAAAATTTTCAGGTTGATCATCGTTTGCAAATCGAGCCTCAATGCCCAATTTTTTTAAAGAAACTTTAAACTGATTGTGACTGCCTCCATAAATGTAAGGTGAGCTCACAAAATTATCGCCTGCTTGCAGGATGTTGGTCAGTGCCAAAAATTGTGCAGAATGTCCCGAAGCGGTTGCCAAAGCTGCAACGCCTCCGTGCAAAGCCGCTAATCTTTTTTCCAAAACATCGGTAGTCGGGTTCATCAATCGGGTGTAGATGTTTCCAAATTCTTTCAGACCAAAAAGATTGGCTGCATGTTCTGCCGAGTTGAAAACATAAGATGCCGTTTGGTACAACGGTACAGCTCTGGAATTGGTGTCTTTGTCCACAGGTTGACCTGCGTGTACTTGCAAGGTTTCGAATTTTAAATTGCTCATAGTATAAATTATTTTAGGTTAATTTCTATTATTCGCAACTTATCCTGAATTCATCGGAAAAAAAATACTCTTCCGACAAGTCGAAAGAGTAGGATATAGTTTTGTATAACTATCGTACTGATTTTCGGACCTATCTTTCCCAAATTTTTGGGTTGAATGTGGCACCTTATCTTTCGACAGGTTGCCAAGGTTTCATCGGGTCAAGTCCCTCCACCTTTCTGGATAAGTTGTTCATTTATTTCTAAATGACGATGCAAATTAATGACATATTTTTTGAATATTCAAAATAAAATTCACTTTATTTTGTAAATATTTAAAAATTCATTCGGATTGTGTGGTGTTTTTTTCATTCCCTTTACTTTATTAATCGTATCTGGCCCTAGTTTTTTAGCCTTTTGGTTTTTGAGAAAAAATGTATCTTTAAGCCTTAATAAAAATGTAAAAATGATACGATATTTATTCATTCTCATGGTTTTTGTTTTTCAAAACCTCTATTCTCAAAATGAACTTATTCCACAACCAAAATCATTAATTCTAGAAAAAGGGGAGCTGAAATTTGGTGAAAATTGGCTCATAAATGCTAAAGAATTTCCTAAAGAAGCTCAATATTTGGAAGATTTTTTAAAACAGAATTTCAAATTTAATGTTGAGCAAACTTCCTTTTCTGCTAACGGGATTCCGAATGTTGTTCTAAAATCGAACACGAAATTAAAGGAAGATTTTTACACCTTGACGGTGGGTAAAACTGTGGTTATAGAAGCGAGAGACGGCAAAGGAATTTTTTACGGCATACAAACTTTAATACAGCTGATTCATGAGAATTTAAGCAAAGGCCAAATGCAGTATCTAAAAATTGAAGATCGTCCGGATTTTCAGTGGAGAGGTATGCATTTGGACTGTTCACGACATTTTTTTTCTAAAGATTTTGTGAAAAAATACATCGATTTTATCGCGATGTACAAAATGAATACCTTTCATTGGCACCTTACCGACGACCAAGGTTGGCGGATAGAAATTAAAAAATATCCAAAGCTAACAGAAGTAGGCGCTTGGAGAAACGGCTCTATGATTGGAGCTTACAGCGAGCAAAAATTCGATAACGAAAGATACGGTGGATATTACACGCAAGAAGAAATAAAAGAAATTGTAAAATATGCCGCCGATAGACATGTAAACATTGTACCCGAAATAGAAATGCCGGGACACGCCGTGGCTGCGATTGCCTCTTATCCAGAATTGGGATGTACAGGAAAACAGATTCCTGTTGAAAATAAATGGGGCGTTTTTGAAAATGTTTTCTGTCCGAAAGAAGAAACTTTCAAGTTTTTGGAAGATGTTTTAACGGAAGTGATTGCGTTGTTTCCCTCAAAAACCATTCATATCGGAGGCGATGAATGCCCGAAAGAAAATTGGAAAAAATGTGCACACTGCCAAGAGCTCATCAAAAAATTCAATTTGAAGGACGAACACGGACTCCAAAGCTATTTTATACAAAGAATTGAAAAATTTCTGAACGGAAAAGGAAGGGAAATTATCGGTTGGGACGAGATATTGGAAGGTGGACTGGCTCCAAACGCGGCGGTAATGTCGTGGAGAGGATTTGAAGGTGGGATAGAAGCCGCCAAACAAAAACACAATGTGGTGATGACTCCTGGAGATTTTTGCTATTTCGACCACTACCAAGGCGATGCCAAAAATGAACCTCTTGCTTTTGGCGGAAATACCACGGTAGAAAAAGTGTATTCCTTCAACCCAATTCCTAAAGAATTAAAAGAGGATGAAAAAAAATATATTTTAGGTGCTCAAGCCAATCTTTGGACCGAGTACATTTTAGATTCTAAACATGTGGAATACATGGTTTTTCCAAGAATAGCGGCTCTTTCCGAAGTGTTGTGGGGGAAAAAATCGTCGTATGACGAGTTTCAAAAAAGATTGTTCAGGCATTTTTCTTTACTTCAGTTATTGGGGATTAATTACAGCAAATCCATTTTTGAAGTCACCGGAAAATCGTTGGTCAACGAAACCGGAAATCCTGTAGTGTTCGCCTTGAAAGGTTTTGACGGTGCCCATGGAATTTATTATACTTTAGACGGTTCCGAACCGAATTTGAATTCAATAAAATACATTTCGCCATTCCCAATCAACAAAAGCTCCACCGTACAAGCGGCGTATTTTGAAAATGGAAAAATAAAGTCTAAAGTTTTTTCTCAAAAGATTAAAGTCTCAAAATCAACCGGTAAAAAAGTGGTTTTAGAAAATGAACCCAGTGAAAAATATTTTGGTATTGGTGCCCAAACTTTAACCGATGGGATAGAAGGAGTTGCTGCCAAATTCAGAAACGATTGGTTAGGCTTCACCGGTAAAGATGCGGTTGCAACAATAGATTTTGGTGGAAAAACCAATTTTTCTACCGTGAAAACCAATTTTGTAAAATCCAATGAAAACTGGATTCATCTACCACAAAGCGTTCAGCTGTTTGTTTCGGATGACGGTATTCATTTTAACAAAATAAAAGAAATTCCAAATGCCGATATTGTAAAAGCAAACGGTCAACTGAACATCAACATCGGAAACCAAAATGCCAGATTTATAAAAATGCTAGCTACCAACACGACCAAAATCCCCGATGGTTTTGCTGGTGCAGGATATCCGGCGTGGTTGTTTGTTGATGAAGTTTCTGTTGACTAGATTAAAAAATGAGCGAGATGCATAAGTCAGCAGATGGATTTATTTGATTTTAATATTAAAATTTAGCATTAATTTCAAATCTTTAACTGCAGTCCTAATTTTGTGAAATGTTACATGAAAATTTCAACTATGGAAAACAGAAGAAAATTTATAAAAAAAGCAGGAATACTTTCTGCAGTATTAGCCGTACAACCTTGGAAAGCAGAAGAGTTATTGCCCAATCAACCAAAAACTAAACGAAAGCCTGTGGTTATTTCTACCTGGGATTTTGGAAAATTAGCCAACGCCGGTGCTTGGGAAATTTTACAAAATGGAGGAAAAGCATTGGACGCGGTAGAAAATGGCGTGAAAATTACCGAAGCCGATCCAAAAGAAAGAAGCGTTGGTTATGGCGGAAGACCCGACAGAGACGGCAAAGTAACGCTAGATGCTTGCATCATGGACGAAAATGCAAACATCGGTTCGGTGGCTTGTTTAGAAAACATCATGCACCCCATTTCTGTCGCCAGAGCCGTGATGGAAAAGACTCCTCATGTGATGTTGGTGGGTAATGGTGCTTTTGAATTTGCACTCAGTCAAGGATTCAAAAAAGAAAATCTACTCACTCCTGAGTCTGAAAAAGAATGGAAAGAATGGTTGAAAACTTCTCGATATCAACCGGTGGTCAATATCGAAAACCACGATACCATTGGTATGATTGCTTTGGACAAAGACGGAAATCTTTCCGGTGCCTGTACCACTTCGGGTATGGCGTACAAAATGCACGGCAGAGTTGGCGATTCGCCCATTATTGGAGCCGGTTTGTATGTGGATAACGAGGTGGGTGCAGCCACAGCAACCGGACACGGTGAAGAGGTTATCCGTACCTGCGGGTCGCATCTGGTGGTGGAATTGATGCGTCAAGGAAAAACACCGCAACAAGCTTGTGAAGAGGCCGTGAAACGAATTCATAAATTTATTTTGAATAGAAAGAAAAACCCAAAAGACATACAGATTGGTTTTATCGCCCTCAACAAATACGGAGAAACAGGGGCTTTTTGCTTACAAAAAGGTTTCTCGTATGCGCTGAGAACCGATACAGAAGACACGATAATTCAAGGAAAAAGTTTAATTTAACATGAAAAGATTCACTTCTCTTTTACTCTTTTTTTACGCCATAAATTTCTTTTACACTCAGTCATGGGAAAGGAATTTGTCTTTGGAAAAATGGAATTTTAACCAAGAAGGAAAATCGGAAATTCTCCCGGCAAAAGTTCCAGGAACCGTACACACCGATTTGTACTACAATAAAAAAATAGAAGACCCTTTCTATTCCGACAACGAACAGAAAATACAATGGATAGAAAATGAAAATTGGATTTATACCACTCAGTTTGAAGTTTCTAAAAAGGAATTGAACCAAGATCATATTCAGTTGCAGTTTCTGGGTTTGGATACTTATGCACAGGTTTTTCTCAACGGCAAGAAAATTTTAGCGGCCAATAATTTTTTTAGAACTTGGGAAGTTGATGCTAAAAAACATTTGAATGTTGGAAAGAATGATTTGAAAATTATTTTCAATTCTGCGGTGAAAAAAGGAAAGGAAGAAATGGCCAAACTGCCGTACAAACTTCCGGAAAACGAAAGAGTGTTTGTAAGGAAACCGCAATATCAGTTCGGTTGGGACTGGGGACCTCGCTTGGTAACCGCCGGAATTTGGAAACCCATTTTGCTCAAATTTTGGAACAATGCCGAAATTATCTCGGTGAAACACCAACAAAAAATTAATAAAGAAAACGCCGAAATTCTTTTTAATATTCTTGTCAACGCTGACAAAACCGGTGTGTACAATTTAACCATCAATAAAAATAAAAAAGAATTTCAACTAAAGAAAGGAGTGAATTCCTTGGATTTTCCGGTGGCAATTACAAACCCTCAACTTTGGTGGACTCACGATTTGGGCACTCCCAATTTGTACCATTTTGAAATTGCTTTGGCAAAAGGTTCAACGGTTTTAAATTCAAAAAATATAAAAATTGGACTCAGAACCGTAGAGTTGGTACAAGAGAAAGACAACGCAGGAAAGAGTTTTTATTTCAAACTCAACGGCAAAAAGCTGTATGCAAAAGGCAGCAACACGATACCTCTGCATTCTTTTTTGCCCACTGTGACGGGTAAAGAGTACGAAAAACTCGTTGGCGAAGCTCTTTTTGCCAACATGAATATGATCCGGGTTTGGGGCGGTGGAATTTACGAAGACGATGCCCTCTACGATTTCTGTGATGAAAAAGGAGTTTTGGTTTGGCAAGATTTTCCTTTTGCCTGTGCCATGTATCCCGGCGATAAAGATTTTTTAGAAAATGTGAAAAAAGAAGTTGTGGACCAAGTTACCCGTTTGCAAAACCACCCAAGCCTTGGTATTTGGTGCGGAAATAATGAGAACGACGAAGGTTGGCACAATTGGGGTTGGCAAAAACAATTGGGATATACAAAGCAAGATTCTACAAAAATTTGGAAGGATTATGTGAAATTATTTCGAGAAATTATCCCCAAAACGCTGGATTCGGTTTCGGCACAAAAACCCATTTATTGGCAGAGTTCTCCTTCCAACGGATGGGGCAGGAAGCAAGCCTACACCGAAGGCGATGTACATTATTGGGGCGTTTGGTGGGGCATGGAGCCTTTTGAAAAATACAAGGAAAAAGTAGGACGATTTGTTTCGGAATACGGCTTCCAAAGTATGCCACAGGCGAGTACCTTTCAAGCGTTCACCCAAAATTTGAGTTTTGAAGATGCAGGAGTTAGAAACCATCAAAAACACAAAACAGGATATGAAACCATAAAAACATATATGGAAAGGGATTTTCCAGTTCCAGAGAAATTTGAAGATTTTATTTACATGTCCCAACTGGTGCAAGCCAGAGGAATGAAAATTGCGATTGAAGCCCACAGGACTTCAAAACCGTATAACATGGGGTCTTTGTATTGGCAACTGAACGATGTTTGGCCTGTAACTTCGTGGAGTTCTGTGGATTATTTTGGAAATAAAAAAGCGGCTCATTTCGACATAAAAAAAGCTTTTGAACCGACATTATTTACCGTAGATTTTAAGGACAATGCCTATAAAATATACCTCAATCGGGATGACGAATGGGTTGAAGCTGGGGAGTTGACTGTTGTTTTGAAGGATTTTAATGGGAAAATTTTGAAAAATTGGACAAAGAAATCGGAGAGAAAATCCGAACTCGAAAAGATGATTTTACAAATTAACTGCCCGGAACTGAACGGTTTTGATGTGAACAGTTCTTATCTGGAGCTGCTTTGGCAGAGTGATAAAGAAATTCGTCAGAACTATTTTTTTGTTGCTCCAAAATTCTTAAATTTAACAAAAGCCAATGTTCAAATAAAAAAAATAAATCGTCATAGCATAGCAGTTACAACAGATAAATTGGTAAAAGGTTTGTATTTGGAAAATTTATACGGAAATTTGTCTGATAATTATTTTGATCTTGGTGCCGGTGAAACCAAAATTATTACCGCTCCACACGAAATCGAGATCAAAAATATGAAGTCGTTGAATGATTTTATTCAACCTAAAAAATAAAATAGAAATGTTAGAAATCGCTTGTTTTGAAATCACTTCTGCCGAAATGGCTTTGCAATCTTCTGTGGATAGGATTGAGTTTTGCACCGAGCAACAAGAAGGTGGGCTGACTCCTGATTTGGAAGAATTTCGTTATCTAAAATCCAAATATGCCACACCCATCCATGTTATGATTCGTCCGGTTGGTGGCGGTTTTAATTATTCCGATGCCGAGTTCGAAGAGATGAAAAAGGAATTGATCGCCTTTAGAGACGCCGGTGCCGATGGTTTCGTATTCGGAATATTGAAAGGAAATCATGAAGTGGATGTCGATAGAAATAAAATCTTAGTACAGTTGTCGGAAGGCAGACCCTGTGTGTTTCACAGAGCAATCGATAGAACTCCGGATGTATTTTCGGCAATGGAGGATTTGGTGAACTGTGGTTTTTCTGAAGTGCTCACCTCTGGTGGGAAATCCTCGGCAATGGAAGGAAAAGAAACTTTGAAAAAAATGATTGATCGCTACAACGATACGGTGAAAATCCTAATTGGAGGTGGTGTTCGGTCTGGAAATATCGATGAGTTGAAATCCTCAACCGGTGGCAAAAGATTTCATTCAGCAGCCATTTTGCCCTATGAAAGTTTTGTGAACATCGACGAAATAAAAAAGCTAAAACACTAAACATAAACTTAAACTTAAAAACCGCACAAAATGAAAAAAACAATCCTTGGCCTTTTGATGTTGGGTCTACTCACACTTACCGCCTGTACTAAAGAATCGGGCAATAAAAACATCGTTAAATCTGAAACGACAGCGGAAGATCCGTCTGTGGATAAAGCGCATCGTTCTGGTAGCAATACCTATACCTACAGAGGCTTGGAAGGGTACAGAGCGAAAGTGATTTTTACCAACCTCGACGGTGAGAATACCCTGACCATACAAGCCAACAACAGCCGTTTTCAGTTGGATAAAAAATCCGAAGATGAAGGTGAAGTTCATTACGAAAGAAACGGAATTTCGGCCATTTCAAAAGGCGATTCCCTGATCGTTACCCAAGACGGAAATGTCATTCCTTTGGCTTGGGACAATTAAAATAGAAAACACCGTATTTCCATCATGGAAGGATTATCTTTTTAGTCCTTCCATGATTTTTTTTTTGCCTATTTTTGTCTTCAAATTTTTATAAAAATGCAACAGACGACCAATACTGTACTCATGATAGAGCCTATCGCTTTTGGATACAATGCTCAGACTGCCGAAAATAATTATTTCCAAGTGAACCAACAAGGCGATGAAACCCAACAAAAAGCGTTGGTAGAGTTTAATAATTTCGTAACCAAACTTCGCGAGAAAGGCATCCAAGTTATTACGGTAAAAGATACATTGGATCCGCATACACCGGATTCTATTTTCCCCAACAATTGGGTGAGCTTTTCTGCCGATGCAAAGGTTTTTCTCTATCCAATGTTTGCTCCCAACCGTAGAGACGAGAGAAGAATGGACATTTTGGAAATGGTACAATCTAAAGGTTTTAGAGTTGATGAAATCGTCGATCTAAGTGCTTCAGAAAAAGAAAATATTTTTTTGGAAGGTACAGGAAGTATGATTTTCGACCATGTGAATAAGATCGCTTATGGCTCGGTTTCTCTTCGTTTGGACGAACAATTATTTAGAGATTTTTGTGAAAAAATAGGGCATCACGCAGTGGTTTTCCACAGTTATCAAACGGCAGGAGAACAAAGGTTGCCCATCTACCATACCAATGTGATGATGTGTGTAGCAGATCGTTTTGCTGTAATTTGTTTGGATTGTATTGACGATGTTGCTGAGAGAAAAATGGTGAAAAATACACTGTTGAATTCCGGTAAAGAGATTGTTGAAATTACCGAGCAACAAATGCAAAATTTTGCCGGAAATATGCTTCAAGTTAACAACAACGAAGGCGTAACTTTTCTTGTGATGAGCCAGACGGCCTACAAATCTTTGAATGCTGAGCAAGTGATTGCCATAGAAAAATATTCAGAAATTATCTACTCGGATCTCAACACCATTGAAGTGAACGGAGGCGGTAGTGCAAGATGCATGTTAGCAGAAGTCTTCTTACCAAAGATTTAAGCACATCTTTTCAGTAATTTAGATACCACCTTTTGGGTGGTTTTTTTATTTTCGGAAGTGAAAATATTTATGCTTTTCATGAAAATAAATGGGCTTTTTAAAAAAAAAATATTTAATTTTTCAATTAATTTTTATAATATTGCAAAGGAAAGTTGCGAGTGCGAAGTTTTAGCATTAACGATTTGTTAATACTCAACGGTTCTGCAAGTCCAAAAGCACGAAGAAAATAGAATGGAAAATAGAAAGTTTATTACTTGTAATAAACCGTTGTATGTTGTACAGCGGATTTTCTATTTGTGTTTCGTACTTTTCCTACCTTAGTTTTCGCGCAATCATCTGTCGCAAACAAATCCCAAATACATCTTACAAACGGTGCTGTATTTTTTTCCAATGAAGAGAATGCAAATAAAAAGCATGTAGAAAAGATCCACATAACAAGTGGAGCGCAATTAGTTATTTCTCCTCAAACTAAGCTTACAGTTGTTCAAAAAAGAAAATCGTCTTCTTTTGTTCCTAAAGAAAATTCTCAAAAGAAAATCAAGGAGCTTAAAAAGAAGATTGCTCTCAACCAAAACAAAATTCAGCATACGAATCGTTTTGTAAATTATACAAGCTCCGAGAAATTCAGCAGTTCTCATCGGTTTTCGAGTATAGCAATACCGAGCATTCAGTTGAGCCAAGACTTTGGAAAGCATCACGAATTTGTTTTTCATGTTTTTGATTTTGGCTACACAATCGTGTTGCTGTTTTTGACAGCAGGATTTGTTTTAAGTATTTCTCACAACTCGTTTAGAGTTCGTCCTCCCCCTTTTCATTTGTCGTTCGGCTTTTAGCCAAGGTATTTCACATCATGATATCGCACGATGTAAATAAAAATTTCAAAAAATAAAATTTTTTACAAATGAATAAAATCAAACAATTTTTAGCATTGTTGTTGGTCTTTTTTACGACTTTCACCTATGCACAATACTGCGTTACTGGTTGTAACGACAATGCTTATATAAACTCGGTAGATCCCAATACCATAGAGTACGATAATATGGTGTCGAATTTTCATAGCTCGATTATCAAAGAATCCAACGGCAGTTTCAAAGTATGGGGGCAGACTACCAATCCGGCAGGCAATGGGCATTTGTATGGTCCGACTATCATTAATAGTACTAACGGGTTCAACTATACCGGTACTCCTCTAAGAGCTACCGCTGCGAGTGATGGAAGCAACAACCAAATGGCTTTACTCACTTCAGATGGTCTTTATATATGGGGGAACACAAATGAAATGGTAGCAACTGCTATAAAAGGTTCAACTGCTTTTGGTGCTGTTTCTATTGGTACTGCCGGAGTAGCCAATGCGAGCAACCTGTCCTATTCAAAAGGCTTACCCAACGGAGTAAATCCAGCAGATGTGAAAATGCTTTTTGGATCTTATGCCACATTGGGTATTGTAACTTGTACAGGTGAGGCATGGGTGCTCTCTTTCAATGGTTCTAAAAATGGGGATGGTAGTACTCAGGGTTCTGGGACAAATGACAATGTTTGGCACCGGGTTTCTACCGCAGCCAATACACCGCTAACCAATGTAGTAGCCATGAGAGGTACTTCTCGTGCCATGATGGCGCTCACTTCTGATGGGAAAATCTACACTTGGGGTACGGGTACTTATACAAATAACGGTAGTGGAGCATCTGATAGAACCTTTGCTACCGAAATTACAAAACCAAGCTTAGGAACAGGGGTTGTGCCAAAAATGATTGGGATGACGCAGTCGTCAGGCGGACAGTCTTATTATTTGTTGGCTTCCGATGGAAAGCTCTACAGCATGGGCGAAAACGGTCACAGACAATTGGGGAACGGCACTACAAATCATGCTACTAATGGTAATGCAAATGAGTTAGTAGACCAAAACTCTTGGGTGAGACCTGCCAAACCCAATACAGCCAACACAGGATACAGTGGGACATTGGACAATGTGGTGTGGATATCTCCTAATGAACACGATGGTATCAACTACGGAACAATCAGCGTACTGACTGCAGATAAAAAAATGTATTCATGGGGAAATAATAACGGTAATATGATAGGAGGTGCAACATCAGGTGCTTATTATGATCCTATCTATATGTCGGGAAGTTCCGCTAGTGGTACAAATGTAATGCTGCCTACTAACAATATCATGGCTGTTGAAACGGGAGGACATACCACACTCAACATCAAAGAGTGCAGTCAGTATTTTGGTTATGTAGGACATAAAACAAATGGTAGTATGGGAGATGGTACCAATGGTAGTGGCAATCCGAATAAATTTTCTTATGCCACTTCTGTTATCCTGCTTTGCGGTTCGCCAACATCGCCTGCCGTGCAAAACCTGAAGATCTGTCCCAATACAACAAAATCACTGACACTTGCGGAATTGGGTTCTGCACCCAACGGGTACAAAGTAAAATGGTTTACCGATGCTGCAGGTACAACTGCTGTAGCCAATCCGTCAGCTGTTGGTATTGGTACTTATTATGCGTATTATGTTAGTATTGCGGGTGATGTGAAACAGTGCTCTAACTTGTATTCTACCATTACCGTAAGCAATTATACCTCTGCAGATCCGGAGTATTCAAGTTGTATTACCGCCTGCTTCAACGACCCTGTCCTTACAGGTAACGGACCAGCTACAAAAGTTGGTATCACACTCTTGAAAAGAGCAGGTGCTCAAAACACCGACAACTGGCCAATGGTAAGAAAATCCGGACACATCGCTTTGGAATCCAACACCCAAGGTTTTGTGATCAACAGACTTTCCGCAACGGAAATGGCAGCGATAAAAACTGCAGGCAATGCCGTAGATGGAATGATGGTTTTCGATACCACAAACAAATGCTTGAGCATCTATGACGGTACAGATTGGAAGTGTTTCGATAAAGCAGCTTGCCCATAAATAAAAGGTTGAGGCAGAACTTGATGTTGAAGTGATGAAGTGATGAAGTTACAAAGTGATAAAACTTTATATATAAGATTAAGTTCTGCCGAACTTTTTTAAGATTTATTAATTTAAAAGAAAAACAATGAAAAAATTAATTTTAAGTATATCCATCATGATTTCCGGAGTGGCTTTTTCACAAGTCATCATCGGGGATCAAACGGGGACGGCAGGCAATAAAAATGCGGTTCTTATCGAATTTGCTGCGGGACAAAACAAAGGGATCATTTTGCCTTATGTTCGTACCGTGCAGGCAGCGGCAGACCTAACTCCGGGAACCATTTTGGTCGATGCTTCGGACGCTACCAAAGCCAAAGTAAAATATTACAAAGACACCAATACTTGGGTCGATCTCAGCTCCGGCAACGAAGCGGATCTAACAAAATTCATAACTTCTAACTCTCCACTGACCAGGGTGAATGTTATGGACAGCCAACCTACTTCAGCAACAGTGACAGAGGTGGCAACGGCCAAGGCTATCATTGGTGCGGATGCATCCACTGCCAAAGGGGTTTTGGTATTGGAGTCCACCAGCAAAGTGATGGTTTTGCCACAGGTTGCAGATACCAATGATGTTACAGATCCCGCTCCCGGGATGATGGTGTACATCAACAAAGCAGGCGCAAAAAGACTGGCCGTATTCAACGGTTCGGTATGGTCCTATTGGAAGCCTTAAGCTTTTAAAATAAACGAAATGATTTGACCGTCACCTTGATTTTTCAATGTGGCGGTTTTTTTATTGATTAATGAATAAGGTGTATAATTTCACAAGTGTGTGAAAAATTTTAAGTATAATTAAGTGTTTTGGTGTTTGTTTTAAGATGATATTGTTAAATTAGCAAATATTAACATTTTGTTGATGTTTTTTTTGGATTATCGTGATAGAAAATTTATATTTGCACTACTAATGTAATCGATTAGTGTTGCTTGCTTTTGGTTATTAGTAAGTTGAAGTCGGGTCAAGTGATTTCATGACACAAAACCTGAAAAATGTTAACGCCACAACCGAGTTGTGGCGTTGCTTTTTTTAATAACTGGCTTCTTCCGTTTTGCTGGAGTGACCGATATCTTGGTTTAAAATTTTCATTTCCTCGGCGGTCAATTCGCGGAATTTTCCATACGGAATGTCCAATTTGATGTTCATGATTCGTATTCTCTTCAGCTTTTTGACATCGTAGCCCAGATATTCGCACATCCTGCGGATTTGTCGGTTCAGGCCTTGGGTCAAGATGATGCTGAAAACCCGATCCGAAAGCTTTTCTACCGTGCATTTTTTGGTTACGGTATCCAAAATAGGAACTCCCGCAGACATTTTTTGTAAAAATTTAGGCGTGATGGGTTTGTCCACCGTTACAATGTATTCTTTTTCGTGGTTGTTTTTGGCACGAAGTATTTTATTGACAATATCCCCATCGTTGGTCATGATGATCAGCCCTTCACTGGCTTTGTCCAAACGACCAACGGGAAATATTCTTTTGGGGTATTTCATATAGTCCACAATGTTGTTGCGGGTGGTTTTGTTGGTGGTGCACTCTATCCCAACGGGTTTGTGCAGGGCAAGATAGACGAATTCTTCGTTGGGTTTTTCTACGACTTTATCGTTCACCGTAACCACATCTCCGGGCAGTACTTTGGTACCCATTTCAGGGATTTTACCGTTGATTTTTACACGCTGAGCATCAACCAACTTGTCGGCTTCTCTTCGTGAGCAGTATCCAATTTCGCTCAGGTATTTGTTTATTCTAATGCCGGATTCGTCCATGTTTTCTTTTTATATGCTGCAAAAATACTTAAAATTGATTTATCACAGGCTCTTCGTCTGAAACCGGAAGTCGGTAAATAAAAAATCCACCGAAAATATCGATGGATTCATGTCTTATTAAATTCACTTTTTTCTCTGATGATTATTCCCTAACCAACGGCATGGTCGAGCATCTTAGCAATCCGCCCATTTTGGAAATTTCTCTGTAAGGGATTTCTTCGACTGTAAAATTCCATTCTTCTCTCAGAAACTTATTCATTCGCCCAAAAGCTTTGTCGGAAACGATGATCTCTGGAGAAATGGAAAAAATATTCGGGTTCATGTCGAACATTTCCTCATCGTTGATGTGGAAGCAGTTTTCTTCGCCAAAGATGTCCAAAATCAAACGGTAATCGCTTTCATCCACAAAACCATTTTTATAAATGATGCATTTGTCTTTACCAATAGGATTAAAGGTGCAATCCAAATGCAGAACACCTTGGTAAGGGACTCTGTCGTCTTTCTTTAAATCCAAATCGATGATTCTTTTCTTGGGAAAATATTCTTTCAAGATTTCGATGGCATATTCGTTGGTTCTTGCGGTTTTGTACGAACGATAATCTTCGGAAAAGCATGTGCCAACAAAGATGAAATCGTCCCAAACAATGACATCGCCTCCCTCGATATGTGCCGTTTCTGGCAGGTTGATGATTTTGCGCCATTCTACTTTTTCAAAAATAGATCGGTAGGCTTCTTGCTCGTCGGCACGGTCTTTTATGACATTGGAAATGATCATTTTATCGTCGATGACAAAGGCGACATCTCTAGCAAAAACCTGGTTGTAATCTTGGATGATGGCCGGTCTTAGGACATCGACATCGTATTTGTGCAACACTTTTTCAAATTCCGTCATCTCGTGGATGATGTCCTCTTCTGTAGGGTAGGTGTCGTGAGCAATGGTGTGGTAGGATTTGGCATCGTAACTTTCTTCCAAAGTGGGTACCGCTCCCATGGATTTTGGCTGACCCAGAACCACGGATCTTAACCTTCCGGTTTCATTTTTTATGTTGAGTTTCATAGATTTTCAGTATTCAACAAATATAAAGAAAGCCTTTTGAATTGGAAAATTTAAAAGGCTTTTAACGGGTAATTTATAGGATTACTTCTTGGTTGTTGACCCAAACGCTGAAGACCACTTCAACCTGAGGTTCTAAAGTTTTGGAAACCGAACAGTATTTGTCAAAAGAAAGCTGCGCTGCTTTCCATGCTTTGTTGGGATCGATATTTCCTTCCAGCATAAATTTCACTAGAATTTTAGAAAAAGGTTTTGCCTCATCTTTTTGTATTCTTTCGCCTTCCACTTCCGCAGAAAAATGGGTGATTTCCTGCCTTTGTTTTTTTAGGATCGCGACCACATCAATGCCGCTGCAACCTGCCACTGCCATCAGTACGGCTTCCATGGGAGAAACGCCTTGTGCATCGGGTTGCGAGGTGTTGTCCAAAAGTATTTTATGTCCGTTTTTGTTGGTGCATTCAAAGAGAAAATCATCGTTGATGCGGTTTAGTTTTATGTTCATTTTTTTTCTTTGTTAAATGGTTTTAAAGGTACAAAAGTAGTTTTTAGACTTTTCAAAACAAATCTTTGATACTTTTTTTTTAAGTTTTAGAAACCAAAATTGATTCCGAATTGCAACATTTTGCGGTCATCAAAAGAGCCTTTCTTGAAATAAGGACTCAACTCCTGACGCACAAATAAATTCCAACTGTTGATTTCTACATTCAATTGTGCTCCATACGCAAATTGATTCAAATTCAAATCGGTTTTTCTATGTCGCCAATTGATGTCTTCTCCTTTTACTATATTGTTTTGAGAAATTTTCACACCACCATACAAATTCAATCCAATACCAAATCCACTATTGATTTTACGATAAGTTTCGCCATCTTCGTCGGTATTTAATTTTGAAAAATGATACTTCAACCCAATTGGAACCATCAAATAAGTCGCTCTTAATTTGCTCTTATCCAAGTTTTTATCGTACTGAACCAAATCAACTTCTCCATTCTCATTCCGATACATAAAATAATCATCTTCAAATCTTAAAGTTCGCCAAGAAAGATAGAGCCCAGACTGAAATGTAAGTGGACTGGTTCGACTAAGTTGTCTGTGGTAAACCAAACCAAAATCAATTCCGCTCGAATAACCAAGATGATCATTTAATTTTTGGTTGTCATCATCGGCCAAAGCAATCATCCCATAAGACAAAAATCCCGTTACTTGGTTGATGGCCGCATACTTTTTCTTTTTAGGTTCTTGTTCTTTTTTCAATTCTTCCAAATCGGTATTCAAAATCGTATATTGAACCTGTTGTTTGGTAATTTCATCTAAATTGAAGTTCAAATCTTTGATTCCAGTATTGATTTTGTCTGAAAATCGAAGTGCAATTTCTGCTTTTAAATTTTCTGCTTTTGTTGCATCTATGATTCCATTTTTCAAATCAGCATCCACTTTTGCTACTTCTTCGCTCATCGCCAATTTTTCACGAATCACCACTTCCCGAACCTGAATGGCATAGGCTTCTACTTTTTCACGGACTACCGGACTCACTCTTTCATCTACCGGTTTTTCTTGATTCAAATCGATTTTCACAACTTGTGCTTGAGCTGAAATTGAGGCCAGACAAAGTCCGACCAAGACGATTATTTTTTTCATCTTAATTAAATTTTATAGGATTGACAATGATTTTATTTATTGAAGTCGATTAATACCAATTTGGAATTGGATTCTGTATTTTTTTGTTTGACTGCTTTGTTGTTTTCAATTGAATAAAGCAACATCTCTGCATCTACATAGTTGGGCTTTTCTTTTGCAACTTGTTTATTCTCAGCGACTAATGCTTTTACTTCCGGAGTTGGTAATTCTATTTTATGAATTTCTTTCGTTTGTTGAACTTGATTTTCAATTGGATTGGCGACCAATTTAACTTTGCTGTCCGGAACTTGAATTTTCTCTGTTTTTAATTTCTTTTCTAAAATTTCAGGTTCTTGAACGACTAATTTTTCTGGTTCTTTTGAATTGATTTCTTGTGGCTCATCAACAACAATCATCTTATTTTCTACATCTTGAACCTCTTTTTGTTGAACGATTTTCTCTTCCAATTTCAAATTTAATTCTTCTGTTTTTGGCTCTTGATTCAGGAAAATCCAGCCAAAAATCAATAGTATTGAAGCTGCAATTCCAATTGGAATCCAAGAATTCAATTGAAGCTTTTTAGATTCCTGAACCGGCTCATCTAACATCGCATTAAGTTTTGTCCAAGCATCTTCAGAAACATCTAATTCTCTGTTTTCAAATTGCGATTTGATTTTATTTTCCAAATTCGTTTTCATTGCATTTTTCTTTTTGTTGAAGAATCAATTCTTTTACTTTCTTTTTTGCACGCATCAACTGTACTTTTGAGGTCGCTTCACTTATGCCCAATGTTTCGGCTATCTCTTTGTGGGAATAATCTTCCAAAACATAAAGATTAAAAACCATCCGATAATTTTCTGTCAATTGATCCAAAATTCCATGAACATCTATTTCGTTTATATCTTCTTCAAAATCTACTACTTCTTTCCAGTCTGCATCTTCCAGATAAACAAAAGATTTGTTGAGTTTTAAAAAATCCAAACATTCATTGACCATAATTCTACGAATCCAACCTTCAAAACTTCCATTTGACTGATAAGCTTCTATTTTCCTAAAAGTTTTCACAAAAGCTTTCAGCATACAGTCTTCGGCATGGTGAATGTCGTTGATGTAAGAACGACAAATAGCCAACATTTTACGAGAAAGTCTGTCGAATAACTCTTTCTGCGCCAGTCGATTTTGCTTCCGTAATTGAGGCAACAAATCTTCCACTTTTTGATTGTTATGTATAGAAATTATCTTCAAATTTTATAGGCTTCTATAGATTAGACGATACTTTATTTTTAAAAGTAACAAGCTTCCAAAAAAAAATCTGCATTTTAAATAATTCAAATTATAAAAATGCAGAAAAAATTAGGGTTTAAGGCTTCATTAATGTAAGCATCTTGATTGTGTCCGCTAAAACATGGTATAAAACTAATTTATTTTTATCCAAGTACGAACAGAATAAACACTATAGAGCGGAGCGGTGGGTCCTTCTTGAACGGAAGGATTGACTTTTTAATTTTACTTCGTATGGTAATGAAGTTAACTGATAGTACTGCAAATATAATAGTTTAAAGCTCAAACTCTAAGTTTAAATCATTCCTCGGGCTTTTATTTCCAAATATTGGTTGATGGCTTCTAAGCTGAGGTTTTCCGGCAAGGTGTACAGAGAGAGTATTCCGTATTTTTTCAGTTCCTGAATGATGAGTTTTTTCTCGAAATCGAATTTCTCAGCGATGATTTTATCATAAGTTTCTTCCAGATTTTCAGGTTTTTTCTGCATCAGATTTTGCAGTTCAGAATTTTTAAAGAAAATGACGACCAGCAAATGGTTCTTGGCAATTCCTCTCAGGTATTTTAGCTGCCTTTGTAGCCCATCCAAGGTTTCGAAATTGGTAAACAACATGACCAAACTTCTTTGGTTGATGCCCATTTTCACATCTTGGTACAATCTGTTGTAATCGCTTTCGTAGAACTCGGTTTGTATGTTGTACAAGGCTTCGGATATTTTTTTTAGTTGCCCCGATTTGTTGTCGGCAGCAACGGAATTTTCCATTTTTTTGGAAAAAGTCATCATTCCGGCACGGTCTCCTTTTTTCAGGATGATGTGGGAAAGTGCCATGCTTGCGTTGATGGAATAATCCAGCAGCGACATTCCGTTGAAAGGCATTTGCATCGATCTTCCTTTGTCGATAAGCAAGTAGATTCTTTGGGATTTTTCATCTTGATATTGGTTCACCATCAATTGGTTTCGCTTGGAGGTCGCTTTCCAGTTGATGGTTCTGATGTCATCGCCTTGTACATATTCTTTTATTTGTTCAAACTCCAAGGTATGTCCCAATTTTCGGATTTTCTTCAATCCACCCATCAAAAATTCATTCTGAAGGGCCATCAATTCGTATTTTCTGAGGTGTACAAAAGAAGGGTAGGCCTTCAGCATGTCATCTTTCTGAAAGATGTATTTTCGACTGACCAATTTTAATGGGCTTTGCACAAAAATATTCAGGCTGCCAAAATGGTATTCGCCGCGTTCTTTGGGTTGAAGATTGTAATTTAACAATACATTTTTTCCGGCAGATAGCATGCGCTCAATCAAAAAATCTCTTTTCTGAAACTGAAACGGAATTTCGTCGATAATCTGTGTGGAAATTCTAAAAAAATAATGATTTTTAATGTCCAATTTAACCCAATTGTCATCGCCGTTGGAGAGTTTTTCGGGTAAAATTCTTTGTGCCGAAATTCCGACCTTTTGACCATACAAAAACAAAGTGTCTACTACCAAAAGCACGATGCATAGGACGAGTAATGCATGTCCCAAAATAACAAAAAACGAAAAGAAAAAGCCCAAAACATAGACCATTCCAATGGTTATTAGAACAAGAAAAAATCGTTGGTGTAGGTTGAATGCTTTCAATTTGTTTTTTAGAAGTTAGAGGTTAGAAGTTAGAGGTTAGAAGTTAGAGGTTGGAGGTTTTAGAGTATTAGGTTTTCGGGATATAGAATTTTCACCAAACACTAAAAACCAAACACCAAACACCAAAAACTACCTCGGTATTTCTATTCCGTCCAATATTTGTCGGATGATTTCATCGGCGGTTAAGCCTTCCATTTCTCGTTCTGGAGAGACAATAACGCGGTGTCTAAGCACGGCTAAGCTGGATTCTTTGATGTCTTCCGGAGTGACAAAATCCCGACCTCTGATCCCGGCAAATGCTTTGGAAGCCACTAGCAATGCCAAACTCGCCCTGGGCGAAGCTCCCAAATACAGGAAAGGGTTTTCTCGGGTGTTGTGAATGATTTTTGCGATGTATTCAATCAAATTTTGCTCGATGATGATGTCTTTGATGATCGTCTGATATTTTCTAAGCTGTTCACCGGAAATGATTTGGTTGACCGCTTCGGTTTTGTCCTCGGTTTTGTTTTCGTGTTGTTTTTTGATGATCTCTATTTCTTGCTCCAAGTTCGGGTATCCCACTTCTATTTTGAAAAGAAAACGGTCGAGCTGGGCTTCCGGCAATCGGTAGGTTCCTTCGTGTTCAATAGGGTTTTGGGTGGCAATAACCAAAAAAGGTTGCTCCATGATGTAGGGTTTTCCGTCCAAGGTAATTTGTCTTTCTTCCATCACCTCGAACAAGGCCGATTGCGTTTTGGCTGGCGAACGGTTGATCTCATCAATCAAAATAAAATTGGAAAAAATTGGTCCTTTTTTAAATTCGAAGTCTGTATTTTTCATATTGAAAACCGATGTTCCCAAAATATCCGAAGGCATAAGATCCGGGGTGAATTGTATCCTGCTGAAATCCACAGCGACCGTTTTTGCCAATAATTTTGCCGTGATGGTTTTTGCCACGCCCGGTACTCCTTCGATCAGGACATGCCCGTTGGAAAGCAGCGCTACCAAAAGGTGCTCGACCATTTGGTTTTGTCCGACAATGACTTTGGCAATTTCGGATTTTATATTTTCGATGCTTTGTCTAAGCTCGCTCAGGTCTATTCTGCTCTCGAAATTGGATGCCGTATCGGGGCTATAATTTTGATTTTCTTCTGTATTCATATTGTTGATAATTGTTGGGTGTTTTATTTTCTGATGTGAGGATGAATTTCGTCTAAAAGTGCATTCATTTTTTCAAAATCTTCCCTGTTTACTTGTGCATAAGGATCTAAGGCTTTCGCGATAAGATCTTTTGCTTGTTTTATTTTTTCAAAATCTTTTCCGGTTTTGGATTGTAGTTTTTTCACAAAAGCATCGTCCAAGTTTTTAGGATCTATGAGGAGTTCCATTTTCACTCGGTACAAGAAATACTGTGCTTTTTTGGCCATCATATCGTGGAAATCTCCTTCTTGCAGATAGAGGTTTCCTATGCTTTGTACAAATTCTACCGATTTGTTTTTCAACGGTTCCATCACCGGGATGATGCGTTGTTTTCTTTTTGCTCCAAAAATAGCGAAAACCAATAATCCTCCCAAAAACAGCCACCAAGCGTATTTTAAAGGTGGGTTTTTCAAGATAAAACTGAGCGGTGATGTCGATGGTAGGTCTTTGATGTTGTCCACAAACCAAAGGGTTTTCTGGTCTTTAAGATAAGAGAAAACGCCTTCTGTATATCGTTCGCCATTGGGTTTTAGCAAATAATAATTGGTCAAAAAGGTAGGGTCGCTGTGGTAATAGATATGTCCTTTTCCAAAGTTTATTTTTATAAAATTGGCATTCCATTGGGTGGAGTCCACTTTTATTTTTCCTAAAATTTCGTTTTTTAAATCGCTGTGGGTTATGGTGGAATTTCCCGGAAATTTGTCCAATTTCAGGCTGTTGTCGGTTAGCTTTTTATCGGTAAATTCATACTCGGATTGCTCTTCGTTGTAGTACGCTTCTACCACAAAATTTAGCGAGTCTTGCATTTTTTTGTTGATTTCTGTATCGATGATCATCGCATCGCTACCGCTGTGGATTTGGTTCAATATTTTTTTCCAAGATTCGGCATCCAAATGTTTTTGTATAACCAAAATGGTATGAGGGCTGTTCTTAGGATTTTCGGTGTAATAATGGTACGGCGAAGGCTTTATTCTTTGGACTTTGTTGTGCAAAAGCGCATCAATCTCGTGGTCGAAGACGAACAATCCGAAAGGTGTTTTTTGGTTGATATCAAAGTTTTTTCGCCAATCGGTAATTTCCTTTTTACCCAATTCGAAAAAAGCCAGCAGCGCAAACACCACCAAGAAAATAATCCCGTAAAGTTTAAATGTCTTGTTCATCGAGGATCAGATCTTAAAGTTTTCAAATTGTTTTTGGAACTGTCGGTATTGGTTTTGGTCGATTTCAAATTCGCCGTACCAAACGAAATCAAAAATTTTCACCAAGTCCAGAAACGACGGATGGATGGAGATTTTAGACAATTCTTCAGCATAATCTTTGTTGGTTTTTTCCAAATGCCAATCGATGATTTTTTTGTCGCTGAGCTTTTTTAGAACCCACAAAAATTGGTATCGCACGGCAGCTCGGTAGTTTTTCTCCAACTCAAAAGTCGAAATTGTTTTTGGAAAATCTATTTCGTGTATGTTTTCAACTACATCACGATTTTGTATGTTGGTTTTTGGTGCTTTTTTACCCAAAAATAACAATCCGTTTTTAGATGCCAAAAATTTGATGATGAAATATAAAGCCACACCCACCACCAAAAGAGCCATTATTTTTACCAAAGCATCTACCCAGTTCAACGATTGTGTAGGGTTGATCTTACTCAAAATAAAATGAATTAATTTGTTGACTTTTCTCATCACCCTGTCCCACAGAGATTCTCTGGGTTTGGATTGGCTGTAGTCGAAATCTTTACTTTGATAATTTTTGCGGTAATTGGACCTAAAAGTTTTAACATCCAGTAGGCTGTTGGTGTAGGGTTTCATTTTCAAAATGGTGTCGGAGGACATTTTTTTTGAAGTTTTTTGAATGACCGAATCCAAATTTTTAGGCGCAATGCTTGTTGGAGATTCTTGTGACCATCCCCAGTTTGAAATTAAGACAAATAAAATTAGAAAATTAAATTTCATGTTTTCCTATGCTGTCTATTTCCAACAAATCTTCGTTTCTGTGCAAATCCAAACGACTGTCATAATACATCAACCCGGCATTCACATACATGATGTTGGAAAGTAAAAGCGATACCAAAATGGAAATTCCGTAAGTCGCAAAATATATCATCCCCATGGTGCTGTCGTAGAAGCCGGTCATGGCAGTGGCTTTGTCGGCATCTGGAATCGTAAGTACCGTTCCGGTCATGATAAAAACAGGAATCATGGAAAAAACTCCGGAAACAATCTGTACAATGAACATGATGACGGCTGTAGATCCCCAATATTTCCAAAAAGGCGATCCATTGTTGATGTTGCTGTATGAAAATTGAGAGCGAATGGCATAGCTGAGTGCCGAGAAAAAGCCTTCTTTACGGTTGAAATAATCGTACAGGGTGAAGCTCATCACATTGGATATGATCGGGATGATGAAGAAAAACAAAAAAATACCGATGATCACAAACATCAACAATACCGAAGCTCCCATAACGATGCCTATGATGGGAAGGATAACAAATACCAATCCCAAACAAAATAAGATGAACTTACCGAAATTTTCCTTCATGTCGGTGATGATGTCGTTTAGTTTTATGTCCTTGTCTTTTGATTCGGCATAGCGCTTTAGATATAAAACCGGAAAGGTATAAACCATCATAATGGCAATGAAGAAGATAACCACAAATGCCACGGCAAGCACGATGAAAAAGCCTAAGTTTTCTTCCAAATACTGCTCAAAATAAAACGATTCTCCTTCCAAATTGGACGAAAATATTTGAGAGAAAAAACTTTTGTAACCCACAACATACAGTGCTACTAAAAAAATGAGAAGCAGCCCGTTGAGGAGAATGAAATTTTTAAAATAATTTTTTCCATTTTCTTTAAAGAAGTTGAAGGTGTCATTGATAAGCGCTCCAAAGTCTCTTTTCTGAAATAATTGCATAGTTGTTTTGTTTTTTATAAACGATAAATGGATAGATAACGAAATAGAAAAAGATCAACGAAAAAGTTCCGAAAATAATCAGAAGGTTCAGCCAAAGTGGCATCTCCATAGAATGTCGGGTAACATAACCTTCTAAAATTCCGGCAACAATAATAAACGGATAGGTGCTGATGTATATTTTGAAACTGTCTCTAAAGCCTTTCTTAAAAGCGTGCATTCTGGAATAGGTTTTAGGAAACAAAATAGAGGCTCCCAAGATTAAGCCACACATGCCAACAATAACAATGGCGGAAATCTCAAAAGCACCGTGGATCCAGATACCTCTGGCACTTTCTGAAAGTACGCCTTGGTTACCAAAAAATGTCTGAAAGGAACCCAGCATGATACAGTTTTGTAGCAATGCATACAGAGATCCCAATCCCAAAAATATACCTGAAATGTACATTTTTGCAGAAACCATCAGGTTGTTGAAGATGATCCCGATGGACATGCCCCAAGTCGATCCGCTGGAATAGACTCCGGTGGCTTCTCCCTTTTTTATGTTTTCTAAAGTCATATTTACATAATCGTCGCCCAAAATCTGTCTTGGGAAATCGGGTTCGTAAATGGTCGAAATAAATCCAATCCCGGTAAAAATGAAGAAAAATAAAAATACATACAGTAAAAATCTTTTGTACTCATAAACCAATAGCGGTACCTCGGTGTCGAAGAAATACAAGAGTCTGTTTTTCTCTAAGCGTTTGGTTTTGTAGATCCTTTGGAATATTTCAGACGAAAGATGGTTCAGGTAAATTGTAGTTTTACTTTTAGGATAATAGGTCTGCGCAAAAGACAAATCGTTGATGAGGTTGATGTACATGCTGGACAAGTCGTCTGGGTTTTTTTGTGCTTTTCCCAAAATAACTTGCTCTACATTCAGCCATTTTTCTTTATTTTGCTTAATAAATGCAATTTCTCTCATCGTTTTGCTAAAATATAAAAAATGTCACAAATTGCCATCACTACTTCACAAAATGTCAATATTTTTTTCAATACCGCCAGTGTCGGCGAAAGAATGTTGGCTTTTACCATCGATATTCTCATCAAGATTGGGTATTTGTTACTCGTTTATTTGGTGGTCATCAAATTTTTAGATCTCGGTACATTCATCAGTAATCTGGATCGTATGTCCAAATCCGTTGTCCTTTTGTTGTTTACCTTTCCCGTTTATTTTGATACCCTTTTTTGGGAAATTACATTGAACGGTCAAACTCTGGGGAAAAAAATAATGAAAATAAAAGTGGTGAAAATTGATGGATACCAAGCTCATGTCTCGGAGTACTTCATGCGATGGATACTGCGATTGGTCGATATTTATTCCAACTCGGGAGTGGTTGGGGTAACGGCGATGGTGGTTTCCAAAAACGGACAGCGATTGGGCGATATGGTCAGCGGAACCACGGTGATTTCACTAAAAAATAAAGTTCATATTTCGCATACCATTATCGAAAATTTACAGGAAGATTATCAGCCTGTTTTTCCTCAAGTTATTGCTTTTTCGGATGACGATATGCGCATCATCAAGGATAATTTCCAAAAAGCGATAAGGCATAAAGACCAACAAGTACTTCGAAAATTGGCTGAAAAAATACAAAGTGTAATTTCTGTAAACGACGATTTGATGGGACTTACGGACAGAAAATTTATTGAAACCGTTATCAAAGACTATAATTTTTATACCGGAAAAGTTGTGGCGTAAACTAGAAGTTAGAAGTTAGAGGTTAGAAATTAGAAGTTAGAAGTTAGAAATTATAGGTTAGAAGCTAGAAACCAAACACCAAACACAAAACACCAAACCCAATATGGAATTCAAAAATACACAAAACGGAAACGGTGGTTTCATCACCCTTTCCAACGAAGAAGAGGAAATTGGCAGACTGACTTATACCATTTTCCCAGAAGATGAAAAATTAATCATTTCCTTTGTCTATGTAAGTCCAAAATATGAAGGAAAAGGGATGGGAAAATTGTTGGTAAGCGAAGGAATTTCTTTTGCTAGAGACCATCATTGGAAAGTTTTCCCTCATTGTTCCTATGCCAGAACGGTCATGTCCAGAATGCCTGATGTTGAGGATGTTTTCCTCCATTCATAATCTTGTTTTAATGAATTTTTAATAAAAATAGAACGGTATGTCCGTGATTTTCAATAAATTTGTAGTACATTAAAGCAAATTATTATGAAAAAATCCATTTTTATGACCGTCTTAGGTCTGTCCCTTTTTTTGGTAGCATGTAGTGAGAAAAAAGATCAACCGGCTACGGATACAACGACAACAGCACCTGCAGAGGATACACCTCCGGTGGCGGAGCCTTCTGCAGCGGTTTCCAACGCCATTAGTTTGACCGGTGACGATAAAATGAAATACAGTCAAACCGAATTTACGGTAAAATCGGGTGAACCTGTAGAACTAACGATGAAAAACATCGGGACTCTTCCTGCTGCATCCATGTCGCATGATGTGGTGGTATTGAAGCCGGGATCGGATGTGACGGCATTTGGACAAGAGGTTTCGAAAATACAAGGAGATATTGAAAAATTGCCGGAAAATTTGAAATCTCAAATTGTTGCTAAAACTAAAGTTCTTGGTCCAGGCGAAGAGGATAAGATTTCCTTTACCCTTCCAAGTCCTGGAGAATATCCTTTTTTATGCTCATTCCCGGGACATTTCGGTGCAATGAACGGTAAGATTACCGCACAGTAATTTCATGAATTTCATAAAAAAAATCCATCTCATTTGAACAGTGAGATGGATTTTTTTATTCTCTATCGAATTGAGCCAGCTTTTTATCGACCCAAATGGTGGCAAAAGGGAAAAATGCTGAGATGAGTGCAAATACAAAATCCTCATCGTCCCATTTGAAAATTTTCCTCACATTTAGCATTAACAATAAATAGAGGGTGAAAAATAAACCGTGGATATTACCGATCACGATGATGTAGATGGTCGGTAGTAACTCGTCGCGATACATCCGTATAAGTACCATTGCCGAGAAAAGCAGAGCCCAAGAAATGGCTTCGGCCAAGCAAATTTTTCTAAACCACCGTATGATTTGTTCTTCGCTGTATTTGGATAAATATTTTTCTATAAAATTCATTTCAAGTTCTTATTTGTAAAACGATGACCCGTCCAAATAGTCGAATACTTCAGGTGGAAGCATGGGTCTTGTATTTTTTCCGGATTTGATCATTTCTCTAATTTCTGTTGCCGAAAGTTCAATTATCGGAGCTTTTATCGTGCTGATGTTGGGGTGGTTTTCGTAACCGTTTTCGGTGGAAATTTCTTCGGAAATTCTAGGATACACAATGATCTGATGGTTGTTGACCAAGAGGTCCGCGTTTTTCCATTTTTTCAAACCCTTCAGGTTGTCTTCGCCCATGATGAGGGCAAAGTTATGATTGGGATGTTTTTCGTGAAGATAGGTAAGGGTATCTATGGTGTAGCTGGGCTTCGGTAAGGAAAACTCGATGTCGGAAGCTCGCATTTTCGGGTAGTTTTTAATGGCGAGATTCACCATTTCCAAGCGGTTGTGGTCTTTCAAAAGCGACTTTTTATCCTTGAACGGATTTTGGGGCGATACCACAAACCACAATTCTTCCATGTTGGTATTTTCCAAAATATAATTGGCTAAGATAAGATGACCAATATGAATGGGATTAAATGAACCGAAAAACAAACCGATTTTTTTCATTTATAGAACTGATTTAGTGGAAGTTTACATCTTTTAGATTCAGGTAATAGGTGACATTTCCTTTCCAATGATTTTCTTCAACGGTAAACGCAATATCGAAGGTTTTTGTTTTGAAATCTTCAAAATATTGACCTAACTTAAATCCAACACATTCTATATTCCTGTTGGTTTCAGGATTTGGAATGTAAAATTTTAGATGGCTGTCGTCTTTGCCCATTTTTTTAATGCTTCCTGTTACGGTTTGGTTTTTAAGCACCAAAATAGGCTTCATGTTGTGCGGACCAAATGGAGCTAACTTTCTATGAAAATTAAAAAAATCTTTGTTTAGAACTCCAATGTCAACGGCAGAATCTATGGTGACGGTAGGTGTTTTTTGATGTTCCAGAATTTTTTCTGAAACCACTTTTTCAAATTTTATTTTAAAATCTTCAAACTTGCTTTTCTCCATGGAAAGTCCTGCAGCTGCGGGATGTCCGCCAAATTTTAAGAAATATTCCGAACACATTTCCAAAGCTTCGTGCAAGTCAAAATCGGATACCGATCGTGCCGAGGCTACCATTTCTCCGTTGTTGCCATCGGTAAAGACCAATGTAGGTTTGTAGTAGGTTTCGGTAAGTCTAGAAGCGACAATGCCTATCACACCTTTGTTCCACTCGGGTTGGTACACCACGGTGGTGAATTTGTCGACTTGTTGGGTTTTTACAATCTGATTGAGAGCATCTTGTGTCGAGTTCATGTCCAATTCCCGTCTTTCGTCGTTCAGGTTCATGATGTTTTCTACAATTTGCGTGGCGTGTTTCAGATTGTCGGAAACCATAAGTTCTACCGCTGCTTTTCCGTGAGAAATTCTTCCTGCAGCATTTATTTTTGGGGCAATTTCGAAGACGATATTGGAGATTTCAAAAGTAGAAAGTTTCTCTTTTGGAATCAATAAACGAAGTCCCAATTTTGGAGTTTTACGCAGGATTTTCAGGCCCATTTTGGCAAAAGCACGGTTCTCACCCGTCATCGAAACGATGTCTGCAGCTATGGAGATGGCCAAAAGATCGGTGAGGTCAAAAAGTTCATTTTCCGGAATTTTATACAAGGTATTCAGACCTTGGCATAGTTTGAAGCCTACACCACAACCCGAAAGTTCCTTGAACGGATAGCGACAATCCACTCTTTTGGGATCCAAAACTGCGGCTGCTTTTGGGATTTCTTCTCCCGGAAGGTGGTGGTCACAAATGACGAAATCAATGCCAAGCTGATTGGCGTATTCTACTTTGTCAATGGCTTTTATCCCACAATCCAAGGCGATAATGAGGCTGTATCCGTTAGCTTTAGCAAAATCAATACCTTCGTTGGAGATGCCATAACCTTCGGCGTTTCTGTCCGGGATGTAGAAGTCCAAATATTTTTTTTCTACAATCTTGGAAAGATAGAGGTACATGAGAGCCACAGCTGTGGTCCCATCGACATCGTAATCGCCATAGACCAAGATTTTTTCTCCATTTTCAATGGCATTGGCAACTCTTTCTACGGCTTTTTGCATGTCGGCCATCAAGAAAGGATTGTGTATGTCTTCCAGTTTTGGTTTGAAAAATTCTCGGGCTTTTTGGTAGTTGTCGATATTCCTGAGCACTAGGATTTTAGATTCAAAAGTTCCAAAACCAAGTGACGAACTTAGTCTGTCAACGATTTCTTCGTCGGGCTCGGGTTTGTAGATCCATTTTAAACTCATAGCCAACAAATTTAATGAAAATTATTGGATTCATGGTGGTGTTTGGGAGAGATAAAGCGTTATTTTTGTTTTGTAAATTTGATTTTTTATGAAGAGAAATCTGGCTCAATTGTTTTTTTTGGGATTTCTAAGCAGCTCTTGTTCTTCGCTGGAAACTTCAATGAATATTCTTCCCAAGTATCCGGTTAATTCCGTGAGAAAAGGAATGGTGCTTCCTGAGGTGGAAAGAGAATTTCAGCAACTCAATTCGACTTATACCCAAAACACAAAAGAATTGGTGGAGGTGATGATGAATTCTGGTCCGAACGATGAAAAGGTAGCGATTTCCATTGAGAATGCTTCTCCTTGCAATATGGTGGTTGCTGTTTCGGGTAACGGTCAATTAAAGAAAATCCCTGTTGGTGTTAGTCAAACTCGAGGTTTGGTGGTAAGGAAAGGGCAGTACCGATTGTCCACAAAAGTGTGTTCATCTCTTTATGATGAGGTGAAATTGGTCAACGAAACTCTTATTTTAAAACTTGACGAATAAAAAACCACCTCGCTTAGGAGGTGGTTGAATGTTTATTTTTAATTTGGATTAAGAATACATTTGAGCTTGTAATTCTTTTACTTTTTTGTCATCCAAATATTCATCGTAAGTCATTTCTCTATCGATAGCACCTTTTGGGGTAAGCTCGATAACACGGTTGCACACGGTTTGTAGCATTTCGTGGTCATGAGAAGACAATAAGATGTTTCCTTTGAAGTTGGACAAAGAGTTGTTCAGTGTAGTGATGCTTTCTAGGTCCAAGTGGTTGGTGGGTTCGTCCAACAATAAAATGTTGGCTTTTTGCAACATCATTCTAGAGAACATGCAACGCATTTTTTCGCCTCCAGAAAGTACGGTGCAGGATTTTAGAGCTTCGTCTCCGGAGAATAACATTCTACCCAAGAAACCTCTAATGAACTCTTCGTGTCTTTCTTCGTCGTTTTTGGTAAATTGTCTCAACCAGTCCACCAGGTTTTGGTTTTCTTGGAAAAACTCGGTGTTGTCCAATGGCATATACGATTGGTTTGTGGTAACTCCCCAATTGAATTCGCCTTTGTCTGCTTTAGAATTTTCGGATAAAATTTGGAAAAATTCAGAAATGGCCAATGAGTTTTTAGAGATGATGGCTACTTTGTCTCCTTTTTTCAATTTAATATCCAAATTGCTGAAGAGCAATTCCCCATCTTTTGTTTTTTCCAAACCTTTTACTTCTAAGATTTGATCTCCTGCTTCTCTTTCGGTTTCGAAAATGATGGCAGGGTACCTTCTTGATGTAGGTTTGATGTCGTCGATATTTAATTTATCCAACATTTTTTTTCTGGCAGTTGCTTGTTTTGCCTTTGCAACATTGGAAGAAAATCTAGCGATAAAGTCTTGTAATTCTTTTTTCTTTTCTTCAGCTTTTTTGTTAGCTTGGGCTCTTTGTCTGGTTGCCAATTGAGAAGCTTGGTACCAGAAAGAGTAGTTACCTGTGTATAAATTAAGTTTAGAATAATCCAAATCTCCAATGTGTGTACAAACGGTATCCAAGAAGTGACGGTCGTGGGAAACCACGATAACTGTGTTTTCGTAAGTGGAAAGGAAATCTTCCAACCAAGCAATGGTATCAATGTCCAAGTCGTTGGTAGGTTCGTCCAAGATCAATACATCGGGATTTCCAAATAGAGCTTGTGCTAGTAGGACTTTTACCTTGTCTTTATTTTCTAATTCACCCATCATTTGCCAGTGCATTTCGTCTTTGATGCCTACATTAGAAAGCATGGTTTGTGCATCGGATTCTGCATTCCAGCCGCCCATTTCATCGTAAATTACACCCAGTTCGCCTGCTTTTATACCGTCTTCGTCAGAGAAGTCTTCTTTAGCATACAAAGCATCCATTTCTTCTTTGATGTCGAAAAGCTTTTTGTTTCCTCGAAGTACGGTTTCTAATACGGTGAATTGGTCGTATGCAAAGTGATCCTGCTCCAAAACCGACATTCTTTTACCAGGTTCTAAGGAAACATTTCCAGTCGTTGGATCTTGTTTTCCTGTTAAAATCTTAAGAAAAGTAGATTTTCCTGCACCATTTGCGCCAATAATTCCATAGCAATTACCTTTGGTGAAAAGAATGTTCACCTCGTCAAATAGCACTCTCTTGCCAAATTGCAATGATAAGTTAGATACTGTTAACATATTGTTTTGTAAATTTGCTGCAAAAGTACGAAAACTAATTTTAGAAACCGATTGCTGTAGTCTTATATATTAATTGGGTTTTAAGATGTTAAATTACTTTAAGATAAAAATTCACTTTTTTAACATATTTTTGGACGATGAAAATAGAGAAATCCATCAACATCCTAAATAAAAGAGCGCGATTCGAATATGAAATTTTAGAAGAAATTGAAGCCGGAATGGTGCTGACCGGTACCGAAATAAAATCGCTGAGATCTTCTAAAGCCTCGATTACAGAAAGCTTTTGTCAGTTTATTGATGATGAGTTGTACATCATTAATATGATGATTGATGAATATAAATTGGGTACTTTTTATAACCATAAAACAAAAAGGGAACGAAAGTTGCTACTGCACAAGCGGGAACTTCAAAAATTCCAAAAAAAGTTAAAAGATGCAGGGAATACCATTGTTCCTTTAAAGTTGTATATCAATGATAAAGGCAAGGCGAAAATACGAATAGCATTGGCAAGAGGAAAAAAACTTTTTGATAAACGCGAGGCAATTAAAGATAGAGAGAATAAAAGAAATCTTAACAGACTGATGAAGAACAGTTAAAAAAATCTTAATAAAACTTTGCGCATAAAGAAAAATTATATTTATTTTGCATTAATAATTATCTAATCATTTAATTCTATGAAAAATCTAAAATTAGGAATTTCAGCATTGGCACTTACAATTGCCTCTTCTGTTTTCGCTCAAACGACCAATAATCCTTGGTTAATCGGGGTTGGTGCGCACGGAGTGAATCATGTAGCTGTAAAAGGTAACGATTTTGGAGGAACTTTGACTAACTTCAAGCAAGTGTTCCACATGAACAATTATACCATTACACCTCCATTGTCAAAATTAACTGTTGCTAGAAACTTGAACAAATATTTAGTTCTAGACTGGCAAACGACAGTAGGAAATGTAGACAACAAGAGATTCGGTATGGGCAAAGAGTTCATGTTGAATACAGGTCTTGGTTTGCAATTTAAAATCAACGGATTCTGGAATGAAGAATCTTGGTTTGATCCGTATTTGAGAGTAGGTGCAGGGTACCTAAGACACGATTATACTGGTCTTACTTTCCCAAGAACAGACATCAATGGAGAATACTATTCTTCTGCTAATGGAGAAGGTGATTTAGTTGGAAAAGCCAACTTCTTTACTGCAACAGGTGGTATTGGATCTAACTTCTGGTTGACTAAAAACTTTGGTCTTAATCTACAAGGAGATTATGTGTCCACTCCAGGAGACAAGTCTGATGTTGCTAATTTCTGGCAAGCTTCTGCATCTTTAATGTTCAGATTCGGACAAAGAGATAGAGACCACGATGGTATCCTAGATAAAGACGATGAGTGTCCAGATACTCCAGGTCTTAAAGAATTCAAAGGTTGTCCTGATACCGACGGTGACGGAATCCGTGACCTAGACGATAAATGTCCTGAAGTTGCAGGTCCAGTAGAAAACCAAGGTTGTCCTTGGCCAGATACTGACAATGACGGAATCTTGGATAAAGACGATGCTTGTCCTGAAGTTGCAGGTCCAGTAGAAAACCAAGGTTGTCCTTGGCCAGATACTGACAATGACGGAATCTTGGATAAAGACGATGCTTGTCCTACTGTACCAGGTCTTCCTGAATACAACGGTTGTCCAAAACCTAAAACAGTAACTGCTACTGAAACAACTGAAGCTCTTAAGAATATTTTCTTCAACTTCAACAAAGCGACTCTTAGACCAGAATCTGAAGTTAAATTGGATGCTGCTGCTAAAATCCTTAAAACTGATGGTGGTAACTACCTAATCACAGGTGCTACCGACAAAAAAGGAAGCGATGTGTACAACTTGAGATTGTCTAGAGAAAGAGCTGCTGCTGTTGTTGCAGGTCTAGAAGCTAGAGGTGTTAATGCTGCTAACCTTAAATCTGTAGGTGTTGGTGAGCAATTGGCTACTGTTTCTGAAAAAGCTTCTGATGCTGAAAGAATGGTTGACAGAAAAGTAATCGTTACAGCAATCGAAGATCAAGCGAAATGGGATGCACTTCCTAAGCACGATGTTGAAGCTAAAAAAGCTCCAGCTAAAAAAGCTCCAGCTAAAAAAGCAACTAAAAAGAAAAAATAATAAATTTTTCTAAATAATTAACGCTCTCAGCAATGAGAGCGTTTTTTTATTTTCCTAAAATGATTATTTTTGCATACAAAATTTTAAACTATGGGTCGCGCATTTGAATATAGAAAAGCTTCCAAAATGGCCAGATGGGACAAAATGGCCAAAACATTTTCAAAAATAGGAAAAGATATCGCCTTGGCCGTTAAGGCCGGTGGTCCAGATCCAGAATCCAATCCCGCTCTTAGACGATGCATACAAAATGCCAAAGGGGCAAACATGCCAAAAGATAATGTGGAAAGAGCCATCAAAAAAGCCTCAGGTGCCGATGCGGAAAATTATGAAGAAATTACCTACGAAGGATACGGGCAAGGTGGTGTGGCATTTTTTGTGGAATGTACAACCAACAACCCAACAAGAACCGTGGCCAATGTAAGAGCTGTATTCAATAAATTTGACGGTAATCTTGGAAAAAACGGAGAGTTGGCTTTCATCTTTGACCGAAAAGGAATTTTTACTCTGGATCGTACGCTGGTAACTATGCCTTGGGACGATTTTGAAATGGAAATGATCGACGGAGGAGCTGAGGAAATAGATAGCGATGATGAAGAAATCATGATTACCACAGCTTTTGAAGATTTCGGAACATTGTCCCACAAACTTCATGAAATGGGATTAGAAGCCAAGTCTGCTGAATTGCAAAGAATTCCGAACAATACAAAAGAAGTGAACTTGGATCAGTTCAAAGCCAATATGAAAATGTTGGAACGCTTTGAAGACGATGACGATGTACAAAATGTATATCACAACATGGAAATTACCGATGAGTTAATGGAGTCATTCACATAAAAAAAAGAACCATGAGTAAAAAAATCTCGTGGTTTTTATAGTTAATCACTATTGTCCGATAAAAAATTATGAGGGTTTTTCTTTTGAAATTGCCCTCATTTGTTTATGGTAGCTTTGCAGTGACAAAACCTGATCGCTACTATGAAAAAAAAATGCATATTTTTTGGTATATCGGTTTTGGGAAAGCAAATTTCTATTATTGATGATTACATCATCCTTGCAAATAAGTTGAGAAAAGAAAATAGAGTAAAGATAAAATTCAAACTATCAATCGTCTAATTCCTTATAACTTATTGTTAAATATTTGTTGGTACTTATTAAAAAAAACTATATTCTTCTTGCTTTTTGTCTTCTACTTTCCCATGTCAAAGCACAAAGCAACGCAACTATTCAGCAAACAGAAAATATACCGAATTGGTCTAATTTGTTATACAATTTAGACACCTCCAAATAATTTCCGGGTTTTTAATTGATAAAGTAACCACTTTTGCTAACATTATCAACTACAATACAACAGAAATAAATATTTCTAATCGTTCGCATTTTAACCAAGCGTTAAGCGAATTGTACAGAGCTTCCGACCAAACAAGGTTTGTAAGTTTATCAGAATTAAAAAATAGAACAGAAGCTACCACCCATACTATAAACAATTACTACTCAATATAAACCCCATTTACAAAAATTGTACATTTGAAATATTAATTTTATAACCAATAGATATGAAAACAATAATTTACATCCTCTCTTTAATAACGCTAATGAGTTGTAGCAGAGATAGTGAAAACACAAAAAACCCAACATTTACTTTGCCCCCCGAAACTCAAGTGGGAGCAAATACATTTGGCGTAACCATTAATGGCAAAGTCTACATACCCAGAGACCCAACTGGTGTTAGCGTAGGACCAACAGCAAAGGGTATGATTTTTTGGGGAACTTCTGATAACTCTTGGAATGAAATTGAAGTTGTTGATGGAGCTAGTTCTGTGGGTTTTAAAATGATTATTCATTTGCAAAATTTTTATAATTTGGGAATTGGAGAATATATTTTAAAACAAAGTAATTTTCAAAATGGAATAGATAGTACTCCAAATAACCATATTTATTTTAAAATTTGGGATAGTAACATTAGTAACTATGCGTATTATGGATCGATTGAAAATCAAGGAAAAATTAACAATACTCGTCATTCTAACGGAATAATTTCAGGAAATTTTTCAGGGAAATTTGTTAGATATGATAATCCAAATGAGTCTATAACGATTACAGATGGAAGGTTTGATATAAATACTGTTACCTTATCAAATCATCCATTTCCATAAAAAATACAAATACTCTTTTTACAAAACTTTATACTAATTTCACAAATATGAAAAAACTTTTTATTCTTCTTGCTTTTTATCTTCAGCTATCGCATGTAGTCGCACAAGGCAACGCAACTATCCAGCAAACAGAAAATATTCCTAATTGGCCTAATTTGTTATCCAATTTAGACACTTCTCAAATAACTTCCGGGGTTTTAATAGATAAAGTAACCACTTTTGCTAACATTATCAACTACAATACAACAGAAATAAATATTTCTAATAGTTCGCATTTTAACCAAGCGTTAAGCGAATTGTACAGAGCTTCCGACCAAACAAGGTTTGTAAGTTTATCAGAATTAAAAAATAGAACTACATCAACCACTGCTAATAATTCGGTTGATATAGGCATTATTAATACTACATTCCATAAACTCAATTTTAACGAAGAAAATCCTTCTGCCGGAGGGATAACTTACAATGAAACCACCTCAAAATATGTTGCCGTTTCGGGAAGAGCTTATGACTACAATAATGCAAAAGACACCAATTTTCTTACTATCTTTAAACGACCTAAATACAATATATTATGAAAACAGTAATTTACATCCTATCGTTTATAACTCTTATGAGTTGTAGCAGAGATAGTGAAAATACAAAAAATCCTACGATTACATTGCCAGCCGAAACACAAGTGGGTGCTAATACTTTTGGCGTAACAATTAATGGTAAAGTCTATATACCCAGAGACCCAACCGGTGTTAGCGTAGGACCAACTGCAAAGGGAGTAATATTTTGGAGGTCACCTGATCTTCAACATACCTATGATGAGCTTGAAATTAAAGACGGTGCGAGTTCCACAGGATTTAAAATGATAATTCATTTGCAAAATTTATTTCAAATAGGTCAAGGAGAATATATTTTAAAACAAAGTAATTTTCATAATGGAATAGATAGCATTCCTTTTAATCATATTTATTTTAAAATTTGGGACAGTAATATTAGTAATTATGCGTATTATGGCTCTATTGAAAATCTTGGCTCAATAAATGTAACAAGATATGATTTTGCTAATAGAATTTTTTCTGGAAATTTTTCAGGGAAATTTGTTAGATATGACAATCCCAACGATTATATTATTATAACCGATGGGAGGTTTGATATTAATTGGAATACTATACAAAACCACCCATTTCCATAAACATCCAAATTATGAAAAAAATAATCTCTTTTTGTCTTATTTGGCTGCTCATTTTTACTTCTTGTGTTACTACAAAAGTGAATTCCAGCAATAAAAATAACTATTCCGTTCTGAAAGAAAACAAAACATACATAATCAAAACTAAAAGCAAAGGTAATATCAGACAGTTTATATTTAAGAATTCTACTGGCAACAGCATAATTGGAGTGTATCAAAACAAAGAACTACAGATTAGCAAAGATGATATTTTAAAAATCAATAAACTCAGTTTAGGAAAAACAATCCCGGTTGTTTTTGTAGGCTTATTAATTGGTGGTTTTTCAATTTATATGACAAACAGTCCTGTTTTTTTTAATACAAACTAACAAAAATAAATGAGATAACGATAATTACCTCTCAAATTAAAAAGTAACCTAACAAATTAAAAATCATGAAAAAAATCTATATTCTTCTTGCTTTTTGTTTTCTACTTTCCCATGTCAAAGCACAAGGCAATCCAACAATACAGCAAACAGAAAATATTCCTAATTGGTCAAATATGCTATCCGATTTAGACACCTCTCAAATAACGAGGTCACTGAAAAACCATCTTCATTTTGAATAAGATTTAATTTCAGACAAGAATTAAGAGCTTATTACACGACTTTAAAATCGGTAATAAGCTCTTTACATTTTTTGGAGTTCTAAATTTAATGGG